>JAZJXM010000065.1:0-29521 GCA_040390915.1 Pseudomonadota bacterium
CCAGCTTGTTCGACTCGCGCGCCATGCGGATCATGCGCTTTTGCAGCGCCGGCACTGCCGCGTTGCCCACTTCCACGGCCAGGTCGCCACGCGCGACCATGATGCCGTCGGAGGCGTCGAGGATTTCCTGCAACACCGGGATGGCTTCGGCGCGCTCGATCTTGGCGATCATCTTGGCTTTGTGCTGGTACGGCTCGCCCGCGATATTGGCCAGTTGGCGCGCCATTTCCATGTCGGTCGCGCTTTTCGGGAACGAGATGGCCAGGTAATCGGCCTGGAAACTCATGGCCGTCTTGATGTCTTCCATGTCCTTGGCGGTCAAGGCCGGCGCGGTCAGGCCGCCGCCCTGGCGGTTGATGCCCTTGTTGTTGGACAGCTCGCCGCCGACTTTAACAACCGTAAAGATTTCGTGGCCCACGATGCGTTCGACAATCAGCACGATCAGGCCGTCGTTGAGCAGCAGCTTGTCGCCGGCGCGCACGTCGCGCGGCAGCGCCTTGTAGTCGAGGCCCACGCGGTCCTGGTTGCCCAGTTCGCCGTTGTCGCCCCACTTGGCGTCGAGGATGAACTTGTCGCCGTTTTCAAGGAAGATCTTGCCGTCTTCGAATTTGCCCACGCGGATCTTCGGACCCTGCATATCGGCCATGATTGCCACTTCGCGTCCGCACTGGGCCGCGGCGCGGCGCACCAGGTTGGCACGGTCGATATGGTCTTGCGCCTTGCCGTGCGAGAAATTCAAGCGCACGACATCGACGCCCGCTTCAATCATGCGAACGAGGATATCGAAATCGGTCGAAGCCGGGCCGATGGTTGCGACAATCTTGGTACCACGATACATAGAGATCCTTCAAGTAAAAGCGCAGCCGGAAAGCTGCGCTGTTGAATTACGAGGAACTGCGTTGCAGCAGGATTTCGACCGCCGGCAGGGTTTTCCCTTCGAGGAATTCGAGGAAGGCGCCGCCACCCGTGGAGATATAACCGATTTTGTCGGTGATGTTGTACTTTGCAATGGCTGCCAGGGTGTCGCCGCCGCCTGCAATCGAGAAACCGTTGGAATTGGCAATGGCCAGCGCCAGCGTCTTGGTGCCTTCGCCAAACTGATCGAATTCGAATACGCCGACCGGGCCGTTCCAGACGATGGTGCCAGCCTTGGCGATTTGCGCCGCCAGCGTGGCAGCCGTTTGCGGGCCGATGTCGAGGATCATGTCGTCGTCGGCCACGTCTGCCACGTTCTTGACGGTGGCCACGGCAGTTGGCGAGAATTCCTTGGCGCATACGACGTCCACCGGAATTGGCACGGTGGCGCCACGCGCGGCCATCATGTCGATGATGGCTTTGGCTTCGCCGACCAGGTCCGATTCGACCAGCGACTTGCCGATGTTCAGGCCAACTGCCTTCATGAAGGTGTTGGCGATGCCGCCGCCGACGATCAGGTTGTCGACCTTGTCGGCCAGCGCCTTGAGGATCGACAGCTTGGACGACACTTTCGAGCCGGCGACGATGGCCAGCAGCGGACGGCTAGGCGCGCCCAGCGCCTTGCCCAGCGCGTCCAGTTCGGCCGACAGCAGCGGGCCGGCGCAGACGACCGGCGCATATTTGGCGATGCCGTGGGTGGTCGCTTCGGCACGGTGCGCGGTGCCGAAGGCATCGTTGACATAGATGTCGCACAGCTTGGCCATCTTCTGGGCCAGCTCGTCGGAATTTTTCTTTTCGCCCTTGTTGACGCGGCAGTTTTCCAGCAAGACCACCTGGCCTGGCGCGAGCTCGACGCCGTCGACCCAGTCCTGCTTCAGTGCCACCGGCTGGCCAAGCAGCTCGGCCAGGCGCGCGGCGACCGGCGCCAGGCTGTCGGCCGGCTTGAATTCGCCTTCGGTCGGACGGCCCAGATGCGACGTCACCATGACCGCGGCGCCCGCTTTGAGGGCCGCGGCAATCGCCGGCACCGAAGCGCGGATGCGCGTATCTTCGGTGATCTTGCCGGCATCGTCCTGCGGCACGTTCAAATCGGCGCGGATGAAGACGCGCTTGCCCGCCAGGGCGTGTTGGTCGATCAGGTCTTGCAAACGGGTAAAGTGCATGGCGATCCGCAGTTGGGGCTGATAAAAGAACGCTATTTTACCGCAAGCCGGGGTCGAAATCCTCAGGAAAGCCAGATCCGCAGCACCGTAAACACGACCATGCCGAAAATGATGGTTTCAAGCATGTTTTTGCGCAGCAGGTAGTAGCCGATGGCAGCGAGCGCGGCCAGCAGCTTGGGGTTATTCAGGCTATAGATCACCGCATTGGACGGCGACATCAGCAAATCGGGCGCGATGATCGCCGCCAGCGCGCACGACGGGGCGTAGCGCAGCATTTCCTGGACCCGCTTGGGGATCGTGATGTGGTGGCCCACCAGCCAGAACGAACTGCGGGTGGCGGCGGTGGCCACCACCAGCGTGGCGATGGTGACCCAGATTTCCCAATCAGCCATGCAATTTCTCCTGAAGTTCCTCGACCGCCATCGCGGTCAGCATGCCGAGCAAGACTGCCACCAGCAGGCCCAGCTTGTAGGGCATGCTTGATGCCAGCACGGCCGTCACGCTGGCCACCAGTACGCCGCACAGCGCGGCGCGGCTGGCCACCATCGGCACCAGCAGGCACAGGATGGCAAGCGAACCGGCGAAACCCAGGCCCCACTCGGCCGGCACCGCGCTGCCGAGAAAGATGCCGGCGATCGAACCGATTTGCCAGGCGCTCCAGTTGGGGATCACCAGCCCTTTCAGGTAGGACGCCTTGCCCAGCGCCGGTGCTTCGGTGGGAAAGCGGCGCATGAAGATGGCCACCGTCAGGTCGCCCGACACGTAGCCAAGCAGGAAACGCTGCTTCCACGGCAAATGGGCAAAATGGGGCGCCAGCAGCACAGAAAAAATCACAAAACGCAAGTTGACTACCAGCGCGGTGGCGAACACCACCCAGATCGGGGCATTGGCCAAAATCAGCGGCAGCGACGCCAACTGGGCCGAACCGGCAAATACCAGCAAGGTCATCACCAGTGACTGCGGCACGCTCAAGCCACTCTTGACCATCGCCACGCCCACCACCAGGCCCCAGGCGGCGATGCCAAACAAGGTGGGCAGGCCCGCCTGGACACCCTCGCGCCACATGGCCGGGTCGTTATCTGCAGGACGCCGGTCGGCGGAGAGGGTGGGCGAGCTCAGTTGGGTCATGCGCACATTTTACCGGGCATTGAACAATGCTGCCGACGGCGGGCCAAGTCCGGCAGAGGCGGCGCGGCCTGGCCCAAAAAAGATTTTTATTGCATCCCGTTACCTTTTTCCGCATTATGCCGGGTTGATACCCATCGCGAACGCTCCTATGCAATCTCCAGATTTGACCATTTTGATGCCCTGTCTGAACGAGGCCGAAACACTGGCCACGTGCATCGGCAAGGCGAACCGTTGGATCGACGCCGCCGGCATCGCCGCGGAAGTCGTCATCGCCGACAACGGCAGCACCGACGGTTCGCAGGACATCGCCCGCTCACTGGGCGCGCGCGTGGTCGCGGTGCCGCAGCGCGGCTATGGCGCGGCGCTGTACCACGGCGCCATGGCGGCGCACGGCAAGTGGATCATCATGGGCGACTCGGACGATTCGTACGATTTCTCCAATCTGGACGCGTTTGTCGCACGGCTGCGCGATGGCTACGACCTCGTCATGGGCAACCGCTTCGCCGGCGGCATCCTGCCTGGCGCCATGCCCTGGAAAAACCGCTACATCGGCAATCCGGTCCTGACCGCGGTCGGCCGCTTGTTATTCAAGTGCCCGGCACGCGACTTTCATTGCGGCTTGCGCGGCTTTTCGAAACAGGCGTTTCTGGCGATGGACCTGCGCACCACCGGCATGGAATTCGCCTCCGAGATGGTGATCAAGGCCACGCTATTCCACATGCGCATCTGCGAGGTGCCCACGACGCTGGCACCGGACGGCCGCTCGCGCCCGCCGCACCTGCGGCCGTGGCGCGACGGCTGGCGCCACCTGCGCTTCATGCTGCTGTTCAGCCCGCGTTGGCTGTTCGCCATTCCCGGCGCACTGCTGACCGTGCTCTGCAGCCTGATCTATCTGCGCCTGCTGCTCGGCCCGCTCGATATCGGCAGCGCGGTGCTCGACGTGCACACCTTGCTGTTCGCACAGGCCGGCATCTCGCTAGGCGCGCTCATGCTGGCGACCGGTATTGCGGTGCGCCGCTTCGGCGAAAAGGAGGGGCTGCTCAAGCGCCAGGCGCTGCTGGCCGGCCTGCACCGGCGCGGCGCGCTCGAGGTTGGTTCGGCAGTCGGCCTGGGCATGATCACTGGCGGAGTCGTACTCGGGCTGACCGCGTTTTCGAAATGGGCGTCGGTGGGCTTCGGCGCCCTGCACTACGCGGGTTTGTTCCGCGAGGTGAGCGTGGCGACGCTGTTGTTCAACTTGGGCGGTATTGTGCTAATGACGTCGCTGGTGAACGGCTTCCTGACCCTGCCGGTACGCAGGGCGCCCGCATGAGCGGACTGCTGATGATGGGCATGGTCATACTCTGCAGCGCGGGGGCCTCGTTCTGCCTGAAACTGGGCGCCAGCGGCCAGGCACGCGGCCTGCTCGACATCGCGCTGCAACCCATGGTGATATTTGCCGCTGTCCTGTACGCTGCCTCGTTCGGCGCCTACGCGCTGGCCTTGCAGAAGATTCCGCTGACGCTGGCGCAACCGGTCATCACGGCAGGCGTGTCGATCGTGTCAACGCTGATCGCCGTCGCCGTACTCCACGAAACCATGAGCAGGGCCAACTGGTGCGGCCTGGTACTCGTTTGCGTCGGTATCGCGCTGCTCTCGGCAGGCAAGACCTGATGCGCGCGCTGTCTGGCGACCCATTGCGCACGCCGCCGCGGCGCTGGGTGGACGCGCTCGCCGTACTTGCCTGCATCGCCTTCGCCCTGGCCGTCACCTGGTGGCACGGCGTCGACCGCAGTTGGGACCTGCTGAACTACCACATTTATTCCGGCTACGCCCTAATGCACGGCCGGCTGCCTTCAGAGTTCATGGAGGCGGGCATGGTCAGCTACCTGAACCCGCTGCCGATGCTGCCGTTCTACGGCATGCTGGCGGCCGACTGGCACAGCCTTTCCATAGGCATGGTCCTGGCCCTGGTGCATTCGCTCAATCTGGTGTTGCTCTGGATGATATGCCGGCGCTTGTTCGGCACACGCCATCTGGCACTGCCCTTCAGCCTGGTGGCCCTGCTGGTCGGCGCGGCGAGTCCAATTTTCATTGCCGAAATCGGCACGTCCTACGCCGACATCAGCACCTGCATCCCGGTGCTGGGCGCAATCTTTCTGCTGCTGGGCGCGCCGACACGCGGCCACCTGCTGGCCGCTGGCGCATTGCTGGGTGCAGCCGCAGGGCTGAAGCTCACCAATCTGTTATTCGCGGTGGCGGCGGTCGTGTTCCTGTTCGCGCCTGAGATGAGCTGGCGCCAGCGCGGCGCCAATCTGGGCTGGCTAGTGCTCGGCGGCTTGGTCGGCAGCGCACTCACGGGCGGCTATTGGGCATGGCTGCTGTACAGTGAATATCACAACCCGTTCTTCCCGTTCGCCAATTCGGTGTTTCATTCTCCCGACTTCCCCGCTGTCAGCTTTACGCATCGCCGCTTCCTGTCGAGCACGCTGGGCGACGCGCTGGCATTGCCCTTCTATCTCGCCATTCCGAAGGAGTGGATTTATGCGGAGGTATTCGCACCGGACCTGCGCTTCGCCATGTGCTTCGCCGCCCTTGCCGCGCTGGGGTTCGTTGCCGTGCGGCGCCGGTTCGCGCATGGCGCCGCTACCCGGCAAGCCGACGAGAGCCTGTGGCTACGTTTTCTCGGCTTTATCGTCCTCAGCTGGACGCTATGGCTGCTGCAGTTTTCGAATGGCCGCTATTTTCTCCCGCTGTCGCTGCTGATCGGGCCCGCCTTGGCCATCGTTCCAGCATTCATGCTCAGCGCGCCGCGCGCACTGCTCGTAGCCTGTGTCTGTGCATTGCTTCAGCTTGGCAATATGAACCTGGTGGGCGTATTCACCTTTGGCGGGTCGGCAAAAAGCGAGAAGTGGACCCGCCACTGGATCAATTTCGACAACCTGCCGCAAAAATTGGTCGACCAGCCCTATCTGTACCTGGGCCTCGACAGGCAGAGTTATTCCTATCTTGCCGCCTACGTCCATCCGCAATCGCGCTTCGTCAACGTCGACGGCATGGTTCCCCTGGACCTTGTCGGGCCTGGCAGCGAACGCATCAAACAGCAGCTGGCCCGCTTCCCGGGCGCCACGCGGATGCTCAGAACCATTTCGGACTTGTCGCCCGCAACCGCTTTGGCGGATCCTCGCTTTGCCTCGGCAATTGACGCCGACCTGAATCGCTTTGGCTTGCGCATGGACAGCAGCGACTGTGCACCGATAGTCAATGGCGACCAGTTCCCGCGCACCACCACCGTGGCAAACACGCCGCACAGCGGGAAGCGCCGGCCTGTCACCGTCCTTTCCTGTGCGCTCGTTGCAACCGCGCCGGACCCGGCCCTGCAAGCGGCGCGCAAGCAGAGCGCACTGCTGTTCGACAAGATCGAACACGCCTGCCCGGACGCGTTCCCGACACGCTGGAACGGCATCGTTACGCGCGGCAGGGACAGTTTTTCCTGGACCCGCTATTACGTGGACACCGACCTCACGCTGAGTGAACACGCCAATCAAGTTTACGTGGAACACAATCGCTTGGGCATGCACGCCCTCGGCACGCCAGAAGGACTGAGGAACGGCAGCGAGCCCGTGCGCTGCGATTGGATCCGCTGGCACGACTCCCCGACGCCGAGGCTGAAACCAGACTGATGACTCGAAATCAGTCTTTGCGGGCGATGACCAGCAGGTTCTTGCCGAACAGGTGACGCAGCCCGAGGCCGTCGAACAGGCGGCTGAGCGGATACAGCCAGGTATCGTAAATCGCCAGGCTCTTGCCGTCGCCCAGCTTGCGGTCGCCCTTGTAGCCGCGCAGGCGTACCGCCAGCCAGGCGAAATAGCCAATACAATCGACGTAATGACTGCGCTCCACCCGGAACCCGGCGCGTTGCATCTTCTCGACCAGTTCGCCCCGTGCATAGCGCCGGTAATGGCCCACTGCCGCGTCAAGTTCCGTATAAATGCTCATGAACGCAGGCACATACACGGCCAGCGTGCCGCCCGGCTGCAGCTTTTCATGAAGCTGGCGCAGGATCGCGACATCGTCCTCGATGTGTTCCAGGACGTTGGAGCTATAAATCGTGTCGAACGCCTGATCGACGACATCGAGGCTCTGATAGCATGGGAACTGGCGCTCCAGAAGTATCTGGCGCAATTGCGGATCGATCTCCAGGCACACCGGGCGCACCCCGGTAGTGTTTTCCCACAAGCCCGCGAGGGTGCCGATACCGGCCCCGAACTCCATCACGCTGCCCCGTTGAAGGGTGTGGCGCGCGAGCTTCTCGACGATGTCACGATTGTAGTTCTTGAGGCAGCGCTCGTTCGCCCACAGTTCATCCTTGCCGTTATAGGAAGGTTGTTGCGCGCCTTGCAGATGCTGGGAACGGGGGACTGCGGCTTGTTCGGACATGGCGTCGTTCAATGGGTGATCACGGCTAACTATACCGCGGGGCCGCGTTTTTATGAAGCAATATTGACGGGGTTTGCCGGTGCCACGACAGCCAGTTTCGCCAATTTTGCCGCGCCGACGGGTGAACCGGCCCGAATCGACTAAAATCGAGCTTTTGCACTGTTGACGGAGAATCCATGAACGAAACCAAAACGCCTGTGGTCGAACTGGGCGCGCAAGACTTGCCGGCCCATTGCCCGAATCCAGCCATGCCGCTGTGGTCCTCGCATCCGCGCGTGTTCCTGGACTTCGGCCACGACGGCCTGGCCAAGTGCCCGTATTGCGGCACCGAATATCGCCTCAAGCCAGGCACAGTCCTGTCGCACCACTAACCGCGGCGCAGCCGGTGGAGGTCGCATGAAAAAAGGCAAGCAACTCAATGGCAGCGCCGCCGAAGTCGAGGCCGCGTTCTATGAGGCGCTCAACCGCGCCGATGTCGAAGCGCTGATGGACCTGTGGGCCGAGGACGAGGAAATCGTCTGCGTCCACCCGGGCGGGCCGCGCCTGCACGGGCACGCAGCAATCCAGCAATCATGGGAAGCCATTCTGGAACGGGGCGGCTTGCAGATCCGTCCTTCCCAGCTGCACGAAACCCATAATTTGATGAGCTCGGTCCATACCGTCATCGAAGGCGTCACTGCCACCGGCACCGCCGAGCCGGCGCACCTGGTTGCCACCAATGTCTACATGAAGACGCCGCAAGGCTGGCGCATGGTGCTGCATCACGTGTCGGTGGCGCCGGGACCGGTGCCGGCCGGCCACGCGACCACCAGCTTGCACTGAGAAAGAACGCCGTGCACTACACCGCGCCCCTGTGGCTGCCCAGCGGGCACCTGCAGACCATTTATCCCGCGCTGTGCATCGCCAAGCCGCAGGTCAGTTACCGGCGCGAACGCTGGGATGCGCTGGACGGCGACTTCGTCGATGTCGATTTCGTCGACGGCGTGCCGGGCCAGCCGCTGGTAGTGCTGTTCCATGGCCTGGAAGGCTCGTCCGACAGCCACTACGCGCGCGCCATGATGGCGGCGCTGGCGGCGCGCGGCTGGTCGGGCGCGATCCCGCATTTTCGCGGCTGCTCGGGCGAACTCAATCTGGCGCCGCGCTTCTACCATTCAGGCGACGCGGGCGAAATCGACTGGATCATCCGGCGCCTGCGCGAGCGCGCCAGCGGCAAGCTGTACGCCACTGGCGTATCGCTGGGCGGCAATGCGCTGCTGCGCTGGCTCGGTGAGTCGCAGCATCAGGCCGAATTTGTCGACGCCGCTTGCGCGGTGTCGGCCCCGCTGGACCTGGCCCGTGGCGGCGAAGCGCTGTCGTCGGGATTGAACATGGTCTATACGCGCATGTTCCTGCAAACGCTCAAGCCCAAGTGCCTGGCCAAGCTGGACCAGTTTCCCGGCCTGTTCGAGCGCGATGAATTACTCGGCGCGCGCGACCTGTACGCGTTCGACAACGTGGTCACCGCGCCGCTGCACGGCTACCGCGACACCGATGACTACTGGGACCGCGCCAGCGCCAAGCATGTGCTGGGCGACATCACGGTGCCGACGCTGGTGCTCAACGCGCGCAACGACCCTTTCCTGCCGGGCCAGCATCTGCCGCGGCGCGCTTCGAGCCATGTCACGCTCGACTATCCGGAACACGGCGGCCACGTAGGTTTCACCAACGGCCATCGGCTCGACTGGCTGCCGCGCAAGCTGCTGCATTTCCTGGAAGGTAAAGCGCATCATGGATGACATCGTCAAGAAAGCCATGGCCAAGTGGCCCGATGTACCGCATTGTTACGGCTGGCTGGCGCTGGATGCGCGCGGCAACTGGCGCATGCGCGACGAGCGCGCCCAGCATCTGGGACTGGCCGGCGACAAGGTGATCCAGCAAGCGCTGCTTGGTTTCATCAACCGCAATTACATGGCCGATGCGCGCGGCAGCTGGTATTTCCAGAACGGCCCGCAGCGGGTCTACCTGAACCTGGAAGCGACGCCGTATATTGCGCGCACCGATCCGCACCATGGCTTGGTACTGCATACGGGCGAGCCGGTCACGCAGGCCGAGCACGCCTTCATGACCGAAACGGGTGAACTGATCATTGAAGCGGGCGGCAAGGTGGCGCAAGTGGACGATCGGGACGTGGCGCAATTGATCGCGCAGCTGACATTGGCGGGCGCGCCCGTGTCAGATGACGCGCTGCTGGCCTGGCTGGACGGCGGCGCCGGTCAGCTTAATCTGGCGATCGGCAAGCAGCTGGTGCCGGTGTCGTGCATCCGGCGCGACGCTGTGGCCGACCATTTCGGCTTCACTCGGCTGCCGGCCGCGCCTATTTCTTCTCTTCCTTCAACTCTTCCCGGCGCTGCTCCTTGAGCTCGCGCTCGCGCGCGTCGATCAGGGCCATGTCGTAGAACGAAGCATCGGCGGCCTTGCGCGCGATCAGCAGCTGGTCCAGCGCAGCTTGCTTGCCGCCGCCGAGCGCATACGATTCGGCCAGCGCGATATGCTGCAGCGCCAGCTTGCCTTGCGCCGCATAGGCCTTGGCCAGCAATTCATGCAGCTTGGGCTCTTCCCGATACTGCTGCGACTGCTCGCGCAGGTAGCGCGTGGCCTCGTCCAGCTTGCCGTTGGCGATCATCGCGTCCGCGTACTGGCGTGCGATGCCGCGCGCCAGCGGGTACTTCTGGTGCGCCAGCTCGGCGTCCTTCAAGCCTTGCAGCTTGAGCGCTGCGCTCTGGTCCGGCGCCAGCTTGATTTCCAGGTCCAGCGCTGCAAACATGGCGGCGCCGTCGGACGTCGCCTGGCCGGTCGAAAACGCCCCTTCGGTGCGGCGCATGGTGGCGCGCGCCTTGTCCAGCCAGGATTGCGCCTTGGCCAGCTCACCCTTCTTGAGCGCAAGCAAAGCCAGGCCATACTGAGCCCCAGCCTGCAGCTGACGATTTTGCTGCTGCATCTGGGTGTCGAAAAAGGTCGTCGCTTCAACCCGGCCCTGCGTGCTTTCATCCTGCAACACGCGGGCGCGGGCTCGGACCAGCTGGAATTCTGTGCCGTCGATGCGCTGGCGGTACGGCACTTCGCGTATGCGCGCCTGGATATCGGCGATCCGCTCGCCGGTCAACGGGTGGCTGCGCAGATAGGCGGGCACCAGGTCGGAATAATTGCGCGTGGCCGCTTGCAGACGGCCGAAAAAGGCCACCATGCCGGACGTATCATAGCCGCCGGCCGACATGATCTGGAACCCGACCCGGTCCGCTTCGCGTTCGGCGTCGCGGCTGAAATTGAGCTGACGCTGGATGGCCAGGCCCTGCCCGCCCATCATGACGCCAACCACGGCGTCGCCGCCGGCCCCGCCGCGCGAAGCGAGCGCCGCCAGCACCAGGGCAGCCAAGGGAATGAGCACGTCCTGCTTTTGCTGGCCGATCATGCGCGCGATATGGCGCTGGACGACGTGGCCGATTTCGTGCGACAGCACCGACGCCAGTTCGGACTCGGTTTGCGCCGACAGCAGCAGGGCCGAGTGCACGGCAATGAAGCCGCCCGGCAGCGCGAAGGCGTTGAGCTGGGGATCGCGCACGGCGAAAAAAAAGTAATCGGCGTTGGTTTCGCCGCGCGCCCCGGGGTGGGCGGCGACCAGCGCGCTGCCGAAGGTATTGAGGTATTCGAGAATCTGGTCGTCGTCGAGGAAGTCGTGATCGCGGCGGATGTCGCGCATGATCTCCTCGCCCAGCTTGCGCTCCATGACCGGTGACAGGTCGCCGCGCGCGGCGTCGCCCAGCGTGGGCAGCACGGTGTTGTCGGGCCGGGTCTGACTTGCGCCCGGCAGCGGCGGCGATAGCAGCGCGGCGCACAGGCTGGCCGACAGCAACAAACGGGGGACGGTTTTTGATTTCACGATGCTATGATAACCGTAACCCAGCCGCCAGTGCGGCCCCTGCGAATGAACGAAACACTTTCTTACCATTGACACCGATGACCAAGCAAACTGCTGAACAACTGACCCATTTCGACGCCAGCGGCCAGGCCCACATGGTCGATGTGGGCGCCAAGAGCGCCACCCACCGCATCGCCGTGGCGGCCGGCACCATCCGCATGCAGCCGGCCACGCTGGCGCTGGTGATGTCGGGCACGGCAAAAAAAGGTGATGTACTGGGCATCGCGCGCATTGCCGCCATCATGGGCGCCAAGCGCACCAGCGACCTGGTGCCGCTGTGCCATCCGCTGGCGCTGACCCGCGTCACGGTCGATTTCGAGATCGATGCGCCGGCCAACAGCGTGCATTGCCGCGCGCAGGTGGAAACGGTGGGCCAGACCGGGGTCGAGATGGAAGCGTTGACGGCGGTGCAAGTGGGCCTGCTGACCATTTACGACATGTGCAAGGCGGTTGACCGGGGCATGGTCATGACCGACGTGCGGGTGCTGGAAAAGCATGGCGGCAAGTCGGGAGACTGGCACGCCGTCTAGCAGCTAGCTCTTGCACAACAGTTTGGCGATGCATCCGCTGGCCGGATCGACGCGCCACAGGACTTGGCCGCTGGCGCCCATGGTCGCTTTCAGTATATAGGTGTCAGTAGCGCTGAGGCCACCCACCTCTTTGGGTACGACAGTGATGGCGCCGGCCAAGGTGCTGACGCTGGCGACATAGGTGCCAGTACTTGCCGCGATGTCTTCGGGTATGCCTTCGGCATTGCCGGCAGTACCGTTGCAGTTATCTGGCGCACCATTGAACTGGACGCAGATATCGACAGCCGCCTTGGCTGAATGGGAAGCGAGTACCACTTCGGAGAATTTCGCCCGATCCAGGTACCCGGCGTAGGCTGGCAATGCGACGGCAGCGAGGATGCCGATGATGGCAACGACGATCATCAGCTCAATCAGTGTGAACCCGGTTTCAACGCTGCGGCGGAAATGCAGGGTATTCATTTTGGTTCTCCTGGCTGAGTGAACTTTGGCAACTCTACTGCCTTAGTTGCAATCGTCGTGCCAGGATGGCAAAGGGGATTTCGCTGGCCATGGGCGCTACGGATGGCTTCAAATTGTCACATTGGTGACGATAATTTTCAGTTGGCGAAATAGACGGACAGTTCTTGGCAACCCGTTCCCGACAGTCGTCTGGCGCAGGTGTGCACTGCCCCCCCCGGAAAGCAAGACAAAAAAATGCCGCTCTGACGAGCGGCATTTCGTTTTGCAACTAGCAGGGCGCTTGCGCGCCCTAGCCAATTAAGGTGCAGGGGTAACTTTGCAAAGCTGGGCGGTGCCGCAGGTGCCGCTGATCGTCCAGACAACCTTGCCGCTACCATCAAGGGCAGGGGTCAGGACGTAAGTTTGGCCAGAAACGCCGCCGAACGTACCAGCCGTCGCGGTGATCGTGCCTGGAGCTGCGGTCGTAACCGAGGCAACATAGCCACTCAGCGTGGTGATGTCGGACGGAACGCCATTATTGCCACTATCACAACCACCGGCAACAGCAGCAGCAGCTGGGCCCAAGTCCTGGTAGCAAATTTCAACGGCAGTCTTGGCAGCCTGGGTTGCCAGGACAACTTCCGAGAACTTCGCCTTGTCCATGTACTTCGAATAGGCTGGCAGTGCGATTGCAGCCAAGATACCGATAATGGCAACAACGATCATCAGTTCGATCAGCGTGAAACCGGCTTGTGCTTTTTTCATCATTTTCGAGTTCATTTTGCTTCTCCTGAGAGGTTTAACTTCACAACGACTGGATTGTCCGTACTTTCATTAGAGCAATCTGCGTGCCAGCGCAGTTTCGGCAAAATGCCTTCATTTTTATGCTTTTCAGACATGTTTTATGCCAATTTTTATCCGAATACTGACAATTTTCGTCACTATGGTATGAAAATTTGCCATATCTGTCGAAAAACGGGACTACCTGGCAAGAAACGTCATGCGCGTTCCCGCCAGATCGAGAACGTCGCCATGCACCAGCCGGCGCGGTTCCTGTTCCAGTGCGGCGCCATTGATTGACGGTCCCAGTTCGCCATCGATCTTTGCGGCCGAATAGCTGCCGCCCGCGTAGGTAATGGCCACCACCGCCGAACCGGGTTTGCCGATGGTCGTCAGCGGTTTGTTCAGCGCCAGCCGCTTGCCGGTATGGGCGCCGTTCATCACTTCGATCTTGCCGCTCGCCACCGCCTTCGGGGGCGAGGCGACATAGTCCAGTTCAAAGATGGCAACGCTGATCTTGTCGCCTGGGACGATTTTCTGGCGGTAGACCTTCTCGCCGTTGACGAACGTGCCGTTGGTACTGCCCAGGTCTTCGAGAATGGCATCTTCCAGCATCAGCGTGAGCGTCGCGTGCTGGCCGCTGACGGCGCGGTGGTCGAACACGATGTCGTTGTAGGGCTTGCGCCCGATCGTGATGCGCTCCTTGACCAGCTCGACTTCCTGGATCAGCTTGCCTTCCGATGTAATTATGATTTTTGCCACGGCAACTCTCCAAACGGCTACAAATGCAAACGGGGAGCTCGCGCTCCCCGTCATTATCAACTACCTTGGCCTGTCGTTACAAATTACAACATCGCTTTTAACAAACGCGCCATTTCGGACGGGTTCTTGGTGGCCTTGATGCCGCACTCGGCCATGATGTCCAGTTTCGCTTGCGCGGTGTCGGCGCCGCCGGAGATCAGCGCGCCGGCGTGGCCCATGCGCTTGCCCGGAGGGGCGGTCACGCCTGCGATGAAGCAGACCACCGGCTTTTTCATGTTGTCCTTGATCCAGTACGCTGCGTTCGCTTCGTCAGGACCGCCGATTTCACCGATCATGATGACCGCGTCAGTATCGGGATCGTCGTTGAACATCTTCATGATGTCGATGTGCTTGAGACCGTTGATCGGGTCGCCGCCGATGCCCACTGCCGACGACTGGCCCAGGCCCAGTGCGGTCAGCTGACCGACTGCTTCATAGGTCAGGGTGCCCGAACGCGAGACCACGCCGATGCGGCCCTTGCGGTGGATGTGACCTGGCATGATGCCAATCTTGATTTCGTCAGGGGTGATCAGGCCTGGGCAGTTAGGGCCCAGCAGCAAGGTCTTGGAACCGGCCTTGGCCATGCGGTCTTTCAACGCCATCATGTCGCGCACAGGAATGCCTTCGGTGATGCAGATGGCCAGGTCGAGTTCAGCTTCGACCGCTTCCCAGATCGCGGCAGCGGCGCCGGCTGGCGGCACATAGATCACCGACACGTTGGCGCCGGTTTCTTTTTTCGCTTCAGCGACGTTGGCGAAAATCGGAATGCCTTCGAAGTCTTCGCCGGCTTTCTTCGGGTTCACGCCGGCCACGAAGGCTTCTTTGCCGTTGGCGTACTCGCGGCACATGCGGGTGTGGAACTGACCGGTCTTGCCGGTAATTCCCTGGGTGACTACTTTGGTATCTTTATTGATCAGGATCGACATGTTTGTTCCTTCGAATTAGGCTTGACCGGCAGCGGCGGCAACGACGGCCTTGGCGGCGTCTTCCATCGTGTCTGCGGCGATGATCGGCAGGCCGGAATCGGCCAGCATTTTCTTGCCGATGTCTTCGTTGGTGCCCTTCATGCGCACGACCAGCGGCACTTGCAGGGACACGGCCTTCGATGCGGTGATCACGCCTTCGGCGATCACGTCGCAGCGCATGATGCCGCCGAAGATGTTGACCAGGATGGCTTTCAGGCCAGGGTTCTTCAACATGATCTTGAACGCTTCGGTGACTTTTTCAGCCGTTGCGCCGCCGCCCACGTCGAGGAAGTTGGCAGGCTCGCCGCCGAACAGCTTGATAGTGTCCATGGTGGCCATGGCCAGGCCGGCGCCGTTGACCAGGCAACCGATGTTGCCGTCGAGCGAAATGTAAGCCAGGTCGAATTTCGACGCTTCCACTTCGGCTGGATCTTCTTCGTCCAGGTCGCGGTAGGCGACGATGTTCGGCTGGCGATACAGCGCGTTCGAATCGAAGTTGAATTTGGCGTCCAGTGCGATGACCTTGCCCGAGCCGGTCAGGATCAGCGGGTTGATTTCAGCCAGCGAGCAGTCGGTGTCCCAGTAAGCCTGGTACAGGCCCTTGATTTGCACGGCGAAGTCGGCCAGCGATGCGGCAGGCACGCCAATCTTGGTGCCGATGTCGTTGCACTCTGCGTCGGTGATGCCGGCGGCAGGATCGATGGCGATGTGGTGGATTTTCTCCGGGTTGCTGTGCGCAACTTCTTCGATGTCCATGCCGCCTTCGGAGGACGCCATCAGCACGACCTTCTGGCTGATGCGGTCGGTCACCAGCGAAACATACAGTTCTTTCTGGATGTCCGCGCCTTCTTCGATCAGCAGGCGACGCACCTTTTGGCCTTCAGGGCCGGTCTGGTGCGTGATCAGCTGCATGCCCATGATCTGGTCAGCATATTCCTTGACCTGTTCGAGCGACTTGGCGACCTTGACGCCGCCGCCCTTGCCGCGACCGCCAGCATGGATCTGCGCCTTGACTACCCAGACCGGGCCGCCCAGGGTTTCGGCTGCCTTGACAGCCTCGTCCACGGACATGCACGGAATGCCGCGCGGTACCGTCACTCCGAACTGCCGGAGGATTTCTTTGCCTTGATACTCATGGATTTTCATGCTGGCGTCCCTTCTTCTGATACTGATAGTGTGGAAATACGGTTGAGGTGCTAAAGAGTAAAACTGGACTGCTATTTCGGTACCGCTTTGGCCACCCAGCGGGGGTAATACTTGGCGACCGCGGGGCCGTCGGCGCGCAAAGCATGGCATCTTTCAATCTGAAACGGGCGATCGGGCAGCTGGTCGTCGCCATCGCCATCGCGCGTCTTGATGACGTCGTTGGCATAGGCTTGCAGCGCCGCCGTCGGCAGGATATTGGCCAATTCGGTCAGGTGGGTACAGCCTAGCACGCCGGACAGGCGCTCCTTGATGCCGAGCCGAAAGCCCTTCATCAAATTGAGGCCGATCAGCGCCTTGTAAGCGGCGCCGTTGGTGTCGCAATAACCAGCATACGGAACGGCGTCGGACGCAGCTTCGGCATCGACGACAGTCAGTTCGCGGTTGATGGTAATGCGCAGGTTCAGGTCGTGCAGGAAGGTGCCGCCAGGGCGCAGTCCGGACGCCAGCGTGACATCGGCCACCTTGACGTCGGTGATGCGGGCGTCGAGATCCCACAAGCCATCATCGCGCGCGTACGCAGCGATCTGGATGGCGCGAGTGTGCCGCAACGCGCGGGGGACAGGAGAAGACAGGGGCATAAAGACCAATGCCGGAAATGCGGCGGTAAATAGTATGCAGCCGGTGTGCTATTGCACGTTGTCGCAGCTTCTACGACAACAACCGCTCATGCGGCGCTGCTAAAACCACGAAAGTTTATCACACCGCGCTGCAACATGCCTTATTCAGGGCGGCGTTGTCAGAATTTCATCGGTTGGCGAAGAAATGATATCGCAGGCTGCGGCGTCCAAACGCGCCGATGGTCCGGTGCACACAAATCAAGGATAATGGGCAATCGACGGACTGGCCAGTCCCTTTTTTTTGACCTCGGAGTCAGTCCATTGGAATCCCTGTCCGCATTCTGCAAAGCGTTGCTAAACCGTTCCCGCCCGCGCTGGCTTCCTCACACCGGACGGGTGGCTTTGCTGTGCGCCGCGCTGGCGCCGGGCTCGGTCTGGCTACTCTCGGGCGGCATGCTTGCCAAGCCAATGGCGGCGCTGGCCTGGATGATCATCTGCGCCGGCCTGCTCGCTGCGATCCCCTCCCGGCGTTTGCGCTGGTCGGCCTGGCTGCAGGCATTGGCCTTGCCCTGGACGCTGGTCTGGATTGCCACCGTGGCGGTGACCGGCATGGGCCCGACCAATGCCATGATGGAGCCGGCCACCAATGGCGCCTTCAAAGTGGTCTTGACAGGCATCAAATTGGCCATCGGCAATCGATGGTTTTTGCTCAGCGCCATGCTGAGCGTGGGCGCGCTGGCGTGGGCTTTCCGGGCGACCCGCAAGCCGCAAGAGCAGTCCGGTGATGGCGCCGCCGTGTTGTTCTTGTGCCTGCTGATCCCGCTCTCGGCAGTCGCGCTCGACGGCGCGCAATTTTTGTTCTTCTCGCGAATCATGGGGCCGGAAGCGCGCACCGCCGTACCGTGGTTGTCGCACGTAACCCTGGTCAAGGAATCGCTGTCGAGCCGCCTGTTCGAGGCCGCGTATGGGGAGGCGGGAAAAGGTCACTACGAGGTCCGCAACGCTGCCGCTGCGACCAGGCAATTTGTCTCGTTCAATGGGCTCGGCGTCTTGATCATCGGCGAATCGATGCGCGCCGACGCCATGCCGCGCGATGGCGCCAGCGCCACCGGCACGGCACTGGCGCTGCGCCTGCGCCAGGGCCTCGGGCTGCGCTTGCCCGATGCCTGTGCCAGCTCGAACAGCACCTTCGGGTCGGTGCCGCGCCTGATGACGGGCGTCGACGTTGGCGACGCCGGCGGCGCCCAGCACAATCCGACCGTGCTGGCGCTGGCCAAGGCGGCCGGCGCCAGGACGGCCTATATCAATAACCATGAAATCTGGGTGCTGCCCGAGTCCGGCCATGACCTGCTGCAAAAGACCTCGTCGATGGAAGTGAACGCCTTCGACGAAGTGCCGGTCGAAGCGATGAACGATTTTCTGAAGCGCAGCGGACCGGGGCCGAAGGCAGTCGTATTGCATTTGTTTGGCCAGCACCTGAACTACGAAGATCGCTATCCGGCCCGGATGTATCCGGCCGAGCCGGCCGCGCTCGACGACGACGCCCTGCTTGAACTGCGCTATCGCCGCTCGGCCGACTACACCGCCGCGGTACTGCTACAGGCAGCGGCGATACTGGACGCCCAGAAGGAACCGGCGTTCCTGGTGTTTACCAGCGATCACGCGGAGAATTTACCATCGGATAAGTCCGGCAAGCATTTCCATGCCGGACCGGCCACCGGGAAATTCGACACGACCGTGCCGACCCTGGTGCTGTGGAACCGCGCGTTTGCCGACACCGGCAAACCGCAAATGCTTGACCGTCTGGCCAAGGCGAAGGGCTTGCTTGCCCACCGCGACGTGGCCAGGGCCTGGCTGGGCCTGCAAGGCATGCCAGGCGAATTGCTCCCGACCGCTGACCCGATGACGTGGGGCGCACTGCTGCCGGGTACGAGGTTCGCCCCCCTGTCGTGCGCGACCTTGCTGCCATAAAGCGCCGCCCACGGCAGCAAAGGGGAAACAGCGCCGGGCTCTCCCTTTTCCACCAGCGAGGAGTATGCGTCAACCAAGGTTTCGGCAAACATGGTGGATCGGGTGCCGAGCCCGGCGCTTTTCTCAGTCTTCAGGTGCACCTTTGAGCGCGGCCTGCACCGCGCGCTGGGAAAAGCCGCGCTGCAGCAGGAAGCGCATCTGCTTGTTGCGTTCGACCGCATCGACGGCGACGCTGCCGAATTTGCGCTGCCAGACTTCACAGGCCCGTGCCGCTTCGCTGTCGCCCAGGCCCGCCTTCAACTGCTTCAAGGCCTCGCCCGCCACGCCGTGGCTTTGCAGCTCGGCCATGATGCGGCTGTTGCCGTAACGCGCCGCGCGCCGGTGGATCAGCGATTCGGAAAACCGCTGCTGCGACAGCCAGTTGTTCTGTTCCAGGAAGTCGAGCAGGGCGTCGACGTCGTCGCCCTCCTCGGCATACCTGGCCAGCTTGCGCCCCAGCTCAAGGCGGCTGTGCTCGCGCATTGACAAAAAACGCAGCGCACGGCCCTTGAGGCTCAGTTGTGGCGCAGCCATCGCTTACTCGGCGACCGCCTTCAGCTTGGCGACTTTGCCGGCAGGCTGCTCTTCGCCAGCAGGCGGCGGCAGTTCGCGCACGCCGAGCGCCACGCGCACCTTGTTTTCGATCTCACGCGCCAGCGCCGGACGCTCTTTCAGATAGATGCGCGCATTGTCTTTGCCCTGGCCGATACGTTCGCCGTTATAGCTGTACCAGGAACCCGACTTTTCCACGACCTTGTTATCTGCACCCAGGTCGAGGATTTCGCCTTCGCGCGACGTGCCTTCGCCATAAAGAATGTCGAAGTGCGCTTCCTTGAATGGCGGCGCGATCTTGTTCTTGACGACCTTGACCTTGGTTTCGTTGCCAATCACTTCGTCGCCCGACTTGATCGAGCCGGTACGGCGGATGTCCAGGCGCACCGACGCGTAGAACTTGAGCGCGTTGCCACCGGTGGTGGTTTCCGGGCTGCCGAACATGACACCGATTTTCATGCGGATCTGGTTGATGAAGATGACCAGCGTGTTGGTGCGGTTGATCGAGCCGGTCAACTTGCGCAGCGCCTGCGACATCAAACGCGCTTGCAAGCCTGGCAGCGAATCGCCCATGTCGCCTTCGATTTCGGCGCGCGGCGTGAGCGCGGCCACCGAGTCGATGACCACCAGGTCGACACTGCCAGAACGCACCAGTGCGTCGCAAATTTCCAGTGCCTGCTCGCCCGTGTCCGGCTGCGAAATGAGCAGCTCGGACAGGTTGATGCCCAGTTTTTGCGCGTAACCGACGTCCAGCGCGTGCTCGGCGTCGATGAAGGCGCAGGTGCCGCCCAGCTTTTGCATTTGCGCGATGGTCTGCAGCGTGAGCGTGGTTTTGCCCGACGATTCAGGGCCGTAGATTTCGACCACGCGGCCGCGCGGCAAGCCGCCCACGCCCAGCGCGATGTCCAGTCCCAGCGAGCCGGTCGAGACGACCTGCACTTCTTCGACCGGGGCATTGCCGTCCATGCGCATGACGGAACCCTTGCCGAACTGCTTCTCGATCTGGGCCAGGGCGGCGGCCAGCGCCTTGCCCTTTTCAGTTGCATTCATTACGTTTTTCTTGTCGTCCATGATTTTCCAGTATTGAGAAATGACGTTTTCGCTACACAGGAATGCACTGTACAGGCGTACAGTAGTCTTGGCAAGCGTAACTTGCACAGAAAATGAAAAATTTCCCAACTTGCGCCAAATGAAACACAATGGACCCCATGCGTATTTTACTTGCCGAAGATGACAGTGTACTGGCCGACGGACTGACGCGCTCGCTGCGCCAGTCGGGCTATGCGATCGATTGCGTCAAGAATGGCGAGGAGGCCGACACCGCCCTGTCGACCCAGGAATTCGATCTTTTGATCCTGGACCTGGGCCTGCCGCGCCTGTCCGGCCTGGAAGTGCTGCGCCGCTTGCGCGCGCGCTCCTCGCTGCTGCCGGTGCTGATATTGACGGCGGCCGATTCGATCGAGCAGCGCGTCAACGGCCTGGACCTGGGCGCGGACGATTACATGGCCAAGCCGTTCGCGTTGTCCGAACTGGAGGCGCGGGTGCGCGCGCTGACCCGGCGCGGCGCCGGCGGCGGGCCCACCGTGGTGCGCCACGGCCCGCTGGTGTACGACCAGGTCGGGCGCAGCGCTTACATCAATGACCAGATGCTGGAACTGTCGGCGCGCGAACTGGGGCTGCTCGAAATCCTGCTGGCGCGCGCCGGCCGGCTGGTCTCGAAAGAGCAGCTGGTCGACCATTTGTGCGAATGGGGCGAGGAAGTGTCCAACAACGCCATCGAAGTCTATGTGCACCGGCTGCGCAAGAAGATCGAAGTGGGCGGAGTGCGCATCGCCACCGTGCGCGGCCTGGGCTACTGCCTTGAGAAGTTCGCGCCGGACCCGCAGTGAACGAACGTGACGCAGGCCTGACCGGGCCGGCCAATTTCGCGCCGGAGCCGGTGCTGTACGTGCCGCCCAATCCCGAACCCGAAGAAAACATCCAGCATTCGCTGTTCGGCGAAATCCTCGACTGGATGCTGGCGCCTTTGCTGCTGCTTTGGCCCATGAGTATTGCGATCACCTACCTGGTGGCCAAGTCGATCGCCAACCAGCCGTTCGACCATGCGCTCGAAGACAGCGTGACGGTGCTGGCGCAGCAGGTGCGCGAAGTGGACGGCAAGGTAGTCTCGCGCCTGCCCGGCAGCGCGCGCGACATCCTGCGCGCCGACGACGTCGACAGCGTCTATTTCCAGATCGCCGGGCCAACGCAGGAGCTGGTCGACGGCGACCGCGACCTGCCGCAGCCGCTTGACCCGGAGCGCTACAGCACCGGGCGAGTCCACTTCCGCAACGACGTGATGCATGGCAGCGCGGTGCGGATCGCGTTTTCGTTCGTGAACCTGCGCCCGCAAGCGCGGCGCGACGACGAACCCACGTCGGCGCTGGTGCAGGTGGCCGAAACGCTGGACAAGCGCGCGCAGCTGGCCAATGAAATCATCAAGGGCGTGATCCTGCCCCAGTTCATCATCCTGCCGATCGTGCTGGCACTGGTCTGGTTTGCGCTCACGCGCGGCCTGTCGCCGCTGGCCCAGCTGCAAGAGCGCATCCGCGCGCGCCGTCCGGACGACCTGTCGCCAATCGACACCCACCAGGTGCCGGAAGAGATTTCGCCGCTGGTCGGCTCGCTCAACGACATGCTCGAACGGCTGGCGCAGACCATCGACATGCAAAAGCGCTTCATCGCCGACGCCGCGCACCAGATGAAAACCCCGCTGGCCGGCATGCGCATGCAGTCCGAACTGGCGCTGCGCCAGCGCGAACCGGACGAAATCCGGCGCTCGCTGGAGCAGCTGGCCAAGAGCTCGGAATCGGCCACCCGGCTGGTCAACCAGCTGCTGGCGCTGGCGCGCGCGGAAAACCAGCCGCACGCCGGCAGCGCCTTCGTCGCGCTGGACCTGAACGTGGTGGCGCGCGAAACGGTGCAGGACTGGGTCCAGGCGTCGTTCGCGCACCGCATCGACCTCGGTTTCGAGCCGGACGAGGCGCCGCGCCTGATCGAGGGCAATGCGCTGATGCTGCGCGAAATGCTGTCCAACCTGATCGACAATGCGCTGCGCTACACGCCGCCCGGCGGTTCCGTCACGGTGCGGGTGCGCTTTGATGACGGCTGCGCGATCCTGGAAGTGGAAGATACGGGACCGGGCATCGCGCCGTCCGAACGGGCGCACGTGTTCGAGCGCTTCTACCGCATCCTCGACAACAGCGCACCTGGCAGCGGCCTTGGCCTTGCCATCGTGCGCGAAATCGCCCAGCAGCACGGCGCCGCGATCGACCTGTTCAACAACCCGCGCAGCTACACCGCCAAGGCGCCGGGCAGCCTGTTCCGGCTGACCTTCCCGGCGCGCGCCATTGCCGATCAGGACATGCCATGACTGCCACCACCGAGCTGCACCGGTTGCTGGCCGCACGCGCAGCCCACTGGCGCCGCACGCGCAAGCTCACCGCGGCGCTGCTGGCGCTGTGGCTGGCCACCACGTTTTGCACCGTGTTCTTTGCGCGCGAGCTGGCGAGCATCACGGTGGCTGGCTGGCCACTGTCGTTCTACCTGGCCGCGCAGGGCGCTTCGCTGGTCTACCTGGCGATCCTGGGCGTCTACGCGCTGCTGATGAACCGCATCGACCGCCGTTTCGCGCGCCAGCTGGGGCAACTGCCATGAGCAGCTACTTCGCGCGCCTGTCGCGCTACTACCTGTGGTACACCGGCTGCTTCGCCGCGTTCCTGGCGTCGCTGGCCATCCTCGAGCACGAGGGCATGCCGCGCGTGTGGATCGGCTACCTGTTCATGTTCGCCACCATTGTGCTGTACGCGGCCATCGGCGTCATCAGCCGCACCTCGAACGTGTCCGAATACTACGTGGCGGGGCGGCGCGTGCCGGCCTTCTTCAACGGCATGGCCACCGCCGCCGACTGGATCTCGGCGGCCAGCTTCGTCAGCCTGACCGGCGGCCTGTTCCTGCAAGGCTTCGACGGCCTGGCCTACATCATGGGCTGGACCGGCGGCTACTGCCTGGTGGCGCTGCTGATCGCGCCGTATTTGCGGCGCTTTGCGCAGTACACGATTCCCGACTTCCTGGCCGCGCGCTACGGGGGCGGCGCCGGCGGGCGCGGCGGGCCGGTGCGGATGATGGCGGTGGCCGCCACCATCATCGTCTCGTTCACCTACGTGGTGGCGCAGATTTATGCGGTCGGCCTGATCGCTTCGCGCTTTACCGGCGTCGATTTCTCGGTCGGCATTTTCCTCGGCCTGGCCAGCATCCTGGTATGTTCGTTCCTGGGAGGGATGCGCGCCATTACCTGGACCCAGGTGGCGCAGTACATCATCATCCTGGTGGCGTTCCTGATTCCCACCATGTGGCTGTCGGTCAAGCACGCCGACAACCCGCTGCCGCAGGTGGCCTACGGCGCGGTGCTGCCCAAGCTGGCGCAGCGCGAAGCGGCGCTCGAACACGACCCCAGGGAACTGGAAGTGCGCGCCATCTTTCGCGGCCGCGCCGACGCCGTCCAGGCGCGTCTGAAGGCCCTGCCCAAGTCGTGGGAAGAAGGCCACGAGCAAGTGCAGCGCGGCCTGGACGCGGTACGCATGCGCAATGCCTCGCTGGCCGAAATCCGCACTGCCGAACGGGCCTTGCTCGCCTATCCCAAAACAGCCGAAGAGGCGGCGCGCCAGTGGAGCGCGCTTCGCGACGCCAACCTGGCGCGGGCCCGGGCGCCGCAGCCGCACGCGACACCGTTTGCCGCCGACGATGCGCAGCAATCGGACGCGCGCCGCAATAACTTCCTGGCGCTGGTGCTGTGCCTGATGCTGGGCACCGCGGCGCTGCCGCACATCCTGATGCGCTCCTACACCACGCCCAGCGTGCAGGCGACCCGCACCTCGGTGTTCTGGGCCCTGTTCTTCATCCTGCTGATCTACCTGACCATTCCGGCGCTGGCGGTGCTGGTCAAGTTCGACCTGTACACCCAGCTGGTCGGCAGCGACTACGCCAAACTGCCCACCTGGATCTCGTACTGGGCCAACGTCGACAAGCTCACGCCCCTGATCAGCGTGGCCGACATCAATGGCGACGGCATCGTTCAACTGGCAGAAATCGCCATCGACGGCGACGTGCTGGTGCTGGCCACGCCGGAAATCGGCGGCATGCCGTATGTGATCTCCGGCCTGGTGGCAGCCGGCGGGCTGGCGGCGGCGCTGTCGACCGCCGACGGCCTGCTGCTGGCCATTTCGAACGCGCTGTCGCACGACGTCTATTACAAGGTGGTCGACCCGGGCGCCTCGACCCAGAAGCGGGTCACGATTTCCAAATTGCTGCTGCTGGCGGTCGCCTTTATCGCCGCCTACGCCGCCTCGCAGCGGCCGGCCGATATCCTGTCGCTGGTGGGCGCCGCGTTTTCGCTGGCCGCCTCGACCCTGTTCCCGGCGCTGGTGCTGGGCGTGTTCTGGAAGCGCGCCAACAACGCCGGTGCGATCGCGGGCATGCTGGCCGGCTTTTCCATGTGCTTGTATTACATGTTGCACACCAATCCGATCCTGGGCGGCAGCGCAGCCCATGCCTGGTTTTCCATCGCGCCGATCTCGGCTGGCATCTTCGGCGTACCAGCCGGAATGTGCGTGCTGGTGCTGGCCAGCCTGCTCACGCGCCCGCCAGCCGCGATGACGCATGCGCTAGTCGACCATATCCGGGCGCCAGAATAGGCTGGAAGCGTGGTTAGCAAGATGCTATGCTTGCCTTGTATGCCACAACGGGAGCCGATCGTGCGACCTTTGCTGTTTTTTGCCGCCCTGCTGCTGGCCATGCCGGCCCTGGCCGATACCATGTACAAATGCGTCGATGCCCAGGGCAAGATCGCGTTTGCAGACACGCCCTGCCCCGGCTCGACCAAAGCGGCCACGCAATACGCACTGGCACCGCCAGAATCGCGCGAGCAAAGCGCAGCCCGCGCGGCAGCCGAACAACAGCGCTTGCGCGCCGCTGATGCCGCGTTTGGCGTGCGCCACGCCCAGCGCGCCAAGGAGTTTGACAAGGAGCAGGCACGAGCGGCCCGGCGCGACACCCTGCTCGAGCGCGACGCTGCGCGGGGACACAAGCCGGACTACAACCCCCGGCAGACCTGTTGGCTGACGATTAAAGGCAAGCAGGTCTGCCAGTGAACCTGAGCGATGGCAGCGGCCAAGCCGGTTTTCGCGGTAAGCTAGGCCTTGCTCGCTTAACCACATCAAGGAGATGCGCATGTCGTCAGGAAAAATTCTGGTCGCCCAAGGCGGCGGCCCCACCGCCGTCATCAACCAGTCGCTGGTCGGGGTGGTGCTTGAAGCACGCCGCTTTCGCAACGTCACCCGCATCTATGGCGCCATGCATGGCGTGCGCGGGATCGTCAACGAAGAATTCATCGACCTGACCCAGGAAACCAGCCACAACCTGGAACTGGTGGGCGCGACGCCCTCGTCGGCGCTCGGATCGACCCGCGACAAGCCCGACATGGCGTATTGCCACAAGATTTTCGAAGTGCTGCGCGCGCATGAAATCGAACATTTTTTCTACATCGGCGGCAACGATTCGTCCGATACGGTGCGCATCGTCAGCCTGGAAGCGCAAAAGGCCGGCTACCCGCTGCGCTGCATCCACATTCCCAAGACCATCGACAACGACCTGGTGGGTAACGACCATACGCCGGGCTTTCCGTCGGCGGCGCGCTTCGTGGCCCAGGCGTTCGCCGGCGCCAACCTCGACAACGCTGCGCTGCCGGGGGTGTACGTGGGCGTGGTCATGGGGCGCCACGCGGGCTTCCTGACTGCGGCCGCCGCGCTGGGCAAGAAGTTCCCGGACGATGGCCCGCACCTGATCTACCTGCCCGAGCGCACCTTCGTGCTGGAGAATTTCCTGGCCGATGTCAAGCGCACCTATGAAAAGTATGGACGCTGCGTGATCGCGGTGTCCGAAGGCATCCACGATGCCGACGGCAACGCCATCGCCAGCCTGCTGTCGGCTGAAGTCGAGCGCGACGCGCACGGCAATGTGCAGCTGTCGGGCACGGGCGCGCTGGCCGATTTGCTGTGCGACGAAATCAAGTCCAAGCTGGGCATCAAGCGCGTGCGCGGCGACACCTTTGGCTACCTGCAGCGCTCCTTCATCGGCTGCGTGTCCGACGTCGACCAGCGCGAAGCGCGCGAGGTGGGCGAAAAGGCGGTGCAGTTCGCCATGTGGGGTGAGCGCGACGGCTCGGTGGCGATCAAGCGCACCGGCTTCTATTCGGTCGACTACGAACTGATGGCGCTCGAGGACGTGGCTGGCAAGACGCGCGTCATGGAGGACGAATTCATCAGCGCGTGCGGCACCGACGTCACCGATGCGTTCAGGATGTATTTGCGTCCGCTGCTCGGCTCCGGCATGCCGGACGCGTATCGCCTGCGGCCGGCGCCGGTGGCGAAGATCCTCAACAAGTAGGTGCTGGCACTGGCGCTGGGGTTGCACAAAATGTTATTATTTCCAATTAACAACCTCACGCCCTGTTGCGCTCCCCCACCATGCTGTCTTACCTTACCGCCTGCGGCGCGCTCGTCTTTGCCCTGCTTCCCGGCGCAGCCCTCGCAGCCCCGGCGGAGCGCCCGCCGGCCGAGCACTTTTTCGAAAACCCGGCCTTCAGCGGCGCGGCCTTGTCGCCCAGCGCGAAATATCTCGCCATCCAGATTTCCAAATCCGGCAAGCGCGACACGCTGGCCGTATTCGACCTGATCGCCGGCAGCGCGGCCGTGGTGGCGGGATTTCCCGATACCGACATCGGTGACTTCATGTGGGTCAACGACAACCGGCTGGTGTTCGACACCGTGGACAAACGCCTGACGCGCAGCGTCACGGAGCGGGCGCCCGGCCTGTATGCGATCAACCGCGACGGCAAGGAATTGCGCCAGCTGGTGGCACGTCATGGCGAAGGCACCGGCCGCGTCCTGGCCTACAACAATTACCTGATCGCCAATAAGGGCCCCCAGGAATCTGACTTCGTGTATGTCTGGAGTCCCACGTTTGATGGTTACGATGACTACAAAAACGTGAACCTGCGGCGCGTGAACGCGGTCAATGGCGAGAGCACCACCATCAATCGTCCGCCCAATACCCAGCATTGGGTGTTCGACCACAAGGGCGAGCCGCGCATCGCCATCGCACACGACAAGAATCTCACCACCATCCACTACCGCGATCCGGCCACCAGCGCCTGGAGCGTGCTGACCAGCTTCAAGCGCTTCGGCAGCGGCGGCGGCGAAGAGTTCACGCCGCTTGCCTTCGGCCCGGACGGCACGCTATATGTCGAGACCAACGCCGGCAAGGACAAGTCGGCGGTCCACACCTACAATTTCAAGACCGGCAAGGTCAACCCTGAAGCACTGATCGTCACCAAGGACTATGATTTCGCGGGCAGCTTCATCAGCAACAAGGATAAATTGCTGGGCGTGCGCGTGACCACGGACGCCGACACCACTGTGTGGTTCGATCCGAAAATGAAGGAGCTCCAGGTGGCGGTCGACGCGCTGCTACCGAACACCAACAACCTGATTTCAGTGGCCGCCCGCCCGGAAACAAACTGGGTGCTGGTGACGGCGTATTCCGACCTGCAGCCGGCGATGTCGCTGATCTACGACACTGTGGCCAAGACCTTGCGCAAAGTGGGCGACAGCTATCCGAACATCCGCCCAGAACAGATGGGCCCGCAGACCCTGGTGCGCTACAAGGCGCGCGACGGGCTCGAGATTCCCGCGTGGCTGACCCTGCCGGCCAACGGCAAGAAGGACTTGCCGATGGTGGTGCTGGTGCACGGCGGCCCGTTCATGCGCGGCGACAGCTGGGGCTGGAATCCGGAATACCAGTTCCTCGCTTCACGCGGCTACGCGGTCCTGGTCCCGGAATTTCGCGGCAGCACCGGCTATGGCGACAAGCATTACGAGGCCGGCAAGAAGCAATGGGGCCTGGCCATGCAAGACGACATCGCCGACGGCGCCAAATGGGCCATCGCCCAGGGCATCGCCGACCCGAAGCGCATCTGCATCGCCGGCGCCAGTTACGGCGGCTACGCTACGCTGATGGGACTGATTAACGATCCGGCACTGTACAAGTGCGGCATCGATTGGGTGGGCGTGACCGACATCAACCTGATGTATGACGGCAGCTGGATCTTCGACAACGACATGTCGAGCAATTACAAGAAGTACGGTATGCCCGACATGGTCGGCGACCAGGTCAAGGATGCGGCGCAGTTGAAAGCGACTTCCCCGCTGGAGCAGGCGGCGCGCATCACGCAGCCGCTGCTGCTGGCCTACGGCGGCGAGGACCTGCGCGTGCCGGCCTACCATGGCCAGAAATTCTACAAGGCCGTCAAGCAAACCAATCCGAATGTCGAGTGGGTGCTGTATCCGGACGAAGGCCATGGCTGGCACCTGCCGAAAACGCGCATCGATTTCTGGACGCGCGTCGAGAAATTCCTGGACCGCAATATCGGGAAATAGGCACTGCGGGGCGGCATGCGTTGCAGTCCTCACGCGGCAAGCGGGTCAGCCATAGCAAAACGCCCCGAATCCGGGGCGTTTTGCATGTGAACCGCAGCGATGTTATTCGACGATGGTCTGGTGCTCGTCGCCCACGCGGGCGCGGATGGTGCCGATGCGCGAGACGGTCTCGCCGGCCGCGGCCAGCTGCGCGAACGCTGCATCGGCATTTTCTTGCGAGACGATGACGATCATGCCGATACCGCAGTTGAACACGCGGTGCATCTCGGCGTCAGCCACGCCGCCGTGCTGTTGCAGCCACTGAAACAGCGGCGGCATGGTCCATGCCTTCGAGTCGAGCACCGCGGTCAAGCCAGGCTGCAGCACGCGCGGCACGTTTTCCACCAGGCCGCCACCGGTGATGTGGACCATGCCTTTGACTTCCATCGCGTCCATCAGCGCCAGCAGCGGCTTGACGTAGATGCGGGTTGGCTCCATCAGCACGTCGGCCAGCTTGCGGCCGTGGAAGTCGCCGTCCAGGTCCGGCTTGGCCACTTCGATGATCTTGCGCACCAGCGAATAACCGTTCG
>JAZJXM010000066.1:0-3159 GCA_040390915.1 Pseudomonadota bacterium
GTCGCCCATGCGCAGGCCGAGGCGCGCCAGCGTGCTGACGCGGCGCGTGGTGCCGACGACCGACAGGCCGCGCGCGACGGCCGCGGCATGGAGCGCACTGCCGACCATGCCGTCCATGCCGACGATCAGCGCTTCGGCATCCATCGTTCTGCCTCCGGCGCCGGTGTCCAGCCTTCAAGCATCCAGGCCTTGCGCGGGCCACGGAAGTGCATCACCTTGATGCGTTCGTCGCTGACCTTGTCGCTCAGCGGCACATGGCTGTAGAAGTAGCCGGGCAAGGTGACATGGGCGAATTGATCGACGACTTGCCGATAGGTGGCCAGCCAGGCATCGAGATCGTCCGTCATTGACGCCTCCGAGTCGGCCAGCGCGCGGCAAAAATCGCGCGAGCGGCTGAACAGCAGGCCGGCATCGTAGCGCCAGCGCGGGTCGGCGATATGCGGCACGGCGATATCGAAGCCCTCCAGGCTGAACACGTTGGACACATCCTGCAGGAAGACGATATCGGTATTCGCATGGATCACCTCGCCGTCCAGGTGCGAGCTGGCGAGCCACAGGCGGCGCCAGAAGCTGCCGCTCAGGTCGAGGCGAATGACGCGGTCGGCACCCTGCAATGCCGGCGTGTCGCGATCGGTCAGGTGAATGATCTCGGCATCGGGCATGCAGGCGCGCGCCGAGGCGGCGGAGATCTCACCCAGCGGCAGGTGATCGACGCTGCAGCAGAAATAGGCGATCTTCATTTGCGTCTCCAGTACTGCACCCATTCACCGCGCGGGCCGGGCTCGACCCTTTCGTTCGCGAAGCCTTCGGCCTTCAGGAGCGCTGCCACATCGGCGCGCATGTGGCGCAGGTACTTGCTGCGGATCTGGCCGGTCGAGCCATAGGGCAAGCGGATGACGATCAGCGAACGCGCGCTGGCGGCGCAGTACTTCACTCCCGCGGCCGGATCCTGCAGCTTGTGCAACACGGCCAGGGCCAGCACGATGTCCCATTGCGGCCGCGCCGGCGAAGCGATCAGCTCAGCGATGTCGGCATGGTGGATCATCATCGGCAAGGGGCCGGCCTTGTGCATTTCGGCCACGGCGGTCGCGACAATGTCGGGGTTGTATTCGACGCCGGTGACATCCATGGCGCCGGCGCGGGCAAACTCGACGGCGATCAGGCCCTCGGCACAGCCCAGGTCCAGCACCGTCTTGCCGGGCGCTTCGGCGAGCGCCGGCGCGAGGCCTTTCAGCTGCTCGGCCAGGGTGCGCGGACCGCGCTGCACACCCGGGATATCGAACCATCCATCAGCCATTCAGCGCTCTCCAGGTCATGCCCTGCCGCATCTCGTCCAGCGTCCATTGGTTATCCGCCACCACTTCAGCCCACTCGCGGCGGTTGTCCGGCATGGGCGGCGTTTCGATTTGATCGAAACGGCCTGCCATGGAGGACGATATGCAATCGCTCGGGCTGCAGATGGCAGGAATGCCGGCCAGCATGGCCGACACCGCCGAGGCGCTGGAATAGGTAACCAGCGCCCAGCAATCCCGCAGGTCATCGGGCAGGGTGCGGAACCATTCGCGTTTGTGACCGGTCCAGGCGCGCACACGCAGCTCACGATCGGTCAGCTTGCGCAGGCTGGCCAGCGTGTCGGCCAGCCAGCTGCCGGGATACTCGATCACATCGCGCATGAACTGATCGGACTGCGGACAAATCAGGACATGCCGTCCAGCTCGACGCCAGGGCTTGATATCGATCTTCAAAGCAGCAAAGCGCTTGCCGTCGGATACGCCCAGGCCGCTGTGCTGCAGGCTGTTTTTCGCGACGCGAAAATAGACTTCGCGCGTCGGGTCGAAATAAGCGTTGTCCATGTAGAACGTGTCGCGCCCCTGGGCACGCGCCGCATCCCAGAGCGGCTTGGTGGCCGGTACCACGCCGTAAAATGCAGCGGCGCCGGGCTGCAGCGCTTCAAGCCGTTTCGTGACCATGCCGCCGGCGCCGGCGCAGAAGGCATCGAGCAGCTGGCGCGCCTTGGCCTTGCCCGGCGTGGGATATCCGACCACGTTCACAGCAGCAACTCCTTAAAGGCCAATCCTGATTCGATCTCGGATAATTTCCATTGCGCCCAGGCCATGCGCTGCATGGCTCCCAGCCGCGTCATGTCGGACAGATCGCTATATGGAATCTCCAGCTCATGGATCCGGTGCGCGGCACCGGCACAGATCCAGTCCGGCGCGTCGTAAAACACCGGGATGCCCATGGCCAGCGCCTTGACGCCGACGGCGGAAGACCAGATCACCAGTGCATGCGCGCCCTGCAGGTACTGTTCATGATCGAGATTGCTCTCGGCACCGTTGCCCGGATGCGGAATGACTTGCACCGGGCGCTTCGTCATGGCGCGCAATCTTTTCGCCATGTCCGCGTGCCAGTTGGGCGGTGAGGCCATGCCGGGCGCGCCGATGCCGCGCTGGCCGCGAATCACGATCTTGTCGCCCGACCGACGCCAGGGCTGAAGCGGGATGCCCAGGGCCTCGAACCGCTCGGGTCCGCCCACCCACCATTGGCCACTGCCGTTGTGCCCGTGCAGGGCCAGCGCGTAGTACTGGTTGCCGTTTTCGTCGCGCCCGAGGTAGCCATTTTCGGCCACGATCACGGTTCCGCCCTGGCGCTCGAAGCGGCTGGCCAGGTCGTGATACTGGCCGTAGCGGTTCCAGATCAGCAGTACATCGCCGGCGCGGCCCTGTGGCGATTCATTGCGCAATTCATAGCCGGCATTGCGTAGACCCGTGCTGAAGCACTCATGCCGGTAATGCACATCACGGCGTGTCAGATTCCAGGCGAACGGCATTTCTAATTCAGACCGCGATCTGTGGTTCCGCAACGCTGGCATTCGACCTTGTTCAGTAACAGACCGAGGAATCCCGAGACCCGTTTGAACGGGCCTCGGCATGTTCCGCAGCATGGTTTTTTCGGACAAAGAAAGACCATTCTTTTTGAACCATCCGAGGCGTTGTAATGCCCGCTCCATTCGAGGGCCATTTCCTGACCGCAGGCGGTACAGAATTGCTTATCCATTTGTTTCGACTCCATTGAGGGCAGCTTCAAGCGACAACTTTTCGAAAGCGTCGATCGCGCTGCCCGGCGAGCAGTTGATGACCCGCACGCCGGCGGCCTTGA
>JAZJXM010000067.1:0-68535 GCA_040390915.1 Pseudomonadota bacterium
ACCATCAAGACCCTGCGTGAAATGGGCTTGCTTTCAAGTTGTGTATAACGAGGTGGGTTAGGTGGTGTGTCAGCTTTCCAGTAAGTATCCCGAAGGCACTAGTTACGCCGCACTATCTTGAGCGACCAACCAATTCCTCAGCAACTGCCAGCAATGCCCGGTCATCCTCCAGCCCATAGTAGGGTTCTACTCTGAGATGATTTCGAGGTTGACGGGCTATTTTTTCCGGAGAATCATCAAGAATGGTTATGCGTTCTACTGGATATCCTTGGCTTTGCACACGCCGGAGGTCTTTGATATACACGTAGCCATTTGAGTGAGTGTCCACGCGCTGAACACAGCGCTCTACTGCCCACGAAAATTTGACGTCAAACTCAATTCCAAAAATCTCTTCGACAACGGCATCAACGTATTCCCGCGATGAAGATGACCAGACGGCGAAATCGTAGAACGGTCTTGTTGCCGTAAGAAGTTCAAGAAGAAACGGACGCTTGTAGACAAAATATGGCGAGTATTCAAAGTCCGCAGCACGCTCCAGTTTGTCGGTAGTCGCGTGCACAAGCGTTTCATCAAGGTCGAAAATCAACAGATTACGTGTCATGCATTACCTTACACAATTTCCGAAGGAGGACGCGCAGCGCGGCAACTCTTGGCAGAACGCCGACTAGCTTTCGCGGGATGGGGCGCGGCTAAGCTGGTCAATCAAATCTCGTGGTCCCGCAGAAAAATGCGCTGCCTTCGAGCCGTGAACAGCATTGCTGAGGGCCGTTACACCAGCACTGATTATGGAGCGGCCTGATGGAAGTAAAAAGAAACAATCCAACGCGCGCGCAAGGTCAACAATTTGTGAGCATAAGCGAAACGTGTCGTCGCGGGTATCGATGCGAACCATGACCGACTCAACAGCAGTACCGTCATAGCTAACTTGGATATCGCTCTTTGTTTGGTCTCCCCAGATTCTAATCTTGTCACTCCACGATTCCGTCGGCGGCAGGACCTGCGCGATAAAATCCATAAAATTTTCTCTTGGCTGATTTTGCCTCCAAGCCGCCGACATATCGTTGTAGCCTTCATGGTCGTACAGCATTTCAGGACCATTTCGTTCAAGCACAGCCCATGCTCGTGGTATTAGACCTACTGTGAACTGCCAAATAGCCATTGAGCACCTAGATTGAAAATGAATGACCGATCCTGGCTGATTTCGATCGTTGAGCCCTACTCGCCGGTCAACAGCTTATGTAACTGAAAATTTCTCCGTCGAATTCTCTGGCCAAATAGTCGTGTAATCATCTTCGGAGAGCAACCGGAATGCCGATTTTACTTCAGTCAGTAAGCCGTGCCTGTCCAAGGCAGACTTGGCCTTCTCGAAAGCCGCTACCGGATTTGACGCCATTATGAAAATATTGATTTCGCCGCAGCCCATATCGTGGCCATCAACCTCAGCAATGTCTTTCAACTCAACGGTTAGTTCTTGTTCCAAGTTCACCATTGCATCGAAGTCAGCGAGTGATTCGCCATTTACCTGAAGAACCAACTGGTATTTCATATTTACCTCAAATTCACGACAGTGCGGCCAGAGATTGATTTTGACCAGACAAGTCCAATACGGTCAAGTGTGGACTAGGAAAGTGAGGCAACTTTAACGTCACCCCAGCGATCCTATCGGCCCCTGTCACTGGCCACGGTTCGTCCCTTTTCAACTAGCTGAGCTTCTGTACCAGCCCCTGCACGTCAAGGTGAGTGTAGCGGTCAAGCATAGACAAGGTAACGTGCCCCGTTATCCTAGCAACCTCAATCACGTTCAGACCGCGCTCAAACAGTCGAGAGGTTGCCTCATGCCTGAGGTCATGGAAGCGTACATGGTCAAGCCCGGCACGTTCTACGGCTCGCTGGAAGGCTTGGCTGACCGATGAGGCAGCGAGAGTAAACACCGGCCCGCTTCGACACGGCATAAGCTTCCCAAGTACCTCTAGGGCGACGGATGACAGCGGCACCGTGCGCGATAGTCCGTTCTTCGTCTTGTTGAGAAAGATCGACCGGCGTTCAATATCAACGTCCTCCCAGCGGATACCAAGGATTTCCGAACGACGCATTGCAGTTTCGACCGCCAGCGGGACAATGTGCTTTAACTCCATGGACTGACTAGCTTGTACGATCAGGTCTATTTGATTCGGTCTGATACGAGCACCGTTACTGCGTGGCAGGGCAGGGCGTGCAGTTCTTGGGACACCGTTGGGCAGCACAATTCCCCATTCGGTCGAGGCAATGACGAAGGCCCGGTGAAGCAGATTCAGTTCATGCGTGACGGTCTGTGGCGCCCTCAGGGCGAGCCTGTTGCGCTTGTAATCGGCAAGGTCAGTGTGCGTGAGGTTATGAACGTGGTAGCCGCCTAGGGCCGCTATAAGCGGTTTAACGCGGGATACGTCAGCAGCCGAGTACGCCTTTTTGCCTGACTCTTCCACAAGGTATCGCTGAAGCATATCGCGCACAGTCATCGACTGTTTGCTAGTGCCGCCAGCGAATGTCCCACGGTTCATCTTACTTTCGACCTCAATGCCCCATGCAACCGCGTCGGCCTTGGTGTCGAAGGTCTTGCTTTGCGAGGGGAAACCCTCCTTACGAACTTGGCATTTCCATTTGTTCCTGTATTGCCAGATGCCAGCCATGCGACTTCTCCTGAGTCGCCGTCGATAGGGCCGGTACTCCCAACTGCTCTCAAACTGCTCTCAAACGGCCCAAAGGAGGAAAAACTGTATCCTTCGCCTCACTTCAGACATTCCCCCTACGCGGCTGTAGCTCAGTGGATAGAGTATTGGCCTCCGAAGCCAAGGGTCGTGGGTTCGATCCCCGCCAGCCGCACCAGATTTCCCGCCCGGGACCGATCGTCAGCTTTAATCATCATGGTTTTTCTCCGGCACGCCAAAAGGCGCTGACGGCGCAAGCGCCTGTGATAGCATGCATTTTTGCCAAACTTTCGACTTGCCATGCGTACCAAGGTCTGTTTCACCATCGATATCGAATTCAGCATCGCAGGCGCATTTTCAGATCCGGCCCGCCGCCCTGTTGCCGAACCCCTGGTCTGGTGTAACGTCGATGGCCGTTCCCAAGGCCTTGGATTTTTGCTCGACACCTTCAAGCAATACGACATTGGCGCCACGTTTTTTGTCGAAACGGTGCACCGCCACCATTTCCGCCACGATCCGATGCGCCCCATTTCCAGGCAGATTCACGACGCCGGCCACGAAGTGCAGCTGCACACCCATCCTTGCTGGTCGCTGTTCGCCCACGACGACTGGTGGGAGCGCTCGCGCGGGCTGCGCAAGCGCGACGATTTCCACGGCCTCGATGTGGCCCAATCGGTGGCTCTGATTGAACAGGGCATCGCCACGTTCGCCGAATGGGGCTTGCCGCGCCCGCAGGTCTTTAGAAGCGGCAACCTGCAACACGACGACAACCTCTACCTCGCGCTACAGCAAACCGGCATTCCTTACAGTTCGAATGTGGCCACCGCTATTTTCAACAGCGGCCTGCCCGATTACACGCTGTACAGCGGTTCGCACCGGCGCCATGGCGTGCTCGAGTTTCCGGTATTGACCTTTTGCGACTGGCAGCTGGGCCGCAAGCAACACACCAGGTCGCTGACGATAGCCGGCACCAGCCTTGCCGAAACGCGCCGCGTGCTGGAACAGGCGCGCGCGGCCGGCATCGAGCAGGTCGTCATTCTGACCCATCCATTTGAATACGTGCACAGCCAGGACTCGGCCTACGCGCGCACCCGGCGCAACCAGCTGACCCAGGCCCGCTTGACTGGCGTGTGCCAGTACCTGCACGAGCACAACGACCGCTTCGACGCCGTCGGCGTGGCTAGCGCGGCCCGGCACGCGCCGCACGCTGATACACCCAATACGCTGTTGCCGGGCTCGCTGTGGCACAGTGTGCCGCGCATGGCCGCCCAAGTGGCGCATGAAAAATATGGGCGCTGGATGCTGGCGCGCACTCACGGCAAGAAAGCTTAAGTACATGACTTCCTGGATTAATCGCCGCTTCGGCACTTGGCGCGGGCTGGCCCGCCTGCTGCTCTCCTATGCTGAACTTGGCAGCGGCCGGCTGCTCCGCTTTCGGCTGCGCCGCCCCGACACGGTCAAGCGCGTGGTCTTTGTTTGCCTGGGCAATATCTGCCGCAGCGCCTACGCGCACCAGATTGCCGCCCACCGCGGCCTGAACGTGGCGTCTATCGGTTTGTCGACCAGCACTGGCGCCAGCTCGCCCGCGCAAGCCATCGACGCGGCCGCGCGCCAGGGCAAGGACATGCAACAGCACCGGGCCACTGACTGGCGCGACTTTACGGTGTTGCCCGGCGACCTGTTTTTGGTCATGGAAGTGCGCCAGGCGCACGAGGTGCGGCGCCGGCTCGGCGCGCGCGACGATGTCCAGGTGTGCTTGCTGGGCATGTGGGGCGCGCCCCTGATGCCGCATTTGCATGATCCGTTTTTGCTCAGCAATGCTTACTTCGACACCTGCTTCGTGCGCGTGGCCAGGGCGGTCGACAACTTGGCCGCCGTGCTGCCGAACGCGGGCGGCCAGGCAGCGACGCGGGAGTGCGCATGAGCTTGCCTGCGGTGGTGCTGGGCATCGACAGCCCGATCGGCCTGACCGTGGTGCGTGACCTGGGCAAGCAGGGCATCGATGTGGTTGGCATCGGGCAGTCGGCCAGCGCCTTGGGCATGTCGTCGCGCTATTTGAAACAGGGACTGGTGCGCGCCCCGGACCCCGAAGCGATCATTGCCCAGCTCGAAGCCCTGGGTGCGCAACTGGGCCAGGCTTGCCTGTTTGCGATCTCGGAAAATGATATCGAGATGCTCAACCGCTACCGCGACCGGCTGAGCGCGTTTCGCTGCATGTTCGCCGACAAGGCGCGCATGGACAGCGTCCTGAACAAGGACCGCACGTTTGCCGTCGCCGCGCAAGTGGGCATCCGCACGCCGCGCACCGAACAGGTGACCGAGTTGGCCGAGGTCGCCGCGCTGGCGGCCACGCTGCGTTTTCCGGTGGTGCTCAAATGGGCCAACCCGCAGGGCGCGGCGCGCACGCTGTGGGATGCCGGCCTGCAGGTGGACAAGACCCATTTCTGCCACACGCCGGCGGCCTTGCTGGCCTATCTGGGCCAGTTTGCCAAGGTCGGCATTTATCCGCTGATCCAGGAATACTGCGCCGGCTACGGCCTGGGCCAGTTCATCCTGATGAAGGACGGCGTGGCCCATGCCACGTTCCAGCACAAGCGCGTGCACGAGTGGCCGCCCGAGGGCGGCTTTTCAAGCATGTGCGAGTCGCTGCCGCACGACCAGCACGCGCAGCTGATGGCGCAATCGGTGGCCCTGCTGCGCGCGCTGGCGTGGGAAGGCGTGGCCATGGTCGAGTACCGCCACGACCCGTCCACCGGCCAGTCGGCGCTGATGGAAGTGAACGGGCGTTATTGGGGAAGCCTGCCGCTGGCCTATCATGCGGGCGCCGGTTTTGCCAGCCTGAGCTACCAGCTGCTGGGCGCCGGCAGCCCGGTGCAGATGGCGCCTTACCGGGTCGGCGTGCGCTGCCGTTATATGGTGCCGGAAACAAGACGGCTCGCGCGTATCTTGTTCGCACCGCATAAGATTGTCGACCGTACGCTGAAGTTCAATAAATTCGCCGAGCTGTTCGGCTATCTGCGCGATTTTGTACGCCCCGGCACGCGCTACTATGTGTTCGAGCTGGCCGATCCCAAGCCCTTTTTCAGCGACCTGGCGCAGATGCTGGGCAAGGCTGTCAGGAGCTTGCGGCCTGCGCGTCGGCTGTGCTAATCTTCTTGACTTACTAATAACTAAATCTTGCATGGAGGCGGTCATCCACCCCGAACAGGCCACCCACGGCGCGCCAGCTCAGCGTCCCGTCATCGTCATGGAGTTCAACGAACTCTGTCCTTCGCTGCTCGAACGCTGGATCGGCGAAGGGCGCCTGCCCAATTTCAAGCGGCTGCGCCAGCAAAGCGATCTGTTTGTCACCAATGCAGACGTCAAGGATGCGGCCCAGCTCGAACCCTGGATTCAGTGGTACTCGACCCACACCGGGCTGGCCTACGACCAGCACCAGGTGTTCCATCTGACCGACGGGGCGCGCGCCGGCCATGAAGACATCTACCGCACCCTGCTAAAGGCTGGCCACAAAGTGTCCTGTTTCGCTGGCATGAACGTGCGCGGCTTTGCCGCGCCGGACTCGGTGTTCATCGGCGATCCGTGGTCCGAGAACGGCGACGCCTTCCCGCCCGAGCTGGAAATCTATAACCGTTTCGTGGCCGCCAACGTGCGCGAGTATTCGAATACCAGCAAGCGCCTGGGACTGAGCGATTACGCCGGCTTCCTGCGCTTCATGCTGGCGCGCGGCATGCGCTTGTCCACCATCGCCCGCCTCGCGGCCCAACTGGTCAAGGAGCGCACCGCCGACCGCCGCCTGTCGTACCGGCGCGCGGCCCTGCTCGACCTGATGCAATTTGACGTCTTTAGTTGGTATTACAAGCGCAACCGTCCAGCGCTGGCCACTTTTTTCATCAACAGCACGGCGCACATGCAACATGCGTACTGGCGCCACCACGATCCGGACGCCTTCGAAATCAAGCCCAGCGCCGATGAACTGGCGGTCTACGGCGACGCAATTCGCTTCGGGTATGAAGCGATGGACAAGCTGGTGGGCGACTTCCTGGCGCTGGCCGCCAAGACCGGCGCGCGCCCGATCTTCATGACCGCCCTCAGCCAGCAGCCATTTCTCAAGCACGAGTCGCAGGGCGGGCAGAAATTCTACCGTCTGCACGACGTCGAGCGTTTTTTCCGCGAATGGGGCATTGCCTATGCCGAAGTGAGTCCGACCATGACCAACCAGTACCTGGTGCGCTTCGATACGAAGGCGCAGTCGCAGCAGGCGCGTGCCCAGCTGGCGGCCTTCACCATGGACAATGGCCAGCGCACCATCGATATCCTGGACGCCGACAACGACGGCCTGTATTTCGGCTGCGGCCTGCATGGCACGGTAGCCAAGGATGCGCTGGTCAGCGACGCCATCAGCGGCAAACAGGTCAAGTTCGGCGACATGCTGTACGTGATCGATGCGCTCAAGAGCGGCTGCCATCATCCGCAAGGCGTGTTGTGGATCGGCGGCGGCGGCGGCCGCGAGCACGGCGCAGTGTCGATCCTGGACGTGTATCCAACCCTGCTCGATCTGCTGGGCGCACCCCAGCCGGCCGACAGCGCGCGCCGCGGCGCCAGCCTGGTCAGCCTGCTGCAGGACCGCGCAGTGGCCCTCTGAGGGCTTGGACGTATTCTTGCTGTTGTTCGTCTTGCGTCATCATGCAGCACGCCCTTTTCATCCACACTGACCGTTTGTTGCGCCAGTGCGGGTGGGGCGCGCTCGCTTCGGTAAAAATATTGCCTCACAGCATCTGGTTTTTTGTATAATACCGCCATCCGTTGTTCACGTTCCTGGTTGATTGGTTGCCTTGCGCTGCATTGCGCACCACCTTTTCATGGCCATCACGATGTTCGATTTCCTGCCCCTGGTCGTCGCCGCACCTGACAGCAGCCTGCTGTATGCCGGCCATTACAATCCCTTGCTGGTAGTGCTGTCGGTGGTCGTGGCCATGTTCGCCTCCTACGCCGCGTTGCTGGTGTCGCAGCACGTGATCGGCAGCGCCCAGCACCGCCGCGCCTGGCTGTCGGCCGGCGGCGTGTGCCTGGGACTGGGCATCTGGGCCATGCATTTCGTCGGCATGCTCGCCTTCACGCTGCCGTGCGCCAGCAGTTATGACTATCGATTGACCTTCATTTCCACCGTGCCGGCGGTGCTGGCCTGCACCATGGCGCTGCACGTGATCAGCCTGCGCGCGATCACGCCGGCCCGGCTGGCCGTGGCCGCGGTGCTGCTGGGGGCCGGCATCGGCGCCATGCACTACACCGGCATGGCCGCCATGAACCTCGATGGCCTGATCCGCTACGACCTCAAGCTGTTCCTGCTGTCGATCCTGGTGGCGGTGCTGCTGGCGGCGCTGGCGCTGTGGATGAAATTCCGGCTGGGCGCCTGGCCCGCCTTGAGCGCGGCCGTCATGGGCTCGGCCGTGGCCGGCATGCATTACACCGCCATGGCGGCGGCGTACTTCGTGCGCAGCGGCGAGAACGGCCTGGTCGATTCGCAAATCAGCCCGGCCATGCTGTCGGGCGTAGTGCTGGCCGCCACCAGCGCGATCATCATCGGCACCATGCTGTCGACCTATGTCGGCAAGTACAAGCTGTTTTCGTTCGAGCACTCATACCGCCTGATCGCACTGCTCATTTGCGGCTGGATCGCGCTGGCGGCGGTCGGCGTCGACTATATTCAGCGCCGCATGGCCGACGATATCGTCAGCCGCGAGACCCGGCTGGCGCGCCGCCAGGCCGACGACATCGCCGCCAACATCGCCGGCAGCTTGCAAGTGTTCAAGGGCATACCGCAGGTGCTGGCACAGCAGGACACCACGCGCGAGGCCTTGCTGCGCCAGCCAGCCGCCAGCGCCGGCTTCGCTGCGCTGAACCGTTCGCTGGCGCTGGCCGCGGCCGGCTTCAAGGCCGATGCGATCATCGTCGTCGACGCCACCGGCAACTGTATCGCCGCCAGCAATGCCGGCCAGCCGGGCAGCTTTATCGGCATCAATTACGCCGACCGCGATTACTTTGCCCAGGCCCGCGCCGGCCTGCCCGGCAGCCAGTTCGCGGTGGGTCGCGCCAGCAAGATCGGCGGCCTGTATTACTCCTATCCGCTGTTCGAGCAGCACCGCTTCCTGGGCGCCGTCGTGGTCAAGCGCAACCTGTCGGCGGCCACCGCCTGGATCGGGCCCAGTGGCGCCTTTCTGGCCGACAGCAACGGCGTGATCGTGTTTTCGATGGACAAGCGCTTCGAGTTTCGCAGCTTGCCCAGCGCCACCGTCGCCAAGCTCGACACCAAGCAGCGCCTGCTGCAATACGCGCGCACCAGCTTCGTGCCGCTCGCGATCACGCCATGGGGCGATCAGGGCGTGGCCGGCGCCGTGCAGCTCGAGCTGCTCGACACGCCGGTGGTGCTGGGCAGCACCGGCCTGGCCGGCGACGCCATCCGCGTGCACGTGCCACGCCCGCTGACCAGCCTGGTGCGCCTGCAAGAGCAGCGCTGGTGGCTGTTCGCGCTGATTTCCGCGATGGGTGCCACCTTGATCGTGGCCGCCGCGGCGATCGTGCTGTATCTGCGTGAAACGCGGCGCGTCGAGGCCGACTTGCGCGTTGCCGCCACCGCCTTCGAAACCCAGGAAGGCATGCTGATCACCGACAGCCGGCAGCTGGTGTTGCGCACCAATCGCGCGTTTTCCGACATCACCGGCTTTGGCGCGCGCGAGGTGGCCGGGCGCCACTGGCCGATGTTCGATCCGGCCCGCCATGACGAGGCCTTCTGCGCCGACGTCTGGCAGGCGGTCGAGGCGGCCGGCAGCTGGCAGGGCGAAGTGTGGAACTGCCGCAAGAGTGGCGCATCGTTCCCGCAATCGCTGGTCATCACCGCCGTCAGGAATGGCGCCGGCGTGGTCAGCCACTATGTGTGCGCACTGACCGACATCACCGCGCGCAAGGCGGCGGAAGAGGAAATCCGCAACCTGGCGCTGTATGATTTCCTGACCGGCCTGCCGAACCGGCGCTGCCTGATGGAGCGCTTGCAGCACGCGCTGGCCGTGTCGATGCGCAGCGGCTTGCGCGGCGCGCTGCTGTTCATTGACTTGGACAATTTCAAGGTCCTCAACGACACGCTCGGGCACAACATGGGCGACATGCTGCTGCAGCAAGTGGCAGTGCGTTTTCGGGCAGCGGTGCGCGACAGCGACACCGTGGCGCGCCTGGGCGGCGACGAATTTGTCGTCATGCTCGAAGGCCTGGACCGCGATCCGCGCAAGGCGGCCGAATATGCCTGCGTGGTGGGCCAGAAGATCCAGGACCAGCTGCGCAAGCCCTATGCGCTGGCCGAACATGAGCACAACTGCACCGCCAGCATCGGCGTCACGCTGTTCCATGGCGCCGGCGAAAACGTGGAAAGCCTGCTCAAACAGACCGACCTGGCGATGTACCAGTCCAAGGCGGCCGGGCGCAATACCTTGCATTTCTTCGCGCCGGCCATGCAGGCGGTGGCCTCGGCCCGCGCCACGCTGGACAACGATTTGCGCAGCGCGCTCGCCTTGTGCCAGTTCAGCCTGCACTACCAACCCCAGATCGACGCCAGCGCGCGCCTGGTGGGCGCCGAAGCGCTGCTGCGCTGGGAGCATCCGCAGCGCGGCATGGTGGCGCCGGCCGAATTTATCGGCGCGGCCGAAGAGTCGGGCCTGATCCTGGCGCTGGGCGACTGGGTGCTCACCACCGCCTGCGCCCAGCTGGTGGCCTGGGCCGCACTACCGGCCACCAACGCGCTCAAGCTGTCGATCAATGTCAGCCCGCGCCAGTTCCGCCAGCCCGGCTTCGTGGCGCGCGTGCTGGCCGTGCTCGACGCCAGCGGCGCCGATCCGCACCTGCTCAAGCTGGAACTGACCGAGAGCCTGCTGCTTGACGACGTGGCCCAGACCATCGCCAAGATGGAGGCGCTCAAATTGCGCGGCGTGGGCATTTCACTGGACGATTTCGGCACCGGCTATTCGTCGCTCACTTACCTCAAGCGCTTGCCGCTGTGCGAATTGAAAATCGACCGCTCGTTCGTGCGCGACATCGTCACCAGCGCCGATGACGCGGCCATCATCCGCACCATCCTGACGCTGGCCCACAACATGGGCATCGCGGCCATCGCCGAAGGGGTGGAAACGGTGGCCCAGCGCGACTTCCTGGCCAGCATGGGCTGCACCACCTTCCAGGGCTTCCTGTTCAGCCAACCGCTGCCGGGACCGGAGTTCATCCGCTATTGCGCGCCATGTGACACCGGCCAGGCTGCGGCCTGAGTGCTGCGATAAAGCTGCATTATTATCAAATAGTTACGACTATTCGCCGTAAAAAATGATAAAATGACACTCCATTCCGGGAGTGGCTGCGCTTTCTTGCCCCCTCCCGGCTGGGTTTTTCGTCACACCAAGCACTGATGGCCCGCTGCGGGTCCGGTGCCATTGCCTTGACGGCGGGGGTGTTCAGCGCCCCGCGCCAACCATGTCGTAAATGAATCAAGCGTATGCGCGCGAATGATGCCTGGTTGTTATTCGTGGCGGCGATTTCGCCTGCAGAAATAGCGTTTTTATAATATTTCAACCAGTTTTCTCGTTGCTTTTTAGCAAAAATTCTTGCTTTAAATTGAAGCTGACACCGAGCTGTGCTATATTAAGTTAGTATAATAGCAAAAAATAATTCTCAAACGGAACATGACGATGAAATCAGATGACGTTGTTGCAGTAGTCGGACTTGGCTATGTCGGTTTGCCTTTGGCAGTTGAGTTCGGCAAGAAGCGCACCACCATAGGTTTTGACCTTTCCACCAGCAAGATCGCCAGCTACCAGCAGTACATCGACCCGACCGGCGAGCTCTCGAGCGATGAGCTGCGCGCGGCGCGCCACTTGTCGGTCAGTGCCGACCCGGCCGCGCTGGCCGGCGCCGATTTCATCGTGGTGGCGGTGCCGACCCCGGTAGACATCGCCCACAATCCCGATTTCACGCCGCTGGCCGGCGCCAGCAAGACGGTCGGCCTGCACATGAAGAAGGGCGCGATCGTCATTTTCGAGTCGACCGTCTATCCGGGCGCCACCGAAGAAGTATGCATCCCGATCCTGGAGCAGCACTCCGGCCTGACATGGAAGCAGGACTTCCACGTCGGCTTTTCGCCAGAACGCATCAACCCGGGCGACAAGGAACATACCCTGACCACCATCCTCAAGGTGGTCTCGGGCGACGACGCCGACACGCTCGAGCGCGTGGCCCGGTTGTACGAATCGATCATCACCGCCGGCGTGCACCGCGCTTCGAGCATCAAGGTCGCCGAAGCGGCCAAGGTGATCGAAAACACCCAGCGCGACCTGAACATCGCGTTGATGAACGAACTGGCGATCATCTTCGACAAGATCGGCATCGACACGCTGGAAGTGCTCAAGGCGGCCGGCACCAAGTGGAATTTCCTGCCGTTCCGTCCGGGCCTGGTGGGCGGCCACTGCATCGGCGTCGATCCTTACTACCTGACCCACAAGGCCGAAATGGTCGGCTACCACCCGCAGGTGATCCTGGCGGGCCGGCGCATCAATGACGGCATGGCCAAGTTTGTCGCTGAAAAAACCGTGAAGTCGATCATCGCCGCCGGTTTTTGCGTCAAGGGCGCCAAGGTCAATGTGATCGGCCTCACGTTCAAGGAAAACTGCCCTGACCTGCGCAACTCCAAAGTGGCCGACATCGTCTACGAGCTGCAATCGTATGGCGTCGACGTGCACGTCTACGACCCGGTGGCCTCCAGCGCCGAGGCCGAGCACGAGTACGGCATCAAGCTCGATTCCTGGGACGCGCTGCCGCAGGCAGACGCGCTTGTCGTCGCGGTGCCGCACCGGGAAATCATGGCCCGTCCGCTGGGCGAGCTGCAAGCGAAGCTCAATGCCAACGGCTGCTTCATCGACGTCAAGTCGCAGTTCGACCAGCGCGCCTTGCTCGAAGCCGGCTACAGCGTCTGGCGCCTGTAAGCACCCGCCCCCATTCGACGAGAGAACCGAACAGTGAACAAGTTTACCGACGTGCAAGCCCATTTGCGCGACCATTGCTACCACTGGCTGGTGACCGGCGCGGCCGGCTTCATCGGTTCCAACCTGGTCGAGGCCCTGCTCAAGCTGGGCCAGCGCGTGACCGGCCTGGATAATTTCGCCACCGGCCACCAGCACAACCTGGACCAGGTGCGTGAACTGGTCGGCTCGAGCGACTGGAGCCGCTTTGACTTTATCGACGGCGACATCCGCCAGCTGGCCGATTGCCAGCAGGCCTGCCAGGGCGCCGACTTCGTGCTGCACCAGGCGGCGCTGGGCTCGGTGTCGCGCTCGATCGCCGACCCGATCGCCACCAACGAGACCAACGTCACCGGTTTTCTCAACATGATCACGGCCGCGCGCGACGCCAGCACGCGCCGCTTCGTGTACGCCGCCTCCAGCTCCACCTACGGCGACCATCCGGCGCTGCCGAAAATCGAATCGCAGATCGGCAATCCGCTCTCGCCCTACGCGGTCACCAAGTACGTCAACGAACTGTACGCCGACGTGTTCGCGCGCTGCTACGGCACCGAAGCGGTCGGGCTGCGCTACTTCAACGTGTTCGGCCCGCGCCAGGATCCGCATGGCGCTTACGCCGCCGTGATCCCGCAATGGATCGCCGCGCTGATCGAGAACCGCGAATTGTTCATCAATGGCGATGGCGAAACGAGCCGCGATTTCTGCTTCATCGACAATGTGGTGCAGGCCAATATCCTGGCCGCGCTGGCGCCCAGCACGGCCGCCAACCAGGTCTACAACGTGGCGCTCAACGAGCGCACCAGTTTGAACGAGCTGCACCGGATGATGTGCGCGCTGCTGGCGCCGCGTTACCCGCACGTGGCCGGACACCGGCCGCAATTCAAGGATTTCCGGGCTGGCGACGTGCGCCATTCGCAAGCGGACATCAGCAAGGCCGAAACCTTGCTTGGCTTCGCGCCGACGCACCGCATCGGCGAAGGCCTGGAACAGGCCATGGCGTGGTATATCGCGCACCTGTCGCCAGCCAGTCATAAGTCATGAATAAGATAAGCGCTTGTGAAGCTTTGCGGAGGAAGAAGTGTTAAAGATCTCGAATCACTACGTATCGAAAATAGTGTTTTTCCTATTGTTCGTCGAAGTCCTGGTGTTGGTCGGCGCGGCCTATGCGGGTGCCGCCGTGCGTTTCATGGACCTGGGCGAAGCGGCCAGCGGCGGCGGCCATGTCGAGCACTTCTTCCTGTCGGCGATGGCGTTTGCCTTCGCCATCGTGTTTTCGATGAGCGCGATGGGCATGTATCAGCTCAACTTCAACGAAGGCTTGCGCAATCCTTTCTTCCTCAAGCTGATGCCGTCGTTCGCGATGGGCTTCGTGCTGCTCACGCTGATTTTCTATCTGGCGCCCGAACTGCAGATCGGGCGCGGCGTCCTGTTGGCCGTGTTCGTCATTGCCGCCGGCGGCATCTTCTTTGCCCGCATCGTGTTCTTCAAGACGTCCGAGCTGCGCTTCCTGGAAACGCGCATCATCTTCCTGGGCGGCGGTCCACTGGCCAAGGAATGCAGCGAACTGGCGGCCCAGAACACCAGTTATCACAAGTACGATATCGCCGGCTTCGTCGCCATTCCGGCCGAGGAATGCTGCGTGCCGACCTCGCAGCTGCTCAAGATGCGCGAAGGCGAATCGCTGGCGGCGCTGGCGGCGGCCCACAATGTCGAGGAAATCGTGGTGTCGGTGCAGAACCGGCGCGGCGGCTTTCCGATCAAGGAACTGCTGGCCTGCAAGCTGCAAGGCATCAAGGTCACCGATGCGGCCAATTTCTTTGAGCGCGAAAGCTGCCAGATCCGGGTCGATTCGCTGCAGCCCTCCTGGCTGGTGTTCGGCGGCGGCTTTGACCAGAGCTTCATCCGCGCCTTCATGAAGCGCGGCTTCGATTTGATCTGCAGCGCCATCATCTTGTGCGTGTCGTTCCCGGTCATGGTGCTGACGGCCGTGCTGATCTACCTGGAAGACCGCTCGCCCATCTTTTACCAGCAGGAGCGGGTCGGGCTCGATGGCCACCCGTTCAACGTGCTCAAGTTTCGCAGCATGCGCAACGATGCCGAAAAGGGCGGCAAGCCCCAATGGGCGGCCCAGGACGATCCGCGCGTGACCATGATCGGCAATTTCATCCGCAAGACGCGCATCGACGAACTGCCGCAAATTCTCAACGTGTTCAAGGGCGAGATGAGTTTTGTCGGCCCGCGCCCGGAGCGGCCTTACTTTGTCGAGCAGCTGATCGAGGCGGTGCCTTACTATAATGTACGGCATAGCATCAAGCCCGGCATTACCGGCTGGGCCCAGGTGCGCTACGGCTACGGCGCCTCGACCGACGATGCTTTGCAAAAACTTCAATATGACCTGTATTATGTGAAGAACAATAGTTTGTTCCTGGATATCCTGATTTTGATCGACACGCTCAAAGTCGTCCTGTTCCGCAGCGGCCGCTAGCATTGCATGGCCCGCTTGATGGCTGTTGAGATGGATGGTGCACATTGACCAGTATCGCTACCTATAGCTATTCGATAGCTGCCATTGCCTTTTTGCTGCTCGGCCTGATGCTGGTGACGCGCTGGCGCAGCCGCATGCATGCCATGCCGCTGGCGCTGGCCGTCTTTGCCAGCGCACTGTGGAGCGGCGCGCTGGCCTGCTACGTCGGCCATGCGCTGGCCTGGTCAAGCTGGGGCGACTGCTTCGAAATCGTGCGCAACGGCGCCTGGTCGGCCTTCCTGGTCATCCTGATCGGCAACGTGCGCGATCCGCACAGCCGCTGGCCATTCCAGCTTGCCGGCTGGGTCGCGGCCATGGCGCTGTTCTATGTGCTGTTCCTGCTCGGTACCGGCTTCGACGTCTGGAACCTCACGCTGCTGATCCGCCTGGGCGTGATGCCAAGCGTGACCACCCGCGTTGGCTTGGCGGTGCTGGGCATCGTGCTGGTCGAGCAGCTGTACCGCAACCGCCCGGCGCAAGACCGCTGGGCCATCAAGTTCGCCTGCCTCGGCATCGGCGCCATGTTCGCCTACGACTTTTACCTGTACAGCAACACCATGCTGTTCCACCAGGTCGACCCGGATATCTGGGCCGCGCGCGGCGTGGTCAATGCGCTGACGGTGCCGCTGATCGCGCTGTCGATGCGGCGCAGCGCGTCCTGGTCGTCCGGAGTGGCCTTGTCGCGCCACGTGATGTTCCATTCGGCGGCACTGTTTGGCTCGGCCATCTACCTGCTGGCGATGGGCTCGGCCGGCTACTACCTGCGCTTCGTGGGCGGCAGCTGGGGCGCCATCATGCAGGTGGCGTTCCTGTTCGGCGCCCTGATCCTGCTGCTGGTGATCCTGTTTTCCGGCACCTTCCGCTCCTGGCTCAAGGTCTTCATCAGCAAGCATTTCTACAGCTATAACTACGACTACCGCGAGGAATGGCTGCGCTTTACGCGCACCCTGTCCGAGCCCGGCCCGGGGCTGGGCGTGCGCACCATCCAGGCCGTGGCCGAACTGGTCGAAAGCCCGGGCGGGGTGCTGTTCCTGCGCCGCGAATCGGGCCTGTGCGAGCCCGATTCATACTGGCAGGTGCCGGCCAGCGCGATTGCCATCGAACCTGCCGCCTCGCCGTTTTGCGACTTCCTGCAATCGAAGCAGTGGGTGATCGACGTCAAGGAAATCGAGGAAGATCCGGCCATGTATGGCGAGCTGCAGTTGCCGCCCTGGCTGGCCGAGTTTCCGCGCTGCTGGCTGGTGCTGCCTTTGATCATGCACGGCAAGCTGTGCGGCTTCATGCTGTTGATGCAGCCGCGCAGCCGGGTGGCGCTGAACTGGGAAGTGATCGACTTGCTCAAGATTGCCGGCAACCAGGCTGCCAGCTACCTGGCGCAGCAGGATGCGGCCAATGCGCTGATGGTGGCGCGCCAGTTCGAATCGTTCAACCGCATGTCGACCTTTGTCGTGCACGACCTGAAAAACCTGGTGTCGCAATTGTCGCTGCTGATCCCGAACGCGGAAAAGCACCGCAACAATCCCGAGTTCCAGCGCGACATGCTCGACACCGTCAACCACTCGGTGCAAAAAATGACGCTGCTGCTGCAAAAACTGAGCCGCAGCGAGTCGCCCGAGCACCTGGTGCCGCTGGCGATCGACAAGGTGCTGCGCCAGGCCGTGGCGCTGAAGGCGGCGTTCGAGCCGCACCCGGTGTTTGACATCGTCGACGCCGGCCTCACAGTGCTGGCCGACCGCGAACGCCTCGAGCGAGTGCTGGGACACCTGATCCAGAACGCGATCGAAGCGACCCCGCGCGACGGCAGCGTCACCGTCGGCTTGCGGCGCGAGGGCGACACCGCCCGCATCAGCATCGTCGACACCGGCGAAGGCATGAGCGAAGAATTCATCCGCGAGCGTCTGTTCAAGCCGTTCGAGTCGACCAAGTCGGCCGGCATGGGCATCGGCGTGTTCGAAAGCCGCGAATACATAGACGAGCTTGGCGGCAAGCTCGACGTCACCAGCGTGCCCGGCGAAGGCAGCACCTTCATCGTCATTTTGCCGCTCCACCAAACCGTAGCGCAGCCGCTCGATATCGCCGCCTGAAGGCAAGAGGAAAGTCGTGACCCAAATTAAACAGAAACTGCTCATCATCGAAGACGACCCGGGGCTGCAAAAGCAGCTGCGCTGGAGCTTCGACGCTTACGACGTGGTGGTGGCGGGCGACCGCGAAGCGGCGCTGGCCCAGATCCGGCGCCACGAACCGGCGGTTGTCACCATGGACCTGGGCTTGCCGCCCGATCCTGACGGCGCCACCGAAGGGCTGGCCACCTTGCAGCAGATCCTGGCGCTGGCCCCGGCCACGCGCGTGATCGTCCTCACCGGCAACCAGGACCACGCCAACGCGGTCAAGGCGATCGCGCTGGGCGCCTACGATTTCCACCAGAAGCCGTGCGACAGCGAGGTGCTCGGCCTGGTGCTGCAGCGCGCTTACTTCCTGCACGCGCTGCAGCAGGAAAACCAGCGCATGCTGCAACTGCAGGCCGATTCGCCCATGGCCGGCCTGATCACGCGCGACGCCGGCATGCAGAAGGTATGCCGGATGATGGAAAAAGTCGCGCCCACCACCGCCTCGGTGATGGTGCTGGGCGAATCGGGCACCGGCAAGGAAGTGCTGGCGCGCGCGCTGCACAACTTGTCGCCACGCGCGGCCAACCGCTTCATGGCGATCAACTGCGCGGCCATTCCCGAGAACCTGCTCGAGAGCGAATTGTTCGGCTACGAAAAAGGCGCTTACACGGGCGCGGCCAAGCAAACCAAGGGCAAGGTCGAACTGGCGCACGGCGGCACCTTCTTCCTCGATGAAGTGGGCGACCTGCCGATGGCGCTGCAAGCGAAACTGCTGCGCTTCCTGCAGGAGCGGGTCATCGAACGGGTTGGCGGGCACGAGGAAATCGCGGTCGACGTGCGCATCGTGTGCGCGACGCACCAGAATCTGAAAGAGCTCACTGCGGCCGGGCGCTTCCGCGAAGACTTGTACTATCGCCTGTCCGAAATCGTGGTCACCATTCCGCCGCTGCGCGCGCGCCTGGGCGACGCGGCGCTGCTGGCGCATCACTTCAAGAACAAATTCAGCGCCCAGGAATCGCGTTCCGGCCTCAATTTTTCGACCGAGGCCATGACCGCCATCGAAAGCTACGGCTGGCCGGGCAATGTGCGCGAAATGGAAAACTGCATCAAGCGCGCGGTCATCATGACCGACGGCCCGTCCATCAGCGCCGACGACCTTGGGCTGGCCGCGCCAGCGCCCGAGGACGAGCCCTTGAATTTGCGCCAGGTGCGTGACGAAGCCGAGTACAAGGCGCTGATCAAGGCGCTGGCGCGGGTCGACGGCAACATCGTCAAGGCATCCGAGCTGCTTGGCATCAGCCGGCCCACCATGTACGACCTGATGAGCCGGCACAACATCAAGTCGGGTTCCTAGACCGATGAAAAAGCGCTGGCTCGTCTTCGCACTGCTGCTGGCGCCTTGCCTGGCCGCAGTGGGCGGCGCCTGGTACCTGCAGCAGCAGGGCGTGACGCCGCGCGCGCTGGCGCCCTACGTGGAGCGGCGCAGTTCAGGCCACAATGTATTGATCGAAGGCGTGGGCGCCTGGACCGGCGCCACCCTGATGCAGCTCGACCGCGGCACGCCGGCGCCGAACCTGTTGCAGTTTCCCCGCATTGGCGCGCAGCCGCAGGGTGCGTCGCAGACGGGCGCTGAACGCCTGGTGGCGACCAGCGACGAAGTGCGCAAGGCGATCGCCGACGCCAGTCCGGGCGACGTCATCACGCTGCTGCCGGGCGCATACCGCTTCGAGCGCGCCAGCATCAGCGTCAGCCGGCCCGGCAGCGCGCAAGCCAATATCGTGGTGCGCGCGCGCAAGAGCGGGTCGGTCACGCTGGATTTTTCTTTGAGCGAAGGCTTCATCGTCAGTGCGCCGTACTGGCGCTTTGAAAATCTCGACATCCGCGGCGTATGCAAGGTCCATGCGTTTTGCGAGCATGCGTTTCACGTGGTGGGGGCGGCGACCAACTTCGTCTCCAGCAACAACACCATCGTCGACTTCAATGCCCACTTCAAGATCAACGGCGAGCGGGGGCGCTTTCCCGACCATGGCCGAATCGAGTACAACACGCTGCGCAACGACAGCGTGCGCGATACGTCCAATCCGGTCACGCCGATCGATATCGTGGCAGCGAGCCACTGGACTATCCGGGGCAATTTGATCAGCGATTTCATCAAGGGTAGTGGTGACCACATCAGCTACGGCGCATTCGCCAAGGGCGCCGGCGCCAACAACGTGTTCGAGCAGAACGTGATCGTGTGCGAAGCGCGCCTGCAAGGATTGCCGGGACAGCGGGTCGGCCTGTCGCTCGGCGGCGGCGGCAGCGGCAAGGACTATTGCCGCGACCGCAAATGCATCACCGAGCAGGAGCAGGGCGTGATCCGTTCCAACCTGATTGCCAGTTGTTCCGACGATGGCATTTACCTCAACAACGCCGCCGCCAGCAAGATCGTGCACAACACGCTGATCGACACCGGCGGCATGCTGGTGCGCTTTGCCGCCAGCAGCGCCGACATCGAGGGCAACCTGGTCGACGGCGATATCCGTTCGCGCGATGGCGGCGTGCTGCGCCTGGACGACAACCGCGCCACGCCGATCGCGCTGCTGTACGCGGGCTACCATCCGGTGCGCAGGCTGTTTGGCGCGCCGCAGGGATTGAACTTCGCCTGGCGCGACGCGGCGCCACGGCGCGCCGAAGCCGGTTCGCTCACGCCCGACCTGTGCGGTGTGACGCGCCCGGGCGCGCCGGCTTATGGCGCCTTTGAAGATATCGCGGCCTGCCTGAAATAAGTTACCAGGAAAGGACCCAGCTGGCGGTCCACTGTGCGACCTGATCGTGCCAGTCCCGGCGCGAACAGGTGTGGTCGGCCTTGGCCAGCATATGGCGCGTCACGCGCGGCGTGGCCAGCAGATCGCGCCACCGGGGTGAAGCCTGCGCCAGGTCGGCAAACTCTTGCGCCGTCAGGTCGGCGCCGCTCAACATCACCAGCAGTTTGCCTTTGAATTTGTCCAGGCCCGCGTGCATGCGCTCGGGCAGGGCGCCCGTCGGCGCGGCTTGCGCGGCACTGCCCAGCAAACGCCTGAATGAGGCGCCGGCGGCGCGGTAGTCAAAGCGCAGCGTGGCGATTTTTTTCCACAAGGCCGGGTCCAGCAGGCGCGCGCGGTAGTAGTGCTTGAGCGTCGCCTTGGCGGCCCCGCTTTCGGTGCGCACCCAAGGGTTGAGCAGCGCCAGGCCAGCCACGCGCGCGTCGGAGGCGGCGTACAGGGCGCTGGCCGACGCGGCGTCGCACAGGCCCCACAGCACCACTTCGGTCATGCCGGGCACCGCAAGGAAGAAGGCGTCGACGGCTGCGCGCAGGTCGTCGCCGACGGACTCGAAATCGCGCATCTCGCCTTCACTGTCGCCCATGCCACGGTAGTCGAAGCGCATCGCGGCGATGCCCTGTTCGGCCAGGCTGCGCGCCAGCAGCGTGAACTGGCGGTGGCTGCCGGCCCGGTACTGAGGGCCGCCGACCACGATCAACACCCCGCGCCGATGGGGCGCATCGGGCGCGTCGAGCACGCCGTACAGCGCGTCGCCATGGCAGCCGAAGGCAAGGGCGCGCCTCATGCCAGCGCCGCGCAGGTGGCTTCGATCAACTGCGGGCACTCGGCGATTTCCTGGGTCGACCAGAACGGCGCGCACGCGACTTTGTGGACCGGCTGCGTGTTCCAGGCAATGCGTCCCAGCGCGGGCGGCAGCGGACGGTCGGGCGCGGCGATGATCTCGAACCAGTGCACCGGGCAGGCCGGGGCCAGGTTGGCGGCGTCAAGCGCGTCGATGGCTGCCGCCAGTTCGGGGGCCAGCATGTAGCCCGCAATTTCCAGCCGCTGGCCAGCGGACAGCTGCGCGCGCAATTGTTTGGTGCCGCTGGCGGGCGCTTCGTCAGCGAGCATGTCGCCGGCGACGCGCAGGCGCAGGAACTGGGTCAGGAAGGCGGCGCCGGCAAGCACCGGTTGCCACAGCAGCAGCTGCGCCACCGGATGGCTGCGCGCATAGTCGAGCGCCAGCAGCGCGCCCAGGCGCAAGCCCCACAGCCCGACCGGCTGGCCCAGGCGATCATGCAGCCAGGCGCTGGCGGCGCCGACGTCGGCCTGCCATTGCTCCCAGCGGGCCTCGGCAAAATCGCCATCGCTGTCGCCGCAGCCGTGCAGGTCGACTTGCAGCACGCCGTAGCCGATCGCGGCCAGCGCACGCGCCTGCAGCGCGGCCATGCGGCGCGACTTGTTCATTTCCTCGGCAAACGGATGCAGGTACACAAACGCGCCGCGGCAGCTGCCCTGCGGCGCGTGGTAGAGGCAGTAGCGACCGTCGAGGAAGAACGCTTTGGCCGCCATGGTCAGGCCAGCTTGTGGGCCACAAACGCGGCCAGGCTGCCCAGCGTGGCAAAGGTGTCGGCGCTGATTTCGTCGTCTTCGACCGTGATGCCGAAATGGTCTTCCAGTGCCGTGATCAGGTTCACCACCGCCATCGAATCGAGTTCGGGCAGGGCGCCCAGCAACGGCGAGCTGGCGTCCAGCGCTGGGTCCGCGAGGCTGAGAACGTCGATCACGATTTGCTTCACATCGTCCAGGTACATGGTCATCCTTTGAGTAGCGCGCGCAAGCGGCCGACGGCCGGCCAGCGGTAATGGTTGACATGGTACAGAGTGCGCACTTCATCCGTCCAGCGCGTATGCCACTCCATCACCTTGCCGTAAAATTCCAGGCGCTCGAAGCGCTGGCTGTCGAACAGCTGGCGCAGCGCTTCTTCGCGCATCAGCAATGTGGGCGACAGGTTGGCCGGCACGCTCTCGTCATAGGTGGTCTTGAGGACGACGATCTGGCGCGCGTCCTCGATGCACAGGTCCATGGCGACCAGCTGGTCATTGAACCAGTAACGGTAAATGCTGCCTGCGCCGCGCCGGCAGAAGCCTTCCAGCATGGCGCGGTAGAACTGGCCTTGTGCGTTGTCGGCGCCGACCGCGGTGCCGCCGCCCGCCTTCCAGCCCGCGCTTTCCAGGCGGGCGTAGTCGGCCACCGCGCCGGCCACGTCGGCCGGGTCCGTGCTGATCTGCAAGCGGATTGCGACGCCCTCCTTGTCAAGCCGTGCGCGCTGTTTCTTCAGGTTGCTGCGCAGGTTCTTGCCGCGCGCGGCCCAGTAGTCGTCAAAGCTGCCGGCCAGCGTGATCCTGGCAGTGGCAATGTAGTCCAGCGTGGCCAAGTCCGCCGGGCGCGCCAGGAGGTCGGGGTCGAGCTGGGTCAGGCCGAACACCAGCGGCAGGCCGGGCAGGGCGGGCATCAAGCTGGCCAGCAGCGGCGCCAGTGGCAGGCCGGGTTCCTGCATCCACAAGCCGATCGGCGCCTGCGCCGGTTGAAAACTCGACCAGCTCGCGCGGCCGGATTTGCTTGCCAGCGCCATCGCCACGGTGCGCCCCTCATGCTCGCAGCTGGCCAGCCATTGCTTGCCGTCGCCGAAGGCCGCCAGCAAGGGCTGCACGAAGTCGGTCGCCAGCATGGGCGATGCCTGGCAGCGCACGTGCAGGCTGGTCCAACGCGCAGGATCGAAGTCGCGGCTCAGGGTCCATTTCATGCGGACAGTGCCTCGCGGATTATCCACGCCAGTTCGCCGCGCTGCAGCTCCTGGTGGCAGGGAAATGCCAGCACGTGGCGCGACAGGTGCACGCTGTTTTCACACACCTGCGCCCCCGGCCACAGGCTTTCGGCAAAACGCGTGAGCGGCACGCCAGCGCGGTGAAGGCGTTCGAACAAGGGCTCCGGATCGTCCACCAGCAAAGGGAACATCCACGGACAAGCGCCGTCGGGCAGGCTGGCGAACAAGGGCCGGCAGCCGGGCAGCCTGGACAACGCCAGCTCGAGCTGCGCGTAGTGGGCACGCCGCAGCGCCACGATGCGCTTGTGCGAAGCGTGCTTCATGACGAAGCGCGAAAACCACGACGAGCGCTTGTCCAGCCAGCGCGGGTCGAATTCGAAACTGCTGTCGGAGGACGACGGCGCCAATGCCATGCCGCGCCTGCGCCACAGTACGGCCTTGAGCCGCATCGGCAGCCACAGCGCGGCTTTGAGGAGCGGCAGGCGGCCATACGCAAAACTGTTTTCGAGTGCGTTCAGCGCCGCCTTGCCTTCGAATCCGGCGCCGGCCGACACCGGCGGCGGCGTGGTCAATGCATGGCGCGCCGACACCAGCGCGCCGCCTTCGTAGATCGGGAAAAACTTCATGCTGCTGGCGATTGCATAGTCGCCCCAGGAGCCAACAGGCTTGCCTGCGTGTTCGCCGAAGAAGCAGTGGGCGCAGTCCTCCAGCATCTGCAAGCCATGCAGGTCGCAGAAAGTGCGCAGCAAGGACAGCGCTTGCGGAAAGCCGAAATAGCTGGTCACCATGATGGCTTTGACCGAGCCATCGAGCCTGGCGGCGACATCGGCCAGGTCGAGCGCGGCGTCAGGGCCGACCTTGTAGAACACCGGCTGCGCGCCGCAGGCCAGTATGGGCGGGATCATCGACATGCTGTGGTAGCCCGGCACCAGCACGCTGTCGCCGGCGCCGATGCCCATTTCGCGCAGCGCCAGCGCAATGGCAATGCGCCCGCTGGTGACCTGGCGCAGGTCGCCGGCGTCGAGCACTGAAGCGCAGCGCCCGGCGAGGCCGAATGAAGAACGCGACAGCACAGGCGCCAGCGGCACCCGGGGTTTGATTTCATTCGTGATGAGCATGATTGAGTATAAGCGAGGCTAGAAGAAATGTTAAGATTGCGTGCATGAATAGAGGGTATGAATGAGCGAGCTGGTTCACGACGTCATTTTCAGCGCGGCCTGCCGCACGCCCGCAGCGCCAGCGCTTGCATACGGCGCGCAGCGGCTCGATTACGCAGCCCTGGCGCAAGCGGTGGACGCTGCCGCGCAAACCTTGCTGGAGGCCGGTATTGGACGGGGCGAACGGGTTGCCGTCTACCTTGAAAAGCGCATTGAAAACGTGGCCGCCTGTTTCGGCGCCACCGCGGCCGGCGCCGTGTTCGTGCCGGTCAATCCCTTGCTCAAGCCGGAACAGGTGGCGTACATACTGGCCGACTGCAATGTGCGCATCCTGGTCACGTCCAGCGAGCGCTTGCGCCAGCTGGCCGCAGTGCTGCCCAACTGCCCCGACTTGCATACCGTGCTGGTGGTCGGTGGCAGCGCTGAACTGCCCGGCATCACCGTGCGGGCATGGGCGCAGGACAGCGCCGGCCAAGCTGCGCACCGCGTCATCGATACCGACATGGCCGCGATCCTGTACACGTCCGGCAGTACCGGCAATCCCAAAGGCGTGGTGCTGTCGCACCGGAACCTGGTGGCCGGTGCGCTCAGCGTGGCCAGCTACCTGGAACTGAGTGCGCGCGACCGCGTGCTGGCCGTGCTGCCGCTCAGTTTTGACTACGGCCTGTCGCAACTGACCAGCGCTTTCCATGCCGGCGCCAGCGTGGTGCTGATCAACTACCTGTTCCCGCGCGATATCGTCAAGGCGGTCGCCGACGAAGCCATCACCGGACTGGCGGCAGTGCCGCCGCTGTGGATTCAATTGGCGCAGCTGGCCTGGCCGGCCAGCTGCACGCTGCGCTACCTGACCAATTCAGGCGGCGCCATGCCGCTGCCCACCGTCGCCGCATTGCGCGCGGCGCTGCCCGACGCCAGCCTGTTCTTGATGTACGGCCTGACCGAGGCGTTCCGCTCGACTTACCTGCCGCCGTCGGAACTGGCGCGCCGTCCCGATTCGATGGGCCGCGCCATCCCCAACGCCGAAGTGCTGGTGGTGCGCCCGGACGGCACGCTGTGCGACGACGACGAGCCGGGCGAACTGGTACACCGCGGCGCGCTGGTGGCGCTAGGCTACTGGAACGACGCCGAGCGCACCGCCGAGCGCTTTCGCCCTGCGCCGGGCCAGGACCCGGCGCTGCCGATGCGCGAGATTGCGGTGTGGTCGGGCGACACCGTGCGGCGCGACGCGCAAGGCTTCCTGTATTTCATCGGCCGCAGCGACGACATGATCAAGGTGTCCGGCTACCGCATCAGTCCATCCGAAATCGAGGAAGCGGTGCATGCGGCGCAGCTGGTGGCCGAAGTGGCCGCGTTCGGCGTGCCGCACCCGGTGCTGGGCCAGGCGGTGGTGCTGCTGGCGGTCGCGCGCGCCGGCGACGAAGTGACGCCGGCGCTGCTGCAAAAGGAATGCCAGCGGCGCCTGCCGGCCTACATGGTGCCGGCCCATATCGACATTCGCAGCGAGGCCTTTCCGCGCAACCCGAACGGCAAGATCGACCGCAAGCTGCTCCGGCAATCCTATCTAACGCTGTTCGAAAGTTCGCCCCCATGAAGCCAGTGCATGCACCGCAGTCCCAGTTCCCCGTCGTCGACGATTGCCTGCAAGTGGGCGGCATCGCGCTGACCCGGCTTGCGCAGCGCGTCGGCAGCACCCCGTTCTATGCCTACGACCGCAGCCTGCTGGACGCGCGCGTGGCGCACCTGCGCGCCCATCTGCCGCCCGAAGTGGCGCTGCATTATTCGATCAAGGCCAACCCGATGCCGGCGCTGGTGCAGCACATGGCCGGCCTGGTCGATGGGCTCGACGTGGCCTCTGGCGGCGAAATGAAGGTGGCGCTCGATACCGGCATGCCGGCAGGACGCATCAGCTTTGCCGGTCCCGGCAAGTCGGAAGCTGATCTGGCGCAAGCGCAGGCGGCAGGCGTGTGCATCAACATTGAATCCGAGCGCGAAATCCGCATCCTGGCGCGCCTGTCGCAGCAGAGCGGCTACCAGGCCAGTGCGCTGTTGCGCGTCAATCCCGACTTCGAGCTGCGTTCGTCGGGCATGAAGATGGGTGGCGGCGCCAAGCAGTTCGGCATCGACGCCGAACTGGCGCCCGCAATGCTGGCGCTGGCGTTCGAATCCGGCATCGACGTGCAAGGCCTGCAGATTTTCAGCGGCTCGCAAAGCCTGAAGACCGACGCCATCATGGAAGCGCAATCGCGCACCGTGGAACTGGCGCTGCAGCTGGCCGCAAGCGCGCCGTCGCCGCTGCGCCAATTGAATATCGGCGGCGGCTTTGGCATTCCGTATTTTGCCGGCGAACAGCCGCTCGACATCGCACCGATCGGCGTCCATTTGGCACAGTTGCAGCAGCAAGTTGCGGCGGCACAGCCGCAGGCGCGGCTGGCAATTGAACTGGGACGCTACCTGGTCGGCGAAGCAGGCGTGTATGTGGCGCGCGTGATCGACCGCAAGCGTTCGCGCGGCCAGCTGTTCCTGGTCACCGATGGCGGCTTGCACCACCACCTCGCTGCGTCCGGAAATTTTGGCCAGGTGATACGCAAGAATTATCCGGTCGCCGTCGGTAACCGCATGGCGGCGCAGCTTGACACGCCAGCCTTTGTGGTCGGCCCGCTATGCACACCGCTCGACCTGCTGGCCGATAAGATGGACCTGGCGCACGCCGAAGTGGGCGATCTTGTCGTCGTGTTCCAGTCCGGCGCTTATGGACTGACGGCCAGCCCGGCCAGCTTCCTCAGCCATCCGCCAGCGGCCGAAGTACTGGTCTAGCCGATATTGCTGACCTTGTCGAACTGCTGTTCCAGCATCAGGCCATCCATGAAGAACTTGGTGGCCCAGTTCGGATACTTGTACGTCATGTAGCCGCCATTGACCGGGTGCGAACCCTTCATCGCGCCCCGCACGTTGGCGTCGCCCGTTTCCAGATCCTGGATGCTCATGTTGAAGCGGTTGGCGTGCTTGGCGTAAGTAATCAAGGCGCTGTCGCCGGTCAGCTGCGACAGGCGCAGCCAATTGATCGCCATTTGCGAGTTCCCGGTCACGCAAGTCCAGTCAACCATGGTGTCCCATTCCGGCGTGTAGTAGGCCGGCAGGGCGCCGTCGGCGCGCTGGCGCAACGCGACCTGTTTGGCCATGCGGTGCGCGCGCTCGATGAATTCAGACCGTCCCGCTGCCAGGCCAACTTCCAGAATGCCGCGAATCGAGTAGGCGATGGTGTGGGTCAGCGCGGTCAAGTCGTCATTCTTGGTCAGGCAATTATCGGGCAGCCAGTCGTTCGGGAACGCGCGCGCCACGGTCCATTCGACGTTTTTCACAGCCGCGTCCAGGTAGCGCGCGTCGTCCAGCGCTTCGTACGCGCGCACCAGGCCAAACGCGGAGCGCGTGTTGTAGCTATTGAGCTTGGAGCTGGTGAAAGGCGACGCAAAACGGCGCCACGCGCCATCCTCGTCCTGGGCCGCGAGCAGCCAGTCGGCAGCGCGGATCAGCGACGTCTTGAAACGCGGCTCGCCCGTTTCGACATAGGCCTTGGCCCAGCCGAACAATGCCTGCCCGGTATTGAAAATGGTCGGTGCGACGATTTCCGCATCCATGGTCCCGGCGCGCACGCCGCCGTCTTCCATCTGGATGTCCGATTCCCATTGCGTCATCAGGCGCGCTGCGGCCGCGTACTCTGGCGCGTCATACAGCCTGGCGTAATCGTACAAGGTCGGAATGACGTAGCCGGTCGTCTCCGGATAGGAAGCGGTCCACTTGCCGGCACGGGTATCCCAGCTATGCGCCACGCCATCGTCGGGCGTGCCTTTCTGGGCGCGCAGCAGCCAGTCGGCGGCTGCCTTCAGGTGCACTTCGATCGCTTGCGGCGGTTTGACCGACATGCCGACTTTGTCTTTGATGAGCTGTTTCAAGTGGTTCATTTTTTTCCCAACGTCGTATTCAAAATGCTGCAGATATTCTTGATGTCGGCTTCCAGCATGCCGGCCTTGAACGGCACACCGAACAGGCGTGCGGCCAGTTCCGGGTCGACCGCCAGCGTGTAGCCAAGCCGGGTCTCGACGCCGGCACGCGCGGCGGCGGCACGAAACGCCGCCATGTCGACACCCGGCGGCAGCGCCAGCATGATGCGCGACAGGTAACGCCCTTCGGCATACTGCGGAAAGGCGATGCTGCCGTCCAGTGCCGCATGATACATCGCGGCGACCTTGATTTTGGCGGCGCGCAGATGGTCCAGCCGTTGCAACTGGACCAGCGCCAGTGCGGCGTCCAGGTTGCTGATGCGGGCGGGCGTAGCGGCGCTCGGTGCGGCGATGCCCAGCAGGTCGCGCAGCCGCACCAGGTAGTAGCCGGATTTGCCGGTACGGCTGGCCCACACGTAGTTCCACACAAAATAGACAAACGCGCGCAGCCGCCCGCGCGGCAGCGGCAGCGCCTCGCACGCCTGGCGCGCATCGGCGTCCAGCTCGGGGCGATTGACCAGCAACACGCCGCCCGAACCGCGCACGCCGGTAACCACTGTCTTGGACTGGGCAAAGCTGACCAGGCCGACGTCGCCGAAGGTGCCCAGCAAACGCCCATCGACGCTTTCGCCGACCACCTGCGCGGCGTCGTCGACCAGGAACACGCCGGCATCGCGGCATAATTTTTCGATGGCGCCGATCTGCGCCGGACAGCCGAACATATGCGGCGCCACGACCGCCAGCGTGTCCGGGCCGAGCCTGGCCGCCACCGACTGCGGCGACAGGTTCAGGTCGGCGTCGATGTCGACCGTCACCGCGCGCAGGCCGGCCGCTTCGATTGTGTCCAGCACGCTCGGGCAAATATAGGCTGGCACCAGCACCTCGCTGCGGCGCGGCGCGCGCGCTTGAAACAGCGCCAGTGCAATGCCCAGCGCGGTGTGGCCGTAATTGACCGGATACGCGGTCGATGGGGCGTAGCGCGCAGCGAGCTGCGCGGCCAGTTGCGCCGGCTTGGGGCCAGCGGCAATCCGCCCGCCCAGCACGCAGCTGGCCGCAGCGCCGAATTCGGCGCCGGACCAGTCGGCATACGAGAGCCGGTAGCGGATCAAGCCTTGCGTCCCAGTCTGGCCAGCACGCGTCCTGCCATCAGGTCGACCCACGGCAGCGGATCGCTCCAGCGCCAGTAGGCATCGTTGACCGCATGGTTGCGCGAACGCTGGTCAACCTGGCCACCGCCTTCCTGGAAAGACCAGCGGTCGCACATCGGCTCGCGCCAGATCTGCGGCACCGCCGCCTTGCGCGGCGCGACCTGCGAACGGCCCGATTCGTACAGATAGGCGGCCTGCGGAATGTTCACGCCATTGAGCGAGGCGACTTCTTCCTGGAAGTCGGTGCGCGCCACGGTCGGTTCGACCATGTAAAAACGGCCATCACGCTCGTCGCGCTTGTATTCCATGCTGCCCATGCCGGTAAAGCCGACCTGGCGGAAGAAGGTGCTGGTCATGGTCTTGAGTTCATCGGCCACTTCCCAGGCTGCGGTGCAGCTGGCGGTGCCGCCGATGCGCGGCGGCCACGCACGGATCTTGCGCCCGGCGAAAGAACTGACCGCTTGGCCGTCTTCGCCCACGTACTGCAGGCAGAAATAGACGTCGGCGTCGCTGCCTTCGATCCATTCCTGGACCACCATGTCGGCCAGCACCGGGTGGATTTTGGCGTACAGTTCGGCCACTTCAAGGGGCGAGCTGACCTTGTAAGCTTTTTTGAACAGGGCGCCGTAGCCGTAGTCCTTCTTGCTTGGCTTAAATACGCAAGGATAGGTCAGCTGGTCGGCCAGCGGCAGGTCGGCCGGGCTTTGCAGGCGCACCGTGCGCGGCACCGGCGCGCCGACGCTCTCGGCCAGCTCCTGGAAGCCTTGCTTGTGCATCAGCGCCATCAGGCGCTCATGCCTGGGCATGCGCAGGAAAAAATGCGGCGCCAGCGTGGCGCGCATTTCGGACACCGCGATCACGCTTTTTTCTTCGGTCACGAACAGCATCATGCGCGCACTTTGCGCACGCGCCAGGTTGAGCAGGCACTCGAGCAATGCGTCGCCTTCGAGCGCGGTGCAGCACACCTTGCGGCCAAAGCGCGAACGCATGGCCGGCGACTTCGGATCGTTGTCGACGACGATCAAAGGGATGCCGGCCTGGCCCAGGCTGCGCACGATGCCCAGTGCATTCAAGCCGCCGCCGACGACAACGGCCGGCACCATATGATTCTGTTTCACTTTTGCTCCGCAATAGGAAGTGCTACGCGATTGAACGGCCAGCGCGCGAGGCGCTGTTCCCCAATGCCGAGGTCTATCAGCACCTGTTTGATTTCACTCATGCCGCGTCGGTCCAGATACACGATCCACAGCACGTAGGACAGGGCGCCGGCGGCGATTTCGGCCACCAGGCAAGCCAGCACCGGGATGCCCAGCGCCAGTACCCAGGCGCGTACCAGCAGCACCACCACGGCCATGGCGATGGTGGCGCTGAGCACCGGCAGCAGCGAACGATAGTAATGCGCCATGCGCATGCCGGTAATCTTGCAGACGTCGTGCAGCAGCTTGATCGACAGTACCGGATACACCAGCAGCCACACTGCCGAGACACCGCGCAAGCCGTCGAAGTGGGCGCCGACCAGTACCGCGATCGTCATCGCCACGCCGCACATGAGCGTGTAGGCCGACAGCTTGCCGGCGTTGCCGGTGGCGATCAGCACTTGCGACAGCAGCGGATCGACCGATTTGATCAATCCCATCAGGCACAGCGCGCCGAACGGGATCAACAGGTCGACCCACTTCGCCCCGAGCATGACACTGACCAGTTCCGGCGAGCAGACCAGCATGCCGATCAGCGCCGGGTAGGTCACGTACGCGATGCCGCGCGTGAAATGCAAAATAAATGCGTTCATCTTGGGCAGGTCGTCCTGCAGCTTGGCGAACAAGGGCGAGGCGACATTGGTGGCCAGCGTCGTGATCTGGCTGCTGGGCAGTGTGGCCAGAGAAAACGCCATGTCGTAGATGCCCAGCGCGCGCTCGCCCAGCACCTTGCCGATGATGACCTTGTCGGCGTTGGTGTACAGGTACCAGAACACGCGGCTGCTGGTCACCTTCAGGCCGTACAGCACCAGGCCGCCCGCTTCGCGCATGCCGTAAGCGCCGCGCGGGCGCCACGACGAGAGCCAGAACGCGCCCACCGATTGCACGGCCGACGACACCACGAAGCCCCATACCAGCGACCATACGCCCAGGCCGCGCCAGGCCAGCACCAGGCACACTGCGCTCTGGACCACGATCGCCAGGATGGTGATGCCGGCGATCGCCTTGAAATGGAGCTCCTTGCGCAGGAAGGCCAGCGGCACGGTGCCGAACGCGCCCAGGATGAAGGCGCAGGAAAGCACCGCGATCATCGCTTCCAGGTGTGGATTGCCGAAGAACCTGGCCATCACGCCACTGAGCAAATAGGTCAGGCCGGACAGCACGGCGCTGGCCATGATGGCAATGGCGAAGCAGCCGTTCACTTCGGCGGTGCTCAGTTTCGGTTTCTGCACGATCGCCGAGCCGATTCCCACTTCATTGAAAAAGCCGACGAAGCCGATCACCACCATCGCCATCGCCATCAGGCCGTAGTCGGCGGGACTGAGCAGGCGCGCCAATATCAGCGTGGTGCCCAGCGAGACGATCTTGCCCAGCGCGCCGCCCAGGCCGAGATGGCCGATCGCGCGCACGGTCTTGGAACGCAGGTCCGCGCTCATGGCCGGTGCGCGCCAACGGCGCTGTCGAGAATTGCGGCGAGCTGGCGCGCGCGGTGGGTGCGCGACGAGGAGGCGATCAGTTCCTCGGTGGCGACATAGGCCTGGCCGGCCCGGATCTGCTCGAGCAAGCGTTCGAGCACTGGCGCAATCGCGGCCGCATCGCCCATCTCGGCGATGGCGTCGAAGCCGGCCGCGCGCAGCACGCGGGCGGTCTCGCCGCGGGTGTCGACCAGGCCCAGTATCGGCTTGCGCGCGCGGAAGTATTCGTAGATCTTGGCCGGGATCTGGGTATTGAAGGGCGTACCCTGGAACACGATCAGGCCGTCGGCCGCCAGCATTTCCTGCAGCGCTTCGCGGTAGGGGACGGGCGGCTCGACCTTGACGATGTCGCCCACCTGGTACTTGGCGACCAGCGCGTTGATGTCGTCGATTTCGCCCGGCGCGCGCAGGATCACGCGCAGCTTGGCCGGGCTGATTTTCAAGGCGGCGATCGCCGCGAAGAATGGCGACGGGTCGCGCCCGGTGTCGTACAGCACGCCGCTGTGGACCAGCGTCAGGCACTCGCCCGGCGTGACCGCTGTCGGCACGGCGCCGCCGAAGCCGTCTTCGTCGTAGCCGTTCTCGATCACCGAGAACTTGGAGGCGGGCAGCATCGGAAAGCGCGCCACGTAGGAGTCGCGCGCGCTGTGGGTGGTGAACACGGCGGCGGTGCAGCGCGTGATGGTCTGGCGTTCGATCCACGCGTACACGGCGCGCTGCGGCTTGGACACCGGATACGAACTTTGCAGCATCGGGTCGCGGAAATCGGCCACCCACGGCAAACCGCTGACCCGGTGCAGGGCCAGCCCGATCAGGTGCGAGGTGGCGATCGGGAAGGTGGACCAGATAACCTGCGGCTTGTAATTGCGGATCATCGACAGGCCGGCCGGCACTGCCGCGAACCACCACGAAATCCAGCGGTCGGGCAGGGCCAGCGCTTCCGGATAGCGGCCCTTGATGCCGAGGTGGCGCTTGGTGTCGAGCGCGAACGCGCGCCGCACCAGCAGGTTGGCCGGCACGCTGGCCAGCTGCGACGGATTTTGCACGCTGTAGGCGCGCGGGCTGGCCGACAGCACCATCGGATCCCAGCCGTTGCCGCCCAGGTGGCGCGAAAAGCTCAGCGTGCGCTGGATGCCGCTGCTGGCCGCTTGCGGCGGGAAGTGGAACGCGGTCAGCAGCACCCGGCTGTTGAGGACGATTTTGCCGTCCGGGGCGTGGGTGTGGGTATCGTAGAGGTCAGGCCCGTCGTGCCGTTCGTCCCACGCCAGCCAGCGCAGCAGGCGCAGGCCGAACATGAACGGCGTCTTGTCCCACGGCCGGCTGCGCGGCAACGCATACAGGTCCTGGGTGCCGGTAACGGCGCCCATCTTGGTGGTGAAAGCGGCTGCGAAGCCGGCTTCGCGCGCCATGCGCGTGTGGCGTTCGTCAAAGTCTTTGCCGACCTTGCCGTTGGGGTAGGCGAACAGCCGCACGGGTTTGCCGATGATCGCTTCCAGCTCCTGCTTGCCGCCTTCGATTTCAAGGCGCGAGCTGGCGTCTTCCAGGCTGGTGAGAATCGGATGCGAAATCGTGTGGGCGCCGATTTCAATGCCGGCGCGATCCAGGTTGACCACCATTTCCGGGGTCAGCATCAAGCCGTGGTCGAGGTGGTCGCCCACCATGTGTTCGAGCCGCTTGATCAGATCGAAGCGCGCTTGCGGCGGCAGGTACTTGGACGCTTCGGTGAGCAGCGCGACGGTGCGCTGGCGGTCGCCCAGGCTGGCCAGCGAATACGCGCCCAGACCCTGTTCGCGCAGGTCGAGCTGGCCAGCCGGCAGGTTTTGCACCGCTTCGATGATGCGGTCGTTCCACATGTTGCCGCCGCCGACAAAACCGCTGGTGACGAACACCGTGGCCGGCAGCTTGTACTGCTGCAGGATCGGCAGCGCCAGGTCGTGCACCGAACGATAGCCGTCGTCGAAGGTAATGCATACCGCGCGTGGCGGCAGGCGTCTGCTGGCAATCAGCTGCACCGCATCGTACAGCGGCAGCACGTTGAAGCATTCGGACAGCAGCCGCATTTGCCAGTGAAAAGTGGCGACATCCGGTTCGGATTCGAGCAGCGGATCGGCCGCCTCCAGGATGCGGTGGTAATTGACCACGCACAGGCGGCCGTTGCCCTCGCCGCGCCGCGCTATGGTATTGCCCAAGGTGCGGATCAGGCTATTGCCCAGGCGCGCGCTCAGTGAATCATGCATAAGCTGCCGCTCCTTGTCCTGCCAGTATCGCGCTAAATAATTTGATCTGTCCTGCGGTGGTGTCGTCCCAGCTGAAACGCTCGGCGTAGCGCCGGGTGGCGGCGCGGTCCGGATAGGCCGCGCGCAGGGCGCGCACCGCGTCGGCCACGCCGGCTGCGCTGCGCTGTTCCATCAGCAGCCCGGCTTCGGGTGCAGCCACCACTTCGGGCGTACCCCACACGCGGCTGGCGATCACCGGGGTGCCGCAGGCCATCGATTCGAGCAGCACGTTGGCCCAGCCTTCGCGTTCGGACGGCAGCACCAGCGCATCGGCGGCGCCGTAGTAATCGCGCAACTGCGCTTGCGGCACCGCGCCCAGCAGGGTTACCCGTTCGGCGACGCCCAGTTCGCGCGCCAGCCGTTCCAGCATGCCGCGGTTGGGTCCATTGCCGGCGATCAGCAGCTGCACGTCCGGCAGCTGCGTCATCGCCGCCACCGCCAGTTCCTGCGCCTTGACCGGCACCAGGTGGCCGACCGCCAGCAACGTGAAGCGGTCCAGCCCCAGGCGCGCGCGCACGGCGTCACGCGCGACCGGCTGGAACAGGTGCAGGTCGACGCCGTTGCGCAGCGCGACTACTTTTTCAGGGGCGATGCCCAGCTTGACCACTTCATCGCGCAGCGCATTGCATACGCAAATGATGGCGGCCGCGCGCGAGGCAGCCCAATGGATCATCCGGCGCGGCAGACGGTATTGGGGGAACAGCGTGATGTCAGAGCCGCGCGCGGTGATCACCACCGGCTTGTTGAAGTACTTGCCCAGCATGGCGGCGGCCACCCCGTCCGGATAGAAATAGTGGGCGTCGATCAGGTCGAAGTCGTAGCCTTCGTCGAGCATGCGCGCCACGGCCGCACGCGCGCCGGCGGCCAGCAGCGCCGGCGCCACCGTCATGCCAACCTTGGGCAGCACCGGGTAGCGCGGATGGACCACGCGCACGCCATTGCGCTGATCCTGGCGCGGCACGCTCGCGTAGCCGGCGTAAGCGCCGAAGCGCCGGTGGGTCAGCGGAAACCACGGCACCGGCGCCACCACGCGCGACTCGACCTGGCCGCTGGCGAGCAGGTGGCGCAAGCGCGTCTCGACAAAGATGCCGTGGCCTGGCCTCTGCGCGTTGGGATACAAGGTGCTGAAGGTCAGAATCTTCATGCGACGGGCAACCCGGTCAGGCGCGCATAGATTTGCTTGTAGCGCGCCACGCTGATCGGCCAGTTGCGCTCCGTTTCGACGAAATGGCGGCCGTTGGCACGCAGCGCCGGCCACGAATCCTGGGCCGCCAGCAGGTCGCCCACGTTGAGCGCCAGCGAGTGCGCATCGTCGGCCTTGAACAGCACGCCGGTCTTGCCATGTTCGATCAGCTCCAGGTGACCGCCCACGTCGGACGCGGCCAACACCCGGCCCTGGGCCATCGCTTCGAGCGGCTTGAGCGGGGTGACCAGGTCGGTCAGGCGCATCGACAGGCGCGGGTACACCAGCACGTCGAGCAGGTCGTAGTACTGCTGCACCTGCTCGTGCGGCACGCGGCCGGTGAACACCACCTTGTCGAGGATGCCCAGGCTCGCTGCCAGCTGGCGCAGCGGCGCATCTTGCGGGCCGCCGCCGACCAGCAGCACGCGCAGGTCCGGCTGGCGCTCCAGCATGGCCGGCACCGCGCGCAGCAGCACGTCCAGGCCCTCGTAGGCGTAGAACGAACCGATGAAGCCGATCAGGCGCATGTCCTGCAGGCCCAGCTTGCGCTTCAGATCAAGGTCGGCCACGCCGCCCACGGCGAACTTGGCGATGTCCACCGCATTCGGAATCACGGTCACCTTGTCGGCGGCGATGCCGCGCGCGACGATATCGCGCCGCAGGCCTTCGCAGATGGTGGTGACCGCGTTCGCGTTCTTGAGCGCGTGCGTTTCGAGCGCGCGCGTGGCCCGGTAACGCAGGCCGAATTCCTTGGCCGTGCCATGGTCGACGGCAGCGTCTTCCCAGAAAGCGCGCACTTCGTACACCACCGGGATGCCGAATTTTTTACCGGCGCGCAGCGCGGCGATGGCGTTCAGGCTGGGCGAATGGGCGTGCAGCACGTCCGGTTTGATGCGCGGGATGATCTCGGACAGGCGCCGCTCAAGGCCGTCGATCACTTCCTTCTGGTTGAACACGGGCAGTCTGGCCAGCATGCCGGTGCTTTTCGGGGTGCGGTAAAAATGCAGGCCGTCGACGTCTTCTTCAAGCGCGTCGCACGGGCCTTGCTTGGAGCCGGTCACGTGGAACGTTTCCCAGCCCAGCGCCTGCTGCTCGCGCAAAATCGAGCGGGTGCGGAAGGTATAGCCGCTATGGAGCGGGATCGAGTGGTCCAGTACGTGCAGGATGCGCATCAATGGCCCCCGTTCTTGCGCAGGAACGCTTCGAACATCAATACCGACCACAGCGAAACGGCGTGGTCAGCGGCGCCGGACTGGTGCTGGTCTATCATCTGCTTGAGGTAGTCTTCGTTGAATATGCCGGTCGCCAGCAGGGCCGGGTTGAGCACGGCGCTCTTCATCGCCTCGCGCAGCGGGCCGCGCAGCCAGGCGCCCAGCGGGATCGAGAACCCCATTTTTTTACGGTACAGGATATCGTCCGACAGGTATGGCTTGAGTGCCTTTTTGAAAATGTGCTTGCCTTCGCCGTTGCGCAGCTTGGACGACGACGGCAGGCCGGACACCCATTCGACAAATTCGTGGTCCAGCAGCGGCACCCGCACCTCGAGCGCGTGCGCCATGCTGGCCCGGTCCACCTTGGTCAGGATGTCGCCCGGCAGGTAGGTCTTCATGTCGATGTACTGAATGATCGACAGCGGATCGTCGGTGGGCGCATTGATCGCGTGCGCGCGCATCACCTCGATCGCGCGGTAGCCTTGCAGGCGCGAACGGAACTGGTTTGAAAACAGCTGGTCGCGCACGCGGTCGGCCTGGATCGAGACACCATGGAAGTAACCTTCAACCAGGTCGCGCGCCAGCGCTTCGAAGGTGGTTTTGGCGCGGAACATGCGCGGCGCCCAGTCGGCTTTCGGATAGGTTTTGCCGAGAAAGCCGAATAGCGGCTTGCGCACCGTCAGCGGCAGCATCGAACGCACCTTTTCTTCGCCCATGGCAAAGCGGTGGCGCCGGTAGCCGGCAAAGTTTTCGTCGCCGCCGTCGCCCGACAGCGCCACCGTCACGCGCTTCCTGGCCAATTGGCACACGCGGTAGGTCGGAATCGCCGAGCTGTCCGCATAGGGCTCGTCGTACAGCGCGGCCAGGGTGTCGATCAGGCCGTAGTCGTCGGTGTCCACCGTTTCGCGGTGGTGGTCGGTGTGGTAGCGCGCCGCCACCTGACTGGCGTATTCGGATTCGTCGAAGGCCTTGTCGTTGAACGCGATCGAACAGGTGTTGACCGGCTCGCGTGTCAAGCCGGCCATCATGGCCACGATCGCGCTCGAATCGACCCCGCCGGAAAGGAAAGCGCCCAGCGGCACGTCAGCGATCATATGGCTGGACACCGCTTCGCGCAGGCGCACCACCAATTCCGCTTCCATGTCCTCTTCGGCCATTGGCGCGTGCGGGGTGAACGGTACATCCCAGTATTTTTTCGGCGCCGGCGCCGCCTGGCCGGCCTTCAGTGTCAGCGTGTGGCCGGGCGCGAGCTTGAAGGCGTGGCTGAAAATGGTGCGCGGCTCGGGCACGTAACCGTAGGCGAAATAGTCTTCCACTGCGCGCGGGTCGATCTCGCGCGACAAATTCGGAAAGCTCAGCAGCGACTTCAGTTCCGAGCCGAACACCATGAAGCCGTCCGGCAGGAAAGCGTAGTGCATCGGTTTGATGCCGAGCCGGTCGCGCGCCATGAACAGCGTCCTGGTGTTGCGGTCCCAGATGGTGAAGCCGAACATGCCGCGCAGGCGCGTGACGCAGTGCTCGCCCCACTGTTCCCACGCGTGGACGATGACTTCGGTATCGCAATGGGTGCGAAACACGTGGCCGAGCGCCTTCAGTTCGGCCATCAGGACCTGGAAATTGTAGATTTCGCCGTTGAACACGACCACCACGCTGTGGTCTTCGTTGAACAGCGGCTGCTGGCCGGAAGCGAGGTCGATGATCGACAGGCGCCGATGGCCAAAGCCCAGGCCTGGTTCGAGATGCAAGCCGCCTTCGACCGGTCCACGGTGGAACTGGGTCTCGTTCATGCGCTCGAGCTGCACGCGATCGATGTCGCGCGCGCCGCGCATATCAAAAATTCCGACTATTCCGCACATGGTGTAATGGCTGCTTTCAATTTCAATTTGGTCTTGCGCAGCTGGTCGTACAGGGCGACATAGGCCGCCACCATCGCGCTGACGCTGTAATGGGTTTCAATGCGTTCGCGCCCGGCAGCCCCGTGGCGCGCCGCCAGCGCCGGATCGGCCGCGTAGTGTGCCATCGCCGCGGCCAGCGCGCCAGTGTCGCCTGACGGGACCAGGGTGCCGGTCACGCCGTCCTGCACCAGTTCGGGAATTCCGCCCACCGCGGTCGACACCACCGGCAGCGCGCACGACATCGCTTCAAGCAGCGTCACCGGCGTTCCCTCGGCAACCGAGGTAAGCGCAAACATCGAAAAGCTGCGCATCAAGGGGGCGATATCGGTGCGCGCGCCGGTCAGCGTGACCACGCCGGCAAGGCCGCTGGCTGCCACTTGCGCTTCCAGGGCGGCGCGCAGCGGGCCGTCGCCGACGATCACCAGCTTCGCTTGCTCGCGCAAAACGGCAAAGGCGTCGATCAACGCGGCCTGGTTCTTGACGTCTTGCAGGCGGCCGACAGTGCCGACCACGAATTGTGCGCCAGCTGCTGCGCGCGGGTGGAAATGCGCGGTGTCGACGCCGTTGTTGATCAAGGTGATCTTGGCCGGCGCAATGCCGACCACGCCCGCGAGCCAGCGCGCCAGATCGCCCGACACCGGCACGTAGCGGTCAACGAAGGGCGCCATCAGGCGCCGCAGCAGGTTGTGCTTGCGGTTCAAGCCTTGCGGGTCGCCAGCGTCGCGGCCATGCTCGGCGTGCACGCGGATCGGCACCCCGGCCAGCGCAGCGGTCAGGTTGTATTCGATGGCCGACAGGTTGTAGGTGTGCAAAATGGCCGGGCGCAGGCGGCGCAACAAACGAAACAAAGCCGCATGGGTGCCCAGGCCCAGGCCGGGCGCCTTGTCCAGCGCATACAGCGCGACGCCGGGCTGGGTGATCTTGTCGGCGAAGGCGGTGTAACCGGTCAGGCACACGATCGCGTGGCGGTACTTATCGGCCGGCATGCGGTTCACGCAATCGACCAGCAAGGTTTCGAGACCGCCGAAATCGAGCCGGTAAATCAGGTGGACGACCAGGCTGGCCTGATCGCTGGTGCGTGCCGCTGCCTGCATCTCAGTGGCTCCTGGTGTATGCGAGCGACGCCTCGATCGCTTTCAGGTTGGCGTCGAGGAAAGCATGCAGCGCGGCGCGCGCTTCATCCTGGTTGTCGGCGTACGGCGCCGAGACCATCACAATGGCGCCGTCGTCGCCATGCAAGGCCAGTTTCAATCTTGCCTGGCGCAGTTTGCCGGCATAGGCGTTGGTGACCGGCTGGCCGCCGATCGACATCCAGTGCCACACCAGCGCATTGCCGGTCGGGCCTTGCAAACGCGATTCCTTCAATACCAGCGTGGCGCCGGCCAGCTGTTCGCTGCGCAGTGCGCCGCCGTTCTCGTGATACGCGTCTTTTTCGCCGGCCAGCCGGTTGGTGGAGCTGATCAGCTTTTTGTCGGCGTTCTGGTTGCGGTAGTACAGCACCGTCAGTGCGACCGGCGCCAGGCCGCCGGTGCGGTAGACGCCGTTAAAGGCAGCGTCAGAGGCCGCATAGCTCGGCACCCAGCTTGAAAATGCAGGCGTGGCGCTCCAGCTGACGGGAATGGCGGGAAGCACGGCTGCTTGCGGATTGTAGTTGGCCTTGTCGACCATGCCTGCCAGCGCCGGCCACAGCGCGCATGTGGCCACCACCGCCAATGCCATGTTGCGAATGCGCGCAGGGTCGCTCGCTTGCGCGGCAGCGGCCACCGGCATCGCGGCCGCTTCGGCATCGGTGTCCTGGCGCCAGTAGCTGCCGACCCAGAACATCAGGAACATCACCAGCCCGAAAAAAATCCAGCCGTAGATCAGATGGTCGACCCCGGTGGCCAGTTCCATGTTGCTGGTATGGCCGATCATCACGATCATGTAGGCGCGCAGGCCGTTGGCGATCACCGGCACCACGATCGCCATGCCGATGAAGACCGCGCGCCGCAGCAGGGAGCGGTAAGTCAGGTAGGCATACAGGCAGCCGATGGTGACCGAGGAAATCAGGTAGCGCACACCGCTGCACGCTTCCACCACCGACCAGCTGCCGGTCGGCAGTTCGAAGCGGGTGCCGTTGCGCAGGACCGGAATGCCGGTCGCCTGCACCGCCCAGATGGTGAAGTTGGCGGTAAAGTCGATCAGCGGGGCGATGAAGATTTCGCCGAAGGGCACCGCAAACAGCAAGAACAGCAGCGGGAAGGCGAGCGAGCCGGCCAGCTTGCGGCCCAGGATTGCCAGCGCGATGACCGGGAACATGGCGACCAGCGCATACTGCATGACCACCTGCACTTCGCCCATGCGGGCCAGCATCCAGGCGGCGCCGACCAGCAGCAGCAGGCCGAGCGCGGGCCAGCAGGGACCCGGCGGCAGGGCTGCGAAATTGTGGCGCCGGCGCCAGATCAGCCATGCGCTGATGGGCACGATGATGTAGCCATGCGCGAACGTCTCGGAACTGTTCCAGACGGCGACGATCGAGCGCGCCGTGACGAAATAGAACGCGAGCGGCGTCAGGAAGGCAAGCGCCAGCGTCAGCAGCAGCGGCCAGGACATCGCCGGGGCGGCATTGCGCGTCAGGGCAGGTGTGTCGTTCATGAGCATTCGAGTCTCGCTTCGATACGTGCCAGGTTGCTCGGCCAGCTGTACTGGCTTTCGACCTTGGCGCGTGCTGCGGCGCCCAGGCTGGCGTCGGGTTGGGCCAGCAGGCCGGTCAGGGTGGCGCCAAAGGCGCAAGCACCGTCGGCCAGCAGCAGCTCCGCGCCGGGCAGCGCGTTGATGCCTTCGAGCGCTTGCGGCGTCACCACCACCGGGCGCGCCATGGCCATCGCTTCGAGGACCTTGTTCTGGATGCCGCGCGCGATGCGCAGCGGCGCCACGCAGACTTCGGCATGAAAGATGTAGGGACGCACGTCAGGCACGGTGCCGGTCACCACCACGCCCGGCTTGGCGGCCAGCGCCAGTACCGCCGGCGTCGGGCGCGCGCCGACGATGACGAAGCGCAGCGCCGGATTGGCCGCCAGCAGTTGCGGGAACACGTCGGCGGCAAACCACTGCACCGCGTCGATATTGGGCCAGTAGTCCATTGCGCCGGTAAACACGATCGCCCGCTCAAGCGCGCCGTAGGGACGATCGTAATGGCGCTCGGGCGAAAAGTAATCGGTGTCGACGCCGTTGTTGAAGTAGCCGATCTTGGCGTCGCTCTCGGGCGCGAGCGTGCGAAACAGGTCGGCCTCGGGGGCCGACACGAACAGCGCGGCGTCGGTGCTGCTGGCCACATGGCGCTCGTAGGCCAGCAAGGTGTCCGCTTCGCGCCGGTACACCCAGCTCATGGGCCAGCTTTTCTGCTGCGCGTACTGGCGCCATTTGTCCGAGTCGATGTCGCAAAAGTCGACCACCCGGCGCGCCTTCGGATACTGCTCGGCGTACTGCGCCATCGGCGACGAAAACACCAGCACGCGCTCGATCTTGTGCTCCAGCATCGACTGGTCGACCCAGGCCTGCATGGCGGCGTTGCGGTAGTAGTCGAACGACAGCGCGCGGCCCCCCAGCAGGGCGCCCAGGCTGCGCACGCGACCGGCCAGCGGCGCCAGCTTGGCGAAATGGCTGCTCGCGCACAGCGCTTGGACCTTGGGCACGTGCTGCCAGTCGTCGGCGTCGTCGACAAACGTGGCCAGGTGCACGCGGTAATGCTGCGCCAGGTGCTTGAGCAAGTGCCAGGAGCGGATCTTGTCGCCTTTGTTGGGCGGATACGGGATCCGGTGTATCAGCAATAACAGATTTTCCACGCGCTTATCCCAGGCTACGGACGATGAACGGGCCGAGGAAGTTGGCCAGTCCGATCGGGAGCTTCTTCCACATCTTGATGAAGAGCTGATATTTGGGGTTCAAGGGATTATTGTCGGGCAGCTCGGTCGACGCGTACAGGCGGTACTCGTAGGCCAGCGGGGTCGGCTCGAAACCCCAGTTTTTCTTGAAGTCGAAGGCGCCGGTACCGAGCTTGCTGCGCCCGAAGTCGAACATGCGCGCGCCGCGCGCGGCCGCCGCCTGCATCAAATTCCAGTACATGTAGTCGTTGCCGGCCACTTCGCGCGCGGTCGGCATGCCGCCGCCGTAGTAGGGCAGCACTTCGTCGCGCCAGTAAAAACTCATGACGGCGGCGATCAGCTGCTGCTCGCGCACGATGACGCGAATTTCACAGTCGTCGCCGAACACTTCCTTGATCACCTTGAAGTAGGACTTCGGGAACACCGGCGTGCCAAGCCGGTGCACGCTGGTGGCGTAGCAGGTGAAGAAGCGCTCGACGTCCTGGTCGATCTCGGCGCTCAAACCGAGCTTGATGCCCTTGCGGACCATGGCGCGCTGCTTGCGCGGGATGGCGTTCAGGTTCGCTTCGTCGTCGCCGCTGATGGCTTTGCGGAAGGTGACGTACAGTTCCTTCTGATGCCAGTTCGGATCGCCCGCATGGGCCGGAGTCAGATTGCGGTATTCGAGATGACCGACATTGAGTTCACGCGCCACCTGGTCGGCGGCCGCGTTGAGCATCGCGCGCGCCTCGTCATTCGTGGCGACCACGCCGCCCAGCACGCAAAACGGCAGCGAACCGAGCGAATGGCCGAACAGGCGGCTCTTGATCTGCGCCAGCGGCAGGATGCCGACGATGTCGCCGTCCTGCTGCACGTAGTAGAACCAGGTCGGATGGCCGTACACGCGCTTGATGATCGCTTGCCAGCCGGCTTTGTGGAAAAAGGTCGCTTCAGGGCAGCTTGCCACGAACGCATCCCAGCGCGCGTAGTGGGCCGGTTGCAACAGGTGCAGGCTCAGTGTCATGTCCGGTCCACGAAAATGCGGTCCATCCGGTCCCACGCAAAATCGCGCGTCAGGGCCTTGACGCGGCCTTCCATGCGACCGAGGTTGACGTAATGGCGAAAGCGCGACTTCAGGCCAACGCCATCGGGGCGCGGCTGGCCGGGATCGAGCTCCCACGGGTGGAAGTAGAAGATCGCCGATTCCTGGTCGTCCTCGTTCACGCGGCGCATCATCCAGCGCGACAGCGCGTACGGCAGCAGGCGGAAATAGCCGCCGCCGCCAGCGGGCAGGTTGCGCGAACCCATGCGCACGGTGGTGATTGGCACTTCCAGCAGGCCATCGGCGCCGTTCGGGTAGAACGCGAAACGGGGTGCGTCGGGCATGCCGTAATGGTCATGCGCGATCGGATAGATCGAGCTGCTGTAACGGTAACCGGCCTCCAGCAGCGCATCGAGTGCCCACAGGTTGGCGCTGCCGATCGAAAAACTGGGGGCGCGGTAGCCGCGCACTTGCTGGCCGCCGATGTCTTCCAACAGCTTCTTGCTGCTGGTGATGTCTTCGGTGAACTGGCCCAGGTCCTGGTCGGAAGCGCGCAAGTGGCTGTAGCCGTGGCTGGCCAGTTCGTGGCCGGCGCTAACGATGCGCCTGACCATGGACGGATAGCGTTCGGCGATCCAGCCCAGCGTGAAAAACGTCGCATGCACCTTGCCATCGTCCATCAGGGCCAGGATGCGGTCGATGTTCGCTTCGACCCGGCACTCGCGCGCGGGCCAGCTGGCGCGGTCGATATGGGGCGCGAAGGCCGACACCTGGAAATAATCTTCGACGTCGCACGTCATGGCGTTACGGATCGCCGCGCCGGGCGCGCGCGGTCGGGCTGGAGCTAGGATCATTATTCGTTGTTGTGGTTGAGCGATGTATTCGCGCCGGCGGGCGTGGCCACGATCTTTTTCAGGATGTTGAGCACCGACACCACCGATTTTTCCAGGCGCATCATGCGCTCGTCGAGCAGCGGGTTGCCGTCGGCGCCCGAGGGCGCGGTCAACGGCGGCGCTTCCGCTTCTTCCGGCACGCTGCGCATGGCCGGTTCGACGTCCGGCTGGATTTGCTGCGGCAATTCGAATTCCTGGTCGATGTCGCGGATCACTTCGGCAACGTCGTCCTCGGCAAACGCGTGGATCTCTTCCAGAAAACCCATCAGCAGCAAGCGGTCGCACAAGGTGTTGACCTTGCGCGGGATGCCGCCGGTGTAGGCGAAAATGGCCGCGTGCGCCGGATTGGAAAACGACGGATCGCCGCTCCAGCCGACTGTGGAGAGGCGGTGTTCGATGTAGGCCTTGGTTTCCGGCTCGTCCATCGGGCCCAGGTGGTAGCTGGCGATGACGCGCTGGCGCAACTGTTGCATGCCGGGGCTGTGCAAGGTGGTGCGAAATTCCGGCTGGCCGATCAAGAACGTTTGCAGCAGACACTTGTCGTCGGTCTGGAAATTGGACAGCATGCGCAATTCTTCGACCGTGCCCGGCTTCAGGTTCTGCGCCTCGTCCACCACCAGCAGCGCGCGCTTGCCCATCTGGTCGGCCGCGCGCAGGAACGCTTCGAGGCGGGTCAGCAGGTCGGCCTTGCTGTAGTTTTCGTACGGCAGGCCGAACGCCGACACCACCATGCGCAAGGTGTCGTCCGAATCGAGGTGGGTGTTGACGATATGGGCGGCGACGATCTGCGACGAGGGCAAATTGTTGAACAGGTTGCGCACCAGCGTGGTCTTGCCAGCCCCGACTTCGCCGGTGATGACGATGAAGCCTTCGCCCTGCGACAAGCCATATTCGAGGTAAGCCATGGCCCGCTTGTGGCCCTTGCTGCCGTAGAAAAAATGGGGGTCGGGACGCAGCCGGAATGGCTTGGCCGAGAGCCCGTAAAATGATTCATACATCGTGCCGACTCCGCTATAGCTGCATGGAAAGTGATGCCGCCACTGCGTTTTCAGTGTAGATGCGGCCGCCCAGTACGGCGCCTTCGATGCGGCGCAGTTCGAGCCCGGCGCTCACCTTGGCACGCAACTGGTGGCGCGCGCCAAAGCGCACGGCGCTCGAGTGCGTCTTCAGGCCGGCGCTGAGCGATTCGTTTTCAAACATGTCGCTCACCAGGTTCAAGCTGGTGCGTCCGTTGATACGGTAGTTCCACTGGGCGCTAAAGCCGGTCTGGAGCGTATTGTCCTGGATGGTGTCGACGTTGTTGCCCAGCAGGGGGCTGTCGATTTCGCGCACCGACAAGGCATTGCGCCGCACCCGGTACACGCTGAAAATGGTGCTGGTGCGCCCTTCGCGGAAGGCGACGCTGGCGCGCAGCTGCTTTTGCAGGCTGTAGCGGTTGCTGAAGTAATTGATGTTGTCGGCCAGCGAAGGGGGCAAATGGGCGGCCAGCATATACGCTTCGACGGCGCGCTGGCGCTCGGCCGGATCGGGGATGGACGGCGTGAACAGGTCATCGAGCAGGGCGGCCGTGTCGATCGTCGAGGGCAGCAGGAAATTGGCGCGCGTGGTGACTACCGCGTCGTCGTAATTGAGGTTCCACGCCGTGTGGCGGCTGCGGTGCAGGGCCTTGAGCGCGCGGCTGGGGCCGTAGTAACGGTGGCCCAGCACGGCCGTCAGGCTCGAGCGCCGGCTCGGGTTCCAGCTCGCGCCGACGTGCCAGGCCGTGCCGCTGGTGGTGTTGCCGCCCAGCGCAGTGTAATCGTAGTGGTCATAGCCGACGCCCGTGGTCAGGGTGACCGTGGGCACGATCTTGTAGCGCAGCTTGGCGTCAAAGGTCTTGATCAGGGAATCGTTGGCGATGCTGTCGTGAATGGTTTGCCCGCTCAGCTGCATGTCCCAGGACAATTTGCGAAAGGCCGTACCGCTGTTCAGCTTGACCGAGGTCGTGTGGCCATCCGAATTGCCAAGGCCGACGTGACCCGCATCGACCGCATCGCGCGCATAGCGCACTTCCAGCGTGGCAAGCGAATCGAAGCGGTGCTTGAGGTAGGGGCTGACGCGCCACGACTGCACTTCGGTCCGGTTGGCCGACGAGAAATTGTTATCGGCGATCACCTGGCCGAACGGCGAGATATTCTGCTGGGCGCGGTTGGCGCGCGCATCAAAATACAGGAAGTCGTCGATCAGTTCGCCTTTCGCTTCGGCATGCAGCGCGCGCGCGGTGCGGTTGGTGCCGCTCACGTCGTGGTCCTGCAGCGCAAAATACTGCAGCTGGTAGCGCGCGTTGAGCATCAGGCGCGGGCCTTTGTGCTTGAGCACGAAACCGGGCGTGAACTCGCTGACAAACTGGCCCTTGGCATGGGCTTCATCTTGCAGCGCCACGTTGTCGGTGTAGGTTTCGCGCAGGTCGAGCGTGGGCTTGAAGGTCCAGTCGGCGCGCGCGGCCGGTGCCAGAAGCAGCGCCGCCAGTGCCAGCGGCAGCGCCAGCGGGCGCGCATAGGCCAGCGCTATGGCCCGGGTCAGTTTAGCCGTAGTGATAGTCATAGGTCTCTTCGACGCCAGGGAATTCACGGGTTTTGTTGTAGATCAGGTTGACGTTGCTGCAGCCTTCGAGCTGGCGCAGCGATTCCTTGACCGCGTGCTGGGTGGTGGTTTCGGACTCGACGACGAGCACGATCTGGCCCATGTGACTGGCCAGCACGTGCGCTTCGCTGGTCAAGAGCAGCGGCGGCGAATCGAAAATGACGATACGGTCCGGGTAGCGGTTGGCGATTTCGGCGACAAAGGCGCTCATCGTCTGGCTGGCCAGCAGTTCGGTCGCGCGCGGACTGCTGGTGCCGGCCGGCAGGATCGACAGCGTGTCGACGTTGGTGCGCAGCATCACGTCGGCCAGGTCGGTCTTGTCGTCGAGCAGGATGTCCATCAGGCCGCGTTGGGCGGGCAGGCCCAGCACGCGCAGCACGGAAGGACGGGCCACGTCGGCGTCGACCAGCAGCACGGTGTGGTCCAGCTCCATGGCGATGCTCATGGCCAGGTTGATGGCGCAATAGGTCTTGCCTTCGCCGGGCAGCGAGCTGGTGATCATGATCAGGTTGCCTGGCTTTTCGCCCGGCGCGCGCGCGGCGAAGGCGCGCTTGATCAGCGGGCGCTTGATGATGCGGAAGTCTTCCACCAGCATGGTGCGCCCGCCGGCGGCGGTGACCATGCCGGACTCGCGCATGTGGGCCAGGTCGAGCTCGACTTTTTTGGTGGTGTGCTTGACCGGCGCCGCCTTCGCTGCAGGCGCAGCCGGTGCGGCCGGTGCGGCAGCAACTACCGCTGGTGCTGCTGCTGGCGCTGGTGTGTCCGCGTTCACTGGCACCGGCGCGGCGGCGTTCGCTTCGCGCTTCTGGTGTTCCCGGTTTGCTGCTTTTTCAATGATGCTCACTTGTGTCCCCCGAATTCGCTCAGACCGATGGCCTGAGCAGGATGGCCGCCATCACGGCGCCATACGCGCTAAACAGCATGATGACCGAGGCCCCCAGCGCGTACAGCTTCTTCTTGTGGCGCGCCTTTTGTTCCGGCGTCCAGTTCATGCTGATGCTGCCCAGGATCGGCAGCCCGGTCACTTCGCGCAGCGACGACTGGCTCAGGAAGGTCGGACGGAACTGGCTCATCAACAGCGCCGCGCCCAGGCCGACCGCCAGCGCCAGCACGAACACCACCGAGAACAAGCGCGGGCGGTTGGGGCCGGCCGGCATGATGGGCGTGCTGGGCGGGTCGATCACGCGAAACGTCAGCATGTCGGTGGCCGACGACAGGTCGCCCGACAGCTTGGCCGATTCGCGCCGCTCGACCAGCTTCTGGTAGTTTTCCTTGTTGACCGCGTAGTCGCGGTTGAGCTGGGAGAGCTGGGCTTCGACTTCCGGCGCGGCCGAGCTCTGGGCCCGCAAGCGCGCGGAGCGGTCGGAAAATTCGCCCACCCGCGCGCGCAGCGCGGCCACTTTGGCCTCGGCGTCCGACAGCGAGACTTTCAATTGCTGCAGCATCGGGCTGTAGCTGGCGCCCGGATCGGCGCTCGGAGTGGCGTTGCGCGCCTCGTCGCGTTTCTTTTCTTCGAGCTGGGCCAGCAGGCGGCGCGCGGCAATGATGTCGGGATGCTGCTCGGTAAATTGCAGGCGCAGCCCGTCGAGGCCCTTGGACATGGCCGCGATGCGCCCGTCCAGTTCCGGGTTGGGCGGCGCCATCGGCTTGCCGTGCGCGTCGCTGCCACCGATCTGGCGCTTGATGGCGTTGCGGGCCTGCTCGGCCTCGGCCAACTCCAGGCGCGCCTGGTTCAGGCGGTCGGTCACCTCGACCATATTGCTCGAATAGTCGTTGGCGCCACGCGGCAGCAAGCCCAGGTTCTTGATCTTGAAGTCCTTGAGCTCGTTCTCGGCGACGGTCAGCTTTTCTTCATACGTCTTGATCTGGTCGTCGATGAACTGCACGGCCTTTTCGGAATCCTGCTTCTTGCCGCCGAAGCTGCCTTCGACAAAGATGGTCAGCAGCGACTGCACCACGTCCTTGCCCAGCTTCGGGTCCGGATTGTTGTACGAGATGGTGTAAATGTCGTCGCGCTCGGTGCCGCTGATCTTGATCTTCTCGATCACCTCGTCGACCAGCTTTTCATGTTCCTTGGCGTTCTTGGTCTTGATGTCGAGGTCGACCATCCGGATCACGCGCTCGACATTGGGGCGCGAGATCAGGGTGCGGCGCATGAACATCACTTGCTGTTCCAGATTGGGCAGCGTGGTCATGCCCGACAGCAGCGGCTTGAGCACGCTCTGGGTATCCACGTAGACCCGGGCCGATGCCTGGAAGTCATTGGGCAGCGCATACACGACGATCCAGCCCAGGATGGCCACGGTCCAAGAAATGATGATCGCGTACCAGCGGTACTTGCCGATCGCTTTCAAGAAAGTAAGAATTACGGCTGTCAGTTCTGCCATCTCGTCGATCTCGCCATCATAAGAATCAAGGTAGGAGCGCGCGCGCCCGGGATTGTCTGCGCCTCGGCTATCATCGCTCGCGTATGGCGCAATTGCAATTGCATTCTACGAAAGCGACAAGGCGCCGTTGTTTATTTGTCAGCAATTGTGGCGTATGATACAACATTTTCCACGCGCATAGACGGGCTTCTTTTTTCACATTGTATTGTTGCTTGAATTGAAAGGCTATATATAATGCGAAAAGAACAAACTATCTCGGGAGAACAAGCTGAACCGATCGCGCCTGGCCGCACTGCTGATGCTCTGTTGCGCGCTTGCGCCAGCGGGCGGCGCCGAGCTGGCGCAGACCATCGCCGCCGTCAAGCCGTCGGTGGTGGGGATCGGCACCTTGCTCAAGTTGCGCAGCCCGGCGATGCAGTTCGTGGCCACCGGCTTTGTCACCGGCGACGGACTCGACATCATCACCAATGCCCACGCCTTGCTCGCACTCGACAGCGAGCGGCAGGAAGCGCTGGGCGTGCTCCTGCCGGTGGGCGAAAACGGCGTGCAGTTCCGCCCGGCGCAGATCGTCAGCGTCGACCGTGAACATGACCTGGCCCACCTGCTCCTGAGCGGCCAGCCGCTGCCGGCGCTCAAGCTGGCCGAAGGGGGCGAACTGGCCGAGGGCACCGAGCTGGCGCTGACCGGCTATCCGCTGGCCATGGCGCTGGGCCTGCATGCGGCCACCCACCGCGCGCTGCTGGCGGCGGTCACGCCGATCGTGCTGCCGTCGGCCACGTCGGGCAAGCTCAGCTCGGCCGCCATCATGCAGCTGCAGCGCCCGCCTTTCATGATCTACCAGCTCGACGCCACCGCATTTCCCGGCAATAGCGGCAGCCCGGTCTACGAGCCGCACACCGGGCTGGTGGTGGGCATCATCAACATGGTGTTCGTCAAGGGCTTGAAGGAAAACGCGATCAGCAATCCGAGCGGCATCGCGTATGCGGTGCCGGTGCGCCATGTGCGCGAATTAATGCAACGCAAAGGGCCGGCGCAGAAATAAATCTGTCGTGACAGCGTGCCTGCGCGACACACTTTGGTTTACAATAGAACACCATTTGATAGTTAAAAAACAATTGAACGGCAGTAATTTGTTTGTCGTTATGATTACAAGTATCTCGCCGCTGCCTGCCGCAGCTAACGTCCCCCAAGAGGAAATCAAGTGAACGCTACCAACCACAATCGCAAGCAGTCCCTGATCAATCGCCTGGCCTGCATGGCGCTGGCGCTGTCGGCGCTGGCACTGGGCGGCTGCAGCACGCCCGTGCCCATGGTGGCCGACACTACGGCCGCGCCGCTGCACGATTACCTGATCGGCCCGGGCGACAATGTCAACATCATCGTGTGGCGCAATCCGGAAGTGTCGATGTCGGTGCCGGTGCGTCCGGACGGCAAGATCACCACGCCGCTGGTGGAAGACTTGCAAGCGTCGGGCAAGACCTCGACCGAACTGGCGCGCGACATCGAAAAAGCGTTGGCCAAGTTCATCCAGCAACCGGTGGTGACGGTGATCGTGACCGGCTTTACCGGCACCTATGGCGAGCAGATCCGGGTGATCGGCCAGGCTGCCCGTCCGCAAGCGCTGCCGTACCGGCGCGACATGTCGCTGATGGACGTGCTGATTGCCGTGGGCGGCGTCACCGAGTTCGCCTCCGGCAACAAGGCCAGCATCATCCGCAAGGTCGACGGCCAGCTGCAAAAAGTGCCGGTGCGCCTGAACGACCTGATCAAGGACGGCGACATCTCGGCCAATATGGCGATGCGCCCGGGCGACGTGCTGGTGATACCCGAAAGTTTCTTTTAAGCGTATTCTATGGGTGTCGACGGATCTTACATGTCGGCGCCCATGTTTTATGGATAACGTGATCTGCATTCGAGAACACTGGCATAAGTCCTTGATTTTCAGCAAAAACGTCCTGGTCGATGTTTTTGTGGAATGAAATTTGCTTATCTATTGAACACCGGCTGAACCAGCCCGCGCATTTTAGGAACCAGACCATGGCTAACCACGAACAGCAAGACGAGAAGCCAGCGCCACCCGCGATTCCTGCGCTGTCCGCGCGCGGCGCGGCGCGCCGCCGCATCGCCGGACTGGGCGTGTCCGGCGTGGTCATGACCGTGGCCAGCAACCATGCGATGGCCTCGCTGGTGTGCAAATCGCCATCGGGCGCGCTGTCGGGCAACCTGGCCAGCCAGGCGCCTGCGGTGGCCTGCAACGGCGTCTCGCCCGGCTATTGGAAAAACCATCCGGAAGACTGGCCGTCGGCAGTCAGAACCAGCGACCTGTATTCGCAATATTTCTATTGCCATGGCCCGCTGAGCAACATGAGCTGCATGAAAGTGTTGAGCAAGCAAGATGCCGACAAGAACGCGGTCGCGATGCACATCATGGCCACCTACCTGAACGTCCTGAGCGGCAAGATTGGCTTTCTCACGGGACAGGCCGTGATCGACATCTGGGCCAAGTACAACACCCACGGCGGCTATGCTCCCACCGATGGCGCCACGCCATGGACCGGCGCCGAGCTGGTTGCCTACCTGCAGAGTACGCAGAGCTAAATGGCGGTTCCGGCCGGCTGCCATCCATGGTGATGGGCAGCATGTGGCGCATCGCTCCCGGCCAGGCACTGCGGTTCCGGCAATTCGGCGACGAATGCGTCCTCTTTAACGACCTTTCCGGCGACACCCACTTGCTGGGCGATTCGGCCATGCACTTGCTGAGCGTATTGCAGCACGGCCCGGCCGAGCGGGGGGCACTGCTGGCGTCGCTGGCGCAAGCGCTCGACTGCACGGTCGATGCGGCGCTGGAACAAGAGACCGATGCGCTGCTGGCCAGCCTGGCCAGTTACTACCTGATTCAGTGCGCGCCATGCTGACGGTGGCCGCGCTGTCGCGCGCCGAACTGGGACGCCGCCTGAAGGGCCCCGGCATCCATGTGCAAACCGGCCCCTTCGTCACCTTGTTGCGTTCGTCGATAAGCCTTGTGGCCGACGGCATCGCGCTGCTGTACGCCGATTATCCGCTGCTGGAGGCGCCCGGCTTTGCCGATTTTTACGTCAACATGGGCCAGGCCGGCGGCCTGCGGCGCCTGATCGGGCGCCAAGTCCGCTTCGACCATGATGGCCATGCGCCTTTCAAGCCGCTGCCCATAGCCCAGGCCTTCCCGATGTTCGAGTGGGCGATGAACTGGTGCGTGTCAAGCCGCGCCCATGACTACCTGGTGATCCATGCCGCCGTCATCGAGCGCAACGGCTGCGCGGCGATCCTGCCGGCGCCGCCCGGCTCGGGCAAGAGCACGCTGTGCGCGGCGCTGGTGCTGCGCGGCTGGCGCTTGCTGTCGGACGAACTGACGCTGGTGCGGCTGGCCGACGGCCAGCTGGTGCCGCTGCCGCGCCCGGTGAGCCTGAAGAATGCGTCGATCGCCGTGATCGGCCAGTACGCGCCGCAGGCCGTGTTTTCGCGCGCGGTGCAGGACACCAACAAGGGCACGGTGGCGCATGTCAAGCCGCCTGCCGACAGCGTGCGGCGCGCCGGCGAAACGGCGCGCCCTGCCTGGATCATCTTCCCCCAATACGAAGCGGGCGCCGCGCCGCTGCTGGCGCCGATCGCGCCAGGACGCGCCTTCATGCAGGTGGCCGAGAACGCGTTCAACTACAGCCTGCTGGGCAAGGATGGCTTCGACGCGCTGGGGCGCCTGATCGATGCCAGCGCCAGCTATCAGTTCCGTTACAGCGCGCTGGACGACGCGATGGCCGTGTTCGAGCAGCTGGCGCAGCAGGCGGCGCCATGAACGCCTTGCCCTTGCTGATCGAAGTGCTGCGCGAGCCGGCCCGCATGGGCGCGCTGCCATTGGCGCGCTGGGAGCTGCTGCTGCGCCAGGCGCTGGCGGCCAACCTGACCGCGTCGCTGTACTGCCTGGCCGACGAGCACGCGCTGCTGGCGTCCATTCCGGCCCAGCCGCGCCGTCACCTGGAGTGGGCCGGTGCGCTGATGCGGCGCCACGCCGACGGGGTGCGCTGGGAAGTAGCGCGCATCAGCGTCGCGCTCGACGCACTGGGATTGCCGCTGATCTTGCTCAAGGGCGCCGCCTATGCGATGGCCGGCTTGCCGGCCGCGCGCGGGCGCCTGTTTTCCGATATCGATATGTTGCTGCCGAAAGAGGCCATCCCCGAGGCTGAATCGAAGCTGATGCTGGCTGGCTGGATGGCGCAGCACCATGACGCTTACGACCAGCGCTATTACCGGGTCTGGATGCACGAAATCCCGCCGATGCAGCACATGCAGCGCGGCAGCGTGATCGACGTCCACCACGCCATCTTGCCGTTGACGGCCGCGGTCCATCCCGATCCGGCCAAGCTGCGCGCCGCTGCAGTGACGCTGGCCGGCCACACGCGGCTGCAGGTACTGGCGCCGCCCGACATGGTGCTGCATAGCGCCACCCATTTGTTTTACGACGGCGAATTCGACAAGGGCCTGCGCGACCTGCTCGACCTGCATCGCCTGCTGTGCCAGTTCGGCGCCGTGCCAGGGTTCTGGGATGCGCTGCCGGTCCGCGCGCATGAACTGGAACTGGGGCGGCCGCTGTTTTATGCGCTGCGCTATGCAGCCCGTCTGCTGGGAACAAAGGTGCCGGCCGCGGTGACGGCAGCGCTGGCCGAGGACGGTCCGGGGCGCTTGCAGCTGGCGCTGATGGACGCGCTGTTCTTGCGCGCGCTGCTGCCGCTGCACGCCAGCTGCGCCGGCCGCCTGACCGGGCTGGCGCATGCCCTGCTGTACATCCGCGGCAACTGGTTGCGCATGCCGCCGCTGATGCTGGCGCGCCACCTGTTCCACAAGGCCTTCATTTCCCCCACAGCCGACCCATAAAAAAAGCCGCCGCCTGCACTGAACGCGATCTTGAGCGCGTACAGGCTGGCGGCGGCTTCGAACTACCGGTGTGCTTATTTGCGGCTGCGGCGGCGCAATCCGGCCAGGCCGGCCAGGCCGAGGCCGAGCAGGGCCAGCGAGCCTGGTTCAGGCACGCGCGCGGTGATGATCGGGTCGTTGATCAGGCCGGCAAAGCAGACCCCTGCGGTGACCTGGGCCAGCGTGCAGTTCGGATTGCGGCCCGCACCGTAGTTGGGACGCAGCGTGAAATTGCCGCTCATGTCGTGACCGTAGTCCTGGCCATTGGTGTTCCAGTGGGCCATATCAGTGCCGCCAACAGCGTCGAGGAAGAAGGCGCCCTTGCCGGTGGCCGGCAGGACTTGGCCGTCGACCGTCTGGACCAGGGTCGACTGGGTCTCATTGACGCCGGTTTCAGGACGATCCACTTGCTGGATGTCCCCGCCAAAGGTCAGCTCCAGAAAAGCAGGGCCGAGCCCGGCAAAAGCGCTGTAGCTATCGAAACCGGTGCGGCCGTTCGGATTGGCGTTCTTGAACTGGTCGATGGAGGCGATCTGGACCGGCGACCAATACAGGTCGAGGTGAATCTTGCCGTCCGCGGCGCCGCCGGTGGCGCCAACGCTGTAGATGTCAAAGCCGGAAGTGGCATTCGGAATGACGCTCAAGTCAGCGATGCCGTACAACATGTAGTACAGGTAGCCGTCGGTCGCGCCACGGGTCCATGACGACAGGTTCGAGAACGAGGTGACCGATTCCAGGTAGCCGACGCCCCAGGTGTTTTCGTTGCTGTTGGCGGTAAGCTGGGTTTGCGTGGTCAGGCCGCCCAGCTTGATCTCGAGGTCGCCCGTCACGCTGGTAATTGGGTCGGCCCACGCGGTCAGGGATGCCAGGCCCATGGTGATCGCTACTGCAATTTTCTTGATATTCATCTGTGACTCTCCGTTTTCGTTCGAGACATTGAATGTGGAAGTGCGTTGCTTCCCTAAAGCAAAGCGCGTGCCAGTTGCCGTTTGTTTGCAAGATCTTGCGCCACCTCACAGGCGGGCATGGTGACTTTCATGGATTTTTGTACATTCTTTTTAGCAATAAAACATTGCACTGTAAGAAACGTCGACAGCAATGTTGCAGATAACGAAAGAGCGTTTCCGGCAGTCAGTAAACGACGTTGGAAGTTGCAGACCGTCAATGATGGCGGGCGTTAACCCTACAGCACTCTTCGAGTCGATAGCCATTGCCTGTGCATTTCTGCAGTTTCTACGGGCAACTGTGTAAGAAATGTCGACAGCGGGTTAACGTTGTCATTAAGCATTCGCCAAGCTAGACAATTTCCACTACCATGAGCTTCGTGCCGCATAAAAAATCCACACGCGCGCAGCCAGGCCGCCGGGCACGGGCGTCGTCTGTCGCTCATTCAAGGGGGCCACCATGACCGCAGCATTCAACTACGATACCTTTGTCACCCGCAATTCCGGCTACATCGACCAGCCCACCCAGGACCTGATCCGCGAGCGCCGTCTATTGATTGCCGGCTGCGGCCTGGGCGCCTCGACCGCGATTGCGGCGGCGCGATTGGGGTTCCAGCATTTCGTGCTGATCGACGGCGACACGGTCGATGCGCACAACTTGAACCGCCAGTTTTACGACTTTGAAGATGTCGGCACGCCCAAGGTGCAGGCGCTCAAGAAACACCTCTTGCGGATCAACCCGCAAGCGCAAGTGGAAGCGGTCCAGGCCAACCTGGACCAGACCAATGCGCTGGCGCTGGTGAGCAAGGTCGACATCATTTTCGACACCATCGATTTCCTCGACCTGGAAGCCATCCTGGCGCTGCATACCAGCGCCCAAGGCCAGGGCAAGCCGGTGTTTACCGCGCTGTCGATCGGCTACGGCGCCGGCGTGCTGTACTTCCCGCCGGACACCAAGCATTCGCTGGCGGCCATCATCCAGAACGACCTGGCCAGCGCCCAGGGCGAGGGCGACGCCAGTTACGCGGCCGTGTTCGGCAAGATCATGGCGCGCATCGGGGCCCACCTGGACCGCCAGGTGGTCGAACAGGTGGCCAAGGCGCTGACCATCATGGAAGACGGCCGGCCTTGCCCGGCATCGCAGATTTCGATCGGCAGTTTCACGGTGGCGGCGCTGGCAGTATCGATGATGCACGACATGCTGTCCGGGCGCGAAGTGCCGGCCGCGCCGCACATGGTGGCGCACAGCTTCCGCAACCATGTGACCAAGCTGATCGATATCAGCAAATAGGGCAGCTAGGGCGCGACCCGCACGACTTTGTTGCGGGGCGCGGCGAACACCAGCGGCTTTTCATTGAACCAGGCGCCCAGCGGCGGATTGCTTGCCGCCAGCTTGGGCATCAGTTCGCCCAGGTCCAGCATATAGGGCGTGACGGCGCCGTAGTAGTCGGCCACCGGGCCGATCGCGTGAAAGCGAAAGCCCATCTTTTCCAACGAATGGGCCAGCGAGCGCTCCATGGCAGCGTACCAGTAGCGGATGCCCCGTTCGCGGCTGTGGCGGTACATTTCGCGGTACATGCCCAGCAACAGCATCGGTGAATTGCTGCTGCGCCGTTCCTGTTCCGGGCCATGCGGCGGGCCGGCCTCGCGCAGGGCGGAAAACCCGGGAATGCCCAGCACGCTGTCGGCGCGCCGCCGGCGATGGCTGCGCTTGATCGCCAAGCGCGAAATTTCGGCGCACTGGGCGCGCGGCGGCATGCTGAAGTGCTCGAAGACGCGGCAATGGCGCTGGAATGGGAATTTCTGCGGCGCCTCCGGTATCACCAGGCGGACCGTGCCAATTAGCGACTCCTCCATCGTATAGGCGGCAAAGTGAATGGAACTGTCGTCATAATCGTCGAATTCCATGCCTTCGAACGAATCGTCCGCCTTCAGGAAGGCGCGTTCCACGCAATACACATCATGCCGCAGCTTGAACAGCGCGCTGGGCACCTGGCCCTGATAAGCGCGGAAGATCTGGCGGTTGACATGGTCGACGGTCTCTTCATGGGAGCCGAACTCGGCGCGGGCCAGAAAGGCGCGGTAGTCAAGCGCGGGAAAGACGTATTCCATTTCTCAACTCTTGGCCTTGGCCTTGGGCTGGCGTGCCATCAAATTGCCAAACAGGGTCTTGAGCATGACCCAGATCGGAATGCGCTCATCGTTGAACCACGCGGCCAGAAACTTGTTTTCCTTGGCCAGGCGTTCGTGCAGGTCGTGCAAGTCCACCATGTGCGGCGTGACGGGCCCGTAGTAATCGACTTGCGGGCCGATCGGCATGAACTTGAAGCCCATCTTTTCCAGCGAGCGTGCCAGCGAACGCTCCATTGCCGCGTACCAGTAGCGGATGCCGTTGGCGCGGCTATGGCGGTACATTTCCCGGTACATGCCCAGCAACAGCAGCGGGCTGTTGCCGCGCCGCTCCTGCACGGTGGGCGGCTGGATGCTGGCCGTGGTGCCCTTGTCGATAAAGTCCTTGGACACCCCTTCCATCGAGTCGCCACGGCGGCGGCGGAACGTCTTGCGCACCACCAGCCGTGAGATTTCGGCAGCCGTGGGGCGCGGCGGCAGGGTGAAATCCTCGAACACCTTGCAATGGCCTTCGAACGGGTAGACCTGGCCTTCGCCCGGCTGCACCAGGCGCACCGTGCCGACGATTTGCTGGTCCAGCGTGTAGGCGGCGAAGTGGATCGAGCAATCGTCGTAGTCGTCCGTTTCCAGGCCCTGGTCAAAATCCTTGGCCTGCAGGTATTCGCATTCGAGGCAATAGACTTCGTAACGCAGCCGGTAGATCTCCTTCAGGATGAAGGATTCCATGTTGCCGCGTAGTACTTTACTGAAGTCGAAATAGGGGATGAGGATGTCGCGCTTGCCGAACAGTCGTTCCCAGAGCAGCATGATGTTTTCCTATGCTATCGAGTTGTCGCCAGTGCCGCACTTTTTGATACAAAGCAGTGTTATTTCTACAAAGAATAACCTACTTCACATCGAAAAGCACGGCGAACAGGCCCAACCGTCCATGCCCCGCATCACACTATTGTTGCTAGACATTTCTACATGAGAAAAACCACGACATTGTTACAGTTGTTTTAACAGTTCCTTGGCTTCGTCGATTTGCGCGAAGCCCTTGCCGTTGGCCAGCGCCTGCTCGACCTGCTTGCGCGCCTTGGCCTTGTCGCCCGCCTTGTTGAAACCGACTGCCAGGTGGTAGCGGATATCGTTGGCGTCCGGCGCGCGCGCGCTGGCTTGTTCCAGCACCGTGATGCCGCGCTTCAAATCGCCTTTTTCAACCAGGATCCAGCCCAGCGTATCCATCACGGCCGGGCTTTGCGGCGCCAGCTTGACGGCCTGTTCGGCGGTGGCCTGGGCGCGCGGGTCTTTCTCCTGCTGGTAAGCCCAGGCCAGGTTGTTCATTGCCAGCGCATTTTCCGGCGACTTCTTGAGCACCGATTCGAAGGTGGCGATGGCCGGCTTGAATTGCTTGGCGGCCATCTGGCTTTCGGCCAGGTACATGCTGGTCAGCGGCTCGCCAGGAAACTCTTTCAAGAAGGCGGCCAGGCGCGCATCGGCTTCCTTGCCCTTGCCGCTCTGGCGTTGCGCCTGGCTCAGCTTGATGAGCACCTGCGGCGCCTTGGCCAGCGCATAGGCCAGCTCGTACTGGCGCATGGCCTGCTCAGGCTTTTTCAGCGTCATCAGGATGTCGCCTTCGACCATCAGGCCGATGGCCGCTTTCGGGTGCTCCTTTTGCAGCTTGCGCGCCAGCGCCAGTGCCTCGTCGCTCTTGCCCTGGCGAACCAGCAAATCGACCAGCGCCAGTTGCGCTTCCATATTGGCCGGCTCGAGCGTGTTGGCGCGCTTGATGTCCTCGGCCACGGCGGCATCGTTCTTGAGCAGCATGTGGACGGTCGCCAGGCGCAGCTGGGCGCGCGCCGACTTGGGCACCACGTTGACCAGCTTGCTGTACGACTCGAGCGCGCCGTTGACGTCGCCGTTGGCGATCTGGGCCTGGCCCAGCTCGTCGATCAGGTCGGCATTGGCCGGGTTGGCGATCTGCAATTTGCGCACCAGCGTCAGGGCCTTGGCTTTCTCGCCGTGGCGCAAATACATCGACGCCAGGCGCATGCCCGGCTCGAGCACCTCGGGATTGTCGCTGGCCGCTTTTTCCAGCCAGGTGATCGCTTCGGCGTTCTTGCCCTGCGTCGCGGCCAGTTCGGCCAGCGCGGTCATGGCGCCGATGTGCTTCTTGTCGGTCTTGAGAAATTCCTGCAAGCGCTTGTCGGCGTCCGCGAATTTTTTCTCGTTCACGTCAAGCTGGGCCAGGTTGGCCACTGCCGGAAAGTAAGTCGGCTGCAGCGCAATGGCCTTGCCGAAGGCTTCGCGCGCATGGGCCGGGTCCTTGAGCGCCAGGAACACGCCGCCTTTCATGTTTTGCACCAGCGCATTGGCCGGCTGCTGTTTTTCCAGCGCCAGCACGGCGCTCATGGCCTTGTCATACTGCTTCAGGCTCAGTGCGGTGCGCACCAGTGCGGTGCCGGCCTGCTGCGATTTCGGATCGAGCGCGGCGGCCGCTTCCATGTTGGCGACGGCCTCTTCCTTCTTGCCCTGGCCCAGTTCGGACAAGCCCAGCGAGGTGCGCAGCGACGCCGTCTGCGGCGCCAGTTCGCTGGCCTTGCCGAACAATTCGGCAGCCTTGTCGAAGTCGCGCGTTTGCATCGACGACTCGCCGGCCAGCGCCAGCAATTGCGGATCGGCGGTGGCATCCTTGATCGCCGGCGCCAGCGTGGCCACCGCTTCGCTCGGATGGGCAGCGCGCAGCTGGGCCGAGGCCAGCAGCTTGCGCGCATACACGGTGTTCGGATAGGCATCCAGGTATTTCTTCAGGTTCATCTCGGCTTGCTGCAGCTGGCCCAGGTTGAGCTGGATGGCGCCGGCCAGCAGCACGCTGGGCATGTGGCCGGGCATGGATTTGAGCACTTTTTGCACGGAATCGAGCGCCAGTTCGTTCTTGCCCTGGGTGAAGTCGAGCAGCGCCTGGGTGTAGGTGACGATCAGGCTGCCAGGGGTTGCCTTGCGCGCCGCGTCGAGGTCGGCCTTGGCGGCGTCGAACTTGCCCATGCCGATTTCGAGGTAGGCCTTTTCGACGTGCGCGGTGCGGTGCGATGGCTTGAGCGCCAGCACCTGGTCATAGGCGACGATGGCCGCTTCGGCCTTGTTCTGGCGCCCGGCCAGCATGCCCTTGTACATCCACACGTCGGGGTTTTTCGGATCCTTGGCCACGGCCAGGTCGGCGTAACGGTTGCCTTCGTCCAGGTTTTTGCCGGCGAAGGCATGGCTTGCCAGGCCCAGCAGCGCGGCACTGTCGTCCGGCTTGGCCTTGAGGGCCGCGTCAAACGCCTCCTTGGCCTTGTCCAGCTCGCCCAGCGACAGGTAGGCATTGCCGCGCGTAACCAGCAGCGGCGCGTTGCCCTTGGCGCTTTCGGCCTCGGTCTCGGTGATCAGTTTTTTGAACTCGCCTTGCGCCAGCAGCGCCGTGGCCATGCCCGGCAGCGCCTGGGCCGGGGTTGCGCCCAGGCTCATCGCCTTGCGGTATTCCTTTTCGCCCGACAGGGCATCGCCCGTGTCGTTGTACAGTGCGCCCAGCGCGAGCCGGATGGCGGCGTCGTTCGGGCTCTTGGCGGCCGCATTTTTCATCTGGATCAGGGCTGCCTTGTTGTCGCCTTTTTGCTGATAGGACGTCGCCTCCGCCACCAGCGCGGCGGCGCTCTGGGAGCGATGGCAGCCACCCATCAGGAAAACACTGGAAAGGAGGGCGGCAGTGATAGTCAGCTTATGAGCAATACGGGGCATGTCTGATCCTTGGTTGATAGCGTTCGGGCGTTGAGCCAGCATAGTGACATGGGTGCTGGTTAAATTGCAACATTATCCGGGCTTGCGCAGGCGCGCCAGCAACGCTTCGACGCTGTCGCTGACCGGCAAGCCGTGCTGGCGCAGCAGTTGCAAATGCAGCACCAGGTTTTCCAGCACCAGCTTGGCCGAGACCGCCAGCAAGGTGACCAGCCGGTCTTCGGTGCTGAAGTTTTCCATGGCGCCAGCCATTTCGCACAGGTGCAGCGCAACCAGTTCGCGCAATTCCTGTTCGCCGAACGGCAGGTCGGCAAAGTCGATCGGGTCTTCCTGCTCCACTTCCAGCATCAGCGCCGCCAGTTCCTGGGGTTTGATCGGCATGCTCGTCTCCGCTTTGTAGGTACACCCTTATTCTAGAGGACTGCGCTAGAATTGGCGCCATGGCGCGACTTTTCTTTACGCAGCAGCTAGCCCGCTTTACCACCGTGCCGCAAGTCGAGACCGGCGCTGCCAATCTGCGCGCCGCGCTCGACAGCGCGTTCGAGGTCAACCCCAGGCTGCGCGGCTATGTGCTCGATGAGCAGGGCCATTTGCGCGAGAACGTGGCCGTCTTCATCGATGGGCGCCGCTGCAGCGAGCGGATCTTGCTCGACGATGCGCTGCGCCCCGATTCCACTGTCTATGTTTTGCAAGCGCTTTCCGGAGGCTGACATGAGTGACCGTGCTTTCCTTTCCACCCGCAAGGGCCTGTTCGAATTGCAGCGCCAGGGCGGGCAGTGGCAAGTGGGGGAGCGCCATTTTCTCGGCGAGCCGGTTTCGATGACGCTGTTTGACGCGCGCGACGGTAGCCTGTACGCGGCGCTCAACCTGGGCCACTTCGGCGTCAAGCTGCACCGGCGCGATCCCGGCGGGCCGGTCGGCACGAACGGCGGCTGGACCGAGATTGCCGTGCCCGCCTATCCACCCAAGCCGGACAACTGCACCGACAAGGTCGCATGGAAAAACACGCTGATCTGGTCGCTCGAAGCGGGCGGCCCCGACCAGCCGGGCGTGCTGTGGGCCGGCACGCTGCCGGGCGGCCTGTTCAGGTCGGGCGACCGCGGCGACAGCTGGGAACTGGTGCGCGGGCTGTGGGACGTGCCCGGACGCGGCGACTGGTTTGGCGGCGGCTACCCCGATCCCGGCATCCACAGCATTTGCGTCGATCCGAGCAACAGCGATCACGTGCTGGTGGCCGTGTCATGCGCCGGCGTGTGGCGCACCGAGGATGGCGGCGCCAGCTGGGCGACGTCGTCCAAAGGCATGCGCGCCACCTACATGCCGCCCGAACTGCAGGACAAGGAAGATGCACAAGACCCGCACCGCATGGTGCGCTGCGCGGCCCAGCCGGACTTGCTGTGGTGCCAACACCACAACGGCATCTGGCGCTCGCGTGACGATGGCCATTCTTGGCAGGAAGTGACGGACGTGCCGGCGTCCAATTTCGGCTTCGTGGTGGCGGTCCACCCGGGCGACGGCAACACGGCCTGGTTTGTGCCGGCCGAAGCGGACCAGCGCCGCATTCCGGTCGAAGCGGCGCTGGCCGTGACCCGCACCGGCGACGGCGGGCACAGTTTCAGCGTGCAGCGCGAAGGCTTGCCGCAGCAGCAGTGCTACGACCTGGTGTACCGCCACGGTCTGGCGGTGTCGGGCGACGGCAACAGCCTGCTGATGGGCTCGACCACGGGCGGGGTGTGGGCGTCCAATGATGGCGGCGCGCACTGGCAGACGGTGTCGACCACTTTGCCGCCGGTTTATGCCGTCTGCTTTGCCTGAGAAAAATACGCGAGGAACATGCTGACCGCCGCTTCCACCAGCTGCGCCTGCATCGCTGGCTCAAGCGGCGGCGCGCCCATCGTCACCTGGGGCCAGAAGGCCACGGCCTTGACCTGACCGTGCAGCAGGGCGGCGGCAAAGGCCGGATCGCCTGCTTTCAACTTGCCGTCGGCCTGGGCCGCGCGTATCCATACGCTGACACCTTCTTCGCGCTCGGACAGGCGCGCCACGGTCGCGCGCGCCCGCTCCGGCGCATGCACAGCTTCGGCGATCGCCACCCGCGCCAGGGCCAGGAAGTCGGGTTCGGCCAGCATCGCCACCTTCAAGGTGATCAGCGCCATCAGCTGCTCGCGCAGCGGCTGGTCGGGCCGGTAGGGCAGCTCGAGAATGGCGGCGCTGGCCTGGAATAGCTGGACCAGCGTTTCGGCAAACAAGTCTTCCTTGCTGGGGAAGTGGTTGTACACGGTGCGCTTGGATACGCCAGCCAGCGCAGCGATCTTGTCCATGCTGCTCGCTTCGAAGCCATGGGCGCGAAATTGGTCGGCGGCCGCGGCCAGGATGGCGAGGCGCTTGCGGTCGGTCAGGCGTTGGGGTGCGTTCATGCGCTTATTTTACACTCAGTAGTTTACTTTTCAAAAAATTGAAACTACACTGTGTAGTGTACATTTCACCTTGAGACCACGCCATGATTACTTGCACCGTTGCCGCCGACAGCTTGCCGGCCCAGACTTCGCCCCAGTTCATCAATGGGAAATTCCGCAATCCGGCGCCGATGAAGCGGCTCAGTTTTGCCCAGAACGTCAAGGTGGCGTGGACTTTCGCTTTCAACAAGAAACCGGACACGGTGCCCACCGGTGTGATACCGGTGCGAGCACTCACTCGCGCCCAATTGCTGGCGGCGCCAGATCATACCTTGTTCCGCTTGGGCCACTCGACGCTGCTGCTCAAGCTGCACAATGAGTTTTTCCTGACCGATCCGGTGTTTTCCGAGCGCGCCTCGCCGGTCCAGTGGGCCGGTCCGGCCCGCTTTCACAAGAGCCCGATCAGCATTGCCGAACTGCCGCCGATCAAGGCCGTGATCCTGTCGCACGACCATTACGACCACCTCGACCACGCGTCCATCATGGCGCTGGCGGCCAAGACCGAGCTGTTCATCACGCCGCTGGGCGTGGGCGAGCGCCTGATTGCCTGGGGTGTGGGCGCGGCCAAGGTGCGTCAGCTCGACTGGTGGGAAACGACCGAGGTGCGCGGCGTCAAGCTGGTGGCCACCCCGGCCCAGCACTTTTCGGGGCGCGGTTTGAATGACGGCAATGCGACGCTGTGGGCCTCGTGGGTGATCCAGCACCAGGACTTGAATGTCTTTTTCAGCGGCGACACTGGCTATTTCGACGGCTTCAAGGCGATCGGCGACAAGTACGGCCCGTTCGACGTGGCCATGCTGGAAACGGGCGCCTATGACGCGCAATGGCCGGACGTGCACATGCAGCCGGAGCAGACCCTGCAAGCCTTCATCGATCTCAAGGGCAAGTGGCTGATGCCGGTCCACAACGGCACCTTCGACCTGGGCTTGCACGCCTGGCGTGAACCGTTCGACCGCATCGCCATGCTGGCCGAGCAGCGCGGCGTGCCGCTGGCGACGCCGGAAATGGGCGCGCCGCTGGACCTGAACCGACCGGTCGCTGGCGGCCACTGGTGGACGCAAGTCGACTGAAACAGGTGTGGCAGAATTGATATAATTGCTGGTTGCTTATTCGGTCCTGCCACCCATGAATCTCAAAAGTCTCGCGCGCACGCTCGGCGTTTCCAAAACCACGGTCAGCCGGGCCTTGAACGGCTACCCGGAGGTGAACGTGTTGACGCGCGAGCGCGTGCTGGCCGCGGCCAAGGAGGCCGGCTATGAAGCCAATCCGATGGCGCGCAGCCTGGCCGTCGGGCGCAGCAACGTGTATGGCATCGTCTACCCCTTGCTGGCCAATGACCTGGGCGACCCGATGTTCATGGATGTCGTGCGTGGCATGTCGGCGGCGCTCGAACCGAGCAAGATGGGCCTGATCATCGCGCCGGTGTCGCAGAAAAACGAATTGCAATCGTACGAACAGATGGTGCGCGGACGGCGCGTCGATGGCCTGGTGGTCAGCCGCACGCAGGTGCACGACGAGCGCATCGCCTTCCTGCTCAAGAAGGGCTTCCCGTTTGTCGCCTTTGGCCGCACCGAGACCACCCAGCCGTACGCCTGGTTCGATTTCGACAACGCGGCCGGCATGCGCACCGCCTGCGAGATGCTGCTCGGCCACGGCCACCAGCGCATCGCCTTGATCAGCGCGCCGCTGGAATTCAATTTCGCCAGCCAGCGCCGCGCCAGCTTTATCGCGCGCATGGCCGAAGCCGGGCTGGCGTGCGACCCGCGCCACCTGATCGACAATTCGCTGGACCGCCGTTCCGCCTACCAGGCGATGCAGCAGCTGCTGGCATGTTCGCCGCGCCCGACTGCGGTGATCGTCGATAACCATTTGTCGGGCGTGGGCGCGGTGCGCGCTTTGCTCGACGCCGGCATCGAGATCGGCAGCGAAGTCTCCGTCATCGTCTGGGGCAGCGTCGCAGACTCGCTGTGGGGATCGAACGTGACGACGATGGACCTGCAACACTGCGACCACGCCGGCGCCAAGATGATGGAGATGCTGTCGGCAGTGGCCGGTGGCGCCGATCCAGCCAACCAGCAAGTGCTGTGGCAGCCGACGCTGCTGCCCGGCGCCACCGTCGGTCCCTGCCCGACGTGATGCTGTTTGCGCTGCTGCTGCCGCTGTTCCTGATCGCGGCTTTGGGCTGCGTGCTGGCGCGCGCGAAGTGGCAGGCCGGCTTGACCGAACTGACTGCCAAGGTGCTGATCCCGGCGCTGCTGTTCAGCGGCGCATACAAGAACGGCATTCCGGCCTCGGTGTCGTGGCAGTTCCTCGCTGCCTTCTTCATTCCCCTGTTTGTGCTGTTCCTGGCGCTGCGGCGCGATGCACCGCGCGCGCTGGCCGCCAGTTATTCGAACACGGTGTTTGTCGGCATTCCGGTGCTCACGCAAGCCTTTGGTGCCGACAGCCTGCAATACGCTTTCCCGGTGGTCGCGTTCCACGGCCTGGCCGCGTTTTCGCTGTATTACACGGCCTCGCCCGGGAAAAATGTACTGGGCTCGCTGCTTAACGCCGTCAAAAATCCCATTGTCGCCAGCCTGCTGCTGGGACTCGCGTGTAATTTCTCGGGACTGGCCATGGCGGCGCCGCTGGCCACCGTGCTGACAATGCTGTCGGCAGCCGCGCTGCCATGCGCCTTGCTGGCGCTGGGCGCTTCGCTGGCCGGCTTTCGGATCCAGAGCTGGGTTGACACCGTGCTGACCGTGGTCGCCAAGTTATTCGTGCTGCCGGCCATGGTGCTGGGCATGGCGCTGTGGGTGTTCCACCTGCCAGCGCCAGCAATGGCGGTGCTGGTGGTGATCGCGGCGTGTCCGGTCGGCGTCAACGCCGCCGCACTGGTGCAGGCCGACGGCAAGCCGGCGGCCCCGGTCAGCTCTGCGATCCTGCTGTCGAGCATCGCGTGCATCGCCACCATCCCCCTGTGGATCTGGATTGTGCGCAGCTTGTAGCTGCCATTACCATCGATTACAATCGTTCATGGTAATTACTTTCATGGATGATAAAACATGGTAAAGCCGCAGGAAATCATCAGCTGGCACTATCCGCGCACCGACCTGGCGGCCAGCTACCTGGACACGCTGCAGGCCGGGCTGATCTCGTCGATGGTGCTGTTCGCGCCGCGCCGCAAGGGCAAGACCGAGTTCGTGCTGGACGATTTGCTGCCGGCGGCCGAAGCGGCCGGCTACCGCACGGTCTATTGCAGCATGTGGCAAAACCGCTCCGATCCGCTGGCGTCGCTGCTGCTGGCGCTGACCAACGCGGCCAAGCCGAAGTCGTTCGGCGAAAAGCTGCAGGACCGCTTATTCCGGCCAATCAAGAAAACCAGCCTCGAAATCCACGCCGGCCCGATCGGCAAGGTGCGCGCGGAAGCGGAGTTCAATGCACGCGCCGACGGCCAGGCCGCGCTGCAAAGCCTGCCGGAACTGGTCGATGCGGTCATTGCCGCGTCCAAGGGCAAGGTCTTGATCGCGCTCGACGAAATCCAGCACCTGGCCAAGCCCGAATTCCAGGAACTGGTGGCGGCGCTGCGCACCACGCTGGACGTGCGCAAGAAATCGGTCAAGACGGTGTTTACCGGGTCATCGCGCAACCGCCTGCAGATGATGTTCAGCCAGATCAAGGCGCCGCTGTTCCAGTTCAGCCAGAGCACCGATTTCCCCGACCTCGATGAACGTTTCGTGCACTTCATTATGGATTCGTTCACCCAGGCTACCGGGCGCAGGGTGCCGCTGGCGCAGGCCATTGCGGCGTTCGCAGCCCTGAGCGCGACGCCGGGGCTGTTCCATGACGCGGTCGAGCGGCTGATGAAAATCGGCGGCACCGATATCCTGGCTGTGGCCCAACAAGTGCTGGAAGAATCGCGCGACGCCTCCGGCTATGTGCAAAGGCTGATGGAGATGCGGCCGCTGGACCGCGAAGTGATGCGCGCCGTGATCGAGCGCTTGCCGCTGTACACCGATGACACGCGGCGCAAGCTGGCGCTGGCGGTCGGCATCGAAGGCGAGCCGCTCACCACCAGGCAGGTGCAGATTGCGGTAGAACGCCTGGTGACAGAGCAAATCATCTACCAGGCGGGCAGGGGCGTGTATGAAATCGAAGACGACCAGCTGGCCGAATGGTTGCGCGCGTCGCCGGAATTGATCGGAAACAGCTGATAAACCCGTCGTCCTCGCGAACGCGGGGACCCATGCTGAATATGCTCAGTATGGGTCCCCGCGTGCGCGAGGACGACGGTTTTACATATTGCGGCGGTACTGGCCACCCACTTCAAACAGCGCCGTCGTGATCTGACCGAGCGAGCACACGCGCACGGCATCCATCAGCTTTTCAAACACGTTGGCGTTGTCGATGGCTGCTTGCTGCAGGGCCGCCAGTGCTGCCGGCGCCTCTGCTGCGTGGCGCGTGTGGAAGTCGTCCAGGCGCGTCAGCTGCGATTGCTTTTCGTCGTCGGTCGAACGCGCCAGTTCGATCTTCTGCGGCGTGTCGTTGGCCTTCGGATTGCGGAAGGTGTTCACCCCGATGATCGGCAGCGTGCCGTCGTGCTTCTGGTGCTCGTACAGCATCGACTCTTCCTGGATCTTGCCGCGCTGGTAGCCCGTTTCCATGGCGCCCAATACGCCGCCACGTTCGGCGATGCGTTCGAACTCCTGCAGCACCGCTTCTTCGACCATGTCGGTCAGTTCGTCGATGATGAACGAGCCCTGGTTCGGATTCTCGTTCTTGGCCAGGCCCCATTCGCGGTTGATGATCAGCTGGATCGCCAGTGCGCGGCGCACCGATTCGTCGGTCGGCGTGGTGATCGCTTCGTCGTACGCATTGGTGTGCAGGCTGTTGCAGTTGTCGTAGATCGCGATCAAGGCCTGCAGCGTGGTGCGGATATCGTTGAAGTCGATTTCCTGCGCGTGCAGCGAGCGGCCCGAGGTCTGGATGTGGTACTTGAGCTTCTGGCTGCGGTCGTTGGCGCCGT
>JAZJXM010000068.1:0-58867 GCA_040390915.1 Pseudomonadota bacterium
ACGAGTTTTTCAGGCCGTCAGACGCTGGCTGCCGACTTGTGTATAACGAGGTGGGCTGAAAGAGCTTTTTGATAAAACGATTCAAACGTTCGACGAGTATCACGAGGCTGAGGAGGCTTTTAGGCTTGCGACATATGGGATGCTTACGGGCAATGGCATGCGGAATGTAGAATCTCACGTAGCAATGCATCTTTGGCAACATCGCTTGGACTATTTGAAAATTGTCGAAGAGGACACGAATTTCTTGCTGCAAAAGGAGAGCGTTAAATAATCATGTTTTAGAACATCGTGGATCAGTTTATATTTTTCCTTGAATGCGAGGACGCATCGAATGATGGCCCATCGTTGTCTGAAATGATGAAGCTGAAGTAAATTGAAGACGCATATGCAGTCACTTAGACTTGACCTAACAGGGCTTTCTGTTGGGAGGCGGCAACCCGTGGCGCGCATACCGCTCACGCTTAGTTCTTTTGACACAATGTCGAATTCAGGTCCCCAAAAACGGCTGGAGTGCCAGCAAATGCTTCAAGGCACTGTGGATTAAATTAGCGAGAAAGCCGGTGGCGCCCTTGCCACGTTGCCTTGCCATCCCATTATTTGAAGCAATGACAGTTTTCGTCGCCACAGCCGCCCGGCATCAGGCATTCGATGGAAACAGGCGGGCTGCTTAAATCAGTCGCCTGATACGATGGTACGTTCCCTTTGATTAATGGATTGCGCCAGCCGTGTATCACACCTCTGCCGCGTGTGACGCAATAATAACAATACATATGCGAACTGTGCAGCTCATATAGAAAAATCTCAATTAAATCTGTGAGCGTTTCTGGCGTGAGCCACTCGCTTGCTCCGGGTTTGACCTTGAACCATTCGGAGGGCTTACTGGAACCCCAATGCTTGATGCGTACATATTTCTTGTCCAGCATGTCGAAAACAGACGCCTCGATGCTGGCTATTGTCGCGGCAGTGCTCTGGTGCTTAATTTTGAAAGCATGGAACACTGTGTAATATGGGTTCTGGGTACTGCTCGCTCGCGTTCCCAGTTCACCAGTGGTTTTGCCGACCTTGATCTCTCCACTTCGCTGCGTATCGATTCCGATATAGATCCAGCAAATCGTCGAGTTTTGCTGCCTGAGACGTTCCTGTTCGACCCAGGATTCCTTGTAGTCGTCGAACATGTCCGCATCGAACTTCGCTTCCCAATTCCTATCAACTTTTTGCAATTTGCCTCCTCGCAATGACGGGCATGATTAATAACTATGCTCTACAATTAACCTTGCTTTAACTGTATTTTCCCAACCTCGGCGTCGACAAGCAGACCAATCAAGCCCATATCGTGCCGGTAGGGCGCGCGAGGAAAAAATTGTGGCTAATTGCCCAATCGACCCAAACGGGCCCTAATCCTTCGCCAATTCGTTGCCGTCTTTTCGTTCCTTTTCGCAGATCCGTTCGAGCGCAATATGGTGGATGTTCGTGTTGCTCATTGTGATATGGCGTGGTCGAGTGATTCAGCTACGACGATGTCATTGAGCTCGCGACCCAACCGCAGTCAAATCCAATCGCCTGTCCTGTCCACTGGTTGCAGTCGCCTTGGAGAATTAAGTAAGGCCTAGTTCAATTTTAAAAACAATTTTTGGATCATTTGATCCGAGGCTAAATCCAAAATCCATATTACTCCCCCAAAAACATTCAAGAGCGGAAAGTGCAAGTTGAATCAATTCCTGAAACTCTCGGCGGTAGTCGGGAAGCTGAAATAGATCCGGGTATTCCGTTCCGTTTCTGTGCGCAATGAATTCGTTTCTGTGCTTGGTCTTGAAAGAGTTTATATTTGCGCGATACGTCCTCAGAATATCGCTGCCTTCTTTGGCAACCCGCGCGGTCTCACTCAACTTTCCCAATTTCTTTGATATGCTTCGTAATGACCAATCGCTGCTCTCGTCGTCGAGATTACATAGGTGTAGAATAATTCCGTTCGAGAGATGTCTAAGCGCTATCACTTCCTCTAGTAGGAATCGTCGCGATGAGGTCCGCAAGCGATCTTCTATGTTATTCACCTTCTCTTGGTAACAAAAGGCGCACAGCAATAGTTGGTACATCTCGCTTTGTACTGGGCTAAAATGTCTTTTCAGTTCTTCATTCATAGGTCAACCGGTAAATTCATTGAAATTTTCTGCCTAACTAGGCTGTAGAAAGAAACCCTTTGTCGAAATAGGCACACGCCCCAATCGATGAGTATCCATGTTGAGGACTTTCGGACTGTATGGTTGCCTGGCCGCGCTATCAACAAGCACAACGATATCTACTCATCGCAACCCGTCATATGATGCTCGCCGAAATTCGTTAGCGTTTCTGACTTGGAGCAATAAGTATGCCTCATGTTCTCTCTACCTTCAATCTTTAACTGATCTCAGTGTCCGCTGCAGCCGGAAGCGGGCTGCGACGAACTCTAATCCCTTCTGACAGCCAGTGTCAGGTCAAGTATGAGCTAGTACAGCTCATACCACTTCCCGGCCATCACCGTCACATCGAAAGAATTGATAAAGGACTGATTTGAAGCAACTTGGATTTATTGATTGAGCCAAGTACACACTGACATCTCCCTCACTGAGAAGGATCAAATCGAGCCAGAACGTGCCTTCCGTCTGATCGAACAGGTCGAACGAGGCAACATTCCCCTTTCTGAAGCTCTACGATTGATTGCCGCTCCACTATCCGAAACGTCGGCAGGCGACGCAATTGGTACAGATCAGGCCACGTTGCCGGAGCCGCCGAACCCAAGTGCGGAAACCGTTCCAGATAGCCCAGTCGCTGATGAACCTCACAAGATGGTCGCTGATCAAGTGGAACGAGTATCGATGGGTTTGGGTATCACTTCGGGGATTGTAACTGCTGGGGCCAGCCTGGTCGCTCCAACCGGCCTGAGCGCGATCGGGATTGCACTCGGGATTACAAGTGCGCCACTGATAGTGAGTGCAGCCCCAATTGTTGCATCTGTTGCGACAGCTGCCGGGATGGTCTCCGGCGGAACGTATTTTCATTCCAAATGGAAATCCCGAAAGACAAAGAAGTCCACAGAGATTAAGGACTAGTCTGTACCCAGCAATTCATTCGGGTTCCATCAAGTACTCGTCTCAACACGTCGCCCCGCGCTATATTGCGGCACCGCCATTCTCGTCGATGAAAACCGCCCGTAGTTGCGGCGAGATCGGCAACTTCAACCGACGTTCTTTGAGACAAAACGGTATCACCCACAGGCGCATCCCTCTAGCCTTTGGAAATTCAAATACAGGCAGTGCATTAACGAACGCATCTGTCATCGGGTAGATCAACACAACGTCCCCTGTGCCATCTAAATAGCTCAGTCCATAGGCTTGCAATTGGTAAAAATCACTCTGCGACAATCCGTATTTTTCCGTTCCGTTCGCCTTTTGACCATCAATCAATTTCCACTTGGTATCGAGTACGAGCAAATCTTGATCTGAATTTCGAATTAACAGGTCAGGCTTCAAACGAAACCAGTTCTGATCGAGGTGGCAAACCAGATGGTGAGTCCGCGCCTGAGTCTTTAGATGTAATCGAGGTGATAGCTGGCGCGCGAGATGCTTGGCCACGAACGCTTCAAAGACAGCCTCCATTGGAAACAATAGTGATGGGGCATTGTGGTGCCCAAAGCCAGTCAACGGTGACTCTTCGTTCAATATGAGGCGCGACCAAGCCAGGGCGTCTGCGTAGTAGCCCATGCCTCTACCCAGTCGCACCTGCAGGAAATCTGATCGTATTTGCGTAGAAGCAGGAACGTCAGCGAAAACGAAATTCAACTCTCTGGCCAGTTGTTGGTTGGCCTGCATCCCTGTCATTTGTAACACGACACCAAGTGCTGCGTGTATTAATCTGTTTTCTGGCCGGTCCGTTGAAAACTCATCGTGTTCAGTGAAGAATCGATCGGCCCGGAATAAGTTCTGCCGCAAGTGTGACGACATCAATAACTTGCCACGCAGCGCATTCAAGTTGTCTTGTCGCTGGCGATAGTCGCTACGAATTCCACGCTTGACGATGTGTTCGACCGAGCTCAGAAACTCGCTAATGAAAATTTCGAGTAACGGCATGCGAGCCGCTGAGAGCTTGGCGCTGTCGATAAGTACATGTCGAAATTCTTGCAGGCAGCATAGCATTTCAATAAGCATCTGACGCGCCTCGCCTGCACCGCCACCTATGATCTTTCCCACTTTCGGCAATACCTCTATCTGGTATCCATCCGGTGTACGAATGACGCCGACAAAGCTGGTTACTTGTATGACGCGACGTCCGCGGCGTTGGGTCCATCGCAGCCAAGCGCCGTCGCCGTTGTCTGCAGCTCGCAAGCATTGCGCTTCGAGCCATGCCAGTACGTCGGCCGGTACTATGTGTACGTCATCAACACCCGCAAAGTCCTCAGATGCACTCGCCAATGCGTCGAACTCGTAAATCGTTAAACCATTCATCAAGTTGGTAGCGATTGGTAGATGCCAATGTAGGCATCCGGATTGACAAACGATGCGTTTTGAACTTCGTAGCGCGGTTTCGTGGTATAGGTTTTCAAACCATGATTTCGGCCAAATAAACGGGCAAGTTCCTCCTCATGCCCCATGGTCTCTGTGATAAATTGAGCGGCCTTGTTTTTTTGGTTATCTGCCAGCACGAGTTGAATTTTTTGCCAGTCTTCGAAAAAATACTCTTCGAGCAACGGGACAACACGATTGCTGAAAATCTGGGACAACGCGACCAGTCTTTCTTCGCCATCATCTATTTTTTCAAGCGATGTGAAATATGCGTGGCCGATGCAGTGATCGCGATCGTAGAGTACCTCAATGCGCTGATTGATGGCCGACAGCATTCGCGGGATGTTGATAGCCTGTTCTCCTATGGTTACCCGCAGGCCAACAAGTGGCGATCCCGTACAATCACTTGCATCTGGCAGGACAGGAACGAAATCAAACCTTCGACGCAGCGCTGTATCCAAGAGGGCCAGCGATCTGTCCGCTGTGTTCATCGTGCCGATGATGTCGACGTTAGTAGGCACGGAGAACGATTCGCCAGAGTATGGCAACGTGACCGAGATCGGAAATTCAGAACCCTCCCGTTTGTCAGGTTCGATCAAAGTGATTAGTTCACCGAATATCTTACTAATATTTCCTCGATTGATTTCGTCGATGACCATAGCAAACCGTTGATCGGGTGCGAGGCGGGCTTTGCGACACAGATCCTTAAACGCACCAGCACGGATTTCGTATTTGATCGCACCTGAATCCGTATCGTCGTCGAGTACGGGGCGCAGCCCTTCTACGAACTCCTCATAACCATATGATTGGTGAAACGTAACAAAACTGTAGTGGCGAAGTGTTTCAGACGACTGGCCGCCAGCTCGATATTCCGTGACCAAACCAACGAGATCCGCACAGGCTTCTTTCCATTCGCCTGCAAACTTCCAGATGGATTCTTCGCTTTTGTCGAATACTTGCGGGCTAGTTCGCAATTTCTGTTTGACAGTCGTCGATTCATCTACGGTGCGTTCTTGCAGAGTAGTCCAGATCGTTTGTCGCAAGTTGTCTTTGCGTCCCTTGAAAGCCGCAATGGCATCGATGAAGGGGTGTTCCAATAGTTGACTGACATTTGCCGTGCCGCCTAAATCTTCCAAGGCTAGTACAGCGCCTTCCCACCATTTAAGTGGGGCAATCCGTTGCGCGATGAACTGACTCCGCCATTCATTGCCGGAAACTGACGTCATTGCCTGCTCGTAATCTCGCCGTAGCAACTTTGACACCTCACGGGTCTTGCCTGTCCCTGGTGGGCCATAGTAAATGCGGTTGAATGCTTGCCGGACGATCGCGTTGGGCCGCTGCACCTCATCATCGGAATCCTCGTCGAACTCTATCGGGTCGTCCCGAAGCTGATCAGGCCACAAACCAGGACGTTCGGTTTCCAATGCTAACCAAGCATCCAGTGTTTCGCGTTCGGCCGCCAAAGCGACTTCAATTCTCATCTCGAGCTCGTCGGTCAGTGGCTCGCGATCTAATCTGGGCAACGCACTGAAATCGCGTGTCCAGGTTATCTTCCGGGTGCGTGTTCCACGAATAACGCCGAGCACGCCAATCGCTCGCTCACTGCCGGGGCTTTTTCTACCAAAGCGAATTTGAATGCCTTTGCCCATGTGCCACCAATCCAGCCCTGCGCCATGGACCGCTCTGGCCAGACGGCAAAAAATTGCCGTGTCCTGCGGCGACCACGAAGCACGGAAAGTCTTGAAAATGGGCTTGCCGTCGAAGTGCTTGAGGAGATCGTCATCGCTGAGCTTATCGCCCAAATCCAGCTTCGTCACGACCTCGTCATAACTAAGGGGGAAATTGCGAATCGCTTCGACGCTCCAATCAACCAACTCAGCCAACGACTTACCAAGTCCTTCCGATGCTGGCAGCATCGCGACGATGGGGGACGCGTTGCTGAAACTACCGCGCAGAGAAAGATAATCACGACGGGTAAGGGCGCTTTCATCGAGCCCGACCGTATCGATCTTGACCACGAAACCTACATCAAAATCGATTCCAACGGTATAGGCTAGTTCCTTTGGTGAATTAGCTGCAGGATAAATGCGGGCCCAGTTATACCCCGAAAACGCGTTTGCCTGGTTGGTTGGTCGCTTACGAGTTTTGACCACACCCTTTGGAAACACCTTAGACTTCACTTCGTTGGCCCACACCTCGGTGACCTCATATGCCTTCTTCAATTCCTCGTAGGCGCGGAACTGTTCAGGATTCGACTCATCGCGTTTTTGGCCCTTCCACTTGTTTAGCAGTGCAAAGTGGTCTCTGGTGAAATAGTCTGGCATGTTTATTATTTTCCTTTGATATGCTTTTGAAAAGACGCAGATTCACGCCGTCGTATGGTGGTTGGGCGGGAAGGGGGGATGTTTTCTGACAATCTTATAGATAGCCATACCCCTGCTGATTCGCTACCAGGTCGGAACCTCCCCGCGTCAGGCGTTTGCCTGCAAGCTTGTGTTCGGACAAAGGTTTGCCAACAAACTCCCAGCACTTCTTGTCGCCACGCCACTCGCGCGAGGATAGCGTGCTCCCTGCTGGAAACCACGCCGCTATCGAATAGACACGAACGACGACACTATCTACAATCGCCAGAGCAGTACGATATTTCAGACCGCCGTCGTCTTCGCGCTCATTGCGCTTTTCTTGTCCGACGCCCCACCAGAACTGGCGAACACAGTCATACAAGTCGCTCTCCGATTTGGTCGGTGAGTAGGTTTTGTTGATAAAAAATAGCATACACGGGTCGGATATATCTTCCACCGCCTTCGCCTTCGAACCGAACAGCCGTTCGACCTCTTGGGCACTTTGGCGACCATACGTGATGCCGTGACCGCGCACAATATTGGTCAAGTGTTCAAGCCCGATGGTGTCAATAATGGCAGCCTCGACAACGAAGACCGTCTCTTTATTGAGGCCATAACGCAGGATGTCGACCTTCGGCTCAAGGTGCGCTGCCCGGATTGCGCGGATGCGATCACACTTGCGCGTTTCACCATCGTCGACGCGCAAATGGCTAAATGCGCGATTGTTACCGCTTGCTTTACCCACATAGAATATGGCGCCATCCCGTGGATCGACCAGCCCATACACGTAGTGGCCGAGCTTTTCCCGGGATGCGGTTGAAAATTTGTCGATATTCAAGTTGTACTTTCGCGTAAATTTAACAGCAGGAAATGAGCCGTGGGCTGCGTCGCTGATGGTGCATCCAGTAGATCAGGTGAAGATAATTTCGCGGTAAGCGTCTACCAAAGAAAAACAAAGTATATGTTTGCCGACCCGTGCCGATGGGTGGGGCTGATCGATCAGAAGCACCAGTTGATCGGCGAGCTTGATGCGGCAGTAGCGAACTCCGCGCGTGGTCATGTGCCAGGCCTCCCCCCCCGCAAATTGTAACAAGATGCTCCGCGATTCCACACCCGATGATTATCTTTGGACGATACAGTGCGAGCTGGGACACAATCCGGGCGGCGTCTTTGTCCACTCGCGCATTAAAGTCATTGTGGACGACCATTCCCCCGCCAGTCGTCTTTTTCATCTGCATGAATGCGAATGGCTGAAGGGCTTGCCTCATCAACTCCTTGTCCTGCGCCAAGGTAGTCAATGATTCCCAGGTAGGTTGCTCACCGGCGTGCAATGCGCTTATGCTTGCGCACCAGCGCGCGACATCCCGCCACCATGGATGCGGTTCATCGCGCAGTTGCTGCCGCAAATCGAAGTCATTCGTACTCTTATCGGCTGGTGAAAAATTCACTTCTTTCAATACGAACACGCAGCGTGTTGTGGACATCTCGAACTGCAATGGCGATGGGACGCCGTCGATGACGAATTGTGCGCCTGGGTCCTCAATCGCGTGGCACCACGCGCTAAAAATAATGTTTTCTTGTTCGGTAATATTCATAGGTGTCGGCGGTTGGCGCTTGGATCGTACTTTGAAAGTTGAATTTGAGGTTCGGAACGTAAATTGAGATGAATCCTCCCACGGACACTTCAATGAAAATTCCGTCCCGAAAAGAAGGCCCACAGCCTGACCATGGCCATCGTGTCCAACGCGCAGTAGTCGAGCAACTCACGCTCGATCGCCTCTTTCCTGGCAGCGCTCGTTTGGGGCGAAATCGCTTCCATGAACGCCTCCATTGCCATTCCGCCGTGCTGGATCCCGCCCAGCGCGGCATAGCTCAGGTCCGGCGCGATCGAAGGCAGGACTTTCTTGATACTCCAGCTGCCTTGCTGTTCCGGATGGTAGTAATTGCGCTGCGCGACCGGCAGAAGATCGACGACGCGCGCGGTGATGGCGAGCAAGGCGCGCCGGACCCGGGGGAAGCGCTCCGCCAGTTCCCGAATCCGGGCATTTTCAAATCCCGCGTTATAGACAAAGATCGGTCCGCGCTCTCCGCACGCGCCTATGAGTGCCTCGGCAAACGCGCGTGACGGATCGCGTCCGCTCAAGTCAAGAAATGCATGGTGCGCGATCTTCCCTGTGCGACCAAGCCGGTGCGCGCTGAACTGGAATGGTATCTGTTGATAGGGGCGCGTACCGGCCCAAATCGGCACGGCAAAACTGATTGTTTCGAAATCAAGGAAGATGGCCGGCAACTTGTGCTCCTGGAGGTCGGCCGCCGCGCCGCCGGCATCGAAGTATGTCGTGCCGGCAATGGTATGGGACTTGACGCGAAGCTGGGTCGCATTGAGCAGCGTATCCGGCACCTCGGCAAGTTCGGTCACGCCGCCTTCAGCAATGAATGTCTTCAGCGCGCTTGTCTGCACGCGGGGCAGCCATGCCACCGGATAGGTCGCCTGCGGTTCCGCGCTACGGCAATGGTCGATAAAGCCGCAGCCATACGGGTCGTTGCAATGCTGTCCGGTTGCCATTGCCGGCTCGATTTTCTTGCGCGCTACCGCATGGGCGCCGGCAATCCATGCGGCGACGTCGGCAGTCCGCGCAAAGACCTCCGCGCTCAAGTCTTCCTCCTTTAGCAGGCCGCTGTAGTCCTCCTGTCCAGGGTAAGTCCAGCTGCTGTCGATATGTGCCAATGCCACCGACTCGAGCGCCACGCCGCTCATTTTGGCGACAAAGGCCTGGATGGCGGCATCGTCGCGATGGTAAGGCTTGACGCTGGTAGAGGACTTCACCTCTACCATCCGCCAGACGCGTTGGCCCGCCTTGCGTTTCGGCAGCAGCACATCGCTGAAAGCGAGCGCGCCGGCGGCCGAATATCCAGCTTCAAAGATGGGATGGGAAGACGCGAGCAATTGTGTCGTGCGTTCGCATGCAGCGTCGATCCCGTCAGCAAACGGCTCAATCAAAGTGCCTTTCGATTTCGGATCGTAGATACGCCGTGCGATGTCACCTACGCTGTGGCCCACGGCGAAGCCCGCATGGGTTGCATCCGAATCGTCCCGCAATGCAGGCCGGTGAATTTCCAGCCATAGGCGTTTCGGGCACTGGCGATACGCCATCAGCTTGGATTTGGATAGTGCGCGCATCTCAACTTCCTTATGATTTGTTCAAGTATCCCATAGGAAACTAGTTAATGGAAGCTTATGCTTGCTTTTATTTCTTTCTTGACCGCGCACTCCAGATTTCAGCTCAAAAATCCCATCCCCGCCGCCGCCCCGTGCTTGATGGCGCATTCCTGCTCCAGCACGCGCACCAGTTCGGCGCTGGTTTCCAGCGGCCGAAATCGGTGCTGGCGTACCGCTGCAGCAAAATCACCTGGTGTGAGCTTGCCTTGGCGCCGCACGCGTTCCCGTTCCTGCGGCGCTGGCTGGCCCAGGCCCAGGCTCGCGCAATAGCGCCCGAGCAGCAGTTCGGCTTGCGCTGGCAACAGGAAGCCGAAGTGCAGCTTCAAATCAAAGCGACGCAGCGCTGCCTGGTCGAGCCCGTCCATCAGGTTGGTCGAGGCGATGAATACACCGGAAAAGCACTCCATCTGGGTCAGCATTTCATTGACCATCGTCACTTCCCACGACTGGCCGGCGCCGCTGCGCTCGCGCAGGAAACTGTCGACCTCGTCGATCAGCAGCAGGGCCCCTTCGCGCTCGGCCTGACGGAATGCAGCGGCAATGTTCTTCTCGCTGTCGCCGAGCCATTTCGAGAGCAAGTCGGAGGCGCGGCGCATTAACAAGGGCATGCCGAGCTGCTCGGCCAGCCAACGCCCGTAGGCGGTCTTGCCGGTGCCGGGCGGGCCGTACAGGCACAAGCGCGCCGAGCGCGTGCGCGCCAGCCCGGTGCCCAGCTGCACCAGGTCGACGTCCGTATTCAACAAGGTCGGATCGTATTCCAGCGGGAGCTGACTGGCGCTCGTCGCGCGCAGTGGCGCGTGGCCTTGCGCTTCAAGGGTTTGGTCGATCAGCCATTCGACTGCGCGCGCCGCGCCGTCGGCGTCGAAGCCGGTGCGGATCGAACGCACGACCGAGGCGACGCGCTCGACCACGGCCGGCGCGAGCGCGTCGGCGTGTGCGATGCGCGTCAACGTGGCCGCGTCGACCAGGTCGCCGCAGGTCTCGCGCAAGATCCGCTCGCGCTGGCTGCGCGGCGGAATCGGCAACTCGAGCACCATGTCGAAGCGGCGCATGAAGGCCGGGTCGATGCCGTCAATCGAGTTCGACAGCCACAGCGTGGGCACCGCATTCTGTTCTAGTGTCCGGTTCAGCCATGCTTTGCGGCGCTGTGCAGTACTTTTGCGGCTGAGGAAGCTGTCGCCATCGTTGAAGACATCCTCGACTTCGTCAAACAGGATGAGCGCGCGGCGCCGGTCGAAGAAGCTCTGGGCGGCGCGAAATGCGCGCAGGCGTCGCTCGCCATTGACGGGGTCGCCGTCGTCGTCTTCGCTGGCGACCTCAAACAGTTCACATTTGAGGTCGCCAGCCAGCGCGCGCACCAATTCGGTTTTGCCCGTGCCGGGAGCCCCATGGACGAAAATATTCACGCCCTGACGCCCGCTGCCCAGTGCATGTTCGAGATAAGGCCGCAGGATCAGCAACACTTGTTCAAGGTGGGCGAAATCTGCCAACGTCAAGCGCGCAGGCGCGCTTGGCGCGACGGTGTCGCGTAATAACGTGATCGGATCGGCCTCGGTGCCGACGATAAAGTCAGCGAACTTGCCGGACAGAAGGTCGAGCTTGCCGCGCATCTGCGCATTGCCGCTGCGGTCGATGTTCAGCAGTCCCGAGCGCGCCAATACCCCCTGTGGCAGGAGCGCAGTCCGGATCGCAACAGCAGGCAACGCCAGCACGCTGGCCAGGACGTCGACCATCTTCAACGTTGACAGGTGGCCCAGGGTATCGGCCGCTTCGTCGAGCAGGCGTTCGTGGTGCAGCAGCGTGGCAAATTCAAGCAGGCGGCACTCGGTATCGGTCATGCCGACCAGGCTGCCCAGGCGCGCGACGTTGGCGCGCAATGTTGGTGGCAGCACCGGCGCGGCGTGCTCGCGCTCGGCGTCGCGGTGCAGTGCGCGCAAGCACGTTCGTACGCTCACAGGATCGAATTCGTAGTCTTCCGGATCGACCCATTCGCCAAGGCCGAGCGCGGTGGCCAGCGTGTCGTTTGAAAATCCACGTCCCCCGATCAGTTCCTTGTGACCACCCAGCGGTACAAGCAAGCGCAAGATCCAGAGCGCGGTACCGAGGGGCATGTCCTGGACTATTTGGCTGCGGGCAGATGGGCGGCGTGTCTTCATGGGGTCTCCTCGGTGGCGTTAAGGACATTGTCCCCTCGGCAGCGACAGCTGGTGTCGCAGGCGACCTCGTGCAGAAAATAGCAGATCAGTCCGGTTCGGAGCAGCGCAACAGGAAAGCATCGAACAGTGCGCGCAGCATGGGAATGCAGCTGTTCAAGCGATGGTCGCCATCAACCAGATGCAAGCTGCACTGGCGCAAGCGCGCGTAACGGATCGCGTCCTCGCAAGGAATTACTTCGTCGTTCCAGCCATGCACAAGTTCGGTGTGCGGCCGGGTGGATGAGTCCCGGCTTCATTGCGCCTTCAAATCTAGCGACATGTGATCAGGGAGGCCAGCAAATTGCCGTGGCCAACAGTACGAAAGCGTGCGTCCTGGGTGATGTCAGCGCGTGGATCATAATAGCCGACGATGCGAAAGCGTTCGTCCTTGCCGGTCTGTTTGCCGTTGGTCGCCGTCTCGATGTAACCGATGACGCGAAAGCGCGCGTCTTTCAAGGTGTGAGTGCTCATGGGTATCCTCATTGGTCAGGTTGATGAGCAGTCGAGCATACGCACGGCAACGACAAGCCGTGTCGTCCAAATGGCACGACGCGGTTTGTCGCTGGCAGCCTCTACCATGGTTGTACTGTCACAAAACATGGAGCATGGATGGATGATTATTTTTGCGTCGACGATCGCTTTACGTTGGTCGCCGGTGGACAAACCGGCGCCGACCGCGCCGCGCTTGATTGGGCCATCGAGGAGGGCGTGCGCCACGGCGGTTGGTGTCCGCGCGGGCGCCGGTCGGAGGACGGGCCGCTGCCCGATTTCTACCGCTTGCGCGAGACGCCGGACAGCGGCTATTTGCAGCGCACCGAGTGGAATGTGCGCGACAGCGACGCGACGCTCGTCTTTACGCTTTCAGACAAGCTCGACGGCGGCTCGCAACGTACCGCTGACTTTGCCGAGCGGCTCTGTAAGCCCTGGCTGCACGTGCGTCCCGGCGTGCACCCGAAATTCATCGCGCGCTTCCTGTTCAAGCACCAGGTAATGGTGCTGAATGTGGCCGGCAAGCGTGAATCAAGTGCCCCGGGTATCTCCAGCCTGGTGCGCCAGGTGCTGGCACAGGCGCTGTGGGTGCAGAGGGAGGGGACTGCGCAATCGCAGGCTAATCTTTAACGTTTGCCGGACTTCTGCGGCCCCGGACTTCCTGTATCGTCAACATTTCCCATTGGAAATTTGATAAGATGAAAAACTAACACTTTCCATTGGTACATTCATGATCGACGCACCCATCAAATTCACCATCAATGACATCGAAGTTGGTTCGCGGCTGTACCAGGCTCTGGTACATCATGCCAGGGCAACGCAGGGCGCGCCCATCTTCTATGGTGACCTGCTCGCGCTGGCGCGCGAACTGCAGCCGCACGATGCGGTTCTTGCGCGCGCCGTCCCGGTCGGTATCGGCATGAAGCTGCTGTTTGTCGAAGCGTTCTGCCGGGCTAATGGCTATCCCAACCTGGCCTGCCTTGCAGTGAACCGGCTACGGCGCAGGCCGGGCGAGGGCTACACGGGCGACTGGGAAGCTGACAAGGGCGCCGTTGCCGCGTTCGACTGGTCAACTGCCGATGCGCGTCTGGCGGCATTCGTCGGCGAACGCCGCGAAGCCGTGCCGAAAAACCTGCCGCGCCGCAGTGTGGTTCAAGCGCGCGAGTTACTGTACGCCCACTACCGCGACAACCGCGCGGCTTACGCAACGGTCACCGAAATTGACAAGGAAGAAATCGTCAACCTGCTGATGGAAGGCTTGGAACCAGTGGACGCGCTGGCACAAGTACTGGCCGCCAAAGCCGAGTTCGGCGAGTCCTGACGCGCTCCCTACCATGCCACAGTTGATCGAACACATCGATGCGATCGCGCGCCAGAAAGGGCGCGACGCGCTGTACCTCGAATTTCACCCAGTCGGCGAGCACAGAACCTATCGCTACGAGGCAGACCCCGTGCGCGAGACGGTACTTGCCTGGCTTGACGAGCACAAGATTGGCTGGCAACCGTGCGGCCCCTACGCCCGTCCGCCCAGCATGCCTGGCTGGCTGGGACAAGTCTACCTTGATGTGCCGTTCGATGCGTCCCTGGCCGCCTACCGCACCTTGCGTGACTATCTCGAACTGCCGGACGGCTCGATGCGGCAAGCGGGCGTGCGCTTCTATGCGCTGCCATTGGAGTCCGCAAACGCGAATGCAGAACACGACGAGCCCGGCTTCTGGGAACGCGTATGGGAAAACTTTTAATGGCTACCAATCAACTATCACTGCTGCGCCAATGGAACATGCTGCGCCTGCTGCCACGCGCGCCGGGCAAGATCTCCGTGCGCGACCTTTGCCAGCGCCTGTGCGATGCCGAATTTCCGGTCACCGAGCGCACCATCCAGCGCGACCTGAACGAACTGGCGACGGTATTCCCGCTGGTCGTTGACGATCGCGAAAAGCCGTTCGGGTGGAGCTGGCAAAAGGATTCGGCGGGCTTTGACCTGCCTGGCCTGTCGCTACCTGAAGCGCTCACCTTGACGCTGGTCGAACAGCACCTGCGCCTGCACCTGCCACCAAGCACGATCGACGCGTTGCAGCCGCATTTCAAGGCAGCCGCGCGCGCGCTGTCGTCGGTCGATGGGGCAGTTCTGTCAAAAGCCTGGCTCAACAAAGTGCGCAGCATCGCGCCGCAGCAGCCGCTGCAGGCACCGGCGATGGATGCGGAATGTCAGCGCACCGTCTATCTTGCGCTGCTGCGCGAGCGCCAGCTGACGCTGCACTATAAAAAACGCGACGCCCAGCAGGCCACCGTCTACGACGCAGTCCATCCGCTGGCGCTCGTGCAGCGCGGAGGGTTGATCTACCTGGTCTGCATGTTTGCTGACTATGAGGATGTGCGCACGCTTGCGCTGCACCGGCTGCAGCACGCCGAGATGCGCTACGAGGACGCACGCCACAAGCCGGGGTTCGACCTCGATGCGTACATTGCCTCGGGTCAGTTTGGTGTGATCGCTGGCGCGCCGATCACGCTGCGCGCCGTATTTTCACGTGCCGCCGGCGAACATCTTTACGAAACTCCGCTGAGCGCTGACCAGCTACTGGCAGCGGGTGCGGACGGTGCCATCCACCTTAGCGCGACCGTACCGAATACCCGCTCGCTGGTATGGTGGCTGCTCGGTTTCGGCGACGGTGTCGAAGTTCAGGAGCCGCTGGCGCTGCGTGAGGAAATGGCGACTATCGCCGCGCGCATGGCTGCTGCTTACGCCTGAGACGCGTCGTCCAGCGCCGCCACCAGGCAGCGTTCGGCGCTGGTCGAGAGCACCAGCGACGCTGCCATCTGCGCCCGCGTGAGTGCGACGAACAGCTTGCGCCGGGCACGTTCGTCAAGTTCGGTGAAGTCGAATTCGGCGACGATGACGGCTGGCGCACTCTGTCCCTTATAGCGGTACACCGACTCGACCAGCAGCTCGCCACAGCTCCATAGTGGTTCGCCGTTGCGGTCATAGCCGCCGGTCCAGCGACGCGTACTCCACTGGCCGATCCGCTCTGCATTGAGCAATATTGACTTGTCGCGTCCGCGTCCGCTGACGATCGCGATATCGGCCAGCGCGAAGCCACGCGCGAGCAGGGCGCTGACCGCAGCTTGGGTCGCTGCCAGCAGTTGTTCGTCCGTGGCGTAGGTGCGTACTTCGGGTAGTTCGCCGCGGTAGGGATTCATGCTGCGAATGGCGGGCGCCAGGGCCAGGCCGTTGATCATGTCGCAGATCGCACGGGGACTGCGGAAATTGTCGCGGCAGCGGATCAGCACTGCGTCGTCGAGCTCGAAATCGACCTGCTGGTAGAGCCGCTGGCACTCGTCCTCAAGCAGGTACAGCTTGCCGCCCGGCCGGAGCTGGTTGCATAAGCTCTCGACCCAGTCCGGATTGAAGTCCTGCGCCTCGTCGATGATGAGCAGGTCCAGGCGCGGCGCCATGTCTTTGCTCGCGTTTTGGTAGGCCAGCGCCATGCGTTCGAACGCTTGCGCGCCGAATTCGGGATCGCCATGCTGGCGCCGGTGGTGCTCGACACAAAGTTCGTGGAAGTTGACCACTTCGGCGCGGGTCGGGGCGATGCCCCGTACGTGGTCGGCCAGGCTGCGATTGAAGCAGACGTAGGCCGCGCTGGTGCGCGCTTCGACGGCGCTGTCGAGCAGCTGCAGCGCCAGCTGGGTTTTTCCCGAACCGGCCGTTGCCTGGATCCGAAACACGCCGGACGGCGCATCAATGCGCGGCACCCAGGTCGCCAGGCCGTCGGACAGCTGGCGCACGGTGCCCTGGAGCTGGTTGCGCAGGACATCCATGTGCGGCGTGACGCGAAACTGGTTGAGCAGCAGGCGACGTACCGCCGCACGATCGACATCGCTGTGTATCGCTCCCAGCCAGTGCTGGACCAAGGTCACCATCTCGCCGTAGCGCGCCGCGTCAATAATGCGTTCGCGCGGTATCGAAATGACCTGGCTATCGCCAAGCGTGTAATCGGGCAGGAGCAGGCAACTCAGTACCGGCGTCTTCAGGCCCGCCTCCTGCAGCCGGTTCTGCATTGCCGCGCGCTGGACCCGGGTCTGGCGCGCCACGTCGCATTCGGCGTTGCTGTACACCTTGAAAATTTCTCCATCGCGCAGCAGCACCGGGCCAGCCTTGACCTCGATCAGCAGCAGGCAGCCGTCTGGGGCCAGAACGGCGACGTCGATCTCGCCGTAGCGATCACACGCGTCGTGCAGCGTGTGCAGGGCAATATTGTGGAAGACCTCGAACTGCGCGGGCAGATGGTCGCGCAGACGTTCAAGCACGTCCATTTCGCGGAAGCGTCCGGCGTCAGTACGCAGGGATGGAACAAGACTGGGAGAAAGGATGGCCATGGGAGACAAACAGTAGTTGTTCAGTTATTATCAATCAAAATTGCTTTACTGACACAAAAACCTGGCTGCGACGTGATCTGTCGCGTCATGCGCCACGCTCTTTATTTCAATCTGGCCAGCCTGAAGGATCACCATGAACGTTCCGACCCGGCGCACCATCGTGGTGCCCGACCGTTTGGCGCTGCGTGCGCATCGCCTGCGGGCCGCGCGCGCGCAGCAACAGGGACTGCAGGTGATGACGGTCGACCAGTTGGCCGCGCGTCTGGCTGGCGGCTTTGTGCGGCCGATTGATGCTGACAGCCTGCGCGTGGCAATTCAGGCCGTATTGCCGCTGACCTCCTTGGGCGTACTCGAAGCGATCAAGCCCTTGCCTGGTATGGTCAATGCAGCCGCCGCCACGCTGGAGAAAGTATGGCTGGCCGGGATCGATCTTCAGGGCCGCGCGGGCGAACATGTGCGCCTCGATGCGCTGGCAAGGCTGGAACAGGCGGTGCTGGCTCAGCTGCCATCGGCGATGGCGCGACCGACCGACATTGCCGCGGCGGCCAACGCGCGCCTCATGCACGCCCGGGCCGTACTCGGTAGTATCGATCTGGACGGCATGGCTGATGTCGCACCTTGCTGGCGCCAGATGTTGCTGGCGCTGGCGACAGAGGTGCCAATGCGCTGGATCGCCGGAGCACGCGCCGTGCCGTCATGGCTGGAAGACAGTGCGATTGAGGTCGTGCGCAGTGCGTCGGAAAAGCCGGAAATCAGCGTCGTCAGTGCAGCAACACCGGCGCACGAAGCACTTGAAGCGATGCGCTGGGTGCGCGCGCTGCTCGCGTCGCGCCAGGCGCTGCCCCACGAGATCGCGATTGCATCAGCCGACCCGGCACGCTTCGACGCGCACCTGCTCGCACTGCGCGAGGAAGCGGGCATCGATCTGCACTTCGTGCATGGGGTGGCGGTTGCAACGACACGTGACGGCCAGGCTGCATCCGCACTCGCTGACATTCTTGTGCATGGGCTGTCGCAATTGAAACTGCGCCGTCTGGCGAGCCTGTGCGCCGACGCGCCGCTGCTGCGCGCGCTGCCCGACCGTTGGCTGCGGGTGCTGCCTGCTGGTGCGGCCCTGGCGTCGCCGCAGGCATGGGAGCGCCTGCTCGCGCGCATTGCTCCAAGCGATTGGCCCGATGGTACTGACCACGATGAGGCGCTGGCGGCCCTGGCGGCACTGGTGCATTTGCTGCAGCAGGGCGCCGCCGGTGCTGACGTAGTCGGCGAACAGCTGCTGTGCGGGCGCGCCTTGTCGATCTGGCGCCGCGCTCTGGTTGCCGGACCTGCTGCATCGCTGCCAGCCACAATCGAGCACATGAAGCAGGACGACGGGCTTGATTCTTGTGTTGCTGTGACCTGGATGCCCGCCGCTGCACTGGCCGGTACGCCGCGCCGTTTTGTGCGTCTGCTTGGCCTGAACGCAGGCCAGTGGCCGCGCGGCAGCGTGGAGGATGGCCTGCTGCCGGACCACGTCATCGCCGCCGACGAACTTGAGTGGTTGACGCGCGCGCAACAGGACTGCCGCGATTTTAGCGACCTGATGCGCGCTTGCAAGACGCAAGCTGTACTGTCTTTTTCTCGCCGCAACGACGACGGCCGCAGCTTGGGCAAGAGTCCGCTGCTGACAGGCTATAAGCTGACCGAATACTTGTTGCGCCACGCCACACCCTTGCATGCGATGAGCGAAGCTGACAGGCTCGCGGCGCGCTTGCCGGAATTTGTTTGCCTTTCGCTCGCGCAGGCGACAGCAGGATGTTGGGACGACTGGCAGAGCGCGGCCGTCACCGCGCACGACGGCGCAGTGCGGCCCGATCATCCGCTGCTGCAGGCGATTGCCGACCGTACCCACTCGGCCAGTTCGCTCAAACGCCTGCTGCGCAACCCCATAGGCTACCTATGGGAATATGCACTGGGCTGGAACGCTCCCGACCTGGCTGGGGAACTGCTGTTGCTCGACGCGGCCGCTTTCGGCAATCTGGTTCACGAAATGCTCGATGTGGCGCTGCAACGACTAGAGGCTGGCGGTAGCCTGGCGCTGGCGGACGAGGCGCAAGTGCGCGTCGTGCTGGACGAGGCCAGCACTGTAGTCGCAGCCAATTGGGCTGCGCGGGTCGAGTTGCCCCCGACAGCGATATGGCGCCAAACCCTGGCACAGGCGCGCCAGCTCGGCCTGGCGGCGCTCACCATGGACGTGGTGCCGATCGCATTCGGCAGCGCCTACGGGGAAGTGCCCTTCGGTGACGCCAAGCCGAAGTCTGATGCACCGCAGCCGTGGGACATATCGGCACCGGTCACGATTGCGATCACCGGCACGGCGCTGCGCATCTCCGGCTATATCGATCGGCTCGACATCTCGCACGACAGCCAACAGGTGAGGGTGCGCGACTACAAGACCGGAAAGCTAGTTGGAAAGTCGGTCGTGCTCGACGGCGGCGCCGAGGTGCAACGCTGCTTGTACGCCTACGCTGCCAAGGCGATGCTGGGTGACCAAGTGGAAGTGCGTACGACGCTTATGTATCCGCGCGATGGCATCGAACTCGAACTGGACGATCCGGCCGCCGCCATGGCGGAACTGGCCACCTACCTGGACAGTGCCTACCACAGCCTGCTGGCCGGCAATTGCCTGGCCGGACCCGATACCGGCGGTGGGTATGACAAATTCGCCTTCCTGCTGCCGGCCAATGCGCTCGGCGCTTACTGCAAACGCAAGTCCGCGGCCATCGCCACCGTGTTGGGTGATGCCGCCAATGTCTGGGAGTCGCAATGAAGAATGTAGCGCGTAGTCCACTGCGTGATGATCCGGCGCGCACCACTGCCATTGCCGCGCTTGACCGTTCACTGCTGGTCGAAGCCGGCGCGGGATCCGGCAAAACGGCCGTGATGGCCGGGCGCGTCGCCATGCTGCTGGCCGAAGGCGCCGCGCCGCGTTCGATTGCCGCCGTCACGTTTACCGAACTGGCTGCAGGCGAACTGCTGGTGCGGGTGCGCGCCTTTGTCGACGCACTCGTAGCCGGACAGATGCCTGCCGAACTAGCGGTCGCGTTGCCCGATGGCCTGAGTGCGCACCAGCGGCAAGACCTTGAGCAGGCTGCCCGTACAATCGACCAGGTCACCTGTTCAACGATCCACGGGTTTTGCCAGCGCCTGATCTTGCCATATCCGGTGGAGGCAAACATCGATCCGGGTGCGGGCGTCATGGACCGCGACAACGCCGATCAGATCTTCGACGCGCTGGCCGACCAATGGCTTTGGGCAATTCTGGACGGCGGTGCAGACAGCCTACTCGCGCAACTGGTCGCAGTCGACGCCGCGCGCAGCCTGACCCTGGTTCGTGCCCTGCTTGGACAGGTCCGCAACCAGCGCGCCATGACGACGCTGACGCCAAAAGCGCTCGGGCCACTGCTCGACGACTTCGCGCGCGACAGCGCCGCCTTGCAGGCGTTTGTCGACACGCAAGACGTGAAGGAAGCCGAGACTGCGCGCCGCGCCAGTTGCTTTTCCCAGATGGCGATCGAGGTCAGGCGCAGCGCAGCCTTGCCCGGGCATGCCCGCCTGGCGCAGCTGCAGGCCTGCACTGCACATACGGAAATGTGTACCGCGGATGGCAGCTTTCGGGTATTTAAGACGAAGGGCAAGTGGGGCGCCGCCGCCAAAGAGTTCGGACTCAAGGCGGCCCAGGGAGAACCGCTATTCGATCAGGCGTACGAACGGGTTCAAGCATGCCAGCAGTCCTGGGCCTGGCTGAAGCAGGAAGTTGCTGCCGACGTGCTGGTGCAACTTGTGGCTGAGATGGCTCCCGTGCTGCAGGACTTCCAGAACTACAAACGCGATGCGGCATTGCTCGATTTTGACGACTTGATCCATTCGGCGCGCATGCTTCTGCGAGACCATGACGACGTGCGCCGCGCGCTTGGGCAGCGTTACGCGCATGTGCTGGTCGACGAGTTCCAGGATACCGATCCACTGCAGGCGGAAATTTTCTGGCGGCTGTGTGGTGATCCGTGCGCGGGGGCGCCGGTTGAAGACTGGACCGCATATGCGATCCGCCCCGGTGCGTTGTTCCTGGTGGGAGACCCCAAGCAGGCAATCTACCGCTTCCGCGGGGCCGATATCGCTGCCTACACGGCGGCGCGTGAAGTGTTCGCGCGGCGCGGCGATGTGCTGTCGATCGCGACGAACTTCCGCTCTTGCGCGCCCATCCTCGACTTCGTCAACCAGCGCTTTGCGCCGTGTCTGGGCGCAGAAGGGCAGCCCGGCTTCACGCCGCTCGACGCATTCCACCCTGCGCAAGCAGGGCAGGTGTACGTGGCCGCACTTGAGGTGAGCGCGGCGGGAGAGGATGGAAAGGCAAGCGCAGAACAGCAGCGCGATGCCGAGGCAGAAGCAGTCGCCGACATGTGTGCGCAACTGATTGGCAGCAGGATCCTCGCCATACACAAGGGCGCACCTGGGCGGCCCTGCAAGGCGTGCGACATCGCCTTGTTGGCGCCCACCGGCAACGACTTGTGGCGCTACGAGGAAGCGCTCGAACGGCGGGGAATCGCGGTTGCCACCCAGGCCGGCAAGGGCTTTTACCGACGCCAGGAAGTGCAGGACCTGATCGCCCTGTGCCGCGTACTAGCCGACAGCCGCGATACCATCGCACTGGGCGCTTTGCTGCGCGGGCCGTTGGTCGGCCTGACCGAGGAGGCGCTGCTGGACATCGTTCTGGAACTGCCGCGCCCAGCTGAGCGGCCGCAGCAGTTCGGCCGGCTGAGCGTGTGGACCGACCCCGCCCACGTCAGCAACGAGGCGGCGCGCGCAGTGCTGACCACCTTGCAAGCATTGAGGCGCCATATGCACGGGACCTCGCCACACATGCTGCTGTCGCAAGCGGTGGACCAGTTCCGGGTGCGCCCGATCCTGCTGCAGCGTCATGCCGGCCGGGCTGAACGTGCACTGGCAAACGTCGACAAATTTCTGGCCATGAGCCAGGCCTGGACCTCGCGCGGTCTGGCAGCGTTCGCCGCGGCGATGACGCAAGCCTGGACCGATGAGTCGCGCGCGCCGGAAGGCCAACCTGATGCGCAAGAGGATGCCGTCACGTTGTACACGATGCATTCGTCCAAGGGGCTCGAATGGCCAATCGTGGTGCCGATCAATACGATGACACGCGCCATGGGCGCAAACAGCATGTTTTGCGAACGCAGCGCCAACCGATTGTGCTGCGCCGTGCTCGGAACTACTTTGCCTGGCTACGAGGATGACCATGCAGCCGAGGCCGAGGAACTCGGACGGGAACGTGTGCGTCTGTGGTACGTGGCTGCAACCCGGGCACAGGAGCTGCTCGTACTGCCGCGTCTCGACGTGGCGCCAGCAGGCTCGGCATGGATCGCGCTGGTGAACCTTGGCCTGAGCGAGTTGCCAGCGATATCGATGGATGGCGCGCGTGTTGCCACTGAATCGCCTGCAACAGCCGACAATGATCAGGCGCGCGGTGTTTTCGAGGCCGAAGCCGCCATTGTCGCGGCATCGGCGCGGCCGCTACGCTGGCGCGCACCGAGCCGTGATGAGGGCGACACCCTGGCAGTGATGGAAGAAGAAACGGCCGAGCTGCGCATTGCGGCGGCGGACGAGATGGGCAACGGGGAAGTCGCCCATGCCGTGCAAGGTGGACGCGAGCGCGGACTAGTCATGCATAAACTGTTCGAGGAAGTGCTCAATGGCGAAACCGCCGAGGATACGGATGGTTTGCGTGATCGCGCGGCAGTGCTGATAGCGCAGGTCGGTTCAGAGGATCGCCTGTCGGCAGTGGAAATTTCCGCATGCGTCGCCAACACCCTGGGTCTGCCGGCAATCGCCGCGCTGCGCCATGGTCTCGTTGCCGAGTATTGCGTGTATGGTGCGCAAGAGGAACAAGGCAATGGTGAAGTGGTGACGGCGGGCATTGCCGATGCGATCAGTTTCACGCACGGAGGGCAGCCCGAGGTCATCATCGACTGGAAGAGCGATGTGAACCCGACTGCCGCGACGATCGCGCACTACCGGGTGCAGGTGGGGAACTATCTGGCGCTGACGGGAGCGAAGCGTGGCATGATCGTGTTGGCAACTTCGGGAAGGATTATCGAGATTTGATGGCGGCAGCAACAAATCCGATGCGCTGACTATAATCGCTTGGCACACCAGCAGTTGCTGCAACATAGCTTTTCGCAGTCGCAGTAAATCAGGTGGAAGTGCTGGGCGTGCGTTTGATTTCTAGCGCCGCGAGGCCGACCGATGCTGCATGCCGGGCGGCAGTCGCGCGACGCACGAGATCATAGGCGCGAAAGAATAAACTTCCATGATGACCTTTACCGCTCCAAGTCCTGGTCTCATCGATACAGGCGCCCCGCTCATTTACATGTGGGAGATTTACAATGGCACGGGCGAAGTCACCGGCCGCTATATTGGGAAGGCTAATGGCGGTGAGCGCCGGCCCACCAAGCACTACAGCAGAAATGTGCATAAGCTCTTGAGGGGCAAAGCGTATCGGTCGAACCAGTCATTTCGACGGATTCACATCGCACTTGCGTGGGCCACCTACGACAGCCAGGAGATACGACTCAGTTTTCTGTGCAACGTCGCTAACACTGAAAATATATTCGATGTTGAGCGTGTCTGCATCCACACGTATGGATGCGACCGCGATGACGGGGTCGGATTGAATGGCCCAGGAAAGCGGATGGAACTTCCTCCAGGCGCGCTTTTGATACCTCCAGGAGGAAATCTTCAATCGGTGATCGGCAAGTCTCGTTCATCTGCAAACACCTTCGCATCACCGGGTGGAGCCGAGGACGACAGCACTTCAGATCTGGAAGATTTCTTTGAGTTTGTGGAACTGCACTATCCGGGCAAGTTCAAGATAATTCCCGGCGCTCGCCGATATTCACTGTTCATTGGTACGGAACGTATTTTGCGTGCTAAACAGTCCGGGCCTGCCGGCGCCGTCAAGATCAAGCAGGCGCAAAGCTCGCGCGACATGCATGGGGAAGTGGAGTTTAGGTGGGATGGGAGCGATGAGCAGTTACGCTCAACAATCGAAAGCGAACTGCGTATTTTCGCCGCAAAATAAAAGGCGCGGAGCAACAACTGAAAATAGTGGGAGTTGCGGCAGTAATCGGCTCCACCGTCTGGTCGCCGCCGTACTCCCAGCATCCCGCAGAGTATGGCAGTCATGCGACACAATATGTCGCATCTCAGATGGACAATAGCGGTACACGTGCAGCCGGGAGTTTCCTGGTCTGCGAACCGATGTTGACTCTGAAAGTCCGAATGAAAACCAAAGGGCGTTGCTTCAATCTGTATGCCGGACCTGGTGTGGGGAAGACGACGGCGATGCTGTCCGTGGTCGCGGAATTAAAGCATCGCGGCATCAATGTCGAGATGGCAGCCGAATACACAAAAGAACTGATCTGGCATGGGATGGAGTTTATTCAGGAGGATATCTTCACGATCCAGGCCAAGCGGCTTTCCATTGCGACCAAGACGGACTTCATCGTGACCGACAGTCCGCTGTTGCAGCATTTGATCTATGTGGAAGATGGAGTATTGCGCCAGCGGATTATTGATGAATACCATCAATACGAGAACATTAATATCTACCTGATTCGTTCAGAAAAAATTCCCTACGACCCCAGGGGAAGGTACGCCGAAGAGTCGATTTCACGCGTGGTAGATCAAGAACTTCGTGACATGCTCGATGCCAGCGATATCGACTATGCCACGCACCGGTATCAAGGACGCCAGACTACCGCGTACTTGATCGATGTTCTGGTCGCGCGTGGCTGGATTGCGGAGCGTTGACATGTCGCGGACGCAAGCCACGCCTAGTGCAGCAGCAACGCCGCAGTTGATCGACCTATTGCGGACATCATTATTTGAATCGTCAGACTGTCCACGTTTACGCAGCAAGCTAGCCAGCTTGGTCCGCTGCGCGAACACGCAATACGAAGTCTACGCGCAGGGGGCGATGCGCCAACTGATTGTTGTCCGTCTCTTTAATCCCTGCAGTGAAGCAGACGAAGGCGGTTCGATGCGCGGAACGGCCGCATTGCGCATGGAGCTCACAAACGGCCTGGTCTATGGCTTGCACGTGGAGGGCAATGTCGGTGTAGCCCTTGGTCATGTGCAAGCGTTGGCAACTTGTTTGCTGCGCCATCCATATGATGAGAAGTGCTTTTCTCTGTACGAGATGGAGCTCGCTCTCGCGCTGCGCCGCGCCGGGGGCGCAGCTTGTACCGTTCGGCTAGACCGCGGAGCACGCGGGACCTCCATGGTCGGTATCTCGGCCAAGTTGGCCGGCAAAGTGGCGCGCGAGGCCCTCAACCGCTGGCGGGTCGAGCGCGGCTTGAGCATGATCGAAGAGTGTCCGTCAGCGCTGAGTGCGCTTTTCGCGCAACAGCTATCAACGCAGCATGCGGGCTTAGGCCTGTTTTTCGCACGGCTTGCGGCGGACGCACTTGCCTCGGTCCGTGAGCCGTCATCGGCCGACCTGCTCGCCGTGTACAATTTTCTTGCCGCCCATGGTGGCAAGGTCAGTCGCAACCGCGTCCAGGCATTGCAAGCGATGCCCATTTTGCTTGACCTGTTGGTGGTTCCGTCTCGAGATGACCAGCGCGAACATTCGGCACCTGTCAGCAGCGTCGTCGCCGCGATTGACGGGGCCGAGCCCTTGTCGCTTTCAGTGGCACAGGCATTTGACGTTCCTTGCGAGACGGTGCGCTGGTTGCGCGGCAGGACGCTGCCGCCGGCGTGGCGGCTCAATGAGCGTCGGCTGCGCGTGCTGCTCAACATACTGGCATGGATGCCGCCAGAAAAGCGGCCGGCGAACACGTTTGAATTTGAGGACATGATCGATGTTGCTCAAGCCCTTGCAGCAGCGCTGCAGCCACTGCGCGGCCTGTCAGCGGCAAAGTCTTCCTTGCTGGTGCCCCGTTACAGCCGCGTGCTAAAACTTTGGATGGTGCAATTGTTGCGACCGGATTGTGGCGCTGCCCGGCGCACGCTCGACCGGCTAGTGGGGCGTCATGGCAGTCTGGCCGGCGCCGGGGATTTTCTCGCCGCACTGCATCGCGCCGTCGTACGGCTGGCCAAAGTCGAGCCGGGCCCTGGAAGCATGCATACTCTTGATGCCTGCCAGGATCTGGTACTTGAATGGGCCAGTACCCGATCGCTGCGTCAATTGTTTGACAGTTCGGCACAATGGCACGCGGCTTTACAGGTCCGCGCGGCGCCGGGGCAGTGCAAGACAGTGTCGTCGTCGGACCCGAATCGGCAATGGCCATTGGTACTCGTCGCGCCGCTCCAGTTGGATAAGCTCACTGTCGTTGAACTGGGCGATGAAGCCAGTCTCCTGCTCGAAGGACGGGCCATGCACCACTGCGTTGGTGCACTTGGCGGTCGGTGTCTCGCTGGCGATAGTGTCATCGTCTCCATCCGTGACGCCGGCGGCCAGCGCTTGTCAACTGCCGAACTGCATCTGGCCCCCGGACCACGACCAGTCGTGCTGGGTCAGCATTGCGCCGTAAATAATTCAACCCCGCGACCGGATTGTATTGAGGTTGCCAAGCGGCTTGTGCGATTGCTCAATGGCGCAGCGTATTGCGACGTAGTGATGGTCCGAATTATGTTTCAGCACGTCGAATACTTGCGGCGCGGGCGGAGCGACGTGCAAGGCAGGCACGGCAATGAGTTTGAAGACGCTGCCGAGAACGCCGCATGGACAATAGCAACGGGTAGCGTGCCGCCCGATCAAGCACTGGCACTTGCTGCGTTGGTCGGAATCATGCTAAAGCCGTAAGAGGGGCGTCGACACGGCATTCAAGGCGAAATTGACGCTGTTGAATCTTCGCCTGGTTCTCAATCCATCATTGACGTAGAGTTCTCGCGATCCGTTCGAATTCTGCCTGCAACTGTTCATCACTCATATACGCAACTGCTTCAGGCACGACTAGCTTTCGCGCTAGCGCGGCAATTGCCGTATACTGCCGCCATCGGGCATTGTCGTTATGCCACCCAACCAACCACCTTGCATATGGCGACACCCAAAAGTCTGGTTTCGGCGCTCCATGATCACTGGGACACGGTCGAATGGCTGGCCCAACTGTCGCGCGAGCTGCCCAGCTTCGAGGCCGAACACATCGACGCCGTGGTGGCCCGCCTGGCACCATCCGCCGCACCGGACGCGCGCCAATTGGTGCTGCGCCAGCTGGTCAACGCCGACGTGCTGCAAGTGCAGGCGCGCGGCGAGAGCTACCAGCTCAATCCCTACGTGCTCGATTTCGTGCGCGGCCTCACCCGCGAGCACGAGCTGGGTTTGTCGGCGGTGCTGGCCTCGCGCATCAATGCCATCACCGGCGCCAGCCGCCAGCTCAACCAGGGCCTGCACGGGCGCGACACGGATCTGCTGCGCCAGGCGGCCAGCAAGCTCGCCGAGCTGTTCCGCCAGATCGCCCAGCAGCTCGACCAGGACCGGCACGCCATTCTCGAGTTGGCTGAACGGGCCAAGGCGCAAGACACCGACATGCCGATCGCGCGCCGCTACCGCGAAGTGCTCGACGCCTACGACAATTACGTCGCGCCCATGGCCGAAATGATGGACAGCGGCCCGAACGGCACTTTTTACCGCCATCTGGAAGAGGCCGAACATGCGCTCGACCATGCGGTCGAAGTGCTGACGGTGCAAGGCGCGCTGTACACCCAGCGCCTGGCCATGCGCCATGTGGCCTACCAGGCCAAGGAATTGCGCCGCCTCGGACGCGAAGTACTGAAGCACTGCAGCGATACGCTGCTGCCGCTGCGCGATGAAGTGCGCCAGCATAACTTGCTGTCGGCCGCCATCAGCGAGCTGCTGGGCCGGATTCGCAAGCGCGGGCTCAATCGCGCGCTGCCGGCCCGGGACTTGCCGCTGTGGCGCCGAGAAATGTCACGCGCGGTCTCGGTCGGACCCGAGGTGCTCACCATCATGAGCGAAGCGCGCCACTACGCCCCCGCGCTGGTCGCCTTTCCCGAAGAACACGGCGCGGCCGCCATGCCGGCGCTGGACCTGGTGGACGAGAACGCGCTCATTGCCAGCCTGCGCGATTGCGCGCCGGTACCCGATCTGCTGCACTGGCTGCATGCGCACTATGCCCACCTGAGCGACGCGACCGTGCTGCGCCTGTACCACGAACTGATCGCGCGCCAGGAATGGACAGCGACCCAAAGCGCGGTCCCGGCCAAGGTCGCGCTCAACACCGTCCTGGTTACCTTGTACCCTCACGCCATCACCAGCCGATGAAACCAACACCCCCTTTGCCGCCGATCGACCTGGCATCGCTGCCCCAACTAAAACAACTGTTCGCCCTGTTCAACAGCGGGCGCCACCTCAATCGCCTTGCCGAACCGGTCATGTGGGCGGCGCTGGAACGCGGCGCGGCGCAATATGCAGGCCTGTTCGGCGCGCTCGGCTACGATTTGCGCATCGATGGCCGCGGCTACGCCTGGTTCCAGACGGCCGAAGCGAGCGCCAACGTGTCGAAAGCCACGCGCCAGCTGGCGCTGCTGTTCATGCTGATCTTCGAGCACCAGGCCGACGCCGGCCAGCACCTGGTGCGCTTTCCCGACTGGCATATCGACAAGGCGCTGCTGGCCACGCTGTGGGACAAGAATCGCCAATTGCTCGAAGCCGAAGGGCTGGCCGATGCCGAGCTGTTGCAGCAGTTGCTCGATACGGCGGCCCGCTACGGCTTTGCCGAGGCGGCAGGCGGGCACTGGCGACTGCTGCCGGCGGTGTACCGCTACCTGGACCGCTTCGAGGAACTGGCTGCCAGCCACCAGCAGGGCGACGCCGTGGTCGCGCTGCTCGACGAGGAACGGGACGACACATGATGCAATACGGTTTTCAACGGCTGGTGATGCTGGGCAGCGCCGGCTACGGGCGCGCCGAACTGCCGCTGGACGCGGCGGTGTCGCTGATCGCACCCAACAATACCGGCAAGACCAGCTTGATCAACGCCTTGCAATTTCTGCTTATCGTCGACCGCCGGCGCATGGATTTCGGCGCCCACGACGTGGAAAAGAGCCGGCGCTTCTACTTTCCCAACAACAGCGCCTTCATCCTGCTGGAGGTGGCGCTGCCCACCACCGGCACCGTGGTGCTGGGCTGCGTGGGCAAGGGCGTGAGCCACGACTATGAGTATTTCGCTTACAAAGGGCAGCTCGACACCGATGACTATCGCTTGCCGAACGGGACCGTGGTCACCCAGCCGCAACTGAAAGCGCACATGGCCACGCGCGGCAAGCTGGTGTTCAGCTATGCGCCGGGCGAGTTCAGCGACGCCATCTACGGCAGCCGCAGGAAGCGCCAGGATCACGAGCCGGACTTCACCATTTTCAAGCTCGAGCACGCCAGCCTGGCCGAGTCGTTCCAGCGCGTGCTCACGCGCACGCTGCGCCTGGACCGCTTGCGTTCGGGCGAGGTCAAGGACTACCTGCTGAGCATATTCCGGCGCGACCTGCCCGACGCCAACATCGACTTCAAGGCCGAGTGGGACAAGGCGTTCGCCGACGTCAATGCCGAACGCGCGCAATACCAGGCTGCGCTCGCGCATCAGGGCGACATCGCCGTGCTCGCGCGCGACCATGAGGAGCGGCTGACGCTGCGCGGCAAGCTGATTCACTTGCGGCCCCGCATCGATGCCGCGCTGGCGGCGTGGGAATCGCATTACGCGCAGACCCAGGCCAGCCTGGAGCAGGCGCTGGCCGGCTTCGGGCAAGCGCAGCAGCGTCTGCGCGAACGCGAGCTGGAGCTGGCCGAACACCGGGTGCTGGCGCGTCAGCAGCATGACGGGCTGGGCAAGCTGGTCGCGCGCCATGAACAACTGCGCCAGCAGTTTGCGCTGGTGGGCCAGCGCAGCATGCTCGAAGCGCGCCTGGCCGAGGCGCGCAGCGCCTTCGAACAGCAGACCGCGCTGGTGCAGCAGGCCGGCGCGCGCAGCGCCGACGCCATCGAGCGCGCCCATCGCAGCGCCCAGCAAGAGCTGCGCGGCGTGCAGCGCGAACAGGCCACGCTGGCCGACAATCTCTATCTGCGCCTGCAGGCGGCCATGCCGGCCGAGCAGCTTGAAGTGCTGAACCGCCTGTTGGCGCGGCCCGTGATGACACTGGGCGCGTCCCAGTTTCAGATCGATGCGCAAGCGTTGCCACAACTGGCCGGCCAGCTGCAAGCGTACCTCGGCCCGGATCACCTGACGCTGCCCGGGATTGTCGTGTCGCTGGACGGGCTCGAAGCGCAGCACAGCCAGCGCACGCCGGCCGAACTGGCGCAACGCTCCACCGAACTGGAACAGCAGGTCGCCGACCTGGCGCGCCAGCTGGCCGCGGCGCAGGCCATCGATGCAGCGCGCCGCCTGCAGCAGAAGCTGGAACAGGAAGTGCGCCAGCTCGAACATGAACTGACCCTGTTCGACGAGCTCAGTGAACTGACCGCCAGCGCCGCACAGCGCGGCGCCGAGCTGGCCGCCGTAGCGGCCAGGCGCGCCGCCATCGAGGCCGAACAGGCGCAGTCGGCCGGCGCCGCCAACGCACTGCGCGAACAGGAAGCCGACAGCCTGCGCAAGCTGGCCGGCCTGCGCGGCGCCCACAAGGACATCGTGCAGCGGCGCGACAACCGCGGCGACGCGGCCCCCGTGTTCGGCTACCTGGCCGAGCTGGCGCATACGCCATGGGCCGCAGGTGGCGAGCTTGAACTCGATCAGCTGGCCGACCAGCTGGAAATATACCGCAACGATTGCCGCCGCCTGCTGCACGTCAATGAACAGATTCCGCACCAGGTCGGCGAACTGCATGCCAGCGGCCTGACCAAGTTCAGCTATATGGGAGGCGAGGAGGGCGAGATCGACCGCATCATCGCATTCGCCGCCCATTTGCCGCAAGAGGCCGAAGCGCTCGAACGCAAGGCCCGCAGCGCTGTCGTCAACGTCACCGCCTGCCTGCGTGAACTGCGCGACGGGCTGCTCACGTTCAAGAGCCGCATGCGCGACTTCAACCGCCTGATCAACCAGCGCCAGTTGTCGGACCTGGATGTCTTCAAGATCGAGCCGGCCGACGAGTTGACCATCGTCGAGTCAATTGAACTGTTGATCAGCAAGGCCGAGCAAGTCGACGATGGCGAGACGTTTTCACTGTTCAACCATGCCAGCGTGCTTGACGACGCGGCCCTGAACCGCGCCAAGCAAGTGCTGATCGGCGAAGGCGAGGCGCGCGGCTGCCTGCGGGTCGAACATCTGTTCCGGCTCGAGTTCATCGTCGGCAAGGCAGGGCGCGTGGCCGAATCGTTTGCCGACATTGACAGCGCCGCCTCGAACGGCACGGTGCTGATGGCCAAGCTGATCACGGGCCTGGCTTTGCTCAGCCTGATGCAGGATAAGCGCTTCCGGGTGCAAGCGGTGTGCTATCTCGATGAAGCGTCGGCGCTGGACCAGCGCAACCAGCGCAGCTTGATCGAAACGGCCAGCGATTTCGGTTTTGCGCTGATCTTCGCTTCGCCGGCGCCGCTAGTGACGGCGCGTTACTGCGTGCCGATCAGCAGCAGCGGCGGCGTCAATCACATCAGCCGTCAGCACTGGCAGATCCTCGAGCCGCTGGGCGAGGCGGCGCCATGAGCCGGGCCCTGGCCGCGGCGCTGGAAAAGCTGCTCGCGGCACAGGGCAGTGCGCCGGCCACGCTGTTTACCCCGGCCCAGCGCCGCCAGCTCGACATCTTTGCGCGCCAGACGGGCGCACTAAGGCTGCTCACGCAAGGCAGTGGCGCCAGCTATCGCTTGATCAACGCCGCGCAGGCGCAGTCGCACCTGACGGCGCTGCGCCCGAACGCGCTTGGCGAACTCGATGCGGCTTTGCCGGCGCGCGCCAACAATATCGCCCGCATGCGCGACAGCAAAGGGCGCTCGCACGGCCATGCCACCGGCTATTTATTGCTCAAGGCACTCTCGCGGGGCGTAGTGTGGCAGCGCGATGGCGCCGTGTTCGATGTCAGCGCCGCAACCGATGTGGCGGGCGCTGCCGCCGTGGCCATCAGCGTCGACGACGGCTGGCGCACCGAACAGCCAATCTGGCTGGTGGAAAATCAGGCGCTGTTTGACCGTCCCGACTGGCTGCCGGCCGGCGCCAGCGGTTCGCTGGTGTATTACGGCGGCCAGTTGAGCAACTTGCTGTTGGCATGGCTGGCGCAGCGCCCGCGCACGGCAAGCATCGTGTTTTTTCCTGACTATGACGGTGTTGGCCTGCTCAATTACAGCCGGCTGGTCGAGAATGCGTGTTGCCCGGTCGAGTTCTGGCTGATGCCCGATTGGGAGGTGCGCTTGCATAAGTATGGCAACAACGGCCTGTGGAACAAGACACGCAAGCATTTCGATGCGGCCATCGTGCGCTTGGGCGAGCATGGCATGCCGTCCGCATTGGGCGGGCTGTGCCGTGCATTGGCCGAGCACGGCCTGGCGCTTGAACATGAAGCAGTGTGGCTCGATGTTCCCGGCTGAGGCGATCGTGGCCTGTTAGTTGTCCTCAATCAATTCCATTCGGCCGCCGGTGCTTAAGATGAATTCTCCAGTCAAGTACGCCACGGGAGAGCAGACATGGTCAACAACGCCAGGACAAGGACCACACAGGCGCCAGTCGATCCTGCACCTGGCCGGCGCGCCAGGCAGCGCGGCGTCGCGGCAGTCGAATTTGCCGTGATCTTGCCAGTGCTGCTCGTGCTGCTGGCCTTCCCGATTATTTTCGGGCGCGCTTTCATGCATTACTCGGTGGCCCAGAAAGCGGCGCACGATGCCGCGCGCTACCTGTCCTCCATTCCACTGGTCGAAATGCAGGACCCGACCCGGGTCAGTGAAGCCGAAGCGATTGCGCGCCAGATCGTCGCTGACGAAACGGCCGAACTCAATCCCGGACATGGATTCCCCGTCAACGTCACCGTGCAGTGCGACAGCCTCGCCTGTGGCTTTGGCTTGCCGGCCGTGGTCACCGTCAGCGTACGCATGCGCATGTTCGACGACTACTTCAATGATCTGACCTGGATGGTAGTGGGCGAAGAAGGCATTTCGCTCCGGGCAAACGTGTCGATGGCCTATGTCGGCAATTGAAGCGGGTTCTCAGGTCGCAGACCACATCCTGAGCAGGTTGTGGTAACCGCCCGTCAAGCGCACGATCGCGTCGGCATCGGCCCCGGTGGCGTTCAGGCGCTGCAGCGCCGCATCCATATCGAACAACAAGCTGCGTTGCGCATCATCGCGCACCATGCTTTGTATCCAGAAGAAGGACGCGACCCGCATGCCGCGCGTGACCGGTTCGACCTTGTGCAAACTGGTCGATGGATAGAGCACCATGTGACCGGCCGGCAGCTTGACCGCGTGCGCGCCATAGGTGTCTTCGATCATCAGCTCGCCGCCGTCATACTGGTCCGGCTCGGCCAGGAACAGCGTCGCCGAGACGTCGGTGCGCAGCTTGCGGCTGCCGTCGGGCAGCAAGCGCACGGCGTTATCGATATGCGCGCCAAATTGCTGGCCAACGCCATAGCGGTTGAACATGGGCGGATACACCAGGTCCGGCAGCGCCGCGCTGATGAACAGCGGGTTGCGCTCGAGCGCGGCCAGCACCAGCTCGCCCAGCTCGCGCGCCAGCGGCGACTGCTCCGGCAGCTGGCTGTTGTCCTTGACGCGGCGGCCCTGGAAGCCAGCGCTGACACGACCGTCGGTCCAGTCGGCAGCGTCGAGCAGGGCGCGGCAATGGGCCACCTGCTGCGCGTTCAGGACGTCCGGTATCGTGATCAGCATGCGGTTCTCCGGCAGGTTTAGAAGCGGTAGGCCAGCGTGACCAGCACGCCGCGGCCCTTGACCGGCGTGGCCCGGCCGCCCGAGGCGACTTCGTAATACTTCTTGTCGGTGGCGTTTTGCAGATTGAAGCGCAGGTCGTAGTTCGGCTGCTTGAAGGCCAGGCTGGCATCGACGCGGGTGTAGCCATCCACGACAGCGGTCTCGAAGTTGTTGACGAAGCGCTCGGAGGCATACACCAGGCCCCCGCCGGCTTCCCAGTTTTGCAGGAAGCTGAAGGTGGTCCACAGCGATGCGTTGTGACGCGGCGTGTTCTGCAAGGTCTTGCCTTGCGAACGGATGCCGGCGTCGAGGCCAGTGCCCACGTCGAGCGAGGTGACGATCTCGCTGTCAAGCAGGGTATAACCGGCCAGTACCTGCCAGGCCGGCGTGATGCGACCGACCACGCCCACTTCGATGCCGCGCACGCGCACGTCACCGTCCAGGGTGGTGATGCGGGTCACGGCGTCGGTGGTGCGCGCGTTATCTTTGCTGACGCTAAACAGCGCGCCGTTGAAGGACAGGTTGCCGTCCATGACATCGATCTTGGCGCCCAGTTCATAGGCGCGGTTCTTTTCCGGATCGAGCGCCGCCGTGGTGGCCGACTGGGTCACTGTTTCGGCCGACGGATTGAACGAGGTGCCATACGACAGGTAATAGGACTGCATCTCGGTCGGCTGGAAAATGACGCCGGCACGCTGGCTGAGCATACTGTCGCTGTGCGGCGCCGATGCCACGGTGGTGTCGGCCGGATAACCGGCTGGCAGGGTCGCGCGGGTCAGGCCCGAGCTGACCTTGAAGCGATCCCAGCGCAAACCACCCACCACTTTCCATTGCTTGTTCAAATCGATCTGGTCGTTCACGTACAGGCCCAGCGTGTCGGCAGTCGTTTCCACGGTGCGCGTGAGCGCGCGCGTGCCCTGGCGCGTGCCATTGACCGGGTTGCCCAGGTTGATTTCACGCTGCGCCGTGGTGGTATTCCACACGTAGCGCTGTTCGCGGTATTCGTCGCGGCCCAGTTCCAGCCCGGTAGTGACGGTGTGCAGCATGGCGCCCGACTTGATCTTGGCGATCAGGTCGGTCTGGCTGAAAATCGATTTGTCGGTGAAATCGCGGTCGCGGTCTTCGCGCGAGGCGATCAGGCTGGCCAGCGGATCGCGCAGCGAGGCCGGGTTGCCTGGCAAAGCCACCGGTTCGGTGGTGCGGCGCACCGAGCTGCTGGTCAGCGGCGACGGCGCCGCTTCGGTTTTCGAGTTGCTCACCTGGAGCTGGGTGCGCAGCGTCAGCGTCGGGCTGAACTTGTGGCGCAGCGATGCGTTGGCCATGTTGACCGCTTGCTTGAAGTGGTCGTCCAGATAACCGTAATAGGCGTTGGCCGGCGCGTCGACCGGCTTGCGCACCGTGCCCAGGCCATCGCTGGTGAGGATAGGGAAACCATAGTCGGGCAGGTCGTCGTTACGCTGGATCAGCGCCGACAGCGTCAGTTCGGTGGGCGTGCCCATGCCAAGGCGCAGCGATGGCGCAATGCCGAAGTCCTGGTTGCGCACCACGTCACGGGTGGACTTCAAGTCCTGGCCGAATGCGTTCAGGCGCACCGCCGAAGTATCGGAGAGCTTGCGGTTGACATCCAGCGTGGCGCGGTAATAGTCGTCGGTGCCGACCGTGGCAGTCGCTTCGGTGCCGGACTTGAGCGAGGGCTTCTTGCTGACCTGGTTGATCACGCCGCCGGTCGAGCCGCGCCCAAACAACATCGACGACGGTCCCTTGAGCACTTCGACCGCTTCGATGTTGAAGGTGTCGCGGCTGTACTGGCCGCGGTCGCGAAAGCCGTCGCGAAACACGTCGGTGCGCGACGAAAAGCCGCGCAGGTTGATGTTGTCGCCAATTGCGCCGCCTTCGCCGGCCGAAATGGTAATGCCTGGCACATTGCGCAACGCTTCAGTCATCGAATTGGCGGCCTGGGCTTCGAGCACGGCGCGATTGACCACGTTGACGGTTTGGGGAACGTCGCGCACCGCAATGGCTTCCTTGCCGCCCACCGTGGTCAAGTCCGGCGCGTAGCTCTTGTCGGCGCTACCGCTGACCAGTACTTCTGGCAGCGTGGTGGTGGCGGGAGTGGCTTGCGCGAAGACGGGCTGGACGGCGAGGGGGCTGGCAAACGCTGCCAGGATGGCGGCAGCCATCGGGGTAAACGAACGAGTCATGTGGTCTTTTGACGTAAAGTGAAAGGATGATACGTCAATTATAAATGCGAATCATTATCATTACAATCTAAATTGCGAACTGAACATCCTCCTTTTAATTGCAGATGGCCATGCCGGGCGTGTAGCCGAGCGACTCGGCCCTGACGATGCTGGTCGAGATGGGCACCGTCAAGCCCAGGTCCACGATCGGGAACATGGACTCATACGGCACTGGCGTGCAATTGCTGCCCGGCTGGCAAATGCGCACCCGGACAAAGCGAACGCAGCTCGGATCGCCCGAGTTGGCGGCGCATACCAGCCGGTTGCGGGTCGGGCAGGTCAGCGCGGCGCTGGATATGGGCACCTGGGTCATGCCGCCGGCCTGGTTTTCCAGGGCCAGGTAATCGATCACGATATGCGCGTCGGTGATCGGGTCGGCCAGCACCAGCGCTCCGGACGCGGTACGAAAAATCGCCGCGCGCTTGATCTGGGCGAGCGCGGCGGGGTCGCTGAAATCGGCGGCGGCCGCCGCGCGCGCCGCGCTGCGCGTCACTTCTTGCAAGGTGTTCCACATGTACAGGGCGCGCGACACTTCCAGTACCGCAAACACGATCGCCAGGAACAGCATGAAGACGATGCCCATTTCGACCGCGAAGGCGCCGGCCTGGCGTGCGATTGGCGTGGTTCTCATTGGTACAGCTCCACGGCGCCGCCCAGTGAGCCTTCGGCGGCGATGCCGACGAATTCGCCGCTGATGCTGCTCGGCGTGGCCGGCACGGTCATGAAGAAACGCCCGATCGCCAATACCGTGGCCTGCACGTTGGCGCCGGCAGCGACCGGGCAGGCCAGCAGGGGCACGTTGAGCACGCGGCGCTGGCGCAGCCCCAAGCCGTGGGACGCGTCGTGCGTGCTGTAGTTGGCGCCGCCGCTGGCCAGATACGGGGTCGTAGCCGGATAGTTGGCCTTGGGGACCGGCGTGCCGGCCGGCGCGAACAACGTTGGCCAGACCGTCTTGTTGAACGGGGTGTAGCCGCTGGCCGGTTCCGGCACGCCGGCGCTATAGGCGCTAAAGGGCACCGGCTTGGCGTACGACCAGAGCACGCCAAACTGATTGGCGGCGTTGCCGGCGGCGTTGGGGAAATCGGCGATGGTGCGCAAGCCCAGGGAAGCGCTGGTCGCGCTCATGGCCGTTTGCATGGTCGGCTGGGTCGTCAGCCAGTTCACGCCGCTGTCGTAGGTGTAGGCCTTGACGTTCTTGTCGGGCGCCGCCGCCGCCGGAGTGCAGTAGCCGCCGTCATATTGATCGAAGCGCGAGTTGAGCTGCTGGTACAGCGAGCCCAAGGGAAAGGGCCGGCGCACCGTCAGCTGCAGGCCCTGCAGCAGCGTGATCGGCATCTCGCCGGCGCACACGAAGGGGCTGACGATGTCGGGCGCCGCATTGTTCGCCGAACCGAGCTGGCCGGCCGGGTCGATCGGGTTGATCACGAAATGTTCGCCGGTGGTGGCGCCCGGGTTGGGATTGAGTTGCATCAGGTCGTAGCCGACCCCGCGCCGAAAGCCGTACTGCACCAGTTCTCCGCCAGGCGCGCGCGAACTGGCCGCGACGGGCGACAGGGCGCAGATCGCCAGCGGCGTCACGTTGATCGTCGAACGCCCGGCCACCGCTCTGGCCGAGGCGTTGGCCGTCTGTTGGTCGGACACGATGCGCATCAGGATGGTCTCGATCGTGCCAAGGCCGGCATCGAGTTGCGCGGTGTCGACCCTGGCGAACATCAGCGTCGCCGGTGCGGCGTTGGCGGCGCCAGCGTCGATCCAGACGGTGCTGTCGGGCGTGGCCGCAAATGTGAGCGCGCCGGGTGACCAGTTGACCGGCGTGGTGTCGTAACTGGTCTTCAATGCGCTGGCAGCGTTGCTGGCTGCGACGCTGGCGTTGGTGATGCCGCCCTGGGTGCCGGTCAGGCTGCGCGCGGCAGCGAGCGCGGCGGCGTCGGCCAGCGCCTGCAGTTCGACTTTGCGGTTGTACAGGCGCGACAAGTCCAGCGCCAGGCCCATGAAGGTGAGCATGAGCACCAGCAGGGCGGCGAACATGACGGCGATGGCGCCGCGCTGGCGGCAAACCGCAGGCGCTGGCGGGGAGAAGATCGCTTGGATTCCCATCATCACTCTCCTGACTCGATTTTCCAGGATGCATTCACGTGCATCTCAGCAAATAGTAGCCAGCTGTCAGGGGCGGGTAATTGATTTACGGCAAGCTATCCGGTGCTACGCCGGCCTCGAGCAACGGCGCCGTCACCGTGGCCGCCGCCTGCGGCGTGGCGTGCTCCAGGTGCGCCATGGCAGCGGCGATGCGCGCGCGCTGGCACGGATCGGCCAGCGCCGGCCAGGCCTCGCCCAGTGCGCGCAGCAAGTCCGCAGTCAAACCGTCCAGGCGCGGCCGGATCACCGTGACCAGGTCGGGCACATCGGCAAACTGGCCTGCGCCAGCCTGCTCCCATTGGGCAAAACGGGCGCGCTGGATTTGCTTGGCGCCGTCGATCTGGGCCCGAAAAAAACGTTCGGCCCACGGCCTTGGCACGCCGAGCGCCTGCGCGCGCGCCTTGAGCGCGTCCACGACCTGCTGTTCGCGCACCAGGTCGTCGATGGCGCCATGGGTGTTCCATTTGTGACGCGCCACGTCCGGCATCAGCGCCAGGCGCGCGTCGATCAGCTGGCGCAGCGGCTCCAGGCTGATCGCGCTGGCGCTGGCATCGGCGGGGCATTGCCCGGCAGCGGCCAGCGGGCAGCAAACGAGTGCAAAACAGAGAGCGAAGGCGCGTAACAGCATGATCAATGTACAGGTAGGGTGAGTGTGGCTTCCAGGCCGCCGCCGGCGCGGTTGGTCAGGATCAAGGTGCCGCCCAGCGCCAGGCCAAGCTGCTGTGCGATCGCCAGTCCCAGGCCGGTGCCGCCGGTGACGCGGTTGCGCGAATGTTCGACGCGGTAGAACGGCTGGAATACCAGTGCCAGGTGTTCCGGGGCGATTCCCGGGCCGCGGTCGCGCACGCACAGCGCCAGTTGGCCGGGGTCTGCGGGTTCGAGCGCGATCTCCACCTCGCCGCCGAATTTGAGCGCGTTGTCGGCCAGATTGTTCACGAGACGGCGCAGCGTGTGCGGGCGCGTGGTGATTACCTGCGCCGCTGCGCCGACCAGTTTCACGTCATGGCCGGCGTCAACGTAGTCGCACACGAGGGTGTCGAGCAGGGCGCCAATATCGACCAGGCAGGGCGCCTCTGTGACCCGGTCGGCGCTGCGCGCATAAGCGATGCCTTCTTCAACCAGTATTTGCATCGCATCGAGGTCGGCTTCCATCTTGGCGCGCAGCGCGGGATTGTCCATCAGGTCGGCGCGCAACCGCATGCGCGTGATGGGGGTCTGCAAATCGTGAGAAATGGCGGCCAGGATGCGCACCCGCTCGGCCAGGTGCTCCTTGATCCGGCGCCCCATGGCATTGAACGCGGCCGCGGCGCGCGCCACTTCCAGCGGCCCGTCTTCGGCGATCGGCGCGCACTGCATCGACGCGCCCAGCACTTCGGCCGCTTCGGCCAGGCGTTGCAGCGGTTGTGTGGCCTGGCGCACCGCGATCCAGGTCAGCAGCGTCACTGCCAGCGCCTGGGCGCCGAATATCGCGCCGCCAAACCATGACACCTGCGGCTGGAAGGCGCGCAGCACGGCCGTCAGCAAGGCGCCATCGTGCAGCCGCAGGTGCACCCGCAGCGCTTCGCCGCCGGCCAGTGGAGCACTGGTCGTTACCTGGTAGCCGGCGCCAAGTTCGCGCTCGATGGCGGGCACGATGTCGTTGGCCAGAGCGGCCGGCGCCGGCGTGGCGGCCGGCGCCAGTTCGAAAGCGTAATCCTTGCGCGCCATCTTGCGCAGCCATTGGGCGCGCCCGGACGGCGTGGCCACTTCCAGCGCCGGCACCAGCAGCGTCAAGTCCTTGGCCAGGTAGTAGCTGGTGCGCGTGGTCTGGTAATGGATGGTCTGGATGTAGCTGGCGCCGACGTTGATCAGGTGCGTCGCCAGCAGCGCCAGGCACCAGGCCAGCGCCAGGCGCGCAAACAGCGTGCGCGGAACCAGCCTCATGGCGTCTCCGCGCAGCTGGTGACGTCGGCGGCAAAAATGTAGCCTTCGCTGCGCAGCGTGCGGATCATGCGCGGCTCGCGCGAATCGTCACGCAGGCGCTTGCGCAGGCGGCTTACCAGGATGTCGATCGAGCGGTCGAACGCGTCCGATTCGCGGCCTTGGGTCAGGCCCAGCAACTGGTCGCGCGTGAGCACGCGGCGCGGATGCGCGAGGAACACGCGCAGCAGCCGGTATTCGGCCCCGGACAGGGCCACCATGATGCCGCTCTCGTCGAGCAGGTGGCGCGCGTAGGTGTCGAGCCGCCAGGCGCCGAAGTGCAGCATCTGGGCGCTGTCGCGCAGCTGCACGCTGGCCGGCACCATGCGCGCGCGGCGCAGCACGGCGCGAATGCGCGCCAACAGCTCGCGCGTGGCGAACGGCTTGGTCAGGTAATCGTCGGCGCCCATTTCCAGGCCGAGGATGCGGTCGGCCTCGTCGTTTTTGGCCGTCAGCATCAGGATCGGCAGCGGCGTGGCGCCGTCCGCGTGCAGGCCGCGGCACAGCGCCAGGCCGTCTTCGCCGGGCAGCATCAGGTCGAGCACGATCATGTCGATCGCGCCGGAGGCCAGCACGGCGCGCATCTGGCGCCCGTTGGCGGCGGTGCTGACCTTGAAGCCGTTTTTCATCAGGTACTGGCCCAGCAAGTCGCGAATTTCTTCGTCGTCGTCGACGATCAATATGTGATCCGGTTTTTCCATAGTGGGTTTATACAGGATTTTTGTTTCTCGATTGTTTCTCGGCCGGCCAACGACATATTCAGGATACCTGGCGCGGTTCCAATAGCGTGTGTCCCCATCTTACAGAAAGCCGAAAAATGAAAAAACCGCTGATGGTCCTCAAGGGCCTGGTCAAACAATACGGCGCGTTGCGCGCACTCAAAGGCATCAACCTCGACGTGCTGCAAGGCGAATTCGTCGCCGTGGTCGGTAAATCGGGCAGCGGCAAGTCGACCTTGCTGAACCTGGTGGCCGGCATCGACAACGCCAGCGCCGGCGAAGTGTGGATAGGCGGCAGTGCGCTGCACAGCATGGACCAGTCGCAGCTGGCCAGCTGGCGCGGCAAGAACATGGGCGTGGTATTCCAGTTCTTCCAGCTGCTGCCAACGCTGACGGTGGCCGAGAACGTGATGCTGCCGATGGACTTTTGCAACGCCTGGCCGGCGCGTGAACGGCGCCCGCGCGCGCTGGCGCTGCTGGACAAGCTGGGTATCCTGGAGCAGGCCGACAAGCTGCCCAGCGCCTTGTCCGGCGGCCAGCAGCAGCGCGCCGCGATCGCGCGCGCGCTGGCCAACGATCCGCCGATCCTGGTGGCCGATGAACCGACCGGCAACCTCGATACCGAAACGACGATCGGCATCATGCAGCTGTTCGCAGCCCTGGTCGCGGGCGGAAAGACAGTGCTGATGGTCACCCACGAGCGCGACTTCAGCGCGTATTTCACGCGCACCATCACGCTGGCCGATGGCGCCATCGAAAGCGCAGCGGCGCGGGTGCAGCATGCTTAGCCCGCGCTGGATCAAGCTGCTGCGCGACGCCCAGGCCACGCCCGGCCGCATCGCGCTGATGGTGCTGGCGATCGCCGCCGGCGTGTGCGGCCTGGCCACCATGGCAAGCAGCTACACCATCCTGGCGCGCGAAACGACGCGCAACTACCTCGACACCAATCCGCCCTCGGCCACGCTGCGCCTGGACCGCATCGACGCGCCGCTGGTGGACGCGGTGCGGCGCTTTCCCGGCGTCAGAGACGCCCAGGCCGGCGCCGTGCTCGGCGCAGCCATGCAGGTGGGCACAAGCTGGCTGCCGCTGACGATCTTCGTCGTCGACGATTTTAATGCGCTGCGCATCAATACGGTCTACCGCGAGGCGGGCGCTTGGCCGCCGCCCACAGGCACGCTGCTGCTTGAGCGCGACGTGCTGCCGATGATCGACGCGGCCATCGGCGCGCAGGTCAAGCTGCGCAGCGCCGACGGCAGCGAGCATGCGCTGGCCATTTCCGGCACGCTGCATGACCCGGCGCTGCCGCCCGCCAGCCGCGGCTCGACCGTGTACGCGTACGCCACGCCGGCCACGGTCACGGCGCTTGGGCTGGACGGTGCGCTGCGCCAGCTCAAGCTGACGGTGCGCGAGAAGCCGCTCGACGTGGACGCCATCGAAGCGACTGTCGCGCCGCTGGCATTGTGGCTGCAAGGGCAGGGCAGGGTGGTCGAACAGATCCGCATCCCGCCGCCGGGGCAGCACCCGCACCAGAAAGTGATGTCGTCGATCCTGGGCATGCTGCTGGTGTTCAGCGGCGTCGCGCTGCTGCTGTCGGCGCTGCTGACGGCCACCATCCTGGGCGGCATGCTGGCGCAGCAGGCGCGCCAGATCGGGGTCATGAAGACCATCGGCGCGCGCACCGCGCAGCTCGCGGCCATGTATCTGGCGATGGTGTGCGCAATGGGGCTGGTGGCGACCGCGCTTGGCGCCTGGGCTGGCGTGGCGGCCGGGCGCGCGTTTTCCGGCGTGGTGCTCAAGCAGATCCTGAACTTCACCATGCACAGCGATGCCGTGCCGGCGTCCACCTATGCGCTGCTGTTTGCGATGGGCGTGCTGCTGCCGGTTGTTGTGGCCGCGGTGCCGGTGCTGCAGGCCAGCGGTGCGACAGTGCGGGCCGCAATCGACGACTTCGGCGCCAGCGGAGGTGATTATGTAGCCGGCTGGCGCTGGCCATGGATACCCCGCAGCCTGCAGATGGCGCTGCGTAACAGCTTCCGGCGGCGCGCGCGGCTGCTGTTCATCCTGGCGCTGCTGGCCATGGCTGGCGCGATGTTCGTCAGCAGCCTGAATGTGCGCAAGGCATCCGAACAACACCTGATCGACGCCGCCCAGGACCGCCACTACGACATGGAAACGCTGCTTGGCCGATTTGAAGACGTCGAGCAGGTGCGCGCCATCATCATGACGGTGCCCGGCGTGGCCCAGGTCGAAGCGTGGAACAGCACCTCGACCAGCAAGGCGCGCGCCGACGGCCTGGAAATCGAACGTGTCTATCCGGACGGCGCGCACGGCAGCCTGACCCTGGCCGCGGTGCCGCCGTCGACATCGATGCTCAAGCTGACCATGCGCGAAGGCAGCTGGCTCAGTGCCGGCCAGCCCGGCGCCGTGGTACTTAATAGCGCGGCTTTGGAATTCTTCCCACAGGCCAGGGTTGGCGATGACATCAGCCTGTCCAGCCATGGCAAGGTGGCCAAGCTGCGGCTGGTGGGCATCGCGCGCCAGGCGATGGCGGCGGCCACCGCCTACGTGGCGCCGCAGGCCTATGCGGCGCTGGCCGGCCAGCCGGGGCGCGCCAGCACTTACCGGGTGGTGATGACGCGGCACGACGAGCGCAGCATCGCCGCGACCACGCAAGCGATCGAAGCCGCGCTGGCCAGGTCCCGCATCGGCACCCGCATAAGCATTACCGAAACCATGCTGCGTAAGGACGTGGACGGCCACTTTGACCCGCTGATCGCGGCGCTGCTGTTCATCGCGGTGCTGATGGCGATCGTCGGCAGCGTGGGCCTGGGTTCGGCCATGAGCACTAGCGTGGCCGAGCGCAGCCGCGAAATCGGCATCATGCGTTGTATTGGCGCGCGCCCGGCGCTGGTGCTGCGCAATGTGCTGTGCGAAGGCATCTTCGTCGCGCTGTTGAGCGTGCCGCTGGCGGTGCTGCTGGCGCTGCCAGTGTCGGCCGGCATCGGCGCCTACCTGGGAATCATGCTGTTCGGCATCGCTTTCCCGCTGGTGTTGTCGCTCAAGGCGATTTTTATCTGGCTGGGCCTGGTGCTGGCCAGCGCCACGCTGGCATCTGTTATTCCCGCATGGAAAGCGTCACGGCTGACCATCCAACTTTCGTTGTCCCACCTGTAAGGAAACACCATGAAAAAGCCACTGATTAGCTGTTGCGTTGTCGTGCTCGGCCTGCTCGCCCTCTACCTCGGCGCGCAGTATTTTGACTTGCCAGGATTCATCATGCGCTTGCACGGCAGATAAGCGACGGCAGTGCTGGTGTCGCGCGCGAAAATGGGAAATACTACGGGTTCATCCAAAGGAGTTCGCCATGACCCGAAGGACCCCGATCGAACGCTATCGCAATATCGGCATCAGCGCGCATATCGACGCCGGCAAGACCACGACCACTGAACGCATCTTGTTCTACACCGGCGTCAATCACAAGCTGGGCGAAGTGCACAACGGCGCGGCCACGATGGACTGGATGGAGCAGGAGCAGGAGCGCGGCATCACCATCACGTCGGCCGCCACCACCGCGTTCTGGAAAGGCATGGCCGGCAATTACGAAGAGCACCGCATCAACATCATCGACACGCCCGGCCACGTCGACTTCACGATCGAAGTGGAGCGCTCGATGCGGGTGCTCGATGGCGCCGTCATGGTGTACGACGCAGTGGGCGGCGTGCAGCCGCAATCGGAGACGGTGTGGCGCCAGGCGAACAAGTACGCGGTGCCGCGGCTGGCCTTCGTCAACAAAATGGACCGGGTGGGCGCCGATTTTTTCCGGGTCCAGCAGCAGATCGCCACGCGCCTCAAGGGCGTGGCCGTGCCGATCCAGATCCCGCTGGGCACCGAAGACGACTTCCACGGCGTGATCGACCTGGTCAAGATGCGCGCGATCCGCTGGGACGATGCGACCCAGGGCGTGCAGTTCGCGTATGAAGACATCCCCGAGGAGCTCAAGGCCAGCGCCCAGAAATGGTATGAAGCGATGGTCTCGGCGGCGGCCGAAGCGACGCCCGAACTGACCGAAAAATACCTGAACGGCGACGCTTTGAGCGAAGCGGAAATCAAGGACGGCCTGCGCCAGCGCACCATCCGCAACGAGATCGTGCCAATGCTGGCCGGCAGCGCCTTCAAAAACCGCGGCGTGCAGGCGATGCTGGACGCGGTGATCGACTACCTGCCGTCGCCGCTCGACATTCCGGCCATCGCCGGCCACGACGAACAGGACCAGGTGATCGAACGCCATCCGTCGGACGCCGAACCGTTTGCGGCGCTGGCCTTCAAGATCATGACCGATCCCTTTGTCGGCCAGCTGACGTTTTTCCGCGTGTATTCGGGTGTCGTCAATTCTGGCGACATGGTCTACAACCCGACCAAGTCCCAGCGCGAACGGCTGGGACGGATCCTGCAGATGCACGCCAACGAGCGCAAGGAAATCAAGGAAGTCTATGCGGGCGACATCGCCGCCGCGGTCGGCCTCAAATCGGTCACCACGGGCGACACGCTTAGCTCGCCCGAACATGTGATTGTGCTGGAAAAAATGGTATTCCCGGAGCCGGTGATCTCGCAGGCGGTCGAACCGAAGACCAAGGCCGATCAGGAGAAAATGGGCGTGGCCCTGAACCGGCTGGCGCAGGAAGACCCGTCATTCCGGGTCCACACCGATGAAGAATCGGGCCAGACCATCATGTCCGGCATGGGCGAACTGCACCTGGAAATCCTGGTCGACCGGATGCGGCGCGAGTTCGGCGTCGAGTCCACGGTCGGCAAGCCGCAAGTGGCCTACCGCGAAACTATACGCAAGGCGGCCATCGACGTCGAAGGCAAATTCATCAAGCAATCCGGCGGGCGCGGGCAGTATGGCCACGTGGTGATCACGCTGGAACCGGCGGCGCCGGGCAAGGGCTATGAATTCGTCGACGCCATCAAGGGCGGCGTGGTGCCGCGCGAATTCATCCCGGCGGTCGACAAGGGGGTGCAGGAGACGCTGCGCTCGGGCGTGCTGGCAGGTTACCCGGTGGTCGACGTCAAGGTGACGCTGACGTTCGGCTCGTACCACGACGTCGATTCGAACGAAAACGCGTTCCGCATGGCTGGCTCGATCGCCTTCAAGGACGCGATGCGGCACGGCGACCCGGTATTGTTGGAGCCGATGATGCACGTGGCGGTGGAAACGCCCGAGGAATTCATGGGCAACATCATGGGTGACCTGACCTCGCGGCGCGGCATGGTGCAGGGATCGGACGAAATTCCGGGCGGTGGCGGCAAACTGGTCAGCGCGCTGGTGCCGCTGGCCGAGATGTTCGGCTACTCGACCCGGCTGCGGTCACTGAGCCAGGGACGGGCCACCTACACGATGGAGTTCAAGCACTACGCCGCCGTGCCGCGCCACATCCTGGACCAGGTGGCGGCGGCCGGCAAGGCGCGTTAGCGGCGCGCGGCCAGCAGCCCGACCCCGGCGCCGGCCAGCATGGCCGAGCACCCGCGATTGAACAAGCGCTGTCCGCGCGGCTGGCTGAACCAGCGCCGCATGTATATGCCCATGGTCGAGTACGCCATCATGGCGATCACTTCGAGCACCAGGAACAGCGCGCCCAGCACCGCAAACTGGGCGCCGGACGGCTGCGCCGGATTGACGAACTGCGGCAGGAAAGCGGTAAAGATCAAAATCGCTTTCGGGTTGCCGGCCGCGACAAAAAACTCCTGGCGCGCCAGACCCCACAGCGAGTTTTGCGCCAACGGCGCCTGCTTGCCATGGTCCGGCGCCGCGCGCCACAGCTGCACCGCCAGGTAGAACAGATAGGCGGCGCCGACAAATTTAATCGTGGTGAACAACAGTTCGGACGCGTGCAGTAGCGCCGACAGGCCGACCGACGTCAGGAACAGCATGCCGGCGAACGCCACCAGGCGGCCGCTCCCGGCGGCGCAGGAACGGGCAAAGCCATAACGTGTCGCGTTGCTGAGCGACAACAGATTATTCGGTCCGGGCGCCATGTTCAGGGCCAGGCAAGCAGGGACAAACAGGGCAAGAGTGGCGATTTCCATGGCAGGCTCCGAAGGGGATAGGCAGATATTATCCGAGCGCCCATGATAAAGTTAACTATTCGCGCCTGCAGGGCGCAGCTTTTTTTACGGAGTAGGGTAATGGGAATGAAACAGGTAGTCGTGTGCTTGCTGGCTGGTTTGGCGGTGGCCGGTAGCGCCGGCGCGCAGCAGGTGAGCGAGGAAACCATCAGCAAGGTATCGAACGGGCTCGAAGCGTACTACAAGTCCCATCCTGAAATGCGGCCTGAAAACCTGCACATTGCCGATGCGGCGGCCATGGCCAAGGCCAAGGCGGACGGCCTGTGCGCGCGTCCCGTGTATCCGAAGCAATCGCTGCGCGCCGAGCAGCAAGGCCGGGTCGACTTGGAGTTCCTGATCGATATCGATGGTACGGTGGCCGATTCACGCGTCACCAAATCGTCCGGCTTTCCGGCGCTCGATGCTGCGGCCAAGGAAGGGCTGGGGAAATGCCGTTTCAAGCCAGCCACCACTGAAGGCAAGCCGGCCAGGGCCTGGCAAAGCGTCAGCTATATCTGGACGCTCAAGTAAGTGATGCGGCGAGAAATATTGTTTCAAAATTTAATGGAAAATGAAATTTTATTTCGCGCCATCGCCCGTCAGCGTCATCTGCTAAGTCACATGCTATGATCGGATGACCATCTGAATAGTCAGGAGGGAACGATGTCAACCTACACGCTCGCTGAGGCCAAGGCGCAACTGAGTCGCTTGATCAGTTTGGTGGAAGCAGGTGAAGAAATCACGATTACCAAACGTGGCCGCGCGGTAGTAAAGCTTGTGCCCAGCGAATCCCTACGTCAACCAATGCCCAGTCTTGCCGAACACCGCGCCCAGTTGACGCCGCAGGCAGAATCAGCCGGTGAATTCATGCGAAAGCTGCGAGACTCCGAGCGCTATTGATGCGCTACCTTGACACGAGTGTACTACTTGCCTTTTTGATACCGGAGGCGGGTAGCAGTGCGGCCGAAGCATTGATGACCAGCAATGGTGAGCCTCTTGTGATCAGCTCCTGGTCGGAAGTCGAGTTGATGTCGGCGCTTGGCATCAAACTGCGCACCAAGCAAATGACGGAGCGCGAAGCACTGATCGCTACGAATGCGTACACGCGCCTTGTTTTGCCTTGCTTGCGCAGACTGCAGGTAGATGATGCCGATCATCGGAAAGCGGTCGATCTGCTGAAAGGATGGCGCACCTCGCTTCGGGCCGGCGACGCTCTCCACCTCGCCATTGCAGAAACGCATCGGGCAACCATATTCACATTTGATCAGGGCATGGCGAAAGCTGGCGCAGCGCTAGGCATTGCTGTTCTCTTGCTAGAGATTGCATAAATGCTGGCCATGTGATTTTCGCGATATCAACCAGGAGGAAGAATGGGTAAAGGCAGGTTGGAAGCATTCAGCGATGGCGTCATCGCGATCATCATCACCATCATGGTGCTGGAACTGAAGGTGCCGCATGGCGACACGGTCGACGTGCTGTGGCCCTTGATGCCGGTGCTGCTCAGCTACGTGCTCAGCTTCATCTACGTGGGCATCTACTGGAACAACCATCACCATTTGCTGCATGCAGTGAAGCAGGTGAGCGGCGGCGTGCTGTGGGCAAATCTGCACCTGCTGTTCTGGCTCTCGCTGATCCCGTTCGTGACCGGCTGGATGGGCGAAAACCATTTTGCCGCGATTCCCGTTGCCGCCTACGGCGTGGTGCTGTTCATGTGCGCCGTGGCCTATGCGCTGCTGGTGCGCTGCCTGACCCACGACCGTGGCGGCAACAAGCTGCTGGCAGAGGCGATCGGCAACGACCGCAAAGGCATGCTGTCGCTGCTGCTCTATCCGCTGGGCGTGGGGCTGGCGTTCGTGCAATCCTGGCTCGGCTTCGCCTTTTACATCATCGTCGCGCTGATCTGGCTGGTGCCCGACCGCCGCATCGAAGACCGCCTCAAATAGCGCTATTGCGGCGCCGTCGCTTGCAGCAAGCGCAGCGCCGCACCGAACTGCAGCGCCGCCATATGCTTTTCCATCTCGCTGGTAAACTCCGCGCCGTACTCGCGCTCGAAATAATCGTGCAGCTCCTCAAGCGCCTCGCAGGCGTCGATATTGCGCTCGCTTAGCAGCTGTTCGAAGTGGGCCAGCGCGGCCGACGCTCCCGTCGCCGGCACGCTCGCGCTCGCAAAGTGCGGCTCGCTTTCCAGCCACGCGCGCGCCGCCTCCACGGTCTGCGCCAGGCAGCCTTCGAGCTGATCGAGCGCCGCGCAGATGGCGTCCCGGTCGCTGCCCTTGACCAGCTTTTCGAGCTCCAGTGACGCAACCGTGAATTGTTCCGCACCGAGCGTGCCGAGCGAGCCGCGCATGCGGTGCAGCACCGGCGCGCAAGCGGCCGGCGCGTCGCCCGCGCAGGCGGTCACGATGGCTGCCAGGTCGGCCGGGATTTGTTCAAGCATGCGCTGCACCACGCCGGCCAGCATCTTGTGCTGCGCCGGCGGCTGGTTTTTCAGCAACGCCGCGATATTGAAATGGCCAGCCGGGCGCGCTTCGGCCGCCGCCGCCGGCAGGTGGGCCAGCAGGCAGCGCATCATCTGGTCGACGTCCAGCGGCTTGCCCACGAAGTCGTCCATGCCGGCCGCGCGGCACTGGTCGCGTTCGAACGAGAGCACGCCGGCGCTCATGGCAATGATCGGCAGCGTCAATCCCAGTTGCTGGCGGATCGCGCGGGTGGCCGTATAGCCGTCCATGCCCGGCATCTGCACGTCCATCAAAATGAGCTGGAAGCGTTCCGGCGCGATGCCCAGCGACTGCAGCGCTTCGTTGCCGTCGCCGGCCACTTCGACCTGCGCACCGGCTTGTTCGAGCACGCCGCGCGCGACGAACTGATTGAGCGGAACGTCTTCGACCAGCAGGATGCGCACACCGCGCAAAGGGCTGTGTGGCGCCGCAGCCACCGCGGCCCCGCCCGTGTCAGTCGCGGCCAGGGCGTCCAGAATGGCCGCTGCGCTGACCGGCTTGAGCACGGTCATGCTGCTTTCCATGGCCACGTCGCGCTGCACATACTGGCCGCGCGCGCGGGTGCTCATCTTGAGCAGCACGTGCAGCGGACTGTCGCCATTGGCCGCCACCAGCTGTTGCAACGCTGCCTCGGGCGCCTGGCCCGGCATTTCCCAGTCAAACAGCAGCACGCTGTAGGGCGCCCCGGCTGCCGCCTGGCGCGCGATGCAGGCCTGCGCTTGGGCCATCGAGGCGGCGCTGTCGGCTTCCCAGCCCCAGCCGGCGGCCAGCCAGCAGGCGTAGTGGTGGGTCTCGGCGCGCCCGGCCACCACCAGCAGGCGCTGGAACGCCAGCGGCGCGGCGCCCTGCGGCGCAGCCTGTAGCGCCAGTTCCAGCGTGAAGGTGCTGCCCTGGCAGGTGCTGCTGCTCAGTTCCAGCGTGCCTTGCATCAGGTCCGTGAGGCGGCGGCAAATGGCCAGTCCCAGGCCGGTGCCGCCAAAGCGCCGCGTGGTCGAGGCGTCGGCCTGCGAAAACGCCGAAAACAGGTTCTCCTGCTGCTCGGCGCTGATACCGATTCCGGTGTCGTGCACGGCAAAGCGCAAGGTGCTGCGTTCGCCCTCGCGCCCGATTTGGTCCACTTCCAGCCGCACTGCGCCCGACTGGGTAAATTTGATTGCGTTGCCGACCAGGTTAATCAGCACCTGCTGCAGCCGCAGCGCGTCGCCGCACAGCCGGCTGGGCACCGATGGCGCCACGCCGATCGACAGTTCGAGCGCCTTTTCGCCAGCGTTGACGGTCATGATGGTGGCGATCGCGTCGAGCACGTCGGCCAGCTCGAAGGTGGCGTGCGACAGTTCCATCCGTCCTGCTTCGATCTTGGAAAAATCGAGCACGTCGTTCAGGATTGTCAGCAGTGCGGTACCGGAGGTGCGCACCATGTCCAGGTAGTGGCGCTGTTCGGGCAGCAGCGTGGTCTTGCCCAGCAAATGGCTGATCCCCAGCACGGCGTTGAGCGGGGTGCGGATCTCGTGGCTGATATTGGCGACAAATTCGGTCTTGGCCAGGTTGGCTGCTTCCGCGCGCCGTTCGCTGGCGGCCTGGCGCAACTCGGCCCCTTTGCGCTCGCTGATGTCCATCACCATGCCGTAGCAGCCGACCACCTGGCCGGCGGCGTCGAAGTCGGGAATCAGATGGGCCATGAAATACTCGACGCCGGCGACGCCGATGCGCGACACTTCGGTGCGCACCAAGGTGCCGGCCAGAGCCTGCCGCATCGGTTCGTACAGCAGCGCAAAGGTGTTCGCATCGAGTACTTCGCTGACCAGGCGCCCAATCATTGACGCTGGATCGATGCCGAGGTAGGCCCGGTGCGAGGCGTTGACGAAGCGGTAGCGCTGTTCGCGGTCGACGTAAGAAATCATGGCCGGCATGGCGTCGGCAATCATGCGGGCGCGCTTTTCGCCGGCCGCAATCGCCTCTTCGAAGGCGATCCGCTCGGTCACGTCGTGCAGGAAGGCGGTGGCGATGTGCGAGTCGCCATGTGGCAGCGAGCCGACCGACAATTCGACCGGGATGGTGCGCCCGTCGCGGTGGCAAGCCTGGACCCGGATGCGCGAATTGACGATCGGGCCGGTGCCGCTGCGCGCAAACGCGGCCATGCCGGCATGGTGGGCCGCATGCATCGCCTGCGGGATGATCAGTTCGGCGATATTGCGCCCGATCGCTTCCTGCCTGCTCCAGCCGAAGCTGTCGGCGGCGCGTTCGTTCCATTCGAGGATGACGCCGGTGCTGTCGCAGCTGACAAAGGCGTCCGGCGCGCGCTCGAGGATGGCGCGGGTGAGCGCTTCGCTGGCCACGATGCGCGCCAGGCCCGCTTCGCGCTGCGCCATCAGGGCGTAGATGGCGTGGCTCAGTTCACCGATTTCATCGTCCCGGTCCAGCTGCAGCTCGCTGATATCCCTGGCCCCTTCGCGCACCAGCAAGGCCTGGCTGCGCAGCCGTTCGAGCGGCGCCAGCGCGCGCCGGGTGACCAGCCAGCCGACCAGCCCTGCCAGCATGGCCAGCAGCGCCGACGCCAGCAGCACGCGCAGGCGCAGCAGGCGGATCGGCGCGAACGCTTCGTCGCTGGGAAAGCGCGAGGCGACTATCCAGTCGGTGGTCTTCATGCGCTTGTAGGAGTAGATGCCAAGGCTGGCCTCCTTGTTGGGCGCTTCGATCCAGCCTTCGAAGCCGGCCAGCGCGCGCTGGGTGGCCGGATTGACGCCGGGCTTGGCGTTGATGTGTTCGAGCAGCCGGCTGCGGTCCGGGTGCTGGATCAGGATGCCCTTGGAGGTCATCACGTAGTTGTAGCCCAATTTGCCGGGATGGGAAGCAATTACCTCGTCGAACAGGTTCGAGTCGTTCAAGTCGAACGAGGCGGCAATAATGAACACCATCTGCTTGGCGTCGTCGAACACGGGCTGGGTCATCAGCAGCACCGGATTGCCCGACACCGCGCTCTTGAGCGGCGCCGAGATCACGCCGGCGCCGCTGGCCACGGTGTCGATGAAGTAGGGGCGCTGGTTGACGCGGAAGGCCGGCTTGCCGTTGATCGGACGCAGCGAGGCCACCAGCGTGCCGCGCATGTCGAACGCGGAAATATTGGAAAACTGCTTGTGCAGGTTGTGCCGTGTGGCCAGGAACGCTTGCAGCGCGCCCGGGCTGGCGCGCGCCGCCTCGGGCAGGTTTTCGGCCAGCGAGCGCAGTTCGCTCTGGCGCGCGCGCAGCTGTTCGTCGAGCGTGCGCACGGTGCCCGACAGGCGCGCAAACTGCTGGTCGCCGATGACGGTCCTCATGTCCTGTTCCACCAGGCTCAGTGCCACCGACGTCACCGTCATGGTGGCCGCCAGCACCAGCAGCACCACCAGCATGGTCATTCTGATCTTGAGCGAGGTCTGGAACAGGCGCCGCAGGGTCATGGTCAGGGTCGCAGACGGTAAAAACGCCCAGTATCCCACGCGCGGGGCCGTTGCGGCTAGCGTGCCCGACATTTGCCAAGAATAGTTTGCCAGCGGGGTGTCCTGTTGGTAGCATGGTCGGGTAAGCTCGGGCCCGCGCAGGCAGGCCCACCACCAAATTGGGGACAACGTGGACGCTATTGACCGGATTCGGATTGCGCTGATTGACGATGACGAGCTGACCAGGACCGCGCTGCGGCTGGCGTTGCCGCTGGACACGGTCGAAGTGGTGGCCGAGGCGAACACCGGGCGCAGCGGCCTGGACGCCTGCCTGCGGCTCAAGCCCGATATCGTGTTTCTTGACGTCATGATGCCCGAGATGGACGGGCTGCAAATTCTACCCAGCATCATCGACGCGCTGCCGATGACGGAAGTGTTGATGGTCACTGCCAGTAACGACCGCAAGACGATCGAAAAGGCGATCCTCGGCGGGGCTGCCAGTTATATTGTCAAACCATTCACGGCCGGCGCCGTGGCCGACGCCCTCAAGCGCGCCATGGCCAATTTGCAGCGCAAACGCAACGCCAAGACGCCCCATTGATGACGCCGGGCGCGCAAGACCTGATCTTGATCATCGATGACTCGGTCATTGCAGTGCGCTTGCTCAGCGGCATGGTCCGGGAGCAGGCCGCCACCATCTTCGCCCTCAATGGCCGCGACGGCATCGCACTGGCGCGCGAACGGCGCCCGACGCTGATCCTGCTGGACGTGCAGATGCAAACCATGGACGGCTACGCGGTGTGCCGCGAACTGAAAAGCGACCCTGAACTGAAGGATATTGCCATCATCTTCGTCACCGGCAGCGCCGACACGGCCAGCGAAGTGGCTGCGCTCGAGGCGGGCGCCGCCGATTTCATTGTCAAGCCGCTCAACCAGGCCGTGGTCCAGGCCCGCGTGCGCACCCAGTTGCAGCTGCAGGGCGCGTTGCGCTCGCTGGCGCGCCTGGCCCGCACCGACGTGCTCACCGGCCTGTACAACCGGCGCTTTTTCGACGAGCAGATCGAGCACGAAATCGCGCGCCACCGGCGCCAGCAGCTGCCGCTGGCGCTGGCGTTTGTCGACATCGATTGCTTCAAAGGTTACAACGACCATTACGGCCACCTGGAGGGCGACACCTGCCTGGCCAGGGTGGGGGGGCTGATCGAGGCGGCCACCAACCGCCCGGGCGAGGTGGTGGCGCGCTTTGGCGGCGAAGAATTCGTCGCGCTGCTGCCCTATACCGGGCTGCCGGCGGTGATCGGCTACGCCGGCCATTTGTGCCAGGCGGTGCGCAACGCGGCGGTGCCGCACGCGGCGTCCAGCGTAGGGCCGATCGTCACCGTCAGCATCGGGGTGGTGGCGGCGGTGCCGGACGCCGGCCTCAGTGCCCGCCATTTGCTGGCGCGCGCCGACGCCGCCCTGTACAGCGCCAAGACGGCCGGGCGCGACCGGGTGTGTGCGCTGCCGATTGAAGTCGATTGACATGAGGGCGCGCCTGCCCGGCATCCGGCGGCTGCTGCCGATTGCCGTGCTGGCGCTGTTGTACTATGGCGCGGCCAGACTGGGTCTGCTGCTCGCTTTCGCCGACAGCAATGCCAGTCCGGTCTGGCCACCCTCGGGGATCGCGTTCGGCGCGCTGCTGGTCGGTGGCCTGCGCCTGTGGCCGGGCGTGTTTGCCGGCGCGCTGCTGGCCAACACGGTGGTATTTCTGGCCAACGGCGTTGCGCCCCCGCTGGCGGTGGCGGTGTCGCTGGCCATCGCCGCCGGCAACACCGGCGAAGCGCTGCTCGGCGCCTGGCTGCTGCGCCGCGTCATCGACGGCGCGCGCCGCCTGGAGCACATCGACCACGTGTACAAATTCGCGATGGTGGCCGCCTGCGCCTGCGCGCTGAGCGCGCTGGTGGGCACCGGTACGCTGCTGGCCGCGTCCATCGTGCCGCCCGCGGTGGGCTGGACCGTGCTGGGCACCTGGTGGCTGGGCGACCTGGTCGGGGTGCTGGTCATCGCGCCAGTGGTGCTGGCCTGGCGCGGCACGCGCGTCAAGCTGCACATCGAAGCGGTGCTGATGCTCGCTGCATTCGGCGCCTTGCTGTGGGCGATCTTCGGCCACGCCTACCCCACCGACGGCGGCAACCGCTGGCTGGCCTACCTGCTGGTGCCAGGTATCGGCTGGGCCGCGTTCCGCTTCGGCGCCAAGGGCACTTCGCTGGCCTGCGTGGTGTGCGCGGCGGTCGCAGTGGCCGGCACCACCAGCGGCCTGGGACCATTTGCCACCGGCACCCTGAACGATGCGCTGTTTTCGATCCAGACCTTTGTCGCCCTGTGCAGCCTGGTGGGCATGGTGCTGTGCGCGGACCTGGTCGACATGCGCGACCGCCATCCCGACAGCGCGCTGCGCCACCGCGTGGCTGGCCACTGGGCCACGCTGTTTGCCGGGCTGGGGATGACGGTGCTGGTGTGGCAGTTGGTGGCGGGGGCAACCGAACACCGGGCGCGCGAGCGCTTTGACGCGGCCGCGGCCGGGATCGAGCAGCGCATCATCGAACGCATGCGCACCTATGAACAGGCGCTGCGCAGCGCGCGCGCCCTGTTTGTGGCCTCGCAGTCGGTCGAGCGCGACGAGTGGCATGCCTTTGTCGAGAGCATGGGCCTGGCCGAGAATTTGCCGGGCATCCAGGGCCTGGGCTATGCGCGCCTGACGGCGCCCGACACGCTGCCGCTGGTCTACATCGAACCGGCCAACGAACGCAACGCGCGCGCGCTCGGGGTCGACCTGCTGGGCGAACCGGTGCGCCGCGCCGCGGTGCTGACCGCCTGGAACACCGGCTTGCCGACCTTGAGCAAGCGATTGACATTGCGCCAGGACGCCGGCGCACAGCAACAAAGCGGCTTTCTGATGGTGGTGCCGGTGTACCGCAACGCAGCGCCGCAGGCCAGCGCCGCGCAACGTGCCACGGCGCTGGCCGGCGTAGTCGATGGCGCGTTCCGGATGGACGACCTGATGGCTGGCCTGCTGGCGGACTCGCGCGAGGTCGGACTGGAGGTTTTCGACGGCACCTCCAGCGCGCCCAAGGACTTGATGTATTTCAGCGCGCTGCGCTCGAACCAGGAGATCAAGGATTATCCCAACCCGTTCCGGGCGCTGGTGCCGGTCCATCTGCAGCAGCACCAATGGACCTTGCGCGTGACGTCGCTGTCGGCGTTTGAAAATTCGATCGACCGCCAGAAGTCGCAGATCGTGCTGGTGGCCGGCGCCATCATCAGCCTGCTGTTTTTCGGCGTGGTGCGGGCGCTGGCCGCGCGCGAGGAGTATGCGTCCGGGCGCGCCGAGCAGATGCGCTCCAGGCTGGCCGAATCGGAGCGCAAATTCGAGTCGCTGGTCGATTCGGCGATCGGCTTCTCGATCATTGCCACCGACCTCGATGGCGTGATCCGGGTGTTTTCCACCGGGGCCCAGCGCATGCTCGGCTACGCGCCCGAGCAGGTGATCGGCAAGCACACCCCGGCGCTGTTCCACCTGCCCACGGAAATGGCGGCGCGCGCGGCCGAACTGGGGATCGCCGCCGACGGCATCGAGATGATGGTGGCCGCGGCGCGCCAGGGCCAGGCCGAGCAGCGCGAATGGACCTATGTGTGCCAAGACGGCAGCCATGTGCCGGTCAGCCTGGTGGTGACCGCGATTCACGACGCCGGCGGCCAGGTGGCCGGCTTTCTGGGCGTGGCCCACAACATCGCGCGCCAGCAGGAATTGCAGGCGTCGCTGGTGCGCGCCAAGGAGCTGGCCGAGGCGGCCAGCCGCGCCAAGAGCGAGTTCGTGGCCAACATGAGCCATGAAATCCGCACCCCCATGAATGCGGTGCTGGGCCTGTCGCAGCTGCTGGCCAACAGCGCGCTGGCGCCGGAACAGCGCAATTACCTCGACATGATTCGTGGCGCCGGCAAGTCGCTGCTGGGCATTATCGATGACGTGCTCGATTTTTCGAAAATCGAAGCGGGGCGCATGGAACTGGCGCCCGAAACGTTCGACCTGGACGCGGTGCTCAATACCTGCGCCGCGTTCATGACGGTGCAGGCGGGCGACAAGGACCTCGAGCTGGTGCTGTCGGCCCAGCCCCAGCTGCCGCGCCGGCTGGTGGGCGACGCCTTGCGATTGCAGCAGGTGCTGTCGAACCTGATTTCCAACGCAATCAAGTTCACCGCGCATGGCGAGGTGTCGCTGCTGGCCGAACTGGTGGCGCGCGACGGTGACCAGGTGCAGGTGCGCTTCGTGGTGACCGACACCGGCATCGGCATCGATGCGGCCCAGCAGCTCAAACTGTTTTCGCCGTTCACCCAGGCCGATGCGTCGATGACGCGGCGCTACGGCGGCAGCGGCCTGGGTCTGACGATCAGCAAAAACCTGGTCGAGCTGATGGGCGGGGCCATCGCGGTCGACAGCACCGCCGGCGGCGGCAGCCGGTTTGCCGTCACGCTGCCGTTCAACGTGGCTCCCCAGGCGCCGGCACGGGTGTTGCCGGCGCCGCTGCTCGGCTTGCGCCTGCTGGTGCTTGACGCCAGCGCGAGCAGCCGCGCAGTGCTGGCCGACTGCGCGCAGTCCCTGGGCTGGCAGGCCACGCTGTGCGCCAGCGGTGCCGAGGCGCTGGCCAAGCTGGACGCGGGTGGCCTAGCCTACGATGCAATGCTGGTCGACGCCCGCTTGCAGCCGCTGGACGCGCGCCTGCAAGGGTGCGCGCTGCCATGCGTGATGATGGGACGCTCCGGGGCCATGCTGGTCAAGCCGGTCACGCCGGAACGGCTGGCGGCGGCGCTGGGCGCGATCCTGATGCCGGCGCCGTCCGACACGAGCCGGCGCGCTGCGCAGGACGATCCCGGCTTGGCCGGCGTGCGCGTGCTGGTGGTGGAAGACAATGAACTGAACCAGGTGGTGGCGCGCGGCCTGCTGGGCGCCGAAGGCGTGCAAGTGGTCCTGGCCAGCAATGGCGAACAGGCGCTCACCATCCTGGGCCAGGATGCCGACTTCGACCTGGTGCTGATGGACGTGCAAATGCCGGTGCTGGACGGCTTGGCGACAACGCGCCGCCTGCGCGGCGAATTGAAACTGACGATGCCGGTCATCGCAATGAGCGCCGGCGTGCTGTTGTCCGAGCGCGAGCAATGCATCGCCGCCGGCATGGACGACTTCATGGCCAAGCCGCTCGACGCGGCGCTGATGTTGGCGCTGATCAAACGCCACCTGGCGCACGGCCCCAAGGCACGCGCGCCGAGCGGGAAGATGGTCAGCGGCGTGTTTGACATCGCCGCGCTGGTGGCCCTGAACGAGCGCCACCCGCAGCGGCGCCATGAATTGATTGGCCTGATCGAACGGGCGCTGGCGGCAGCCAAGCCGCAGATGGAAGTCGCGCTGGCCGCGTTCGAGCGCGGCGACGGCGAGGCGCTGGCCAAACAGCTGCACAGCCTGCGCGGTGCGCTGGGCACGGTCGGCGCCAAGCGCTTTGCCAGCCTGACGCTGGAAATCGAAACGGCGCTGCGCGAGCACGACGCCAGCGTCGACGTGGCGCAGCTGCTGGCGCGGGCCGACGCCGAAATGCGCCAGACGGTGCAAACCGGCACGGCGTGGCTGGCGAATGCCAAAACCTGAGGGTCTACCATTTAAATTGTAAGGTGTCGGACTCGTTCTAAATGTTCTATTCT
>JAZJXM010000069.1:0-7875 GCA_040390915.1 Pseudomonadota bacterium
GCTACGGATGAGGCCGTGTCCGGTTGCCGGAACTGACCCTCTACCCGCGGCGCGGTTCGAAGCGGATAATCGCCTCGCCTTGGGCAGTGACCCGGGGTGCCGGGCGAAATGCGTGGCCATAGATGACCTCGAAGGTCAGGCCCAGCTTGCCGTCCGGGCGGCGCCCCGCTTCCAGCGCGGCCAGCAGCCTGGCCCAGCCGGCGCGCCCGACCAGGCCGCGGGCGCGCGTGGCCAGCGGATTGCCGCCCAGCGCGCGCACGTCGGCCAGCAGCGCCGTGGCCGTGTCATAGGTCACGGTGATCAATTCCATGTCCATCACCGGGGTCGAAAAGCCGGCTTCGACCAGCTGGTCGCCGAAATCGTGCATGTCGACAAAGGGCAAGGCGTGCGCCGCGTCGTCCAGCGCGGCGAAAGCGCTGCGCAGCTCGCGGAAGGTGTCCGGGCCGAAATTGGAGAACATCAGCAGGCCGTCGACCCGCAGCACCCGGCGCCACTCGGCAAATACACGGTCGGGCTGAGGGTGCCAGTGCAGCGCCAGGTTCGACCAGACCAGGTCGACCGAATTGGGCGCCAGCGGCAGATTGCCGAAATCGGCGCACAGCAGGTCGACCCCGGCCTTGGCCGGCAACAGCCGGCTGAGCATGGAATTGAGCGATTTAAGCGCAGAAGCGGGCGTTTGAGCCTGCTCCAGCATGGCCGGGGCCGCATCGACGCCGATAATCTGGGCGCCAGGATAGTCTTTTTGCAACAATGGCAGATCGGCGCCGGCGCCGCAGCCGGCATCGAGCACGCGGCGCGGGGCGATCTTGACCAGCTCGAGCCGCTCATGCATGCGGCCGGCGATCTCGCGCCGCAGGAAATCGGACGGGGCAACCCGGCTCGGCCGCGCAAACAGCTGGCGCACGCGCGCCAGGTCGATCGGCGCGCTCATTTTGGAAGGCGATTGAGGTGAAGACATAGGGAACGGCGAAGCGCGAGTGCGATAATGGCAGCAGTGTACCCGTTTGTTGGAACTCGAGCCGATGCGCCACCGCCTGATCACGTGGTCGACCCGCTGGCCGGCCACGCTGGCAGGCGCCCTGCTGCCCTCGTCGTGCGCCCTGTGCGGCATGTGCTGCGCCGGCGCCGTGTGCCAGCCGTGCGAGCACCAGTTCCTGGCGCCGCGCGGGCCGCGCTGCCTGCGCTGCGCCAATCCGCTGGCGGCGGCCGACGCGCGCGGTCAATGCGGCGTCTGCCAGGCGCAGCAGCCGGCCTTTGATGCCACCATCGCCGCGGCCGACTACAGCAGCCCGCTCGACCAGCTGGTGCTGCAGCTCAAGTTCGGCGGCGCGCTGGCACTGGCGCCATGGTTCGGGCAGGTGCTCATGACGGCGGTGACGGCGGTGACGGCGCGCGACGGTTTTGAACTGCCCAATGTGCTGTGCCCGGTGCCATTGGGGCCGAACCGCCTGGTCGAGCGCGGTTTTAATCAGGCGCTGGAAATCGCGCGGCCGTTATCCAGGCTGCTGGGCGTGCCGCTCAAGCCGGCGCTGGCGATCCGGGCCAAGGACACCGCAGCGCAGTCGGGCGTGACGCCGGCGCAGCGCAAGAAGAACATCCGGCACGCCTTCATCATCGCGCCGGACGCGCTGGCGATGGTGCGCGGCCAGCACATCGGCCTGGTCGACGATGTGATGACCAGCGGCGCCACGCTCAATGAACTGGCAGCCATGTTCAAACGTTTCGGCGCGGCGCGCGTGAGCAACTTCGTGTTCGCGCGCACCCCGCCCCATTAATACCTCATCAGGAGAATCATTTTGTTCCACGTCGTACTGGTAGAACCCGAGATCCCGCCCAATACCGGCAACATCATCCGCCTGTGCGCCAACACCGGCGCCCAGCTGCACCTGATCGAGCCGCTGGGCTTTCCACTGGACGACGCCAAGATGAAGCGCGCCGGCCTCGATTATCACGACTACGCGACCATGAAGGTGCACAAGAACTGGGACGCGTTCATGCTCGCGTGCCAGCCCGACCCGGCGCGCATGTTCGCCATGACCACGCATGGATCGGCGCCGTTTGCCGAGGCCCGCTTCCTGCCCGGTGACGTATTCGTGTTCGGCGCAGAAACGCGCGGCCTGGCGCCGGCGCTGCGCGAATCGTTCCCGCTCGGCCAGCGTATCCGCTTGCCGATGCGGCCAGACAACCGCAGTCTGAACTTGTCCAATACGGTCGCGGTGGTGGTATTCGAAGCGTGGCGCCAGAATGGCTATGCCGGCGGTGCCTGACAGCAGGCGTGCGCAAAATGTGCGAAAGCATTATTATCGGTCTGGTCGTTCACCCGTGCGCGCCTCACACTTCCATGATCAAGCTGCAATTGCTGCTACGCCACCCTAGCGCCGAACCCGAACTCGAAGGGGCGCTGCGCTCGCGGCTGGAATCGCACGGTTTGACGATTACCTGCGTCGGCCGGGCCTCGCTGTCAGCCACCCTGCCCGACGCCGATTTCGCGCGCCTGTTCGGCCCGCCCCCGCCGCTCAAGGCCGGCTTTGCCGCCGACCCGCTGGCAACACCCGCCCTGCCCGTGCCAGCCGCGCTGCAGGACGCCATCAGCCTCATTACCATCGCCCCGCGCCACGTCGCGCCAGACCAAGGATAATCATGCAGCCATTTCATCGCAGCGACCGCCACCCCGTCCTTGATGCGCCAGCGCCGGCCGATGCCATGCTGCGCATTGCCGTCACTTTCAAGGGCCGCAACAACATTGGCCCGACCAAGGTGCCGGCGCGCCTGTCCTCGCGCAGCATACGCGATTTCGCTCCCGCGCCGGGCGAGATGGAAACGGCCATCGAAGCGCTGCGCCAGCGCGGCTTCGTGGTCTCGGGCAAAGGGCGCATGACGCTGTCGGTGCGCGGCACCGCGGCCCAGTTCGAGCACACCTTCGGCACGCGCCTGGCCACCTTCCCGTTGGACCACGGCCGCTGCTATTCCGCTCCTTGCGTGTACTACCCGCCGGACGGCGCGCCATGGCATCCCGACCCGGTGCTGGCCCAACTGATCGACGACGCCTACATCCAGTGGCCGCACATCTATCTGTCCGAGCCGATCAGCGCGCGCCCGCCGCAGGTTGCTTACTACCACCTCGACGTGCTGGCCGACGTGCCGGCCAAACTGAACGTGCCGCCCATCCACAGCGCGCAGCATCATGGCGAAGGGGTCCGGGTGGTGATGATCGATACCGGTTTCGCGCATTCCCATCCGTTCTTCGTGGCGAACGGCTTCACCTCGTCGGTGGTGCTGGCGCCGTCTGCCACCAGCCGTGATACGGACCCCGGCAGCCACGGCACGGGCGAATCGGCCAACCTGTTCGCGATCGCGCCCAAGGCCACCTTCATCGGCGTCAAGCTGGGCGACGACGCCAACCCGCTCGGCGGCGCCAGCATTCTGGAAGGCTTTCAGGAAGCGCTCAAGCACAAGCCGCACGTGATCACGGTGAGCATGTGCTACGACCTGCGCGAGATGGACGGCGGCGGCGAATTGAAACAACTGCCGAATGGCCTCAAGCCGCTGGAGGCCGAAATCCAGGCCGCCATCGCCGCCGGCATCGTCGTGGTCTTCTCGGCCGGTAACGGGCACTACGCCTTCCCCGCCTCGATGCCGGAAGTGATCAGCGCCGGCGGCGCCTACGTTGCGCAAGACGGCAGCATGCGCGCCTCCGACTATGCATCGGCCTTCACCAGCAACATCTATTCCGGGCGTCACGTGCCCGACGTGTGCGGCCTGGTCGGCTTGCTGCCGTGGGGCGACTACATCATGCTGCCGGTGCCGCCCGGCCAGGACATCGATAGCGGCAACGCCGCGCATGACGGCACCACGCCGGGCGACGGCTGGGCGGTCTTTAGCGGCACCTCGGCGGCCGCGCCGCAGATCGCCGCCGTGTGCGCGCTGCTGCTGCAAAAAAATCCGCGCCTCAAGCCCGCCGAAGTGAAAGCGCTGCTGACCCGCACCGCGATCGACGTGCGCGAAGGCGCGGCCAATCCGGCCAGCGATCCGGCCGGCGTGGGCATCATGGCCGGTCCCGGTACGGACGGCGCGACCGGCGCCGGCCTGGTCGACGCGCACGCCGCCTGGCTGCAGGCTTAGGAGGGCCCCTCCGCCATGCACACGCGGTTGCCGCCGCCCGCTTTGGCCTGATACATGGCCGTGTCGGCACTGAGCGCGAGCGCGCGTTCGTTCTCGCCGTGGAAGGGGAACATGGCCACGCCGACGCTGGCCGAGATGAGCAAGGTGCGCTGCTCCAGCTCGAACGGCTGCTCGAGCGCCATGCGCACTTTTTCGGCCACGCTCAATGCGTCCTGCTCGCGCCCGACCGCGCCCAGCAGCATGACAAATTCGTCGCCGCCGATGCGCCCGGCCGTGTCGGCCACGCGCACGCAGCCGTGGATGCGCTGCGCCACCGTGATCAGCAACAGGTCGCCCGTGTGGTGGCCAAAGGTGTCGTTGACGCGCTTGAAGCCGTCCAGGTCGACAAACAGCAAGGCGATGTGGGTCTGCGTGCGGCGCGCGTGCGCCAGCGCCTGCTGCAAGCGGTCGTCGAACAGGGCGCGGTTGGGCAGGCCGGTCAGGCCGTCGTGCTGGGCCAGGTGCCTGAGCGCCACCCGGCTCGCATCAAGTTCGCCGATATTGGCCACGATGGTGCGCTGCATGTCGTTCAGGCTGCGCGCCAGCAGGCCGATCTGGTCGTCGCGGTCGGATGGCAGTTCGCTCACTACTCGCTCCTTGGAAAATTTGGTCACCGCCTCGACCATCTGGCGCAGCGGCCCGGTCACGGCGCGCGCCACCAGCGCCGCCAGCACCATCGCACATGCGCTCAGCAGCAAGATGATGCGCATCGTGTTCCACCCCAGGCTGCGCGCTTCGCTCACCACATTGCCCAGCGTTTGCGACAGGCCGAGCACGACAAAGTGATCGTCCGGCGTGTCGCCCGGCGCCAGCCGCACGAAGGCGGCCACCTGGCCTTCGCCGTCTTCGCGCGTGGTGACGACGGCGGCGCGCCGCCCGCCGATCAGTTCGGCCACCGGCGCGAACCCATCCTGGATGAACTCGCGCCGTCCCCGCTCGAAGCCGAACGTCATCGACGCATCGGGGTGGATCAGGTAGTCGCCCCAGTGGTTGCTCAGGTAAAGCTGGTAGGCCTTGGGCATGTCCGCTTGCAGGTGCCGGAACATGCCGGCCAGATCGATGTTGATGACCACCAGCGCCACCACCACCCCGTCGGCGCCGGCCAGCGGCGTGGCCACGCGCAGCGTCGGCTTGTCCTGGCCGGCATGCGCGCCCAGTTCGCGGTTGATGGTGATGTCGGACATATGGACCTGTCCGCGCGCCAGCTTGAGTGTGTTGAAAACGTAGGGATAGTGCGCCTTTTCCTGCAAGTCCTGGCCGCTGATGCGGCTCAGGTGGCCGGCATCGCGGTCCACCCGCAGCAGTTCCAGGCCGTGCCTGTCGGCGCTGATCAGGCGCACTTGAAAATAGTCGGGGTGCACGTCCAGCAGCGCGCTGAAGGCGTCAAGCAGCGCCGCCTTGTCGTTGTCGGCGCCATTGGCCACGCGCAGGCTTTGCGGCAAGGCGGCCAGCATCAGCGCATTGGCCGCCACTTCGTCCAGGCGCGCCTGGAAGCTGTTGCCCAGCACCTGGGTGGCGGTCAGCAGGTCGCGCTGGGCGGCGTTGAGCAGCGCCGCGCGGCTGCTGGTGTAGGACGTGTAGCCGACCAGCCCCATGGCCACGATGCCGAACGTGGCCAGCAAGACCGCCAGGCGCAGCCCGATGCCGTGTCCGAAGCCGCGCCGCATGCGCTAGAACCGCTCCGGCACGTCGCCGGAAATGATGCGCGCCCACAGGGCGGCGCGGCGCTGGTCGTCTTCGGCCGGCTCGAGCCAGATCAACTTGTCGCTTTCCTTCGTGTCCGCGCCCGGCGTGATCGTGTTCGACAGGCCCTGGCGCCGCGTCAGTTCGGCGCTGACGTCCTTGCCCAGCATGAAGTTGATCCAGTGTTCGGCCAGCAGGCGGTTGCGCGCGCCGCGCGTGACGGCCCAGCAATCGAGCCAGGCCAGCGCGCCTTCGCGCGGGATCACGTAGCCGACGTCGGCCCCGGCCTCGCGCAGCATCTTGAACTGCTGGTTGCCGTAGTTGGCGAACATCAGCGCCACTTTATGCTTGCGAAACAGTTCGACCGACTCCTCGGGCAAGGTATAAAAGGTGAGCACGTTGCGCCGCAGCGCCACCAGTTGCGCCACGGTTTGCCGGAATTGCTGGTCGTCGATGTGGAAGGGATTGAACTTGAGCGCCAGCGCGGCGATCGAAAAATTGTGGCCACTGGTGTCGAAAGCGAGCACCTTGCCCTGGTACTTGGGGTCCCACATGGCTGTGAGCGACACCGGCGGCTCGCGGAACTGCTTGCGGTCGTAGATCAAGCCCATTTCGGCGTAGGTGTAGGGCACGGCGTAGATTTTCCCGGCGCGGCCGATGCCCGGCACCCGCTGCGGGTCGCGGAACCGGGGCAGCTGGTGCGCCCGGTTCGGGATGTTTTCCAGGTTCAGCGGCACGATCAGGTGTTCGCTGGTGTAGTACTGCATTTCGGCAGTATTGGCGGCAAATACGTCGAAATTCGCGCTCTGGTTGGCCTTCAGTTTCTGGCGCAGGGCGTCATCGGAACTGACGTAACTGACTTGCACCTTGACTTGATACTGCTGTTCGAAGCGCTTGACCAGGTCGGGGTCGGCATAGCCGGGCCAGGTCAGCACGCGCAAGGTGTCGAGCGCGTAGGCCGGCGCCATGGCCGCCAGAACGCACAGCGCGGCCGCCAGCAGGCGACGCACCGGCAGCAAACAAGGCCGGAGGTCCAGTTCGGTCATGTATGTCCCGTGGGCAACACTGGGCGTAAATATACATGCCCATGTGTAAATTCTAACGCCAATAGTCGTTGCCGTATCGAAATTTCACATTTGTGCTACAGGGGAACAACAGGTCCTAGGTGCGGATCCTGGACAGCAGCTTGGTCGTCGAGCGGTCATGCTCGAAGTCGATCGCAATCGCCTGCCCGCCATACGCGATCACGGCGCGCCCTTCGGGGATGGCGCCCATGTCGTAGTCACCGCCCTTGGCGTAGATCTCGGGTTTTGCTTCGAGTACCACTTCGAGCGCGGTGTCTTCGTCAAAGTCGACCACCAGGCTGACCGATTCAAGCGCGGCCAGCACGGCCATCCGGTCTGCCGCGTTATTGAGCGGGCGGTCGTCGCCCTTGCCCAGGCGCTTGACCGAAGCGTCGGTATTGGCCGCCACCACCAGCGAGGCGCCCAGCGCGCGCGCTTGCGCCAGATAGGTCACGTGGCCGCGGTGCAGGATGTCGAACACGCCGTTGGTCAGGACCACCGGCTTGGGCAGTGCGGCGACGCGCGCCTTGAGTTCAGTGCGGGTGCAAATCTTGGATTCGAAATCGGGCATGGGGCCTTGGGGGTAGTTTGATGCGGCTTATTTGCCTGGTTCTTCTTCTTCCGGCTCTTCTTCAATCGCCATCGACAAGTCGTTGGACGACGCTTGCGCCGCCCCGCCCGGTTCCTTGCGGTCGCCGCGCAGCTTGATCTGCAGGCGCAGGCCGTTGGCCGAATCGGCGTTGCGAATCGCCTCGTCGTAGCCGATATGGCCCTTGTTATACAGCTCGTACAAGGCCTGGTCGAACGTGCACATGCCCAGCTCGCGCGACTTGTGCATGATCTCCTTGATGGCCTGGAAGTTCCCCTTCAAGATCATCTCGGCGATGGTGGCGGTGTTGAGCAAGATCTCGATGGCGGCCTTGCGGCCCTTGCCGTCCTCGGTGCGCACCAGGCGCTGCGAGACGAT
>JAZJXM010000070.1:0-42652 GCA_040390915.1 Pseudomonadota bacterium
AACGAGTTTTTCAGGCCGTCAGACGCTGGCTGCCGACTTGTGTATAACGAGGTGCACCTAACCCAGCATTGAAACGCTGAGCAAAATATATTCGGCTTGCTGCTGCGTCTTCGCCTAGGTGGTCCCTAGCTGTTGCTTGCCTACCTGTCCGTTGAAATAGACGCGACAAAAGCGAGGAACCAGCTAAGAAGCCTACCTTTTCTAAGGCCACTACATAACGCCTGACGTTTGACGGTCGCTTACCGTGTAGGTTTGCATACCACTCGACAAGGGTGTCAATTTCAGGTGTGAGACCCCTTCGGTTATTCCTGAAGAGTAGGACAAAAAGGGCAAACGCTCTGACCTCTCGACGTAGAGAGGCAATAAGGGCCTGTCGGAGCAATTGGATTTCACCAAAATGTATTTGTAGCGGCACTCTTGGATCGTCCCGTAGATCGGAGGCTTGAATGATCTCGCCCGTGCTTTGGTCGAGGTACTCAGTGACCTTCGGTGCCTGATATCGTGTGACAAGTATGTTGTTAATACAGATTGCCGTGGACAGCTTACGCCAGACCATTACCGTGGTGTACGGAAGAAGATATGGTTCTGTCCCAGGGACTACGCTACAGGAGATGCTATATTGTATATCGTTGAATTGGTCTTCCTTGGTGTTTGATACAGTGTCTGCACTACAGAAAAAGCTAACTTGGTCTAGCGCCTGAAGGTCATCCTTAAGTAAAACTAGGGGGCTTTCGGTCACATCTGTTATTACTAATAGGGGAACATCGTAAGTCATTGATTGAATTGAATTTCAGTGTTTCAGAACTGAGCAATTTGCTCAATTGGATCTGAGGGAGTCTTTCGTGCTCTTAGGCGCATGACGTAAGAGTCGATGAAAAGGTACTGACCTAAGCCAACTCACGTGCTTGTGTTACAAGTCTATGCAATTGGTTTAGGTCAGTGTCTGTGGTGTTGCTGTCGGTCTAACTGCGCTTGTAGCTTGGTTCAAACGAACTGAGCAAATTGGCTACTTCAGTTCAGGTATTTGCTTCTACCTTAATGACTGCGAGTCGGCCAATCAAGTTCGTTACGGCTGTCACAGTCCATTGCCCACCTCGCGCTGTCGGAATGTTCCGTGCGCTAAAAGCATTGGCAATTGCGGTTCGGCCTGTCAAGCCTTGCTCTTCCAATTCCTTGAGAAGAGGCTTCAATCCAAGAGCGAAGGCATCTGCTTTGTCTTTCAGTTCTTTGCCACCGGCCATGCCAGCCGCTTTTTGTCTCTCGTTTAATGCACCGTTCTTGACGGCGTTTGGTTCTGTGTTGTTGTTCTTGATGTTGCTCATACTGCCTCTCCGGCGGCCTTAACGACTGCGAGTCGCCCAATTAAGTTTGTTACTGTGGTCACAGCCCACTTTCCATTACGTACCGTGGGTACGCCACGTGCGTTCAACGCCGCAGCAATTGCAACGGGACCGACGATCCCCGCGACCGCAAGTTCTTGAAGGGCCGGAATCATATTTACCGCAAATGCATTGGCTTTGGTCTTGGCGACGTTCGGAAGTTTCATGCGGTCATTGGTCTCGTTGGTTCCTGGGAGTGCTGTGTTCGTGTTTGTTTCGTTTTGAATAGTCATAATGTGGTGGAAATTTAAGTGGTTAGATGCGCAAACGCCACGCAACCATTGACGGCAAGGGGCCATCATGGGAAGCGCAGGTTTGAGTGGGTACTCTTAGGTGTGGGTTTTGCTTTAGACGGAGCCATATGCTTAGGTGTTGCTTTTAGCTTTTGACCCGGCGTTATGCTTAGGTGTAGGTTTAGCTTTTGACCAGATTGAGGGACACAGTCGTAAGCATTGAGACAGGCCCTGAGTGCGATTTAAACTGGCATTTGCACACGGCGCAGCGATGGGAAGTAAACAGCTCAGAACGCCTGCAATCGCGACAGAGGGGTCTCTCTGCGGCTGACTTCAAGTGGCCTAAGGGTGTTATATTGCCCACCTACGTATTGTTGAGTGCCAGACCAATGACGATCTTATTTATTTTCATCGCTGCCGCAGTGGGCTTCTACCTGTTCGCTACTAATCGTGGTCGCAAGGCAGTGCGTGCATACGCCTACCTCGCTGCAAGAAGTGATGGCGCAAGCCAAGCTGAGGCAAATGACCTAGCGAACCGTATCGACACATACCGCGCCGCACAGATGAACGATGCAATGGGTGAATTCGTTAAGCTGGCATTTAACGGGAGTCAGCTAAGTATGATTTCCGAAGCGAGGATTGATGGATTCAGGCAGTAAGCATTCGGATGTGCCAAAGGTTCGGAGGTTCACCGTAAGCCTTAAAGCAAGAGGGATTCCTATCTTCCCTATATAAAAAATTGCTTTGATATCAACACAATTATGGCGTGCATGGCGCATAGAGAGAAACAGGTTACTCACCAAAGAGTAATGGAAGTGACAGCATGTGCTGAAGTCATGTGCATTTCACGTAACCTACATGGCACAAGAGAGAAACAGGTTACTCACCAAAGAGTAATGAGAGTGACAGAATGTGCCGGAACGCATGTGCATCCCACGTTACTATATTGAGTCATTCAAGTTACAGCATGTGCCGGAACGCATGTGCATCTCAGGTTACTATATTGAGTCATACAGGTTACAGCTTGTCCCTGCTTATGCGCTCTGGCGAAGGTACTGGTAAAGGGTCTCACGGCTGATACCGAATTCCTTAGCAAGCGCGGTCTTCTTTGCACCCGTTGCAGCCTTAGCCTGAAGTTCAGCGACCTGTTCAGCATTCAATGCAGGTTTCCGACCAAGGTACACATCACCCTTGGCCTTTGCCATGGCGATCCCTTCACGCTGGCGCTCACGAATCAGCGACCGTTCAAACTGTGCGAAGGCTGCAAGCATCGTAAACATCAATTCATCCATCGGATTGTCTGTGCCAGCAGAGAACGTCAGCTTTTCCTTTACGAACTGCACGGTAACGCCTTTGGCCTTGAGTTCCCTGACGATTCGTTGCATATCCTCGGAATTCCTTGCAAGACGATCCATGGAGTGAATCACGAAGGTGTCACCTGCCCTAGCGTGCTTGATGGCAGCCTGAAGCTGTGGCCTATCTGTGTCCTTGCCCGATGCCTTGTCGGTGAAAACTTGGTCAAGCTGCACGCCATCAAGTTGACGCTCAGTGTTCTGGTCAAGCGAACTAACCCGAATGTATCCGATGGTCTGTCCGGTGATCTTGTTGGCGGTCTTCATGGTGTCTTCCTGTGCGTTAGTGTCAGGATAGATTCTAAGACCATGAGTCAATAGTGTCAACAAATACTTATGTGAATCCTAAGCTGACACAAATCATGACTCAGACTGTCAGGTAATTGTGTGGTGCTGAGGTACACCGTAACTTGACACTACCCAGTCACGCCTTGGTTCGATTAGACTTCAACTCGAAGGTCTTACCAACTTGTGTGTCCGGAATAGTCTTCCAAGAGCCGTTCCATGGCAATTCACGATCTGCTCAACCGCGGCCCCCCCAGGAAGCTGCTACATTTCTATGCCCCTATGCAGCGCCCAAATGCTGTGCGATCATTGTTACTCTTAAGACACTCCAATCGTAAATAGGAAAATATGACTACAGTCGTGGCGTGCATCAATTTAAAGGGTGGAGTAGGTAAGACTGCTTTGGCTGTCAATTTTGCAGCTTACTGCGGCATGCAGGGACTGAAGACTCTACTAATTGACCTAGATCCTCAAACTAATGCAACCTTTTCAACCATTGGCGTAGTGGGATGGGACAAAGCCAAGAAAAATGGAACTGTTGCCGACCTTTTGGGTGCAAAGAAACATTCTGACGCCGCGGGAGAGATCAAAAAGGCAGAGGAAGTTATCATCAAAGAAGTATTTGAAAATGTTGACCTGATTCCCTCCCATATTGACCTTTTTACAGTTGATCTTGATTTGGCAGGCGCTCGGTTTCGGGAGACTCGACTGGAGAAGGCGCTGGTAGATGTAATCGGTAACTACGACATTGTCATATGTGATTGCCCACCAAATCTAACGCTTCCAACCCAAAATGCGCTCGCGATTTCAACCCATTATGTAGTCCCGGTATCGCTAGATTTCTTGTCCGCTATTGGCGTTAGTTTGCTACTGAAACGTGTTCAAGAGTTCGGAGAGGATTTGCAGCAGGAACTGAAACCTTTGGGAATCGTAATCTCGCGAGTAGGGCGACCCGCAGTTCATAGGGACGAAACTGAAGCAACCCTACGCGAACAATTCGGCAAAACCGTGCTAGGAGCAGTTATCCGCGAAAGGGTAGCAGTTAGTCGTTCGGCACAGTCTCATCGGCCCATCTTTGAGTCAGATGATAACGACTCCATTGCTGAGTTCTCAGCCGTATGTAAGCAGTTGATAAAACGGATCGAAAGTTGAAATATGAAGACTCATGAATTTGCGAAGCTTCTAATAACCATGTCGAAGGCCCTTAAAAATGGCCCCAACGTGGAACTCGAAAAATTTGAAATGCCGGGCTTCAATACTTTGCCTAGCGACTCGGCGAGTGTCCGGTCGGAAGACATTCCACAGGCATTGAACATGCTTGTCGGGCTAAACAACGTTCCGAAACAAGAATGGATTGCCCTAATTGATGCGTTCGATTTTGACATCGAAGTTAGACCGCGGGACGCAAACCGCGATATTTACGGGAAGTTGCTAAAGTATCTCAGCGACAACCCGCAAGAGCGTCACCGCCTTGTTGGTCGCAAAGAAAAACAACCAGCCGGAGTTTCAAACGAGCTGGCCGACGCACTTACTCTCTTGTTGAGATAGCATGCAAACTTATGTCGAAGAGGTGGATGCAAATTTCCGACGTTTTTTTGTTTCTTTGCCTAATGATGTCAATGCAACAGTTATAAGCTTGGCGAACCAAGACGAAAAGTATCGTGAGAGTTACCGACGCCTCGTGTCATTGCAAGCATGGCGAAGTGAGTTGATTGAAAAAATCGTTCCCCCGAATGCGGAAGCTTTTTTTAAGGAAGCGCAGAACGATGCATTAATGTCACATTCGTTGGCGAGACAAGGCGCTTGGCGAGTCGCGCTGATGTGCTTACGATCCTGTATTGAAAATACCCTCTATGGCATTTTCTACATGGACCATCCAGTAGAACTTGCGCTGTGGCAGAGCGGCGTCCATCGATTGGGCTTTTCTGAAGCGGTAACTTACACTGTAAAGCATCCCAGTTTTGTGGGCATAAGTGAACAGCATTCTGGTTTGGAAAGTATTAAAAGCGAATACTCAACTTTATCAAAGGCAGTTCATGGGTCAGCTCAGTCCTTCAGAGTTACCAAAACAGGTGAGATCGAAGGACTAAATGTAGATTCAGTGCGGGAGCTTAATCAGTGGGCAGCTAGAGAACGTAGCACGTTGATTGCCCTGAACACTATTTTGCTTACGATTTTCAGAGACCATCTTGCGGGAGCCGCAAATCTAAATCTTAGGAAGGCCCTGAGTCTGACACTTCCAGTAGCCAAGCATGAACAGATTAGGAATGTCATGGGAGTAACATTGCGCCAAGTTCCCGAACCAGCAGCATGAGGTAGTGATTGGCGATGACGGGCGAGAATTTTCATTGCTTCTGAGACTACGAGCAAAGTCGTGCAAGTTCCGTTCGCCCTCGGCATTTATGATTATGGCTCGCCGCGGGAAAAGAATAGGTTTCTCATTCCCCCTACCGTTTCTGATACGTCCTGTCAGAGCCATTACACAAAGACCAAACGCCAGATTTCAGGCTACGGTCTGCCGTGACGGTCCCTCGGCTATGGTCGCTGCTGTCAGCGTGACGAAAGAAATTCCACAGGTGTCGGCTGACCAGTTCATGCTTTTCATCTGCCCCGTCAAAAAGACCCCCGGTAGTTCCCCCTAGGTGGATTGATTCAAAAAAGGGGTAAAGGGTCGAACATTGGTGTTGTTGTTGGAGATTTCACGAGTGCGTGCATTTTCCTGTACACCAAGCCCCCCCGGTGGTCATTCCCCAGGAGCACGGAAACATGCCAATAAGTTATCGGGCTGCCTACTTCCTCTTCTGCCATGTTTCCAACGCAAATAACGTCACGGTGTGGGCGGCATGAATGGCAAGTCGAGCGTGGCGCGGTTCCAGCTTGTACACCTTTGTACCTGCACCATGAGCAGAACTCGCATGAGTGCGTAAGGAACCGATACCTTCTACAGTAGCAAGCAGTCCTGTCAAAATTGTTTGTAAGTCCTGATCCTGAACGGCGCTAGGGTCAAATCCTAGATGTTTGCGAACCACGCCCCATACTGCCTTGAGGTCTTGCTTGGGCGTTACCGGTAGCTTGTTGACGGAAATGTAGACCTTACAGAACGATTCCAAGATATTGCTTGCCGCAGAAACTGCCTCTCGTGGTTCACTTTCCACGTTCGCAAGAGCGCGCGCGAACTCTTCGTTGACAGCGACGAAATCAAATGTCGTTAATAGCTTTTCGAGTGTCTGCGAAGGGGCCGCAAGTAGACCAATGATCCTGCCTCCTTTTACGTACTGCAGTTCACTGCGCGCAAGTGCTTTCTGCAGACGGTCGAGATTATTTTCAACCGCATCCTTATTCCAGTAATCGGGAACGGCTTCCATATATTTCTCGATGATGCGACCAGCGACAACGAGGGGATCAATCATCAAATCCTTGTTGATTTGCCTAAGCCACTCTTCGGCCTTGACCGCCTTGCTTCCCTCCGGTGGCTCACCGGGTGCACCCGCATACATGAACAGGCTGTTAAGGCTCGCATGGGTCTCCTGCGATGACGCAACGTCAGCAATAGTTCCAAGCAGTGGCGCGGGTATCAATTGACGCATGGATGTCTCAGGGCGATGGTGACGGTATCTGCATATTACATGCTATAGCAGAGCACATCACCCCGACGGTGTACTCCATGGAAATAGTACTCCTTGGATAAAACACGCCCTAGACGGCCAAGCTACGCCACGTCGCCATGGACAAAGTAGAACGTGAAGGGGGTGGTCAATAGCGAGAGCAGTTTGAGAGCAACGAGTCGGTATAATGTCGCATCGCAAAGGTGCATGCCGTCCACCCGCGATTCGGTAACTCATTGATTCTCAAGAAAAACTGGTGCGGCTGGCGGGGATCGAACCCACGACCCTTGGCTTCGGAGGCCAATACTCTATCCACTGAGCTACAGCCGCGTAGGGGGAATGTCTGAAGTGAGGCGAAGGATACAGTTTTTCCGTGGCCGCGTCCATGGAAAGTGTCGGCCGGCGCCCGATTTGCGTTCCAAAACAGGGGCTTTGGGTCTATAATCGCGGGTTTGGCGGGTATTTGCTCGAAGGCATGCAAATACTACCGGCCTGCAGCTTTTTGAAAAATAGTACTAAGGACATCATGAGCGACGCACACAACGAACACGAATCCGCGATCCGGACCCCTAAGCAGCTCGTCGCTGCCGTGGCCGGCTTTTTCCTGGTTACCGTTATCGGTATCATCTTGCTGGTGAGTTTTGTGACCACCACCAAGCTGACCGGCGCCGGCACGGACAGCCAGAGCGCGGACGCGGTTGCCGAGCGCTTGCGCCCGGTGGCCGATGCCGGCTACAACTTCAAGGACGCCAACGCACCGAAGGTCTACCTGTCGGGCGAAGCGGTGTATACCGGCAATTGCCTCGCTTGCCACGGCAGCGGTGCCGCCGGCGCGCCGAAATTCGGCGATGCAGCCGCCTGGGGCCCGCGCATTGCGCAAGGCTACGACGTGCTGGTCAAGCATGCGATCGAGGGCTTCAAAGTCGCGATGCCTGCCCGCGGCGGCAATCCTGACCTGGACGATATCGAAGTCGCCGGCGCGGTAGCCTACATGGCCAACAAGGCTGGCGCCAACTTCAAGGCGCCAGCGGCACCGGCTGCCGCCCCGGCAGCGGAACCTGCCGCCCCGGCAGCAGCCGAGCCAGCACCTGCCGCGCCAGCCGCTGCGGCGCCAGCGGCCGCACCAGCCAAAGTCGCGGTCGACGGCCAGAAGGTTTTCAACGCATCGTGCACCGCTTGCCATACCGCTGGCATCGCCGGCGCACCGAAGTTCGCCGACAAGGCCGCCTGGGCGCCACGCGTCAAGCAAGGCACGGCAACCCTGTACGAGCACGCGCTCAAGGGCTTCCAGGGCAAGGCCGGCATGATGCCAGCCAAGGGCGGTTCGGCCGCCTCGGACGATGAAGTCAAGGCCGCAGTTGATTACATGGTCGCCGCTGCCAAGTAAGCACGACCAGCGCAGCACCCGCAGTGCCGTTCAGTGAATAACTGAGCGGCATTTTTTTTGCCCCCGCCTCCGCTTATTCCTTGCGGAAACACATCCAGCCGTTTGCGATTTTTCCATTCGGCATCAATTGCGTTCCAGCAATATCAAACTGCGCCTGGCAACGGGTGGTAGTTATATGCACGGCAAGATTTTTCCGCTTCTTTTATATTACATACGGCACTATAATTTGCATCCCTATGCAATAAGGAAATGTTGCCTAGTGAAAATGAGCGTGGCGAGAGTGCCAATATGGATGGAATATCGCGAAATTCCAGTGGTTTTACCGACAATTGACGTGTCTTACTATTAATTTAACGTTGTATTTCGGCCGTAATTGCGTTGATAGATGGAATTTCTCTGCAGCATCTAAATGAACAGCGTTATCTTTACATACGGCATTATTTTAGCGTCCCTCTCGCACTCACTTTCGGAACTCTCATGCGCACTCTTTCAAACCAGAAAACGTCTTTGCTGATCGCCTTGTTCGGCGGCGTGCTGCTGACCGCTTGCGGCGGCGGCGCCAGCAGCGCGTCTCCGGCGCCAGCGCCGACCCAGACCCAGCCCGATTCGCCACCCGACGGCAGCGGCACGATCACCCCGCCGCTGACGCCGCCGGTTGGCACTGTAACGCCGCCGACCACCCCGCCAGTGGTAGTCATCCCGCCGCCGTCGGTCGTGCCGCCCGAGGGTTCGATCACCGTTGCCGGCGCCAATGTCGTCACCGACGTGCGCTTCCAGAGCACCGCTGCGACCGACCAGTCCAACCTGCCCGTGACGTTCGGCCAGGTGTTTGCCGTCGGCCACGTCGGCGCCACGCAAAGCATTACGGGCCGCCTGGCCGACGGCAGCGTCGTGCCGCTGCAAGTGGACGTCAAGGCGCGCCATCCGGACGGCTCGCTGCGCCATGCGATCGTCTCTGCCGTGCTGCCCAAGCTGCTGGCCGGCCAGACCTTGCCGATGGCGCTGGCCACGGTCGCCGCACCTGCGGCGCCGTCCGCCACTTCGCCGGCCGCCTTGCTGGCTGCCGGTTTCAGCGCGCAAGTGAAAGTCACGCTCGACGGCCAGCTGTATACGGCCTCCGCCGACACCCTGCTGCGCAATGGCAAGTACACGACCTGGATGTCGGGCGCGGTTGCCAATGAATGGCTGGCCTCGGTCCCGCTGGCCACTGCCAGCGGCACCGAACACCCGCACCTGAGCGCCCGCTTCGCCGTGCGCGCCGTCGGCGCCGGGCGCGCACGGGTGGACGTCACGCTGGAAAACGACTGGGCCTATGAAGCGGCGCCGCAAAACTTCACTTACGACGCGCAAATCCTGGTGGGCGAGCAAAGCGTCTACACCAAGGCCGCGCTGACCCATTTCCACCATGCGCGCTGGCGCAAGGTGTTCTGGTGGGGCGCCGAACCGGCGGTCCACATCCGCCACAATGCCAGCTACCTGATTGCCAGCCGCGCGCTGCCCAACTTCGACCGCAGCGTCAGCTTCACGGAAACCAATCTGGCGGCTGTGCAAACCCGCTGGAACAGCCGCAATACCGCCCCGATGGGGACCGGCATGGCCAATCCCTACATGCCGACCACGGGCGGGCGCGACGATCTGGGCCTGTTGCCGGGCTGGGCCGCGACCTACCTGCTGAGCATGGACAAGCGCGCCAAGGACGCCACGCTGGGCACGGCCGACCTGGCCGGCACCTATTCCTCGCACTACCGCAACAAGACCAGCGGGCGCCCGATCAGCATAGTCGAGTTCCCCTACATGACGATCTACGGCAACCGCACCGACACGGTCAACCCGGCCACCAAGCTACAGGAAGCGTTCCCGCTGTGCGCCACCACCACCGCGTGCGCCACCAACACCTCGCACGACCCGTCGCACCAGCCGGCGTTTGCCTACCTGCCTTACCTGGTCACGGGCGACTATTACTACCTGGAAGAATTGCAGTTCTGGACCATGTGGAATACCTTCCAGAGCAACCCGTACTACCGCCAGTTCGCCAAGGGCCTGTTCCAGAGCGATCAGGTACGCGGCCAGGCCTGGAGCATGCGCACGCTGGCCGAAGCGGCCTACATCACCCCTGACAGCGACCCGTTCAAGGCCCAGTTCGCCGGCTTCGTCAAAGCCAACCTGGACTGGTACAACGCCAACTACACCAACAAGGCCGACAGCAACAAGCTGGGCGCGCTGGTGCACGGCTACGGGATCGTCTACAACAGCGGTACCGGCGTGGCGCCGTGGATGGATGACTTCTTCACGTCCGCCATCGGCCATGTCAGCGAACTCGGTTTCGCCGACGCCCATGCCTTGCTGGTGTGGAAAGCCAAATTCCCGATCCTGCGCATGACCAGTCCCGACGCCTGCTGGATCAATGGCGCGATTTACGCGCTCAAGGTGCGCGACAGCAACACCTCGCCGCTGTACACCACGATGGGCGAAGCTTACCGCGCCAGCCAGACCACGGCCTACGCCGCACTGGCCTGCGCCAGCGCCGAAATGGCGGCCAGCCTGGGACTGAAGGTCGGTGAAATGACGGGCTACTCGAGCGAAACCACCGGCTTCCCGTCGAACATGCAGCCGGCGCTGGCCTACGCGGCCGACTCCGGCGCCACCAATGGCGCCGCCGCCTGGACCGTGTTCATGGGACGCACCGTCAAGCCGAACTATGCGCTCGGCCCCCAGTTCGCCATCGTGCCGCGTTAAGTGCTGGCCAGGCGCTGGCGTTCCAGCGCCGCCGGCAGAATGCGCTTTTCCAGCACCACGGCCAGGCCGCACAAGGCAAACAGGACTTCAAAATAGGCGAAGCTGAGCGCGGCGCCGCCCACGCAAAAAGCGAACAGGCATAGCTGCAGCATGGTGCCGACGCTGGCGATCCAGTGTGTTTCGCTGTACTGGCGCGCCAGCCGCGTAAGTGCGCGCGCGCTCAGGAAGGTGCGCAACAACAGCAGCAGGTAGATGATCAGGCCGCCAAAACCATGGTCGCCCAGGATCTGGAAATACACGCTGTGCGCCGCGCGCGCGTTGAGCGGGTTGGGCAAGGCGTCGCCCGTATAGAAAAAAGGATAGGAAAAGAAATCTTCGCACAGGCGCGACCACACCGCATATTGTTCCAGCGCCTTGAAGCCGCCGCCGAACAGCGGATTTTGCATGGCCAGGATAAAGCTCAGCTTCCAGGCCACGACCCGGGTCATGAAGGACGCGTCCTCGCGCGCTTCGCCGATGGTATCCATGCGCGCCGTCCATTCGGGCGGCACATAGTACGACAGCGCCACCACCAGTGCCAGCACCAATACCGACAGCAAGATCTTGCGTTCGCTCTTGAGAAAGAAGAAGCCGCCCAGCCCCAGCAAGGCGATAAAGCCGCCGCGCGACTGGGTGCCAATCACGGCAAACACGATCAGCGCCATCAGGCCCAGAAAACCATAGCGTATCAGCAGCGATTGCTTGCCGTATTCGCCCATCAGGTAGACGCACACCGGCAGCGTCATGACGAAGGCCACCGCCAGCTCGTTGCGGTCGCCCAGCACGTGGCCGGCAAAGCCGGCAATCTTGTGGCCGCCGCCGCTGGAAATGTACTTGAGCGCTTCCAGGCCAGCATAAAAGCCGAGCGACAGCACCAGGCACCACAGGAAGAAATCGACGTGCAGTTTCTTTTCGACGATCAGCACCACGAACAGAAACAGCAGCACCACCTTGAAGAAGCGGCCCCAGATGTCCCACGCCACGTCGGGCGAACCGACGGTCAGCATGGTCGACACCGTGGTCCAGGCGAAAAACAGCAAGACCAGGCCGACGATGCTGTGCATGACCAGCCGCGGCTTGTCGCGCAGCACCACGTAGCCGGCAATGGCAACGCCGGTAAACAACAGGTTGTAGCGAAAGCCGGAAGCGAAGCCGTACAGCCAGGCATTCGGAAAGAACATCGCGGTCCAGATCCACATCCCGAGCGCGACGAAGGGGCGCTTGGCCATTGCATACAGCATCAATGGCAACACTGCCATGAAGAAAATGTCGCGCATGCCTTACTTATCCTTGGCCGGCTGGTCGCTGTCGCGCGCCACTGCCCAGAAGCACAAATACACTACCGCAATCAGATTGAGTGCCCATAATGCCGTTTCCATTGTTTCTTCCTTGCTAAGTAAGCGCGTCGCCATTGTACGTGAAGCGGCTCCCGCCAGCGCCAAAAAAATGCCGTCCGGTCAACTTTGACGGGACGGCATGACCGGCATCAGCGAGCGCGCATGCTTACCAGATGCTGACGCGCTCTTTCGGCGCCAGATACATCTTGTCGCCTTCCTTGACGCCAAACGCTTCGTAGAAGGCTGGATGGTTCATCAGGCTGCCGTTGGCGCGGAACTGGCCCGGCGAATGCGGGTCGGTCTTCACTTGCACGATCTGCTGGGCTTCCCGCATCTTCGAGCGCCACACCTGGGCAAAGCCCATGAAGAAGCGCTGGTCGCCGCTCAGGCCGTCGATCACCGGTGCTGGCTTGCCGCCCAGCGACAGCTGGTAAGCCTTGTAGGCAATCGCCACGCCCGAGTTGTCGCCGATGTTTTCACCCAGCGTGAGCGCACCGTTGACGTTGTACCCAGGCAGCGGCGCATAGCCATTGAACTGCTTGACCAGCATCTCGGTCTTGGCCTTGAAGGCGGCGCGGTCTTGCGCGGTCCACCAGTCGCGCAGGTTGCCGTCGCCGTCGGACTGGCTGCCCGAATCGTCAAAGCCGTGCCCGATTTCGTGGCCGATCACCGCGCCAATGGCGCCGTAGTTGACCGCATCGTCGGCGCGCATGTCGAAGAACGGCGGCTGCAGGATCGAGGCCGGGAACACGATTTCATTCATCGACGAGTTGTAGTACGCGTTTACCGTCTGCGGCGTCATGCCCCACTCTTCACGGTCGATCGGCTTGCCCAGCTTGTGCAAGTCGACGTTGTAGTCGAACAGGTTCGCGCGCATCACGTTGCCGACCAGGTCGTCGCGGTTGATCGCCAGCGCCGCATAATTGCGCCACTTGTTCGGGTAGCCGATCTTCGGTGTGAACTTGGCCAGCTTGGCCTGGGCTTCCTTCTTGGTCTGCGGGCCCATCCAGTCGAGCGTCTCGATGCTCTGGCGGTAGGCGGCGATCAGGTTTTGCACCAGCACTTCCATGCGCGCCTTGCGCTCGGCCGGGAAGTGGCGCTGCACGTACTGCTTGCCCACCGCTTCGCCCAGCGCGCCTTCGACGGTCGCCACGGCGCGCTTCCAGTCCGGACGGTTTTCGGTCACGCCGGTCAGCACGGTGCCGTAGAACGCGAAGTCGGCGTCCACGAACGGCTTGGACATGAATGGCGCGTAGCTGCGCACCAGTTGCCATTCAAAATACGCTTTCAACGTTGCCAGCTCGGCCTTGGCCAGCACGGCATTCATGCCCGTCAGGTAGCTCGGCTGGCGCACGATCACGTAGTCGACCTTGTTGCCCACGCCAGCTGCCGCGCTCGCGATTTTCCAGTCGTAGCCCGGGGTCAGCGCGGCCAGCTGCGTCATGTCCATCTTGTTGTAGCGCTTGACCGGGTCGCGGTTCTCGACCTTGGTCCACTGTACCTGGGCCAGTTCGGTTTCCAGCGCAACAATGGCTTTCGCTGCGGCAGCGCCATCCTTGTGGCCCACCATGGCCAGCATGGTCGCCACGTGCAGCTCGTACTTGGCCTTCACTTCGGCCATCTTGGCATCGTCTTGTTTCAGGTAGTAGTCGCGGTCCGGCAAGCCCAGGCCGCTTTGCGAGATGTAGACCGCGTAACGGGTCGATTCACGCGCGTCCTGGCCGATATGGAAGCTATACGGCGTGGCCACGCCAAGCTGGGCCAGGTGGGCGGTCAGCGCCGGCACGCCCTTCTTGTCGCGCAGCGCGGCGATCTTGGCCAGTTCGCCCGTCAGCGGCTTGTAGCCCATCAGTTCGCGCTTCTTGTCGTCCATGAAACTGGCGTACAGGTCGCCGATCTTGCGCGCGTCCGAGCCGGCCTTCTGGCTCTTGTCCGACTGGGCCGATTCGATGATGGCGCGCACTTGCGGCGTGACGTCGTCGCGCAGCTTGGCGAAGGTGCCCCAGCTGGCTTTGTCGGCAGGGATTTCGGTCGCTTTGAGCCATTTGCCATTCAGGTAAGTAAAGAAGTCGTCCTGAGGGCGCACGCTCGGGTCGATGTACTGGACGTCGATGCCGGAAATCGGCGCTGCCGGCACAGCAGGTTCGGCGGCGCCGGCAAAGGCTGCCATCAGGCTCAGGGTCAGGGTGCTCAGCAAATATCGTTTCACGGTAGGTCCTTATGGGGCTGAATTGAACGGCTTGTGGCCGGGGCGATAACGGTTGCTACAACTTCAGTTCGAGCTTGACGCTCACGGTGGTAAAGGTACGCGCGGCGGTGTCCGACAGCTGGGTGCTGCCATTGGCCTGCACCTGGTTGCCGTTCAAATAATCGGCGTGCATCAAATTATTGGCCGACAAGCGCAGCTGCCGGTTCGGGTTGAACTTCCACAGCGCGTAGGCATCGAACTGGCGCTTGACGCCGCTGTGCACGCGCTCGTCCACGCTGGTCTGCACCACCGTGGCAGGCGTCCAATTGTAGCTGCCTCCCAGCGACAAGGGCAATTTCTTCAAGCGGTAATCGAGGCCCACGTTGGCGCTTTGACGGGCCTGCTGGTCGAGCCGGTTGTCGGGGCCGGGGATGCCGTCCACGCTGGACCAGAAGCGGCTGTAATTGGCGCGCAGGTCCATGTTGGGGGCGTCGCTCATCAGGTCGGCCAGCTGCAGTTTCGCTTCCAGTTCGATGCCACGGGTAACGGCGCTGCCGATGTTCGACGGCGTCGACAGCCAGCGCATGCCCTGGTCGGTCATGCGCTCGCTCAGCGTGCGCCGCATCAGGTTGTCGATCTGGCGCACGAAGCCGCTTGCCGACAGGATGCCGCTCTTGCCCACATAGTGTTCGTAGGCCAGGTCCAGGCCCTTGGCCAGTTCCGGCTTCAGGTCCGGATTGCCGCTGCGGTCAGGCCGGGTCGGGTCGCCCGCGCCAGGCGTGAACGTGGTCACGGCGATCAGGTCGTTCAGCGGCGGCGCGCGGTAGCTCTGGGTCAGGCTGGCGCGGATCTGGTCCTTGTCGTGGCCGGGAATGCGCCACACCGTGTGCGCCACCGGGCTCCACACGGCGCTGTTGCTGGTCGTGTCGTGGCCGACATTGGTGGCGCTGGTGCGAATGCCTTCCCAGCGCAGCCCCAGGTACACGCCCCACTGCGCGGTGATGTCCCACTCGTCCTGGACAAAGCCGGCCAAACGCCGCGTGTTGGCGCTCAGCTCGGCGCCCGAGCCAGGATATTGGGCGCTGCCGTTGCGCTGCGCCAGCGAGGTCTGGACCCGGCGCCCCGCTTCAATATCCCAGCCGGTGGCCAGCAAATGGCCCTTGGCCATCGACCGGGTGTACTTGCCGCCGGTCGACAGGCCGCTGTTGCGGCTGCTTTCGTGGGTGCTGAACTGGTCGCCCGCCGTGCCGTCGGCATCGAACTGGCGCCGCAGCGAGTCCGATTCGGTGCGCCCGCCGCCAAAGCCGAATTTCACATCGAGCTTGGCGCCCGCGTCCATCTTGTGCAGGTAGTTGCCAAAACCGCGCACGAACGTCATCGACGACGTCGATTGTCCCAGCGACAGCGCGTACTCGGCGCTGGCCGGATCGATCATCTCGTCCAGCGTGCCGGCCGAACTGCCGGTGCTGCTGTTATGCACGATGAAAGGCTGGAAGTTGAGCGTGTCGCCATCGTCAAAACGGTAGGACAGGCGCGGCGCCAAGTGCAGCATGTGGCTGGTCGAATCGCTGTGGGACGTGCGTTGCTGGTCGCTGCTCAACGCGCCGTTCGACTCCACTTTCTGGTAGGCCGTGCTGCTGTTGTCGCGGTTGCGGTTCACTGCCAGCGAACCGTTCACCAGCCAGGACAGCGCGCCGCGCTTGCCCGGCAAGGTCAGCCCGATGTTGGGGCTGTGCAAACCCTGCTCGATGCTGTCGGTCAGCTTGAGCTGGACGTCCTTTTGCTGGTAGCCCTCGCGCAGTACGATGTTGATGGTGCCGGCGATGGCCTGGGTACTGTGTTCGGCGACCGGGCCGCGCATGATCTCGATGCGTTCGACCTGCTCGGGCGCGAGCGACTCGAGCGAAAAGCCGGCCGGCGGACGTTCGCCGTTGACCAGCATCTGGGTGTAGCCGTTGCCCAGCCCGCGCATGCGGGCGCCGCCGCCGCCGCCCCGTCCCGGCGGCCCGCCCATGGTGATGCCGGGCAGGCGCTTGAGGATTTCGCCGACGCTGCTGTCGCCGTTGCGGTCGAGTTCCTCGCGCCCGAAGATCATCTTCGAGGCGGTGGCGTTGCGCCGCGTTTCGGTTTCATTGGCGCGCCCGCCGGTCACTGTCACCTGCTGCACCTTGGGCGGCATGACGGCAGGCGTGGTGGTAGTGGTGTCGGCGGCCTGCGGCACTGGGTCGGCGGCGTGGGACGGGATCGCGGTGGCGCTCGCAAAGGCGAGGCAGGTCAAGGCTAACAGTTTGGACATGGGCGGTAGCCGCAACGCGGCCACGAATAAGAGGTGTCAATATTAAATTCGTCGGTCGCAGCATTTTAACCTTCGCCAGTGCTTGCCGACTGCCCGCGCCGGCTTTTTTACTTTGCGATACACAAGTTTGCAGAAGGTACACGTATGTATCTGCGGCGTTTTGCCTGAAGCGGCACAACCGGCAAGCACGCTTTCCGGTTTATACTGGAACGGCGCTCTCCGAGCGCGCCACAGTCAACGCAATCAGGTGATGTCATGGGTCCTACACTGAAAAATTCCGGCCTGGTCGGCCTGGGCGTCATCGCCGGCATGGCCGTGTCGATGCAGTTCTCCGCGATCGCGCAAAAACCGGTGGAACAAGGCATGCCGATCGAAGAACTGCGCCAGCTGGCCGACGTGTATGGCTTGATCAAATCCGATTACGTCGAACCGGTGGCCGACAAAAAGCTGCTGACCGAAGCCATTGCCGGCATGGTCGCCTCGCTCGACCCGCATTCGGCCTACCTGGACCAGCGCGCCTACCGCGACCTGCGCGAAGGCACCGAAGGCAAATTTGTCGGTCTGGGCATCGAGATCGCCGTCAGCGACGACGGCTACATCAACATCGTGGCCCCGATCGAGGATTCGCCAGCCTGGCGCGCCGGGATCCTGGCCGGGGACCTGATCACCCGCATCGATGGCGCCGCGGTGCAAGGGCTGGGCGTGGAAGAAGCGGTCAAGCGCATGCGCGGCGAGCCGCATACCAAGGTCGCGCTGACCATCGTGCGCAAAGGCGCGCCGCTGCCGCTGCCGTTCTCGATCGCGCGCGAAGAGATCATCCAGCACAGCGTCAAAGGAAAAATCGTCGAACCTGGCTACGCCTGGCTACGCATTTCGCAGTTCCAGGAACCGACGCTGGACGACATGGCCGCCAGGATCACTGCGCTGTACAAGCAGGACCCCCAGCTCAAAGGCCTGGTGCTGGACCTGCGCAACGACCCGGGTGGCTTGCTGCAAGGGGCGATCGGGGTGTCGGCCGCGTTCCTGCCCAAGGACGCCGAAATCGTGTCCACCAACGGCCAGCTGGCCGACTCCAAGCAGCATTACTATGGCAACGCCAAAGACTACGCACTGCGCACCGGCAGCGACGCGCTGTCCAAGCTGCCGGCCGGGCTGAAAAGCCTGCCGATGGTGGTGCTGGTGAACACCGGGTCGGCCTCGGCATCCGAGATCGTGGCCGGCGCGCTGCAGGACTACCATCGCGCCGCCATCATCGGCAGCCAGACCTTCGGCAAGGGCTCGGTGCAAACCATCCGCCAGCTCAGCGCCGACACCGCCGTCAAGCTCACCACCGCGCGCTATTACACGCCCAAGGGCCGCTCGATCCAGGCCAAGGGCATCGTGCCCGACTTCCTGGTCGATGAAAACGCCGACGGCGACGGCGTCAACGCGCTGCGCCTGCGCGAAGCGGACCTCGACAAGCACCTCGCCAATGACCGCGACCAGGAAGACGCCAAGGGCGCCAAGGACGACGTCGAAGCGCAAATGCGGCTGGCCGCAGCCGAACGCAAGCGCAAGCCGCTCGAATACGGCGGCGCCGACGACTTCCAGCTCAAGCAGGCGCTCAACCACCTCAAGGGCTTGCCGCTGCAACTGTCGAAGGCGGCGCCGCGTGCCACGCTGGCCCAGCAGTCCCCCAAAACTTCGCCCTGACCTACGGCATTGTGTAGAATCGCTGGATTCACCGAGCGCGCGCTCGGATTACTCTATATGAAAGCTTTACTATGAAACAAGTCGTCATCAGCGGCACCGGTTTGTTCACGCCGCCCAATTCGATCTCGAACGAAGAGCTGGTGGTCGCCTTCAACGCCTACGCCGAGCAGTACAACGCCGACAACGCGCAAGCGATTGCCGCCGGCGAACTGGCCGCGATCGAAGGCTCGAGCGCGGCCTTCATCGAAAAAGCGTCCGGCATCAAGTCGCGCTTCGTGATGGAAAAGAGCGGCATCCTGGACCCGACGCGCATGACGTCGCGCATTCCCGAGCGCGGCGACGACGAATTGTCGCTGCAGGCCGAAATGTGCGTGGCGGCGGCGCACCAGGCGCTCGACCGCGCCGGCCGCACCCCGGCCGACATCGACATGGTGCTGGTCGCCTGCAGCAATCTGCAGCGCGGCTATCCGGCGATGGCGGTCGAAGTGCAAGACGCGCTGGGCATCGACGGCTACGGCTTCGACATGAACGTGGCCTGTTCGTCGGCCACCTTCGGCATCCAGACCGCGGTGGCGGCAGTGCAAAGCGGCCAGGCGCGCGCAGTGCTGGTGCTGAACCCGGAAATTACCAGCGGCCACCTGAACTTCCGCGACCGTGACAGCCACTTCATCTTCGGCGATGCCTGCACCGCGATCATCATCGAAGCGGCCGACACGGCCAAAAGCGCGCACCAGTTCGAGATTCTCGAGACCAAGCTGAAAACCAAATTCTCCAACAACATCCGCAACAACTTCGGCTTTTTGAACCGCTTCGACGAAAGCGGCATCGGCAAGCCGGACAAGCTGTTCCGCCAGCAAGGCCGCAAAGTGTTCAAGGAAGTGTGCCCGATGGCCGCCGAAATGATCAAGGACACCGTGACCGGCGCCGGCATCGAGATCGCGCAAGTATCGCGCTACTGGCTGCACCAGGCCAACTTGAACATGAATTTGCTGATCACCCGCATGCTGCTGGGGCGCGATGCGGAGCCGTCGGAAGCGCCGGTGATCCTCGACACCTATGCCAACACCTCGTCGGCCGGTTCGATCATCGCCTTCCACAAATACCAGGACGACATGCCGAGCGGCGCGCATGGCGTGATCTGCTCGTTTGGCGCGGGCTACTCGATTGGCTGCGTGGTGGTGCGCAAGAAGTAAGCGCGCGGTTTGAGCGCAACCCAAGGGGTTCCCGCTGCGAAGCAAGTCACTGGCGACAATAATCCTCGGTCTTCTGAATCATGCATACCGGACGCTCGCCAAAGTGGCTCCAATTGGGACATGCAGTTCCGACCGCGATTGAGTCGCTCGTGGTCGTTGCGGCGATCAATGTTCCATCGGGCTTGAAGTATTCGGTGCGGGACCCAAAGCCACCGCTGCTTCTGGTCACCTTAAGGTCAGCGCACGTTCCTACGGATGCGACAGTGCAGCTCTCCGTTCGCCCACGGTTCTTGGTCTTTTCAACGCTTTCCTGCCAAGTGGGACATCGATCTCCGAGACAGTAGTCCGCGAGTGGCCGGAAGCATGTCGGATCAAGATCATAAATCGACGTTTGTGGAAAAGCGTCAAGCAACTGCGATGCGTTCGAGAATTGCTCCTTTGGAACTAGGACCATGTCATAGCTTTTCCATGAGTAATCTAGGGTCAACTGCAAACGGCGATAATCCAGATCAACGGCACTCAGTTTCACGGGGTATCCACGGACTACGCGATTCGGAAGCGCGATTGACTTGCCATGGAGCTTCCATCCTACAATCTCGTGCAATGTCGTCACGGATGGATTCAGCGACGTACTCACGCTAGTCAGGCGACCAGCCCCGTCCGCCGTCAGTTCGAGTTCGTATATAGCGGTCACCTCACGAGCTACGCCGACCCACTTGCCGACGAGCTGTGTCTCTGCAGCCAGCACGCTGAGTCCAGAATTCGCAAATAAAATGGCGCCAATAAGGTAAGCAACAACACGGTGATGTTTCATGCGGGCGTTGTCCGATGCGTGGAAAGAATTGAAGGATATCACCTGTCCAGCGCTACGAACCAATACTGTTCATTGGCCTCCGCTGTCTGTGATCCGCGCCAATGAATGCTTCTTTCAAACCCACAGCCGATACATCCAGAACGATTCGTCCTCGATGAACCGCTGCGCGAATTCGCCGGGAGAAAAACCGGTAATCCGCTTGGCCGCCCGGTTCATGTGGGCCTGATCGGCAAAGCCCTCGGACTGCGCCAGGCCGGCCCAGTCCAGCGGTTGCCCGGCCTCGTAACGATCGCGCGCGGCGAAGAACAGATCCTCGGTGCGCACCAGCGATTGCCACTCGCGCAGGGAGCGGCCGCTGAATGACTTGATGCGCCGTTCCACATGACGCGTACTGTGCACGCCGCTCCATTGCTGGGCCTTCCACGCGAGGCGCTCGACCCAGTGCCTGCCCATCTGGCGCAGCGATGGCTGTGCGCCCGTCCTGCCCTGCAAAGCCTGCCACGGTGCGGCCAGATGGCGCTCCAACACCGACAGCAGGGCGTCATCTTCGCTGGCAAGCAGTGCATCCCAGAGCGGCGCCCATTGCGCGCCCAGCAGCTGGGCTGCCGGAACAAAACGGTCCTGAATGGCGCTGAGGTCAAACCCGAACAGGGCTTGGGCCGCGTCCGCATTGAAGCAAGCCATGTAGCCCCGGCCCGTGCTCGGGGCCCAGCTCACGAAAGGGTGCGACTGGCTGCCCGAGATGACCACTGGCGACGCAAACGGGCGCCAGCATGGCCCGCTTACGCTGTCCCCAATCAATCCCGCATCGAGGCCGCGATACCAGGAAATCGCCACCAGAGGTGACGCGGGAAAGTGGGACAAGCGCTGGGCACCCGTCAAGGCCAGCGAGCGCGTATCGCGGCCGACCAAGGCGACCAGTGCACCCTGCAATGCGGGAGGCGCCAGGCGCAGCCATGAATGCGGCGCGCTCTGGCCGTCGGCGCGTGGGGCGCGCTCGAGCGGCCCTGGCGCAAGCACTGACAGCGGTGGTTGAATGGAGCTCATCGCGTGCCAGTATAGCAAGCAGTCTCCCCCATGCGCTGATGTCGTTTCAGTTCAATACACAACGCGCGCCGAGGTCGACAATGCAGTCATGAATACGACCTCGCCTCCACCATGCCCATACGGGCACGGCAAAAACGCTGCCGCGCCTTCCCTCCATCCGCCGGGAGTATGGCCCCCGGGGCCAGCGTCCGGACTGACCGGCTGGACCCTGCTACGGTGCATGTCCCGTGACCTGTTGGGCTCGCTGGCGCAATGGCGCCAGGCATACGGCGACGTGGTCCATTTGCGCATGTGGCCTGAACATCAAATTGTGGTGACCGACCCGCAACTGGTGCGCGATCTGTTGGTCGGGCATCACCTGGAATTGCGCCGCTGGGAGCGCGGCATCAGCGTATTTTCGCAGCTGCACGGGCACAGCGTTCTCACCGCCGAGGGTGAGGCGTGGCGCGCCAAGCGCTCCGCCTTGCAGCCAAGTTTTTCGCCCAAAGCGGTGCAAGCCTTCGTTCCGGCGATAGCGGGTGCTGCCGCGAACACGTTTGCACTATGGCCCAGGGGCGAGGCAGACTGGCCTATTGAAAGCGCACTTACGTCCCTCACGATGGACGTCATCTTGCGCATGATGTTTTCCAGTGAAATTGACGAGGACGCGCGCGCCGCGGAAGGTGCGCTCAGCGACACTGCCAAAGCCGCCAATGCCGAGATGTACTGGCCGGCAAGTTTGCCCGACTGGATGCCATGGAAACGCGCCAAACGGCGCGGCATCGCCTTGCTCAAGCGCCTGATCAGCGGACACGTCGAGAAAAGACTGGCGCTGGCGCCTGATGCATGGCCGGAAGATCTGCTCAGCCGGCTGCTGGTGCTGCACCGCGACGATCCTGCGGCCTGGCCACTGAAGGCCGTGCACGACGAATGCATGACTGCGTTCCTGGCCGGCCACGAGACAACGGCGGCAACGCTGACCTGGTGGGCTTGGTGCATGGCGGCAAACCCGCAGGCGCAGGAGCTGGCGCGGCGCGAGGTGGAGACGGTCTTGCAAGGCAGGCTACCCAGCGCGCAGGATCTTGGCTCGCTTGCCTACCTGGCCACTACGCTGCAAGAAACACTGCGCCTGTATCCTGCCGCGCCGGTACTGTTGTCGCGCCGCTCGACGCAGGCGATGACGCTGGGCGGCTGGCAGCTTCCCGCTGGAACCATGTTCATGGTGCCGCTCCAGTTAATGCAGCACGATGCGCGCTGGTTTGCGGACCCGGATGCGTTTCGCCCTGAGCGCTTTGACGGTGACGCACCGGACTTGCCGCGTGGGTCCTTCATGCCATTCGGCACAGGTCCCCGCGTTTGCCTGGGCCAGCACCTGGCAACGACCGAGATGACGGTCATCGCGGCAATGCTGTTGCAGCGCTTCACGGTGAACGTTCCCGAAGGGATGGCGGCGCCCCGGCCGGCCTTCAACATCACGCTGCGCCCGGAAAGTCCGCTTCGTTTGCGCCTGAAGGCATACACACAAAGCGGATAACACGGGTGCTTTACAAGCTGACGGCCAATTCGGCACCTTCCTTGATGGCGCGCTTGGCGTCCAGTTCAGCGGCCAGTGCGGCGCCGCCGATTTTGTGGAAGCGCGGACCGCCAACAGTGCCTTCCGGCGGCATCAGTTCGGTCAGGCTGTCCTGGCCGGCGCAGATGACCACGTTGTCGACCGGGATCAAGCGCTCTTCGCCAGCCACCGTAATGTGCAAGCCCTGGTCGTCGATCTTGTTGTAGCTGACGCCAGCCAGCATCACCACGCCATTGCGGGTGAGCGTGGCGCGGTGCACCCAGCCCGACGTCTTGCCCAGGCCCGCACCGAGCTTGCTGGTCTTGCGCTGCATGAGAAAAATCTGGCGCACCGGTTCGGCGTCGTGCGGCTTGACCAGGCCACCGCTGGTGGTCGCGTTCAAATCCACGCCCCACTCGCCGGCCCAGGCGGCAACCGGCACCGGTAGCGGAATGGCCGGATTGTGCAGCAGGTATTCGCCGACATCAAAACCAATGCCGCCGGCGCCGATGATGGCCACGCGTTTTCCTACCGGCGCTTTTTTCTGCAGCACGTCGATATACGACAGCACTTTCGGATGGTCGATACCGTCGATCGGCGGCATGCGCACCTTGATGCCGGTGGCGACGATAACGTCGTCGTAGCCGCCGGCCAGCAGTTCTTCGCGCGTCACGCGCTGGCCCAGGCGCAGCTCGACGCCGGTCAGTTCCAGCTTGCGACGGAAGTAGCGGATCGTTTCGCTGAATTCTTCCTTGCCCGGAATCTGCATGGCGATCTTGAACTGGCCGCCGACGCTGTCGCTCGAATCGAACAGCGTGACCTGGTGGCCGCATTCGGCCGCCACGGTCGCTGCCGACAGGCCGGCCGGTCCCGCGCCCACCACCGCTACCTTGCGCGCCTTGGCGGTCTTTGCATACACCAGCTCGGTCTCGTGGCAGGCGCGCGGGTTGACCAGGCAACTGGCGCGCTTGTTGGAGAATGTGTGGTCCAGGCAGGCCTGGTTGCAGCCGATGCAGGTGTTGATTTCGTCGGTGCGGCCGGTGGCGGCCTTGATCACGAACTGGGCATCGGCCAGGAATGGACGCGCCATCGACACCATGTCGGCGTCGCCGCGGGCGATGATGTCGTCGGCCTCGAACGGCATGTTGATGCGGTTCGAGGCGACCACGGGAATCTTCACTTCGCGCCGCAAGCGCCCGGCCACTGCCGCAAAGGCCGCGCGCGGCACCGAGGTGACGATGGTCGGCACGCGCGCCTCATGCCAGCCGTAGCCGGTATTGAGGATGGTGACGCCCGCCTTTTCCAGCGCGTGCGCAACGGTGATCACTTCGTCCCAGGTGTTGCCCCCTTCAACCAGGTCGAGCAGCGAATGGCGGTACATGATGATGAAATCGTCACCCACGGTCTTGCGGATGCGCTTGATGATCTCGACCGGCAAGCGCATGCGGTTTTCGATATTGCCGCCCCAGCGATCCTGGCGCAAATTGGTGCGCGCGCACAGGAACTGGTTGAGCAAATAACCTTCGCTGCCCATCACTTCGATGCCGTCGTAACCGGCCATCTTGGCCAGCTTGGCGCAACGCGCGTAATCCTTGATGGTCGACTCGATGCCGGCCTCGGTCAGCGGCTTTGGCTTGAACGGCGAAATCGGCGAACGCTTGCTGGACGCCGACACCACGAACGGCTGGTAACCATAGCGGCCCGAATGCAGGATCTGCATCAGGATCTTGCCGCCCTCTTCGTGCACGGCGCGCGTGACGCGGCGGTGGTTGAAGATATCGCCCAGGAAGTTGAGCGTGCCGCCGGCCGGCAGCAGCCAGCCCTGGCGATTGGGCGAAATGCCGCCCGTCACAATCAAACCCACCCCGCCCTTGGCGCGCTCGCGATAAAACGCGGCCAGCTTGCCATAGTTATAGAAGCGGTCCTCGAGGCCGGTGTGCATCGAGCCCATGATGACGCGGTTGCGCAGGGTCGTAAAACCCAGGTCGAGGGGAGCCAGCAGGTGCGGATAGGAAGGATTGCTCATTGTAGTTATAGGTATGAAAGGACAACTGGCATTACAACCTACTTCTGTAGATGCCGGGTTCTAATTTTTGCCCAAGTGCACAACCGGGCCGTATGACATTTGCCGAAAAGCAAGTATTTTGTGTACGGTGCTTGTCATCGGGCATGCTTTACCGTAGGCTGGGCCCATGTTTTCACGCCTGATTTTCGCACTCTTGCTGGTCATCGCGTGGCCCGCTGCGGCGCAGTCGGCCGCGCCGGACGTCGTGGTCAAACGCGTCGACGTCGATGGCGCGCAGGTGTTCGAGGTCGCCGCCAATGGCAACGTCAAGGCCGCGCCGGGCGCGGTGTGGAAGGTGCTGACCGATTACGAGAGCATGCCCGAATTCGTGCCGGACCTGAACAAGACCAAGATCCTGTCGCGCACCGGCAACCGGGTCATCATCGAGCAATCCGGCGTGGCCCGTTTTTTATTCCTGAGCCGGACCATCCACCTGATCGTGCAAGCGGCCGAGGAGCCGATGTCGGCGATCGATATCAGCCTGGTGACCGGCGACATGAAGGTCTATAGCTGCCGCTGGGAGATCAGCGCCCTGCCCGATGGCGGCACCCGGGTCGTCTACAGCGGCAAGCTGGTGCCCAAGTTTTACGTGCCGGGCATGCTGGGCGCGAACATCATCCGGCGCGACATCGAACGCATGATGGCGGCCGTGCTGCTGCGCCTGGACCGGTCCGAGCCGGCGCCCTGACTACGCGGCGTAAAACTCGCGGTCGCGCAGTTCGGCGAAGCTTTCAATGCTGCCGATCTTGATGGTCACCGGATTCAAGCTCAGTTGCGGCGCCATGGCGCGCCATGCGAATTGCCATTCCTGTTCATGCGATTCGGCCACCGTCTTGGTGAACGCAGCGCCCAAGGCGGCGCGCACGCCGTATTCGACCGCGCCGTCGATGCCGGCCCAGCTAGGCAAGGTGCGCTGCACCGCGCGGTGCAGGCGCTCGCCGAATTCTTCGGAATTATGGATCACCAGGCAGCAGTCGGCCGGGGCCAGCAGGTCGAACAAGGCCTTGTCCCACACTTTTGAAAACGACAGGGTCAGGCAGTTGTTCGACGGGACCAGCTTGAACTGGCCAGTTGTGAGCGCCAGTTCAAGTTCGGCCCGCGGCGCGTAGCGGTGCAGGGTCGGCGGGCGTTTGTAGTCGTGCATAAGGTACTCGATCAAATAAGGTTGGGCGCGCGCTTGTGGCGGCGCGCGCGCTGGGTCGCAGAGGCGACGAAAATTTCACGCAGCAGGTAGACGAAGGCGCCGATCAGCGCGATCATGCCGCCCACGAACAGCGCTGCAATATATTTATCGAGCGGCAGGTTGGTGGTATCACCCAGGAACAGCAGCGCAATGACGAGGCAGATCAGCAGGCCGCAGCCGGTCGATAGCGCAATGGCAAAGTTAATCAGATGCCAGCGCCGGTACAGCACGTCCAGTTCGTCCATGTGGGCGTCGTTGGGCGCGATGTCGAGCCGGTCTTCGAGCGTGCGGCTTCGGTCGATGATGCGCGCCAACCGGTTGGTCAGCACCGACAGCATGGTACCGACGCCAGTGAGCAGGAACACCGGCGCGATGGCCAGCTGGATGACGTGGCCGATGTCGCTGATCTGAATATTCATCCCTCTAGTTTAACAGCCCCCGTCAAACGAAGCGCCCGCGCAGCTTGAAACGCTCGGTGGCGGCCACCAGCGCGCTCGAAATGCCCACTTCCAGCGCCCCGTGCCCGGCGTCCGGGATCATTTGCAGCACCGAGCCGGGCCAGGCCTGGTGCAGGCGGTGTGCCGACAGCGGCGGGCAGATCACGTCGTAGCGACCCTGCACGATCAGCGCCGGCAGGTGAGAGATGCGTCCGACTTCGCGCACCAGCTGGTCGTCGCTGAAAAAGCCCAGATTGGCCATGTAATGCGCTTCCAGCCGTCCGACGCCCAGGTCGAGCGTGTCCGAGGCCGGTTCGTCCGGCTGCGGCAGCAGGAATACGCGCCGCCCTTCGAAACGGCTCCAGGCACGCGCGGCCGGCCAGAACACGGCCGGGTCGTCGCACAGCATGCGCGAGGTGTAGGCGGCGAGCAGGTCGCCACGCTCGGCCTCGGGAATGGGCGCGATGAATTCTTCGTACAGCTCGGGGTAGAACCACTGCACGCCGTGCAGGAACCAGTCGATTTCAGCGGCCGTGCACAGGAAGATGCCGCGCAGGATGAAGCCGAGGCAGCGCTCGGGATGCGCTTCGCCGTAGGCCAGCGCCAGCGTCGAGCCCCACGAGCCGCCGAACACCAGCCACTGGTCGATGCCGAATTTGATGCGCAGCTTTTCGATGTCCTCGACCAGCAGCTGGGTGGTGTTGTCATGCCATTCGCCCAGCGGGGTCGACTTGCCGGCGCCGCGCTGGTCGAACAGGATCACGCGATAGTATTCGGGGTCGAAAAAACGGCGGTGCTGGGGCGACAGGCCGGCGCCTGGTCCGCCGTGCAGGAACACCACCGGCACGCCATTCGGGTTGCCCACTTCTTCCCAGTAGATGGTGTGCCTCGCGTCGACTTCCAGCATGCCCTGGCGGCTCGGTGAAATCGGCGGGAACAGGGCGGTCGGCGTTGCGGGCATGGCGGTTCTCTTGGCGGTCGTGGAGCGTTGATTGTAGCGCACTAAAAGTAGGTGTTGACGCCATAGCGGACGTTGTACTCGTCGTCGACGGCCAGCAGCAAGGGCCATTTGTCGAACGTGGTGCAAGGATGCGAGATGCCGCAGCCAACCAGGTCGCCCACGGCCAGGCTGGCGCCGGCCGGCAGTTGCAGGTAGGCGTGCTGGTCGTTCATCTTGACGATGCTGCACCCATCCGGCAGCGCGACTGGCATTCCCGGTCCGGGACGGTGGGACCACAACGGGATCGGCAAATCGATGTCGTACGAGGCGTCGCGCTTGCCCATGCCAAGGATGGCCAGGCCCGGTTCGGGCCGCGACTGCACCATGCTCCACACTTCCAGAGCTGGCTGCAAGCCTGGTCCGCGCTGTTCGCGCGCATCGAGTTCGTCCAGCAGACGATGGTAAGAACCGTGGTCGCTGGTCAGGTAGCAGCCGCTGCGCAAAATTGCCTTGAGCGGGCGCGAGGCCACGCCCACGCCGGCAAAGCCGCGCGCGACCAGGTCGAAATAGGCCGAACCGCCGGCCGAGAGCAGCACCTCGGGGCAGCCAAACAGTTGTTCGGCGTCGGCCTGGCGCACCAGCGCGACCAGCTGCGCCACGAAGGAGCTGACCTCTTCGGCGCCAAGCAGGCCTTCATAGCCTTCGATGCCGGCCAGCGCCAGCCCGGGTGCGGCGGCGATGGCGCGTGCCACCGTCATCGCTTCGTCCACACTGCGGCAGCCGGCGCGCTTGCCGGGAATGCCCATTTCGACCAGCAGCGGCAAGGGCCGGCCAAGCGCTTGCGCCGCGTGGGACAGGCGTTGCACGCCGTCGAGCGAATCGGCCAGCGCAAAGAATTCAAAATCCGGATCGTCGCGCAGCAGGTGCAGGATGCTGTTGATGTCGGCCGGCGCGACCAGCTGATTGGCCAGCAGCACGCGGCGCACGCCGAAGCGGTGCGCCAGCTGCACCTGGGTGGCGGTGGCCAGCGTCATGCCCCAGGCGCCGTTGGCTAGCTGGGCGCCGAACAGCTGGGGCGACATCGTGGTCTTACCGTGCGGCGCGAGCACGGCCTTGTTGCGCGCGCAGAAATCGCGCATCCAGTCGAGGTTGTGGCGCAGCGCCGCGTCCTTCAGCAGCGCCACCGGAAAGCTGGTGTCGGCGCGCAGCACGTTCCATCCCTGCACGCCGATTGCACCCTGGCGCAGCGGTTCGGTAATGGGCAAGCCCTTGACGCCGGGATGCAGCAATTGTTCGTCGAGCGCGGCCAGCGCAAGGCCGCCTTTAGGCAGAGTCAACATGGCAATATTCCCGCGGTTTGCATAGCGTGTATTGTACGTCGATGTCGTTTTTCATTTTGCCGCGTTCCCAGCCCTGGGCAGCGTAAAACAAGTCGGCGCGGGTGTCGGCGCTGGTCGAGAGCGCGATCTGTGGGTGGCCGAGCGCGAACAGGTAATCGGTCACCAGCGCCAGCAAGCGCTTGCCGATGCCGATGCCTTCGTGGACGGGGTCGACGAACAGCGCCCACACCGAGGACGCCGTTTTGTCGGCGCTGGCAAAGCCGACGATGACGCCATCAAGCTCGCAGACCCAGCTTCTGCCTTGCCGGTCGAGGAAGTCGACGTACATGGCGTGCGTGATGCGGGACGGATCGGACAAACGGTTTTCCGTAACGGCCAGTCGGATGACGGACATGGCCGGGATGTCGGCTTCGGTGGCAAGGCGAAAAGCAAATATCAAGTGAGTTCCCAAAAAAATGAGGGCGGAAGGCGCTAGCGCCGTTCCGCCCTGACTGACCATGGCCAGTTGTTACGACATGTGCTGCCCGCCGTTAATGGCGATATTGGCGCCAGTCACAAACGCTGCCTCGTCCGACGACAGATAGGCGACCAGGCCGGCCACTTCTTCCGGCTTGCCCAGGCGTGCCATCGGGATTTGCGGGATGATTTTGGTGTCCAGCACTTCCTTCGGAATTTCCATGACCATCTTGGTGCCGATGTAGCCGGGCGAGATGGTGTTGACCGTCACGCCCTTGCGCGCCACTTCCAGCGCCAGCGCCTTGGTGAAACCGTGCATGCCGGCCTTGGCCGCGGAATAGTTGGTCTGCCCGAAAGCACCCTTCTGGCCGTTGACCGAGGAAATGTTGATGATGCGGCCCCAGCCGCGCTCGACCATGCCGTCGCACACCGGCTTGGTCATGTTGAATACGGAGTCCAGGTTGGTCGCCATCACGGCGTCCCAGTTCGGCTTGTCCATTTTCTTGAACGTCATGTCGCGCGTGATGCCGGCGTTGTTGACCAGCACGTCGATCGGGCCGACTTCGGCTTCGATCTTGGCGACACAGGCTTGCGCCGAATCGTAGTCGGCCACATCGCACTCATAGGCCTTGAAGTCGTAGCCCATGTCCTTGGTGGTGGCCAGCCAGGCTGCCACTTTCTGGTTGCCAGGCGAATACGTGGTGCTGACCCTGTAGCCCAGCGCAGCAAGTTTGAAACAGACTGCCTCGCCCAAACCGCCCATACCGCCGGTTACTAATGCAACTCTAGCCATTGTCTTCTCCTGTTTTTATCTAAGGACTTCGTACCTGACGGGTGCAGCTCAATCCCGTTCTACTGCTAATGCAACTCCCATGCCACCACCGATGCACAGGCTGGCAAGGCCACGCTTGGCATCACGACGGACCATTTCGTGCAGCAACGTGACCAGCACGCGTGCGCCCGATGCACCAATCGGGTGCCCCAAGGCGATCGCGCCGCCGTTGACGTTGATCTTGCTGGTGTCCCAGCCCATTTCCTTGTTGACCGCGATCGCTTGCGCGGCGAAGGCTTCGTTAATTTCCATCAGGTCCACGTCTTCGTGCTTCCAGCCAGCCTTTTGCAGGCACAGCTTGGTAGCCGACACCGGGCCCATGCCCATGATGGTCGGGTCCAGCCCGGCCGACGAGTAAGCCTTGATGCGCGCCAGCGGTTTGAGGCCCAGCGCTTTGGCCTTGGAGGCGGACATCATGATGACCGCGGCGGCGCCGTCGTTCAGGCCGGACGCATTACCGGCGGTAACGGTGCCTTCCTTGTTGAACGCGGGACGCAGCGCGGCCAGCGATTCGAGCGTGCTGCCGTGTTTTGGATACTCGTCGGTATCGAACACGATCGCGCCTTTTTTGGACGGGATTTCAAACGGGATGATTTCATCCTTGAACTTGCCGGCCTTTTGCGCGGCCTCGGCCTTCAGTTGCGACTGCAGCGCGAACTCATCTTGCGCGGCGCGCGACACGTCGTATTTTTTCGCGACGTTTTCAGCCGTGATGCCCATGTGGTACTGGTTGTACACGTCCCACAGGCCGTCCACGATCATGGTGTCGACCAGCTTGGCCTCGCCCATGCGGAAACCGTCGCGCGAACCTGGCAGCACGTGCGGCGACGCGCTCATGTTTTCCTGGCCGCCGGCGATGACGATGTCGGCGTCGCCGCACTTGATCGCTTGCGCGGCCAGGTGGGTGGCCTTCAGGCCGCTGCCGCACACTTTGCCGACGTTGAACGCGGCCACCATGTCGGGCAGGCCGGCCTTGATGACGGCCTGGCGCGCCGGGCATTGGCCGGCCCCGGCGGTAAGCACCTGGCCGAGGATGACTTCATTGACTTGGGCGCCGTCGATGCCGATTTGTGCGAGCAAGTGCTTGATGACGTGCGCGCCCAGATCTGATGCGGGAATTTTGGCCAGGGCGCCACCGAATTTACCGACCGCGGTACGGCCTGCGGCCACGATTACTACGTCTTCCATGTGATCTCCGATAAGGTTACAAGTTGGCTATACAAGAATCAGGGTCAGGCCGCTTGGCGCGTTTGAGTTAAATCAATCTTATCAGCTATTTATCGAGACCATATTTGTCCTAGGTCAAATTTTTCTGCAATATTTTTCATGCCAACAATTTGATACCGTCTAGCGTGCGCGCACACTGTTCCCGTATCACATTGACGAAGTCGGCCACGAAGGCCTTGCTTGCCAGCGCAGGCGGCACCGACACGAAAGCGTCGCTCCACAGCCCGTTGGCGCCGACCGGCTTGGCCAGCACGTAGTCGTAATCGACGTAGTTCTTGATCGCCCAGTTGGGCAGCGCGGCCACCCCGCGCCGGCTGGCCACCAGCTGCAAGATGGCCACGGTCAGCTCGGCCGTGCGGCGCTCGAAATGCACGCCCGCCGGCGCCAGCACTTCGCGGATCAGGTCGATGCGCTGTTCCGGCACCGGGTAGGTGATCAGGGTTTCGCCCTCGAAGTCGGCCGCTTCCAGCCGGCGCGCTTGCGCCAGCCGGTGCTTTTGCGCCAGCACCACCATGATCTCGAAGCGAAACAGCGGAAACACCTTGAAGTCAGGCCCGCAATCGGAACCGATCACCAGGTCGGCCTGGCCGGAACGCAGCAGCTCGACCGGATCGCTGTGAAAGCCCGACACCAGGTCGATTTCCACTTCCGGCCAGCGCTGGCGAAATTCATTCATGACCGGCATCAGCCAGTCAAAACAGGTGTGGCACTCCAGCGCCACCCGCAACTGGCCATGGTCGCCCTGCGACAGGCGCGCGACATCGCGTTCGGCCTGCTCGACGGCGGGCAGCACGGTGTCGGCCAGCGCGAGCAAGCGGCTGCCGGTGGCGGTAAACGCGATCGGCATCGATTTGCGCTCGAACAGGGGGCCGCCGTAACGGTCCTCCATCAGCTTGATCTGGTGAGACAGCGCCGATTGCGTCAAGTTCAACAATTGCGCGGCCCGTACCAGGCTGCCGGCGGAATGGAGGGCGGAAAGGGTACGTAAGTGACGAAGTTCCAGCATTGGACGGGGATTCTCTATGAATTATTTTCATGCGAAACCACAAAAGGTTTCGTTTTGATTATACGTCCGTTTGCAGCACACTTTACACACCGAATATTAAAACCACATGACACCATGACCACGATCCATACCCACACCCTCGGCTTCCCCCGCATCGGCGCCCGCCGCGAACTGAAAATAGCGCTTGAAGCGTACTGGCGCGGCGACAGCAGCCTGTCCGATCTTGAACAAACCGGGCGCGCACTGCGCGCGCGCCACTGGGCGCAACAGGCCGACGCCGGCCTCGATTTTGTTACCGTGGGCGACTTCGCCTTCTACGACCAGGTCGCCAACCACATCCAGCTGTTCGGCTGCGAGCCGGCGCGCTTCGGCTTCGACGGCACCGAAGCGCCGCTCACGCGCCATTTTGCGATGGCGCGCGGCGACCGCGAACACGACGCCGCCTGTTGCGCCGGCCAGCACAGCGTGCACGCGCTCGACATGACCAAATGGTTCGACACCAATTACCATTATTTGGTGCCCGAATTTGCCGCCGACACCGTGTTTGCGCTGCACGCCGAACGCCTGCTGGCCGAAGTGGCCGAAGCGCGCGCGCTGGGCCACGCGGTCAAGGTGGCCTTGATTGGTCCTTTGACCTTCCTGTGGCTGGGCAAGGCCAGGGACGCCGAGCGCCTGGACCTGCTCGAACGCCTGCTGCCAGCTTACTGCGCGCTGCTGGCGCAACTGAAGGACAGCGGCGCCGACTGGGTGCAGCTCGATGAACCGATCCTCGGCCTGGACCTGCCCCCAAGCTGGCGCAACGCCTTCGAGCCATGCTACTGGCAGCTTGGCCAGAGCGGCGCCAGGATCATGCTGGCCACCTACTTCTCGCCACTCGAAGAAAACCTGAGCCTGGCCTGCCGCCTGCCGGTGGCCGGCCTGCATGTGGACGGCATCCGCGCGCGCGGTGAACTGACCAGCGTGTGCGACTGGCTGCCGGTGCCCAAGGTGCTGTCGATCGGGATCGTCGATGGCCGCAATATCTGGCGCACCGACCTCGATGCGGCTGTCAGCGTGATCAAACCGCTGCTGGCGCGCCGCGACGGCCAATTATGGCTGGCGCCATCATGCTCGCTGCTGCACGTGCCATTCAGCCTGGCCGGCGAAACCGGGCTCGATCCGGAACTGGCTTCGTGGATGGCGTTCGCCGACGAGAAGCTCATCGAGCTGGCGACTCTGAAAGCGGCATTAACCGGCAATGGCGCTGACGCAGCGTTGGCAGTGGCCCGCAACGCGATTGCCAGCCGCGCCCGCAGCACCCGCGTGCATAGCGACCAGGTGGCACGCGAACTGGCCGCGCTGGCGCCGGATGCCGACCGGCGCCGCTCCCCTTTCGTGCAGCGCCAGGCGGTGCAACGCGCACGCCTGCGGCTGCCCGACTTCCCGACCACCACCATCGGCTCGTTCCCCCAAACGTCCACCATCCGCGCCGCGCGCGCCAGCTTCAAGCAAGGCGCCCTGGACGCGCCGGGTTATGAAGCGGCGATGCAAGCCGAAATCGCGCACGCCATCGGGCGCCAGGAAGCACTGGGACTGGACGTTCTGGTGCACGGCGAGGCCGAACGCAACGACATGGTCGAATATTTCGGCGAGCAGCTGGGTGGCTTTGCCTTCACCCGCTTTGGCTGGGTGCAGTCGTACGGCTCGCGCTGCGTCAAGCCGCCGGTGATTTTCGGTGACGTGGCCCGCCCGCGTCCGATGACGGTGGCCTGGACCGTGCACGCGCAAAGCTTGTCAAGCAAACCGGTCAAAGGCATGCTGACCGGGCCGGTGACGATCCTGCAGTGGAGTTTTGTGCGCGACGACCAGCCGCGTTCGCTCACCGCGCTGCAAATTGCGCTGGCGATGCGCCATGAGGTGGCCGACCTGGAGGCGGCCGGCGTGAAGATCATCCAGATCGACGAGCCGGCGCTGCGCGAAGGCTTGCCGCTGCGCCGTGCGCGCTGGGACGAGTACCTGGAGTGGGCCACGCGCGCGTTTCGCGTCACGGCCTGCGTGGCGGGCGACGCGACCCAGATCCACACCCATATGTGTTACGCCGAGTTCAACGACATCCTGCCGCAGATCGCCGCGCTGGACGCCGACGTGATCACCATCGAAACGAGCCGCTCGGACATGGAGCTGCTCGACGGCTTCGGCAAATTCAGCTATCCGAACGAAATCGGGCCGGGCGTGTACGACATCCATTCGCCGCGCGTGCCGGGAGTCGATGAAATGGAGCGCCTGCTGCGCAAGGCGGCGCAGGTGATCCCGGCGCGCCACTTGTGGGTCAATCCGGACTGCGGCCTGAAAACGCGTGGCTGGGCCGAGACCGAAACGGCGCTGTCCAATATGGTGGCGGCGGCGCACCGCCTGCGCGCTGCTTAAAAAATCACCACATCGCTGTTGCGCAGGCGCGAGCCTATAGCACCTATGAACAGGGGTGCTATGGGCTCTCGCCTGCGCAAGAGCGATGTAATGATTGCTGCGCGGAACATTCTATCCAACACTCCCCCTCTCGCAATTTTCAAAGTAGAATGCACGGGTTCTGCACCTTTTTGGGCGACGTTAGCCCATATCTCACGACCCGTTTATGCTCAAAAGCCCGTCCCAACTGCCCATCGAAATCAAGATTTCCACCGTTGTCGCGATCTCCACGATCCTGTACTCGGCCGACCCGCTGGCGATCGACGCGGCGCTCAAGCAGATGACTGGCGGCGTGTCCGACTTCTTCGAAGATGAATTTGCGGTGATCGATGTCACCACCATCGCCGACAGCGCGCCCGCCATCGAGTGGGACAAGCTGGTCGCGGTGCTGAAAAAATACCGCTTGAACGCAGTAGCCGTGCGCGGCGCCAGCGCCGCCATGGGCGACGCCATTCGTGCCCACGGCCTGTCGCTTGACGACGGCGTCTCCGGCATCAAGCCGCGCGAAGAATCCGAAGCGCCTGCCGCGCTGACGGCCGCGCCGGCACCGATCCCGGCGCCGGTTCCGGTGGCCGCGCCAGCGCCCGCCGTTGCCACCGCGCTCGTCACGCCCGGCACCATGATCATCGACACCCCGGTGCGCGCCGGCCAGCGCGTGTATGCGCGCGGCTGCGACCTGATCATCACCGCCACCGTCAACAACGGCGCCGAAGTGATCGCCGACGGCAGCATCCATGTTTACGCGGCCCTGCACGGGCGCGCGCTCGCTGGCGCTTCCGGCAACGCCGAGGCGCGCATCTTCGCCTTGTCGATGCAGCCCGAACTGGTGTCGATCGCCGGGGTGTACCGTACCTTCGACGAAGGCTTCCCGCCGCAACTGGCGCGCCAGCCGGCACAAATTCGCCTGGTAGGGGACCGAATCGATATACTATCGCTCAGTTCGGCTTCCACGCCTACCTCCCGCTCTTGATAAAGGACTTTCTGTGGCAAGAATTATTGTTGTGACGTCCGGCAAAGGCGGCGTTGGAAAAACGACCTCCAGCGCCAGTTTCTCCACCGGCCTGGCCATGCGTGGCCACAAAACCGCCGTTCTCGATTTCGACGTAGGCCTGCGTAACCTGGATCTGATCATGGGTTGCGAACGGCGCGTCGTGTATGACCTGATCAACGTCATCAACGGCGAAGCGTCGTTGAACCAGGCGCTGATCAAGGACAAGCACTGCGACAACCTGTTCATCCTGCCGGCATCGCAAACGCGCGACAAGGACGCCCTGTCCGAAGAAGGCGTCGAGCGCGTGCTGCATGACCTGATCAACATGGGTTTCGAATACATCATCTGCGATTCGCCGGCCGGTATCGAGCATGGCGCGCTGATGGCGTTGACGTTCGCCGACGAAGCGATCATCGTCACCAATCCGGAAGTGTCGTCGGTGCGCGATTCGGACCGCATCCTGGGCATCATCCAGGCCAAGTCGCGCCGCGCGCAAACTGGCGCCGAGCCGGTCAAGGAACACCTGCTGATCACGCGTTATGCGCCGAAGCGGGTCGAAGCGGACGAAATGCTGTCCTACCAGGACGTGCAGGAAATCCTGCGCATTCCGCTGATCGGCGTGATTCCGGAGTCGGAGTCGGTGCTGCACGCATCGAACCAGGGCAACCCGGCGATCCACTTCAAGGGCACCGACGTGGCCGAAGCGTACGAAGACGTGATTTCACGCTTCCTCGGCGAAGACCTGCCGCTGCGTTTCACCGTCTACGAAAAGCCGGGCCTTCTGCAGCGCATCTTTGGGACGAAGTGACATGGCACTGCTCTCATTCCTGTTCCCCTCCAAGCAAGCCAAGAGTGCGTCGGCTGCCAAGGAGCGCCTGCAGATCATCATCGCGCGCGAGCGCGGGCATCGCGGCGGGCCGGACTTTTTGCCGGCGCTGCATCGCGAACTGATCGAAGTGATCTCCAAGTACACCAAAGTGAGCGCCGACGACATCAAGCTGTCGCTGGACCGCCAGGGCAACCTGGAAGTGCTTGAAGTGAATGTGGTGCTGCCGGATACCTGACTTTACGTTGCCACCATTAATTCGCCAGCTACTTTGGCGCACGCCTCCACATGCTCGTAACCGAGCTTGCGAAACATCGTGAACCCGATCGCCGCCGATGCAATTTGGCCGGCGATCGGCACGAAACGGGCCGACGACTTGGCCATGAACTTCAAGCCCATGCGCTTGAACACCAGCGTCAGCAGTTCGCGCGTCACCACCCTTCCTACCATCACGCCGCCCACGCCGACCGCCACCTTGTAGGCGATCAGCTTGTGATCGGGCCGCAGCAGGTCGATCTGCGCTTCGGTCAGCCCGAAAGCGGCATTGACGTCATCGACCAGCAGTTTGAACAGTGACAGGTCGGACACCACGTCGACGCCGGGTATCGGCACCGCCGACACGCCGGCTGAAATAACGGCACGGCGCCGCACCATCCGGCGGCAGTGTTCGCGGGTGGCCTCGATTTGTTGCTCGCTTGCAGGGAGCACGGTCCATTCCTTACCCATGGCTGATCCTTTTTTCCTAATTATTTCCTAAGTAACGCAATAAGGACATTGAATTCGGGGTTTTAAAAGTGTAACGTGTAATCAATTATTAGGTCTACACAGCAGGTTTTGTGTTGCCGAATGTAAATTTTGGTGTTTTTTGCCGTGTTAATTTGTAAAACTCTGTTATATTCTGTGTAACTTCTGATTTGCAATCGTAGGACACCTCCTACTCAACACGTTTTACGTTCGCTCGCCCATCATGAGAATTGCAGTCTTAGACAATGACCGCAGCCAGGCTGACCTCGTCTGCCAGGTGTTAACGTCGGCTGGCCACACCTGTCAAAGCTTTGACAGCGCCAAAGACATGCTGGCGCAATTGCGCAAGGACAGCTTCGACATGCTGATCCTGGACTGGCAGGTGGCCGACCTGGGCGGCGCCGAGATCGTGCGCCGGGCCAAGGAAAAACTGTCCGTCACCACCCCCATGATGTTCATCACCAGTAGCTCGGCCGAAGACGACATCGTGGCCGGCATCAGCGCGGGCGCCGACGACTACATGATCAAGCCGCTGCGCCGCGGCGAGCTGGTGGCGCGCGTGCAAGCGCTGCTGCGGCGCGCCTATCCGACCCAGAACGGCGCCGAACAGCTGCAATTCGGTCCCTACATATTTGAAACCCGCCCCGGCCGCCTGTCGATGGGCGGCGCCGTGATCGAAGTGACGCACAAGGAGTTTTACCTGGCGTTGCTGTTCTTTCGCAACATCGGGCGCCCGCTGTCGCGCGCCTACATCCACGAAGCGGTGTGGATACGCGAAACCGCCGTGCCGTCGCGCACCATGGACACCCACGTCTCGCGGGTGCGCAACAAGCTGCAGCTGCGCCCGGAAAACGGGTTCCGCCTGGTGCCGGTGTACAGCTACGGCTACCGCCTGGAAAAGCTGGGCGCCTGAAACGCGCTGCCCGGCAGCGCACCCTCGATTGCCCCCGCGGTTTGTGTCATGATGTGACGCATTTGCCATATTTTTGATCGGCCAGCATGCAACAGCAAAAACTCTCCGACATCGTGATCGTGGGCGGCGGCACTGCCGGCTGGATGAGCGCCGCCTTCCTGAGCACGACACTGAAGGGCAAATTCAACATCAAGCTGGTGGAATCCGATGAAATTTCCACCATTGGCGTGGGCGAAGCGACCATCCCGGCGATCAATACCTTCAACCGCTTGCTGGAACTCGACGAAGACGAGTTCATGCGCAAGACACAGGCCACCTTCAAGCTTGGCATCGAATTCATCAACTGGGGCGCCCTGGGCGAACGCTATGTCCATACCTTCGGGCACATAGGCCATGACTTGTGGACGCTCGATTTTTCCCAATTCTGGCTCAAGCAATTCATGGCGGGCAAGGCCAGCAAGTTCGAAGACTATTGCCTCAATGCCGCCGCCTGCGCCCCGAATAAATTCGTGCGCGCACAGCGCGACATGCCCAATTCGCCGCTGGGCAAGATTGTCCATGCGTACCAGTTCGATGCCACGCTGTACGCCAAATTCTTGCGCGAGTACAGCATCGCGCGCGGCGTGCAACGCATCGAAGGCAAGATCGTCGAAGTACGCCAGCGTGAAGGCGACGGCCACATCGCGTCCGTGCATACGGAAAACGGCCACAACGTCAGCGGCGACCTGTTCATCGACTGCTCCGGCTTTCGCGCGCTGCTGATCGAAGGCACGCTCAAGACCGGCTACGAGGACTGGTCGCACTGGCTGCCGTGCGACCGCGCGCTGGCCGTGCCGTGCGCGTCAAGTGGCGAACCGACGCCGTACACACGCGCCACTGCCCACAGTGCCGGCTGGCAATGGCGCATACCGCTGCAGCACCGCATCGGCAACGGCCACGTCTACTGCAGCAGCTTCATGAGCGACGATGAAGCGTCCAGCATCCTGATGTCCAATCTCGATGGCGAAGCGCTGGCCGCGCCGCGCCCCATCCAGTTCATGACCGGCAAGCGCAAGCAGGCCTGGAACAAGAACGTGGTGGCAATCGGCCTGTCGAGCGGCTTTCTCGAACCGCTCGAATCGACCAGCATCCACTTGATCCAGATGGGCTTGAAGCACCTGATCACCTGTTTCCCATCCGCCGGCTTCGAGCCGGCCAACATTCTGCAGTACAACCGCAAGATGCACCTGGAGTTCGAGTGGATACGCGACTTCATCATCTTGCATTACAAGGCCACGGCGCGCACCGATTCGGCGTTCTGGAACCATTGCCGCACCATGGACGTGCCGCCATCGCTGCAGCACAAGATCGACGTGTTCAAGGCCGATGGCCGGGTCTTTCGCGACGGGCTGGAACTGTTTACCAAGGAGAGCTGGATGCAAGTGATGCACGGCCAGGGGCTGCGCCCGGCCGCCTACCACCCGTTGGTGGACCTGGTCGACGAACAGGAGATCGCCACTTGCCTGGACGAGGTCAAGCAAGTGATCGCTGCCTGCGTGCAAGCCATGCCCAGCCACGCGACCTACATTGCCGACCACTGCGCGGCGGCGCGACCGGGCAGCTAAGCCCGGCCGGGCTGTTCAATCTCCGGCTGGCAAGCCCTATCACGGTATAATGACGGCACCCATCCGTACACTGAATTGTCATGCAACTGCTCGCCGTCGGCCTCAATCACACCACCGCACCGGTCTCGCTACGCGAGCGACTGGCGTTTGGTCCTGAGCAGCTGGGCCACGCGGTAGTTGCCGCCCGCAACTGGCTAGCCAGCATGGACGTACGCGGCAATGATGAAGCGGTCATCTTGTCGACCTGCAATCGCACCGAGCTGTACACGGCCAGCGGGGTCGATTCGCCGCTGGACGCCAGCGCCCATTTCCTGGCCGATTATCACAAGCTCAACGTGGCCGAATTGCGCCCGCACCTGTACATGCTGCCGCAAGGCGAAGCGGTGCGCCACGCGTTCCGCGTCGCCTCCGGGCTCGATTCGATGGTCATGGGCGAGACCCAGGTGCTGGGCCAGATGAAGGACGCCGTGCGCGTGGCTGAAGAAGCCGGCGGCATGGGCACCTATCTGCACCAGCTGTTCCAGCGCAGTTTCTCGGTGGCCAAGGAAGTGCGCAGCACCACCGAGATCGGCGCCCACAGCGTCTCGATGGCAGCGGCCGCAGTGCGCTTGTCGCAGCGCATTTTCGACAAGATCGCCGAGCAGAACGTGCTGTTCATTGGCGCCGGCGAAATGATCGAATTGTGCGCCACCCACTTCGCCGCGCAAAACCCGAAATCGATCACCATCGCCAACCGTACCATGGAGCGCGGCGAAGCGCTGGCCCACCGTTTCAACGGCAAGGCGATCCGCCTGGCCGCGCTGCCCGATCAACTGGCGCAGTTCGACATCGTCGTCTCGTGCACCGCCTCGTCGCTGCCGCTGATCGGCCTGGGCCTGGTCGAGCGCGCGATCAAGGCGCGCCGCCACAAGCCGATGTTCATGGTCGACCTGGCCGTGCCGCGCGATATCGAATCCGAAGTCGGACGCCTGGACGACGTGTTCCTGTACACCGTCGACGACCTGGGCCAAGTGGTGCAGACCGGTCTTGAAAGCCGCCAGGCCGCCGTGGCCCAGGCCGAAGCGATCATCGAAACGCGGGTGCAGTCGTTCATGCACTGGATCGACGACCGCGCCATGGTCCCGGTGATCCAGGACCTGCAGGAAAACAGCGAAGCGATGCGCCTGTTCGAACTCGAACGCGCGCGCAAGATGCTGGCGCGCGGCGACGACGTCGAAGCGGTGCTCGAAGCGCTCTCGCGCGGCCTGACCGCCAAGTTTTTGCACGGCCCGCAGCAAGCGCTGCACCGCGCCAAGGGCGACGAACGCGCGCGCCTGGCGTCACTGCTTCCCCAGCTGTTTCGCGGCCGCCGTTAGCGGCCCTTCCCCGCTTCGCCGTGCCGCTCCCCTGCGGCTGTTCCCCGTCACCTTTTACCGAGCATCCCTATGAAACCATCCATGCTGGCCAAGCTGGACCAACTGGCCAACCGACTCGTCGAACTGGACGAACTGCTGATGCACGAAGGCGCCACGTCGAACATGGACAGTTATCGCAAGATGACGCGCGAGCACGCCGAAATCGGCCCGCTGGTGGCGCTGTACAAGGACTTCCAGCGCGCCCAGTGCGACATCGACGAAGCGCAGCAGATGCTGTCGGACCCGGACATGAAGGAAATCGCGCAGGAAGAAATCGAGGCCGCCAAGGGCCGCGTGGCGCAGCTGGAAATGGACCTGCAAAAGATGCTGCTGCCGAAAGACGTCAACGACGAGCGCAACATCTTCCTTGAAATCCGGGCCGGCACCGGCGGCGACGAATCGGCACTGTTCGCCGGCGACCTGCTGCGCATGTACACCCGCTTCGCCGAGCGCAATCGCTGGCAGGTCGAGATGGTGTCGGAGTCGGCCTCGGACCTGGGCGGCTACCGCGAAGTGATCGTGCGCCTGGTCGGCAATGGCGTGTACTCGAAATTGAAATTCGAATCGGGCGGACACCGCGTGCAACGCGTGCCCGCCACCGAAACCCAGGGCCGCATCCACACCTCGGCCTGCACGGTCGCGGTGATGCCGGAAGCGGACGAAGTCGAAGACGTCAACATCAACCCGGCCGACCTGCGCATCGACACCTTCCGCGCCTCTGGCGCCGGCGGGCAGCACATCAACAAGACCGATTCGGCGGTGCGCCTGACCCACTTGCCGACCGGGATCGTGGTCGAATGCCAGGACGACCGCAGCCAGCACAAGAACAAGGCCTCGGCGCTGAAGGTGCTGGCCGCGCGCATCAAGGACGTGCAACTGCGCGAGCAGCAGTCGAAAGAGGCGGCCACCCGCAAGAGCCTGATCGGCTCGGGCGACCGCAGTGAGCGCATCCGCACTTACAATTTCCCGCAAGGGCGCATGACCGACCACCGCATTAACTTGACGCTCTACAAGCTGGACTTCATCATGGACGGCGATCTGACCGAGCTGACCAACGCATTGGCAGCCGAGCACCAGGCCGAATTGCTGGCCGCGCTGGGCGATTAAAAAGGGTCAGGTCGGGCAATGCGCCATT
>JAZJXM010000070.1:42662-73401 GCA_040390915.1 Pseudomonadota bacterium
TACAAGCTGGACTTCATCATGGACGGCGATCTGACCGACCTGACCCTGCGATTAAGCAAACAATCACGCACAAGGAGACAAGATGTTCAGTCACGTCATGGTAGGCACGAATAATATCGAACAGTCCAAACGGTTCTACGACGCCGTGCTGGCCACACTCGGGGCAGGCGAGCCGTTTCGCAACCTGTCGCCATCCGGCCATGTGCGGCTGTTTTACCGGCACGACGGCAGCAGCTTTTGCGTCAGTGAGCCGATCAATGGCGAGGCGGCCAGCTGTGCCAACGGCGGCACGATCGGTTTCAAATGCAGCTCGCCCGAGCAAGTGAAGCAATTTCACGACGTCGCAGTGGCGCATGGCGGCGTGTCGATTGAAGACCCTCCCGGTGTGCGCGAGAGCCCCATGGGCGCCATGCACCTGGCGTATGTGCGCGACCCGGACGGCAACAAGCTGTGCGCTATCTATCGCGGCAAATAGGGCAAAACCGGGGTCAGACCACTTTAGTACGTCGGTAACGACGTACTAAAGTGGTCTGACCCCGGTGTTAAGCGACAAATAAGCTGGCTGATATCTAATACATTCCCCAGTTCCACTTTCGACGGACCACAAGATGCCCACCAACCGCCAGCTCCTGATCGCCATCGCCCTGACCTGCTTCGCCCTGATCGGCGCCGCGCTCTACCTGCAACATGCGATGAACATGATGCCTTGCCCGCGCTGCGTAATTCAGCGTTACGCCTTCATTGCGATCGGCATCTTCGCACTGCTGGGCGCCTTCCTGCCCAAACCGAAAGTGTGGTCCGGCCTGGCTTTGATTAGCGCCATCGTCGGCGGCGCCAATGCACTCAAGCTGATTGACGTCATCAATCACCCTGCCATGGGTTGCGGCATCGATCCGATGGAGACCATGCTCAACAAGATTCCGACCGCGACCATGCTGCCCTGGCTGTTCCGCGCCGACGGCATGTGCGAAGCGGCTGGCGAACCGTTCTTCATGCTGTCGGTCCCGCACTGGTCGGCGATCTGGTTTGGCCTGCTCACCGCCGCGCTGGTCATGGTGCTGGCGCGCCGCGCAAAATGATCGCCGCCGGCGTCACCGTCGCCGCGCTGCAGGCGGCACTGCCACTGGAGCCGCTGGAAAACCGTATCCTGCTATGCCACGCGCTCGGTCTTACGCGCGTGGGCTTGATCACCCAGTCCGAACGCACATTGACTGAAGCCGAAGCGCAGGCGCTGACGGCGCTGGTGGCGCGCCGCCAGCAGGGCGAACCGATCGCCTACATTGTCGGCAAGCGCGAATTTTTCGGCCTCGATTTTCACGTCACCGACGCCGTGCTGATACCCCGTCCCGACACCGAACTGCTGGTCGAACTGGCACTCGATCGCCTGCCCCAGCGCGGACGCGCGCTCGACATGGGCACCGGCAGCGGCGCCATCGCCGTCACCATCGCCCATGCCCGCCCCGACGCCGCCATCACTGCGCTGGACGTGAGCGAAGCGGCGCTCGAGGTCGCGCGCGGCAACGCAGTCCTGAACGGCGCGCGCGTGCGTTTTTTGCACAGCGACTGGTTCGCCGCGCTCGCCACCGAACAGTTCGACCTGATCGCCTCCAACCCGCCCTACATTGCCGATGGCGATGTGCACCTGTCGCAAGGCGATCTGCGCTTCGAGCCGAGCGGCGCGCTGACCGACCGCTTTGACGGCCTGTCGGCGCTGCGCACCATCGTCGCCGGCGCCCCGGCGCACCTGGTCGCCCAGGGCTGGCTGCTGATGGAACACGGCTACGACCAGGCCGCGCAGGTCAGGCAGCTGCTGCTTGAACGCGGCTACACCGAAGTGCAGAGTTGGCACGACCTGGCCGGCATCGAACGTGCGAGCGGCGGACGCGCGCCCTGCTAGAATAGCTTCCCCACCTGGAGGGTTGCATGCGCAAACTGTTCGCCATCGCCGCTGTATTCCTGCTCGCACCGCTGGCGGTGCTGGCCGGTGACGGGGCGGACCAGCAAGCGCGTGCACTGTTTGACGCCGAGTGGCAATGGCGCCTGCAAAGCCAGCCAGAATACGCCACCATCATCGGCGACAATCGATTCGACGCCACCTTGGCCGACACCTCGCTGGCCGGCATGCGCGCCGCGCTGGCCCAGCAACGCAAACAACTCGACGCCGCCCGCGCCATCGAACGCGACAAGCTGGGCGCCCAGAACCAGCTGTCGCTGGACCTGTTCATCTACCAGAAAGAACAACAGCTCAAAGCGGCCGCCTTCACGCCCTTCAATCCGCAGCCTTTGAGCGGCCAGCAAGGTATCCAGATCGGCTTTGTGCAGGTGGTGGCGCACATGCCGTTCGCCACCGAAACCGACTACCGCAATTACCTGGCCCGGCTTGATGCACTGCCGGCCCACATCACTGGCTTGATCGAGCAGATGCGCGAAGGCATGCGCACCGGCTGGGTGCCGCCCAAGGCGGTGCTGCGCACGGTGCCTGCCACACTCAAGCAGCTGCGCGAATCCGCCGTCACGGGCGCGCTCGGCCAGCCGTTCCGCCAGATCCCGGCCACCATCGACAAGCCGGTGCGCGATGCGCTCGCTGCTGCTGGCCCGCTGGCGCTGCGCACCAAGGTGATGCCGGCGCTGCAGGAACTGGACGACTTCGTGCGCACCGAATACCTGCCGGCCGCGCGCGCGACCATTGGCGCCAGCGCACTGCCTGGTGGCCAGGACTACTACGCGCTGCTGGTGGCGCAGCACACCGGCGCCAGCATGACGCCAGCCGAGATCCATGCGCTGGGCCTGAAGGAAGTGGCGCGCCTGCAGGCGCTGGTGCCGGCGGCCATCGCCCGTACCGGCTTTAGCGGATCGCTGGCCAAGTTCAGCGCGTTCGCCAACAGCGATGCACGCCTGTTCGCTGCTTCCCCCGATGCGCTGCTCGCGCGCTACCGGCGCATCATCGCGCGCAGCGCCGAGGGCTTGCCCAAACTGTTCGCAGCGCTGCCCAGGCAGGAACTGCTGGTCAAGCCGGCCACCATCCTGGCCGGCGCAGAACAAGGCGCGGCATGGTACGAAGCCGGCGCCAATGCGGCATTCGTGGTCAATACTTCGCGCCTGGCCATTCATCCGCTGTGGGCGATGGAAACCCTGGCCCTGCACGAGGCGCTGCCGGGCCATCACCTGCAAGTGGCGCGCGCCCAGGAGATGACCGAGCTGCCAGCCTTTCGCCGTTACGGCTGGAACGCTGGCTACGGCGAAGGCTGGGCCACGTATGCCGAATCGCTGGGCCCGGAACTGGGCATGTTCAAGGAACCGTTTTCCGCTTTCGGCCAGCTCAACGCCGAACTGTTTCGCGCCGCGCGTCTGGTGGTCGACACCGGCATCCACGCCAAAGGCTGGACGCGCCAGCAGGCGGTCGACTACCTCAATGCCAACACCGCCAACCCGGCCTCCGACAACGAAATCGAAGTTGACCGCTACATCGCCTGGCCCGGCCAGGCGCTCGGATACAAGCTGGGGCAGCTCAAAATCCAGGCACTGCGCGACAAGGCGCAGGCCGCGCTGGGCGATGGTTTCGACGTGCGGCGCTTTCACGCCGTGATACTGGATAATGGCCCGTTACCGCTTCCGTTTCTGGAACAGCAAGTCGATCTATGGCTGGCTGCCGCAGTGCACAACTAGAAATCGGGGGCCTGCCGGCGCGGTTCGCGTTTTTCGGTTAATCTCGCTGCACTTACCTATTTGGCAGTACTAGAAAGGACATACCGTGTCGAACCAACTGACTCGCCGACTGGCACTGCTGGACGATGACGAACACCGCTCCCTGCTTGGCCAGGGACTGCGCGGGATCGAACGCGAAACGCTGCGCGTGGACCGCCAAGGAAGGCTGGCGCGCACGCCGCATCCGATCGCGCTCGGCTCGGCCCTGACCCACCCGCAGATCACCACCGACTACGCCGAAGCCCTGCTCGAATTCATCACCCCTGCCGAAAACGATATTGGCCTGACGCTGCACAAGCTCGACGCCATCCACCGCTATGCATACGCGCGCCTCGGTGACGAAATGTTGTGGAGCGAGTCGATGCCGTGCGAGCTGCCGCCAGAGAACGAGATCGACATCGCGTGGTACGGCAAGTCCAATATCGGCATGCTCAAACACGTGTACCGGCGCGGCCTGGCGCTGCGCTACGGCAAAGCGATGCAGTGCATCGCCGGCATCCACTACAACTACTCGCTGCCCGAAAAAATGTGGAGCCTGTTCTCCTCCGACGAAGGCGTGCCGGAAGAGCGCCGCTGCGCGCTGCGCGACTTCCAGTCAGAAAGCTATATCGCCACGATACGCAACTTCCGCCGCTATAGCTGGCTGCTGATGTACCTGTTCGGCGCTTCGCCAGCGCTGTCAACGGGCTTCTTGCGCGGACGCGCCCACAACCTTGAAACGCTGTCCGACGACACCTTGTATCTGCCATACGCCACCAGCTTGCGCATGAGCGACCTCGGTTACCAGAACGACGCCCAGTCGGGCCTGACGCCGCACGAGAATTCGCTCGACAGCTATGTGCGCACCTTGATGGATGCGGTCAACCGCCCCTACAAGCCATACGAAGCACTGGGCACCAAGAAGGGCGGCGAATGGATTCAGCTGTCGACCAACGTGCTGCAAATCGAGAACGAATACTATTCGACCATCCGCCCCAAGCGCGTGATCAAAACCGGCGAACGGCCGGTGCAAGCCCTGTGCCGGCGTGGCGTGCAGTACATCGAAGTGCGCTGCCTCGACGTCGATCCATTTGAGCCGATCGGCATCAGCCTGGAAACCGGGCGCTTCATGGACGCGTTCCTGTTGTTCTGCGCGCTCGATGACAGCCCACTGATCAACGAAGACGAGAGCCGCATCCACGCCCGCAATTTCGGCCGCACCGTCAAGGAAGGGCGCCGTCCTGGCCTCACGCTGACCCGCAACGGCGAAGAGGTGAGCCTGCAGGACTGGGCCAATGAACTGCTCGAGCGCATTGCGCCAGTGGCGGCCCTGCTCGACGCCCAGCACAACGACGGCGCCGTGCATGCCGCTTCGATGGCCGCGCAAAAGGCCAAGATCGACAATCCGGCACTGACCCCGTCGGCACGCGTGCTCGACGAAATCCGCGCCATCGGGTCAAGCGCCGCCTTTGGCCTGCGCCAGAGCGAGCTGCACGCCGCCTACTTCCGCGACGGCGCGCTGATGCCGGCCGAAGAACTGATGTTCGCCGACCTGACCGCCAGCTCGCTGGCCGAACAGGAAGCCATCGAACAGACGTCGACCGGCAGCTTTGACGATTTCGTCGGCGCCTACAACAGCAGCACGCTGTGCTGTGAATAACCGTGCTCACTTTTTATAACGAACACCACTCCCAGCACCGCGGAAAATATGAAATGTTCCGCGGCGAGCTGGTGCCCTGCTTCGAAAAGCCGGAGCGGGCCGACATGGTGCTGGCCGAATTCGAACGGCGCGGCCTGGGCCAGGTCGTCACGCCGCACGGCGTGTCACTGGTGTCGCTCGAACGCATTCACACCCCGCGCTATTTGCACTTCCTGCGCGGCGCCTGGAGCGAGTGGCTCGCGCTGGACGCTGCCAACGCCGAGCGCGACATCTTCCCGTCGGTGTGGCCGATTCGCGGCATGCGCAGCGATATCGAACCGGATAATTTTGCCGCCCGCATGGGCTTGTACTCGATGGACTCGGGCACCCCGCTCACGGCCGGCACCTGGATCGCGGCCAAGGCAGGCGCCGACTGCGCGGTCAACGCCGCACACGCGCTGCGGCTGGGCCAGCGCAGCAGCTTTGCGCTGACGCGCCCGCCCGGCCACCATGCCGGCGCCGATTTCTTCGGCGGTTACTGCTTCCTCAATAACGCCGCGCTGGCGGCGCAGCACCTGCTCGACGACGGCGCCAAAAAGGTCGCGATCCTCGACATCGACTACCACCACGGCAACGGCACCCAGAGCATCTTCTACGGACGCGACGACGTGCTGTTCGTGTCGATCCATGCCGACCCGCGCTTTGAGTATCCGTTTTATCTGGGCCACGCCGACGAAACCGGCACCGGTGCGGGTGCAGGCTGCAATATGAACCTGCCGCTGCCCAAGGGGTCCAGTTCGGCCCAGTGGTTCGCGGCGCTGGAGACGGCCTGCTACAAGCTGGCCAGCTACGCGCCCGACGCGCTGGTAATCTCGCTCGGCGTCGATACCTTCGCCGGCGATCCGCTGTCCCACTTCGCATTGCAAAGCGCCGATTTTCTGCGCATCGGCGAACGCATCGCGCACCTTGGCCTGCCGACCGCCTTCGTGTTCGAAGGCGGCTACGCGGTCGCGGAAATCGGCATCAACGTGGTCAACGTGCTCGAAGGTTTCGAGACCGCGGCCTGAAAGGAATCCCATGACTCAATGGCAGTGGTCCGCCTTCGACCAGCTTTCCGTGGCCGACCTGTACCAGGTACTGCAACAGCGCCAGGACGTGTTCATCCTTGAGCAGCAGTGCTTCTACAATGATTTCGACGGTCTTGACCAAGGCGCGCACCACTTGCTCGGCTGGCGCGAGATCGACGGCAAGCGCGTACTGGCGGCCTATTTGCGCTGCCTGGCGCCGGGCGCCAAGTACACCGAGATGTCGTTGGGTCGGGTGCTGTCAAACAAGGCGGCACGCGGCAGCGGCATCGGGCGCGAACTGCTGGAACAGGGCATCGCGAACGCCGAGCGCCAGCACCCGGGTCACCGCATCCGCATCGGCGCTCAGCGCTATCTGGAAGAATTCTATGCCAGCTTCGGTTTCGTGACGTTTTCGGAACCGTACGACGAAGACGGCATCATCCACGTCGACATGCTGCGCTAACTTAGAACGTAACGACGAAGCGCGCCCCGGCGCTGACCGACTTGGCATAGCGCACGGTGCCGCCATTGCCGTGAATGAGCTGGCGCACCATCGCCAGCCCGATTCCGCTGCCCTGCTTCTTGGTGCTGAAAAACGGCGTGAAGATATGCGCGACCAGCGCGTCCGGCACGCCGCTTCCGTTGTCGGCCACTTCGATGCGCAGCCGCCCGCCGCGCCCCAGGCGCGCGCTGACTGCGACTTCGGCCACTGCCACGTTGGCAGTCGCCTCGTATGCATTCGCAATCAGATTGATCAAGGCCTGCTCCAGCTGGCCGGGGTCGGCCATCAGCTCCAGCGAACTTGGTTCGACCGTGAACACGGTGTGACCGCCGCGCGCGCGCCAGGCCGGCGTGACCAGCACCGATACCCGTTCAAACAAATCAGCCACATGCACCAGCTGCGCGCGCGCGGCCGGCACGTTCGACAGGCTGCGGTAGCTGCCCACGAATTCGACCAGGCTATCGGCACGCCGGCTGATCGCGTCGAGCGCAGTGATCAGGTCGGTGTTGACGTCCGGGGGCAAGTGTTCGCGCAGTTCGTCCAGCAGGTCGTAGGCGGTGCGCGACAGCGACGCCACCGGCGTCAACGAATTCATGATCTCGTGGGTCAGCACATGCACCAGCTGGCGCCAGGCGTTGAGCGCTTCGGCTTCCAGCTCGCTCTCGACCGGCATCAGCGCGGCCAGCCGTTGCGGCTTGCCGCGCACCGACAGCGCCGACACCGCCACCAGCGCGCGTTCGACGCCGCGTTCGGTGTCGAAGCCGATCATGCTGCGCTGGTCGATCGGCTGCGCCATCAGCTGCCGGTACAGGTCGGCCGGATCGGCCGCGCGTCCGGGCGCCACCAGGCGCCGCGCATTGGCATTGAGCGGCGCCACCGCACCGTCAGCCAGGTCGATCCGAAACAGTGCGATCGGCGCATGTTCAAGCCGTGCTTCGAGCGACAGCGCATTGTCGATCAAAGCCTGCTGCTCCAGTGCCAGCACGGGTGCAGGGCCGGCCTGCGGCATGGCGTGGCGGGCCGACAGCTTGTCCACCGCGCGCCAGGCCGCCAGCACCAGCGGTGCAGCGACCAGCGCGCACAGTACCACCAGCCGCGGCGAATCGCGCAGCACGCCGGCGCCGGCCGACAGCGCCAGCATGCCCAGCGTCGCCAGCAGCAGCCGCGCGCGGTCAGATGCCATGCTTGCCCAGCTTGCGGTACAGCGCCGCGCGGCTCACGCCCAGCATGCGCGCAGCCAGGCTGATATTGCCCTTGGCCTGTTCCAGTGCGGCGGCAATGGTGTCGCGTTCGAGCGCGCCGAGCTTGAAATCGTCAACCGCCACCGGGCGCTCTTTCGGCGGCGGCGCTTCGGCCAGGCCGAAGTCGGCGAATCCATATTGCGCCTGCGTGCCCAGGATGACGGCGCGCTCGCAAGCGTGGCGCAGTGCGCGCACGTTGCCGGGCCATGGGTGACGGCACAGCTGCTCCAGCGCTGGCGCGTCGAGCGCGCGCGCCGGTCGCTGGTACTGGCGTTCATAGGCGTCCAGATAGTGGCGCAGCAGCGCCGGGACGTCTTCCTGGCGCTCGCGCAGCGGCGGCACCCGGATCACGATGGTATTGAGCCGGAACAGCAGATCGGGGCGGAATACGGCCGGGTCGAACAGGCGCGCTTCATTCAGGTTGGTGGCGCTGATGATGCGCACGTCGATCGCCTCGGCGCGGTCGGCGCCGATCGGCGTTACTTCGCGCCGTTCCAGCGCGGTCAGCAACTTGGCCTGGCCGGCCAGCGGCATGTTGCCGATTTCGTCCAAGAACAGCGAGCCGCCGCGCGCGGCCTGAAAGCGCCCGGCGCGGTCGGTCTTGGCGTCGGTGAAGGCGCCTTTGCGGTGGCCGAACAACTCGCTTTCGAACGTCGATTCCGGCACCGCGCCCATGTCGAGCGCCTGGAAAGTGCCGGCGGCCCGGCGCGACGCCTGGTGGATGGCGCGCGCCACCAGTTCCTTGCCGACCCCGTTTTCGCCCAGGATCATGACGTTCGCTTCGGTCGGACCGACGCTGGCCACCATCGCCTTCACGCCGCGCATGGCACTGGAGTCGCCCATCAAGGCGCTGGTGGCGTTCGACGGCAGCGCTTTGCTGCGGCGCGCCAGCGCGCTGTCGACTGCGGCCACCAGGCGCGCGTTGTCCCACGGTTTGGTAATGAAGTCGCTGGCGCCGCGCTTGAGCGCTTCGACCGCCAGCGGCACGTCGGCGTAGGCGGTCAGCGCGATCACGGCCGGCGGGTGCGCTTGCGCGCGCAGCAGGTCCAGCGTGGCCAGGCCTTCGGCGCCGTCGATGCGGCCCGGCGTGAAGTTAAAGTCGAGCAGCACCACGTCGGGCACGCGCGCGGCCAGCAGCGCCGGCAAGCCGGCCGGGTCCTGCAGCGTGGCGACCGTGCCATGGCGCCGGCGCAGCAGCATCTGGGCCGCGCAGGCCACGTCGGCGTCGTCATCGAGAATCAGGATATAGGCGTCGTCGGCCATCGGTTTGTCGGTTCTTGGGGGCGGGATCGCAGGCTATTCTAGCAGCAGCGGCGCGCGGCGCGAGGCCTTCAATACAGCTGTCCGGTTGCGAACAGGTGCAACTGTTCGGATCCGGACAGTTGCCCGCAAAATCGGTCATAAACCCTTGTTTTTGGCCCTGGCACGGCGCTTGCAACAGGGAGTGCATGGACAGAATATCCCCTCACCTTGCAAGCAGCGGCGCCGCGATGGACGCGCCGCTCCCGAAACGCCGCACCAGGCGCTACATCAAGCTGGGCGTCATTGCCGCAGTGTGCGTCGCCCTCGGCGCCACCCTGTGGAGTTTCGTGCCGCGCGGTCTGCAGGTGTCGGCCCAGGACGTGCGCATCGCGCCGGTCGAAAAAGGCGTGTTCCGCGACGACATCGTGGTACGCGCCAGCGCCGAGCCGCTCAATTCCGTGATCCTCGACTCGGTCGAATCGGGACGGGTCGAAGAAGTGTTTGCCAAGGACGGCACGCTGGTCAAGAAGGGCCAGTTGCTGTTTCGCTTGTCCAACCCGCAGCGCAACCTGGAACTGCTGGCGCGCCAGGCCGAACATGCGCAGCAGATTTCCAACCTGTCGAACCTGCGGGTGGCGCAGGAAGCGAGCCAGACCGACCACCGGCGCCGCCTGTCGGACCTGGAATTCGCGCTGGCGCAAGCCGACAAGCAGCACGCCCGCAATACCAGGCTGTCGGCCCAGGCCTTCATCTCCGGCGTTGCGCTGGAAGAGTCGCAGGACAAGGTCGACCAGCAGCGGCGCGCGCTCAAGCTCGAACGCGAAGCGAGCGCGCTTGAAACGCAGGTCAAGCACGACGCCCTGGCCCAGCTGGAAAACGCGATCCGCGAACTGCGCGCCGGCCTGACGCTGGTGGGCGCCACGGTCGAAGCGCTGGCGGTGCGCGCGCCGGTGGACGGCATGCTGACCGGATTCCGGCTGCAAATCGGCGAAACCGTCAAGACCGACCAGCACATTGGCCGCGTCGACGATCCCAATCACTTCAAGCTGGCGGCCAAGGTCGACGAGTTCTACCTGAACCGGGTCACGCTCGGGCGCCAGGGCGTCGTCAAGCAGGGCGAAGTGAGCTACCCGGTCACGGTCAGCACCATCTACCCGCAGATCAAGGACGGCCGCTTCACCGTCGAGATGGTGTTCGCCAAGGGCCAGCCGCCGGTGCTCAGCCCGGGGCAGAGCCTGGACGCCCAGATCACGCTGGGCGAACCGGCCGGCGCGCTGCTGCTGCCAAACGGCGCTTTCGTCAACGACAGCGGCGGCGCCTGGGTGCTGGTGCTGGCCCCGGACGGCGTGCATGCCAACCGCCGCAAGGTCGCCATCGGCCGGCGCAGCAACAGCCAGATTGAAGTGTTGTCGGGGCTAGCGCCCGGCGAACAGGTTATCGTGTCCAGCTACGCCGCCTTCGGCAAAGCTGAACGTATTGAACTCACCAAATGAACAAGGAAATCACCATGCTCAAACTCGTAGGCGTCAGCAAAATCCACCTGGCCGGCGAAGTGCAGACCACTGCCCTCGACTGCATCGACCTTGACATCGACGCCGGCGAATACGTCGCCATCACTGGCCCTTCCGGCTGCGGCAAGTCGACCTTGCTCAGCCTTCTGGGCCTGCTGGACGTGCCCAATAGCGGCGAATACTGGTTCGAAGGCCAAAACGTGGCCGGCTGGAGCGAGGCCAAACTGAACCAGCTGCGGCGCGGGCGGGTCGGCTTCATCTTCCAGAGCTTCAACCTGATTGAAGAGTTGACGGTGTTCGAGAACGTCGAACTGGCGCTCGAATACACGGGCACGCCAAAAACGGAACGGCGCCAGCGCGTGGGCGCCATGCTCGAGCGCCTCGGCATCGGCCACCGCGCCGGCCACCGTCCTTCGCAGCTGTCGGGCGGCCAGCAGCAGCGCGTGGCAATCGCGCGCGCGCTGGTCGCTGGTCCTGCCATGCTGCTGGCCGATGAACCGACCGGCAACCTCGATACCGCGCATGGCGACGAAGTGATGCGTTTGCTGCGCACCATCAACGCCGAAGGCACCACCGTGGTGATGGTGACTCACTCGCCGTCGCACGCGGCCCAGGCTTCGCGCACGCTGCACCTGCTCGACGGGCGCATCGTGGTCGACGCACTGCAGGCGGCATGAACATGAACATGAATCTGCGCGATTTTCGTATCGGCTGGCGTTTGCTGGTCAAGGAACCGGCCTATTCGGCGGTCGTGATCCTGGGGCTGACGATCGGCTTTGCCGTCTGCTTTTTGCTGCTTGGACTGGTGCGCCATTCGCTGTCGTATGACCTGCACGTGCCGGATGCCGACCAGATCTACGTACTCAAACAAAAATGGAACACGCCGGGCAGCGACGGCCACTGGTCCGACTCGGCCAGCCTGCCGGCGCGCGATGGCATGTTCGCCAGCGGTGCGCCGATACTGGCCAGCACCTTCATCACGCGCCACATCGACGTGCGCAGCGGCGCCAAGGTCCAGACCATCGAGATCACCGTGGTCGACCCCGATTTTCAGCAGATCTTCCAGCCCACCGTCATCCAAGGCGATCTGCACGCCGCGCTTACGCGTCCGGACGCCATCGCATTGACCGAGGAAACGGCCACCAAGTTGTTCGGCAACCTGGACGTGGTTGGCAAGTCAGTCGACATCGCCGGCAAGCCCTACCTGGTCGCCGCGCTGCTGGCCGAGCAGCCCGCGGCCACCACCACGCCGTATGCATCGCTGGCCGGCATCAAGACCACAATCTGGAACGCCGAATACCGCCAGATGGTCGAGACCAACTGGGGTTCGACGCACGGCCCGGTATATATCAAACTGCCCAAGCAAGTGTCCGGCGCCAGCATCACGGCCGCCGTGCGGCATGCGATGCTGACCTCGTCGTTCCACCTGCGCCAGTCGCCCGACCAGATGGCCGCGCTGCGCGGCAAGGACACCATCGACTTCAAGCTGGGCGCCTTGCGCGATGCCTACCTCGATCCCGATATCGGAAAATCGTCCACCCATGGCGACCGACAGGCCTTGCTGGGACTGGGCGTGGTCGGCTTGCTGATCCTGCTGCTGGCGGCGACCAACTACGTCAATCTGGCCACGGTGCGCACGGTGCGCCGCCAGCGCGAAATCGCGGTGCGCAAAGTGCTCGGCGCGTCCGCCAGTGCGGTCAGCCGCCAGTTCCTGGCCGAGTCGGTGCTGGTATGCCTGATCGCCACCGCGCTTGGCCTGTTGCTGGCGTGGCTGCTGCTGCCCGTGTTCTCGGACCTGGTGCAGCGCAAGCTCGACCTGGTATTCACGCCCGCTTCGCTGGCGGCCAGCACGCTGCTGGGCGTCCTGGTGGGTGTGGCAGCGGGCGGCTACCCGACCTGGTCGGCGCTGCGGGTACGCGCCACGGCGGCCCTGTCCGGGCGCGGCAACGCGGAAAACGCCAGCGGCCTGTGGCTGCGGCGGGTGCTGACGGTGCTGCAATTTGCCACCGCCATGGGCCTGTCCTGCGTCACGCTGGCGGTGGCCTGGCAGACCAGCTACGCCAGCCGACTCGACCCCGGCTTCGATCCGGCGCCCTTGCTGATCGTGCCGGTGGCCGGCGACATGCGCGCCGCCAATGTCAGCGCCTTCGCCGATGCGCTGGCGCGCCTGCCGGGCGTGTCCAAGGTCGCGGTGGCCGATGCGCCGGTAACCGTCAACCAGAACAGCACGTCGCTGCAGCGCGAGGGCGGCACCCCGGTCGAAATCAGTTACCTGAACGTGAGCCCCGGCTTTTTCGACGTGTATGGCTTAAAACCGGTGGCCGGGCGCCTGTACGACAGCGCCAGCGACAAGGCTACCGACAAGGGCAAGCTGGTCGTCAACGAAGCGGGTGCGCGCAAGCTCGGTTTCTCCAGCGCGCAGGCGGCAGTGGGCAAGTTCGTGCGCGACCCCGAGAACGATGGCAATACGCGCCAGGTGATCGGGGTGGCGCCGGACATTCGGCACCGCTCGGCACGCGAAGCGATGCAGCCAACCAGTTACTTCCTGTCCGATTACACAGGGGTATTTTCCGTCAAAGTCGAACGCGACGTGCCGGCGCTGCAGCGCCTGATCACGGAAATGTGGCCGCGCTTTTTCCCCAACGAGGTGCTCGACATGAAGCGCATGCAAGGCATGTTCGCCGAAAACTACGCCGACGACCTGCGCCTGGCCAAGCTGCTGGCAGCATCGAGCCTGATTGCCATTGCGATTGCCGGATTCGGAATGTATGTGCTGTCGGCCTACAGCGTGCAGCGGCGCGCGCGCGAAATCGTGCTGCGCAAGCTGTATGGCGCGAGCGGCATGGCGATCGCGCGCCTGGTGGCACGTGAATTTGCAGTCTTGCTGGGAATTGGTGCGGCGATTGGCTTGCCGGCAGCGTGGCTGGCGACGGAACGTTATCTGTCAACGTTCATGGAACGGGCGCCGATCGGTTTGTGGACCGCGGGCGCCGCGTTGGGGCTGGCTTTGGTAGTGGCGTTCGGTTCGACCTTGCGCCATACCTTGGGCGCGATGCGCGCAGCGCCGGTGCTGGCGCTGCGCGATTGACGCAATCTTACGGGGCGACCGACAGCAGTTCGAGGTCGAACACCAGGCCCTGGTTCGGCTGAATGATGCCGGCGCCGGTGGTGCCGTAACCCTGCGCCGCTGGAATGAGGACGGTGCGATGGCCGCCAACCTTCATGCCAGTTACGCCAGCGCTAAAGCCGGTGATGACACCGGTGCCGACCGTGAATTCGAAGCCACTGCCGGTGGTCACGCTGTCGAATATGAGGCCCTTGAAATCAGTCTTGGACGTGGTGTACAGCCAACCGGTGTAATAGACCTTTACCTTTTTGCCAGCAATGGCTTCGGCGCCGGTGCCGACCACAGTGTCGGTATTGACCAGCGTTGCCGGGCTTTCCACCGGAGGTGGTGGCGTGACGTCGAGCAGTTCAATCTCGAACACCAGGCCCGAATTGGCCGGAACGACGCCGGAGCCGTTCGGAAAACCCTGCGCCGCAGGAACGAGGATGGTGCGCTTGCCACCTTTTTTCATGCCGATGATGCCAGCTTCAAAGCCAGCGGGAATGTTGTTGGCGGCGTTGGTGGCTTTGCCGAGCGTGAACGAGAAACCGGTGCCGGTGGTCAGGGAGTCGAATTTGATGCCCTTGAAATCCGTCTTGGAGGTGGTGTACACGTAACCGCTGTAATAAACGCGGACAATTTGTCCGGCAACCGCTTCGGCGCCGGTGCCGACCAGGGTATCGGTCTTGACCAGCGCCGCTGGGCTCTCGACCGGCGTGGTCGGTGCAGGTTCAGTGCCGCTGCCGCAAGCGGTCAGGCTGGCGATGGCGAAGAAGGCCGCGATCAGGGGAAGCTTGAATTTCATGATGTCCTAATGGAAGAAAGAAAAAGTGGCCAAAGTTTAACCGCGCGAGCGGGCTCTGGCTACGCACAATGTTGTATCAAGTTGTATTAAATTTCTACCTGGGTACCCAGTTCGATGACCCGGTTGGTCGGGATCTGGTAGTAGTCGGCGGCGCCGCGCGCATTGCGCGACATGGCCACATACAGGTGCTCGCGCCATGGCGACATGCCCGCGCCAGGGGTCGAAATGACGGTCTGGCGCGCAATGAAAAACGAGGTTTCCATCATCTCGAATGCCAGATCCTGGGCGGCGCAAGAACGCAACACTTTCGGTATGTCCGGCTCATCCTTGAAACCATAGAGCACGTTGACTTGGAAGCAATTGTGGCCCAAATGCACCACTTTGGCCTGCTCAGCCTCCGGAACCCAGGGCTCTTCGGTCATGTGCACGGTCAGAAATACCACGCGCTCGTGCAGCACTTTGTTGTGCGACAGGTTGTGCAGCAGCGCGTGCGGCACGCCGTCGCTTTCGCCGCGCAGGAAAATGGCCGTGCCCCACACCCGTTGCGGCGGCGCCACGAACAGCGATTGCAGGAAATCGTCGAGCGGAATGGCGTGTTTTTGCAAATTCTCGAACACCAGCTGGCGCCCGCGCTTCCAGGTCATCATGCCGGTAAACAGTATGGCGCCGAGCAACAGCGGGAACCAGCCGCCGTGCAACAGCTTCATCGAGCTCGACGAGAACAACATGATGTCCATGATGATGAAAAAGCCGGTCGCGCCGAAGCACAGCGCCAGCGGCATGTGCCAGCGGTAGCGGGTCACGAAGAAGGTCAGGATGGTGGTGCAGAACATGGTGGCGGTGACCGCGATGCCGTAAGCGCCGGCCATCTCGTCGGACGACTGGAAGTGCAGCACGGCGATCAGCACCACCACCAGTTGCAGCCAGTTGACGGCCGGGATGTAGATCTGGCCAATCTCGTGTTCCGACGTGTGCGTGACGCGCATGCGCGGCAACAGGCCCAGCGCGATCGCTTGCTTGGTCATCGAGAAGGTGCCCGAGATGGTCGCCTGCGACGCGATCACCGCCGCCATGGTCGACAGCAGCACCAGCGGATAGATACTCCAGCTGCCCAACTGGTTGTAGAACGGGTTGGCGATCGCATCGGGCTGCACGATCAGCAGCGCGCCCTGACCCAGGTAGTTCAGCGCCAGCGCCGGGAACGTGACCAGGAACCAGGCGGTGCGGATCGGCTTCTTGCCGAAGTGGCCCATGTCGGCGTACAGCGCCTCGGCGCCGGTAAAAGCGAGCACCACCGCGCCCAGCGAGATAAAGGCGATGAAACCGTTATCGAGCATGAAACGCAGCGCATGGAAGGGATTGAGGGCGGCCAGGATCTGTGGCGCTTTCATGATGTTGAGCACGCCCATGATGGCCAGCGCGACGAACCAGACGATCATCACCGGGCCGAAATAGCGGGCGATGCCGGCAGTGCCGCGGCGCTGCACCGAATACAGGCCGATCAGCACCACCACGCTGATGGGCACCACCCAGTTCTTCAGGCCCGGCGCGGCCACTTCCAGGCCCTCGATCGCGCCCAGCACCGAAATGGCCGGCGTGATCACGCTGTCGCCATAGAACATGGTGGCGCCAAAGACGCCCAGCACCATCAGCGGAAAATACCAGCGTGAATGCTTGGTCACCGAATTGAGCGCCAGCGCCATCAGCGCCATGATGCCGCCTTCGCCGCGGTTATTTGCGCGCAGCACCAGGCTGACATATTTGAGCGACAGGATCAGGATCAAGCCCCACAGGATCAGCGACACAATGCCCAGCAGGTTGCCAGCGTTGAGCGGCAGCGCGTGGACCGGATCGAACACCGCTTTCATCGTGTAGAGGGGGCTGGTGCCGATATCGCCGTAGACGATGCCGACGGCGGCCAGCGTGAGGCCGGCGAGGCCGCTCTTTTTGTGTTCCGAGCTCAAGGTTGCACCAGATTCCTGTCAATAGAGGCAATACTTTACCATCGAAGCGGCCGCCAGCGCAGTTCGCGCAATCGGGCCATAATGTTGTTCCACCGAATCTTCGATCGACCATTCATGCGCACCGGCATCCTCTCCGCGGGACTGGCATTTCTATGCTGGGGCCTGTTTCCCCTGTATTTCCACGCCATCAGCGATGTGCCGGCTATGCAGATCCTGGTGCACCGGGTGCTATGGTCGCTGCTGTTCCTGGCCCTGATCCTGACTGCGCGCCGCCAGTGGGGATGGCTGGGCGAACTGCGCAGCCGTCCGCGCGTGATGGCCAGTTTCGCGCTCAGTTCGCTGCTGTTGAGCGGCAACTGGCTGCTGTATATCTGGGCCGTCAACAACGGCCACGTGATTGAAGCGAGCCTGGGCTACTTCATCAATCCGCTGGTCAATGTGATGCTGGGCTACCTGGTACTCAAGGAACGCTTGCGGCGCGGCCAGTGGGCCGCGATCGGCCTGGCTGCGCTGGGCGTGTTGTGGCTGACCTGGCAGGCTGGCCACATGCCGTGGATCGCATTGGTGCTGGCCGCCTCGTTTGGCGGCTATGGCCTGATGCGCAAGACGGCTGCGCTGGGCGCACTCGAAGGGCTGTCGTTCGAGACACTCATTTTGTTCCCGTTCGCACTGGGCTATCTGGTGTGGCTGACCATGCACGGACAAAACAGTTTCCTGACCACCGAGTCGGACACGACGCGCTGGCTGCTGGTGGCGGCCGGGCCGATCACCGCCATTCCGCTGCTGCTGTTCGCCTCGGGCGCGCGCAAGATCCCGCTGTCGGTGCTCGGTTTGCTGCAATACATCGGCCCGACCATCCAGCTCAGCCTGGGCATCCTTTTGTTCCACGAAGCGTTCACCCCGGCCCGGCTGGCCGGCTTCATGCTGATCTGGAGCGCGCTGGCGCTGTATGCGGCCGAGGGCGTGTACCGGCACAAGGCCGGCGCCGGGCCCGTTACTGCAAAGTGAAAACCGCCTGCCGCTTCACTTTCCTTGCATAAGCAGGTGGGTTACACTGCCAGCCAGCACCCACAAGGATTTCTGATGAATACCATTACCCGCAACGCTCTGGTGGCGCGCCATCCGAACCTGCTGTCGACCGACATGGACGGCGAAACCGTCATGATGAGTATTGAACAGGGCCAGTATTTCGGTCTCAATCCAGTCGGCTCGCGCACCTGGGAATTGCTCGGCAACCCGGTCCGGGTCGATGCCTTGTGCCGCCAGATCGAGACCGAATATGTGGTCTCGTCAGACGAATGCGAAACCGCCGTGCTGGCTTTCCTGTCCGAGCTCAGCCGCCACGGCCTGATCACGGCAGCATGACGGCGCGCGCCGCGCCCAGCCTGTGGCGCGCCGTGACGCGCCTGGGATGCTTCGAACTGGCGCTGCTGCTGCCTGTGCTGGTGCTGCTGGGACTGAGTCGCCTGCTGATCCTGTGCCTGACCTTTCGCCGCATCGCGCCCTGGCTGGGCGCGCAAGGTGGCACGCTGGCCTGGACGCCCTTGCTGGCCCCGGACCAGGAGCGGCGCGCGGCGCGCATCGGACGCCTGGTCCTGCAGGTGGCGCGCCATACGCCATGGCAATCGAATTGTTTCCCGCAAGCGGTCACGGCGCGTTTGCTGCTGGGCGCCTGCGGCATCCCGTACAACCTGTTTTTCGGCCTGGCGCGCAGCGATGCCGGGCTCGCGGCCCACGCCTGGGTGGTGGCCGGCCGGGTCCATGTCAGCGGCGGCGCCAGCTTCGGGCGCTTTACCGTGGTGGCCTGTTTTTTCACGCGCTCCCTGGCCGCCTTGCCAGGCACCGGTCGCCTATGAATTCGCCATTTTCCTATAACTTCGGCGGCTTGCACCTGCACGCCCCGTGGGCGCTGCCCGGCGTGCTGCCCGAAGCGGCGGCGGCGCCCGACTTGCGCGTCGAATTGGCCGCCGGGCCGGCGCCGCGCGGGCAGCTCTTGTATTCCTGGCCCGGGCGCTATGGCTTGCAGCTGGCGGCGCTGGGCGAACAATTCCTGTTCCACTCGGCGCGCGACGGCGCCTTTCTGATCAGCCCGGATGCCGCGCTGGTCACCTGCTTTGCGCCGCCCGGCAGCGCCGTCGGCGACGCGCCCGATGGCATGCTGCAGCTGTTGACGCGGCGCGTGCTGCCGCGCGTGGCCCAGCTGCACGGGCGCACTGCGCTGCACGGCGCCTCGATCATGCTGGACCAGCACAGCGCGATGCTGGTGCTGGGACCGTCAGGCGCCGGCAAATCGACGCTGGCGGCGGCGCTGCAGCGCGACTGCGGCATGGCCGTGCTGAGCGACGATATCTCGCTGGTCGATGCCGCCGCACGGCCGGCGCGCTGCTTTTCGGTGGTGCATGGCGCCTGCCTGTGGCCCGACTCGCTGGCCGCACTGGCCAGCGACGACATGGTGACCCATGCACTGGCGTCGCACGATCAAAAGCGCTGGCGCGAATTGACGCGCGCACCGGTGCCGCGCATGGCGCAGCTGCGCGCTGTCGTGATGCTGGCACCGGACGATGGCGCCGCACACGCGCCGCGCCTGCAACGGCTGGCGAGCGCGCCAGCGCTGGTGGCCGCCATGCGCCAGCAGATACGTTTCAATCCGCTCGACCTGGCGCCCCAGCAAGCGACCATGGCCAGCCTGGCGCGCCTGCTGCAAGCGACGCCGGCCTACGCGTTGTCCTATCCGCGCGCGTATGCGGCCTTGCCCGCCGTCGCGCACTATGTCCACACCAGCCTGACGCTGCCGTGCAGCGAGGAGATCGCATGAGCTTGACCAACACCACCTACGACCTGGTCACCGCCAAGGGCGACTATCCCCAGTGGCAGGGCCAACCGCAGCGCACTTTGCTGGTGTGCAGCCATCCGCGCTCGGGCAGCACGCTGCTGGGCGAGGACTTGTACGCCACCGGCGTGTTTGGCTGTCCGCTCGAATATTTTCACCGTGGCTTCAGCCCCGCCTTCGCCGAACGCTGGGGTACGCGCAACCTGGCCGCACTGCGCGACGCTGCCCACCACCACCGCACCGATGCGTCCGGACTGTTTTCCAGCAAGGTATTCTGGCGCGATATCGAGGACATCGTCGATGAAAGCGACCCAGCGCTGGCTGCGCAATTGCGCGCCACCGACAACCCGCCCAGCGCCAATGCGTTGCGGCGTGTGCACGCCTTGCTGGCCGACTGGTTCCCCAATCCCACCTTTATTCACCTGACGCGGCTGGACCGCTTACGCCAGGCTATTTCGGCCATGGTGGCGACCCAAACCCAGCAGTGGCGCGCGATTCCCGGCCAAGGGCGCAACACGCCGCTGGGCCCGGTCGTATATGACTATGAACAAATCGTCACGCTGCTGTCGGGCATTGACCGCGGCCAGGCCAGGTGGCGCGACTATTTTGCCGCCAATGGGATCACGCCCCACCGGCTGCACTACGAAGCGCTGCTGACCGACCAGGCGCCAGCGCTGAGCGCGCTGTTCGCGGCGCTCGGCTACGCCGGTGCGCTGCCGGCGCGGCGCATGCAGCGCCAGGCCAGCGCCGTCTCGGAACAAGTGTTGCAACGCTTCCTCGCGGAATACCAACAACGCGGCTTTGACCGCCCTATGCACGCCGAATTGGCGTAATATACTTGGACAATAATCAATTTTTAAATGGAATCATCAATGACCACGGATAAAGACGCCGCCAGCACCACGCCTCAGGCGAGCACCGATGCCGGGTATTTCGATAGCGCCATGCGCGCCAAGCTGGAATGGCAGCGGCCAGCCATTGTCAGCTGCAAGAACATCGACGACACCCAAGGGATTTCGTGGCACAACGGGGACGGCTTCAGCAACCTGACCTGATCAGCGCCGCACTTTCGGTTCGCCCCCTTCATTTCATCGCACAGGAGCAAGCATGAGCACAGACCAGGACGTCAGCAACACGGGCCCATCGGCCGCGACCGATGCCGGATACGTCAATGCCGCCACGCGCGCCAAGCTGGAATGGCAGCGGCCAGCCATTGTCAGCTGCAAGGACATCGAAGATACCCAGGGCATTTTTATCTTCAACGGCGACGGCCTCAGCAACCTGACCTGAGGCGCGCCGCGCTACCCGTTCGCCTTTCTCGTTTCATCAAAAAGGAGCAAGCATGAGCACAGACCAGGATGACCGCAACACGGGCCCATCGGCCGCGACCGATGCCGGCTACTTCGATAGTGCCACGCGCGCCAAGCTGGAATGGCAGCGGCCAGCCATTGTCAGCTGCAAGGACATCGAAGATACCCAGGGCGCCTGGTTCCTCAACGGCGACGGCATCAGCAACCAGACCTGATCAGCGCCGCAAGGCCTGTTCGAACCAGATGCCGGCGCTCACGGCGGCCCATACGACTCCGATTGATTCGTCTGGCCGCGGTCCCTTGGCGCCGTTCCGATACCAGGCGCCATTGATCGCGATGCTGCGCGCCAGGTAGGCCGGATCGACCCATCCCATGCGCACGCATGGCAAGTCTTTGATCGGGGTGGACACGAACAAGGCGTCCAGTGCGTCAATGATCGGCTCGCTCAAGTCGGCCTTGGTCTGGCGCGTTCTCACCTTGTCGGGCAGCGTGCCGCGCATTGCCTGGCGCAACAGGAATTTGCGTTCGCCATTGCGCCGCAAATGGTCGCCGCGCGCCCCCATCAAATAACTGGTCAGGCGCAAATCATGGAACGGATGGCGCAATTCCACCCCGCTGCACGCCGCCATCGACAGCACGTTGTCGACGTTGATATGGGGCCGCGCCATCGTATAGCGGGCCGCGCGCTGCTGTAGGGCGAAGCCGTCCAGGCGCAGCGGCGGCGCCACCGCGCGCCAGCGTTCGGCCAGCCCGATCTGTTGCGCCCACTGGGGCGACAGCCATGCCGGCGCCTCCGTTGAAAATTGCAGATGCGGCATCTGTAGCCGGGCGCGCCGGCGCGGCGACAGCAAAGGTCCGACCCCTTCGGCCAGCACGCTCATCAGGCGGCCGGCGAATTTCAGCTTGCGCCGCTCACCCTTGGAGTCGCGCCATAGTTGCAGCACGCGGCCCGCGCGCAGCAAGTCGGGCCAGTGTCCGTGCGAACCGGACAACCAGTCGTCGCCGCCTTCGCCAGTCAGCAGCACGCGCATGCCGTGCGCGCGCATCTGTTCGCAACTGCCGATGATGGTGCTCAAGGTATTCGGGCGCAGCGGCAAGTGCAGCGTGTCGGCGCTCCACTGGCGCGCCTTGTCCCAGTCGTAGCTACGCGGCGGTACGATCAGCGCTTCCAGCCCGAGGTGTGCTTCGACCGCCGCGCTCCATTCGGTTTCGTCGTGCAGGTCGCCGGGAAAGCGCGCCGACAGCGGCTGCAGCGGATTCGCCAGCAGCCCCGCGCGGTGCAGTTCGGTGGCGCGGCACACGATGCTGGACGAATCGAGCCCGCCCGACAGGTGGGCAGCGACCGGCCCGTCGCTGCGCATGCACGACTGCAAGGACTGGTCGAACAGCGCGCGAAAGCGCTCGCTGGCGACACTGTCGCTGTCGGTCGACTCGGCAAACGGGCCGCGCTGCCAGTGCCAGTGGCGCAGCTGGCCATCGGCCAGCATCAGCGCCGCGCCCGGCGCGAGCCGGTAGATGCCGCGCCACAGCGTTTCGGTCTGGCTGGTAAAGCGCATGGCCAGAAATTCGCCCATCGCGCCCTCGTTCAGTTCGCGCGCCAGGCCCAGCCCTTCGATCAGCGTGCGCGGCTCGGTCGCGAAACCGAAGCCGGCGGCGCTGTGATGCCACAGGAAGGGGCGCCAGCCCAGCGGCGAGCGGGCGCAAAACAGTTGCCGTGTGTGCCCTTGCCAGACCACCAGGCTGTAATCGCCAGCCAGGTGCTGCACGCACTCGGTGCCATAGCGCTTGAACAGCGCCAGCAGCAGCGCGCCATCGCCGCTGTGCTGGTCCAGGCCGGCGTCGCGGCCCACCTTGTCGAGCAGCTCGGCGCGGTTGTCGAAGCGCCCATCCAGCATCACCACCAGGCCGGAGTCGCGCTCGGCCAGCGGCAACGCTTCGTGCCTGGCCTGGGGCGTGGTGACCAGGTTGAAATGCACCAGCGCGGCCGGACCGCCACACCAGTTGCCCACGGTGTCGCGCCGGATATGGGGCGTGGCGTCGATCAGGCGCTGTACATGCTGCTGGCCGGCGCTGGCGCCGTCCGGCAACACCAGGCCGCCGATGGCGCTCATGGCGCCGGCGCATCGCTGCGCAGCAAATTCATATGCAGCGCTTGCCCGATGAACGCGCGCACGTCCGCTTCCACCAGCGCGGCATCGGCCGCGAACGAGTGGCACAAGGCGTCGATCAGCGCGGGCAGCGTCTGGCCGGCGGCCAGCGCGCGCCACACTTGCGAGGCGACTTCATTGAGCGTGTGATAGCTGCCATCGGCACTGTTGAACAACACCAGCGTTGCGGCCGCGTCATGCCAGACGACATGGGACGGGATGGACAGCGCAGGCGCTGCATGAACATGGTTGTTGGTTGGCATTGATGTCCGCAAAGGCGTGAAAGGGAGCAACTGGTTGGTCAAATGCTACCCCAGCACTTGGGTCTTGGCAATGGAACTGCTAATATCGTCGCCATGTCCGTGTCCTTTCCCCTGCACCTTTGGCGCCTGGTGCCGCCGCGCGCCCTGCTGGGCCTGTTGTTATTGATGGTCCTTGGCAGCCTGAGCGAAGGCGCCGGCTTGCTGATGCTGGTGCCGATCTTGCAAGCGCTGCAGACCAGCGCTGCCCTGTCGGCAGGCCTGTGGCGTTCTGCGCTGGGCGCGCTCGGCATCACGCCCTCGCTGGGCGTGCTGCTGGCGCTGTTCGTGCTGATCGTGGTGCTGCGCAGTGCACTGCTGTACAGCCGCGACCAGCTCGGCGCCAAGCTGCAATGCAAGCTGGTCGACGCCTTGCGCCAGCGCTGCTTCGGCGCACTGCTGCACAGCGAATGGCGCGCACTGGCCGCGCACAGGAAGTCCGACCATGCCAGCCTGTTGCTGACCGACGTCAACCGGGTTGGGCTGGCCTTGCAAGCGGCACTGGCGCTGGCCGCCGCGCTGATCACGCTGGCCGTGTATTTGCTGGCCGCTGCAGCGCTGTCGCGCGACATGACCTTGCTCGCGCTGGCCAGCGCGGCGGCGGTGTTCGGCGCCCTGGCTGGCCAGCGCCGCAGTGCGCTGGCGCTGGGCCAGGAACTGGGGCGCGCCAACCGCGCGCTGCATGCGCGGGTGCAGGAAAGCATGGCCGGCATCAAGCTGGCCAAGATCCTGCGCACCGAAGAGCGCCACCTGCAGGCATTCGAACGCGTCAGCGCTGCACTGCGCGAGCAGCAATTGCGCTTCACGGCCGCCAGCGGCCTGGCGCGCGCCCTGTTCCAGGTGGGCGGCGCGCTGTTATTGGCAGGCTACCTGTACCTGGGCTTGCACTGGCGTGCGGTGCCGGTCGCACAATTGCTGACGCTGGTCCTGGTGTTCGCGCGCCTGATCCCGCTGGCATCGGCCATGCAACAGAGTTACCAACAGTGGCTGCACGCCTATCCCGCGCAGCAAGAGGTCGCGCGCTTGCTGGCCGCTTGCCACGAGCAGGCCGAGCCGGCCGCGCTGGCCGGCTGCGCAGCGTGGCCGGTGCGGCACGACATCAGCGTCCACCACGCCAGCGTGCGCTATCCGGAGCGGGCGCGGGCAGCGCTCGACCAGGTGTCGATCCGCTTTGCGGCCAACACCACCAGCGCCATCATCGGCCCGTCCGGCGCCGGCAAGAGCTCGCTGGCCGACGTACTGATGGGCTTGCTCGCACCGGATCAGGGCGAGCTGCGCGTCGATGGCGTGGCGGTAACGGGCGAACAGCGCTTGCGCTGGCGCCATTCGGTTGCCTACGTACCGCAGGAAACGTTCTTGTTCCACGACACGATACGCAACAACTTGCTGTGGGGCGCGCTGCAGGCCACCGACAGCGAGCTGCACGCTGCGCTGGCCAGGGCGGCCGCCGATTTCGTCAGCGCGCTGCCGCAAGGACTCGATACCGTGGTGGGCGACGGCGGCGTGCTGTTGTCGGGCGGCGAGCGGCAGCGCCTGGCGCTGGCGCGCGCCTTGCTCATGCGCCCGTCGCTGCTGATCCTCGACGAGGCCACCAGCGCGCTGGACGTGGACAACGAAGCGCGCGTGCGCGACGCCATCGACCAGCTACATGGCGACCTGACCGTGATCATCATCGGCCACCGGCTGGCCATGCTCGAGCATGCCGACCAGATCATCGAGCTGCGCGACGGCCAGGTGTTCGCCAGCAAGGAGGCGCCGCATGGGCATGCCGCTTGAAGAACTGCACATTTTGCTGCTGGACTTGCTCTCGACCCGGCGCGACGTCAGCCGTGAGCGCGTGGCGCAACTGGCTCAGGCCGACTGGGCGCAGCTGATGGCCATGCTGCACCAGCACCGCCTGGGGCCGCTGCTGCACTGGCGCTTGCGCCATGAACGCGCCGCGCTGGCCGTGCCGGAGCCGATCCGGGTCCAGCTGGCCGACAGCTTCCGCCAGGCGACGCTGCGCGCGCTGCGGTTCCAGCGCGAGCTGGTGCTGTTGACGCAGGTGATGGCGCAAGCCGGCATCGCGGCGCTGGCGCTGAAAGGGGCGTATCTGGCGTACCACGCCTATCCCCATCCCGCCATGCGCCCGCTGCGCGACCTGGACCTGCTGGTCAGGCAGGAAGATGCGCTGGCCGCGTACCAGGCGCTGCTCGACGCTGGTTATCAGCGCTGCGCCGCCCACCCGGGCGATCCGGCCGCCAGCATCGCGGTGCGCAAGCACTTGCCGCCGCTGCGTTCAAAGGCCGGGGTCACCGTGGAATTGCATGTGCGCCTGTCGGACCCGTCGCAGGCGGTCGCCATCGACGAGGAAGGCCACTGGCAACGCGCGATCGGCACCGGCACCGCGCTGCGCTACTTGTCCCAGACTGACCTGATGCTGCACCTGATTTGCCATGCGCTGTACGACCACCGGCTCGACAACGGCCCGCTGGTGCTGCCCGACCTGGCGTGCCTGATTGCGGGCGGGCAGATCGACTGGCCCCTGTTCTGGCAACAGGCGCAGGCCAGCGGCGCGACCCGCGGCTGCGTGCTCATGCTGGCACTGTGCACGCGCTATTTCGATGTCCCGATGCCGGCCTGCCCTGCCGGCTGCGCGCTGGATGACGCCCAGCTGGCCGGCTTCGCGCCGCTGATGCTGTGCAACTTGCAGCCGCAGCGCGCCGACCTGCGGCTGGCACTGGCGCTGGCCGGCCAGCCCTGGCGCACCAGGATGGCGATCCTGTTCGAACGGCTGTTTCCCGCCCGTGCCAAGCTCGCTTCGCTGGCGCCCACCCGCAGCCGCGCGCTGTATGCGCGCCATGCATGGCGCATCGCGACCGAACGCCTGCCGCAATTTCTGGCCGGGCGGCGCTGGCGCGCTGCCGATGGCGGCGTGGGCAAGCAGGTCGAACTGGAACAATGGCTGGCCATGCGCGGGCCGGGAGCGACGCCATGACGGGCGCCATCGACCAGGCCGCGCGCGCTGCCCTCGCCGGCCAGCGCCCGGCCTGCCTGTGGCTGACCGGCTTGTCCGGCGCCGGCAAGTCCACCATTGCCGCCTTGCTGGAGGAGCAATTGCATGAGGCCGGGCGGCACACCTATTTGCTCGACGGCGACCTGCTGCGCCACGGCTTGAACGCCGACCTGGGCTTCAGCGATGCCGACCGGGTCGAGAACATCCGGCGCGTGGCCCAGGTCGCGCGCCTGATGGTTGACGCCGGCCTGATCGTGATCGTCTCGCTGATCAGCCCGTTCCGGGCCGAGCGCGCACTGGCGCGCGCGCTGTTCCAGCCCGGCCAATTCAGCGAAATTTTTGTCGACACGCCGATCGAAGAATGCATGCGGCGCGACCCCAAGGGCCTGTACCGGAAAGCGTGCAGCGGGCAGCTGCGCAATTTCACCGGCATCGACAGCCCGTACCAAGCGCCCGAGGCGCCCGAAGTGCACTTGCGCACCTTGGACGCGACGCCCGACGCGTGCCGGGCGCAGGTGTTCGCGGTGCTGCAACAGCTGGCCGGCGGCGCGCGCTAAAACAAGGAAACAGACTATCGCCGGCGCGTTTATTGTATCCTGTTGACCTTCCGTTTAATCCCCGAGAGTCCTGAATGGCCAATTACGTCTACACCATGAACAAAGTGGGCAAAATCGTCCCACCCAAACGCCAGATCCTGAAAGACATTTCCCTGTCTTTCTTCCCGGGCGCCAAGATTGGCGTACTGGGCCTGAATGGCTCGGGCAAGTCGACCTTGCTGAAAATTATGGCCGGCATCGACACCGACATCCAGGGCGAAGCGGTGCCGATGCCGGGCCTGAACATCGGCTACCTGCCGCAGGAACCCCAGCTCGACCCGGAACAGACCGTGCGCCAGGTCGTCGAATCGGGCCTGGGCGAAGTGTTCGAAGCACAAGCCAAGCTCGAGGCCGTGTACGCCGCCTATGCTGACGAAGACGCCGATTTCGACGCGCTGGCCAATGAGCAGGCGCGCCTGGAAGCGATCATCTCGACTTCCGACGGTGGCAATTTGAACCTGCAGCTGGAAATGGCCGCCGATGCGCTGCGCCTGCCGCCGTGGGACGCCAAGGTCGGCATCCTGTCGGGTGGCGAAAAGCGCCGCGTGGCGCTGTGCCGCCTGCTGCTGTCCAAGCCGGACATGCTGCTGCTCGACGAACCAACCAACCACCTGGACGCCGAATCGGTCGACTGGCTCGAGCAATTCCTGCTGCGCTTCCCGGGCACTGTGGTCGGCATCACCCACGATCGCTACTTCCTCGACAACGCCGCCGAATGGATTTTGGAGCTGGACCGCGGCCATGGCATTCCATGGAAGGGCAATTACAGCTCGTGGCTGGAACAAAAGGGCGCGCGCCTGAAGCAGGAAGAATCGACCGAATCGTCGCGCCAGAAAACCATCGCCAAGGAATTGGAATGGGTGCGCCAGAATCCGAAGGGCCGCCAGGCCAAGAGCAAGGCCCGCCTGGCGCGCTTTAACGAGATGTCCGAGCACGAATACCAGAAGCGCAACGAAACGTCCGAGATCTTCATCCCCGTGGCCGAGCGCCTGGGCAATGACGTGATCGAATTCAAGAACGTATCGAAAGCGTTTGGCGACCGCCTCTTGATCGACAATCTGTCGTTCGTGGTGCCGCCTGGCGCGATCGTCGGCATCATCGGCCCGAACGGCGCTGGCAAGTCGACCTTGTTCAAGATGATTACCGGCAAAGAGCAGCCCGATAGCGGCGAAGTTGCGCTGGGCCAGACCGCGCGCGTGTCGATCGTCGACCAGAACCGCGACGACCTGTCCAACACCAAGAGCGTGTTTGACGACGTCGCCGGCGGCGCCGACATGCTCACCGTGGGCCGTTTCGACATGCCCTCGCGCGCCTACCTGGGCCGCTTCAACTTCAAGGGCTCGGACCAGCAGAAAATCGTCGGCAACCTGTCCGGCGGCGAACGCGGCCGTTTGCACCTGGCCAAGACGCTGCTGCAGGGCGGCAACGTGCTGCTGCTCGATGAACCGTCCAACGACCTGGACGTGGAAACCTTGCGCGCGCTGGAAGACGCGCTGCTCGAATTTGCCGGCAGCGTGATGGTCATTTCCCACGATCGCTGGTTCCTGGACCGGATCGCGACCCACATCCTGGCGTTCGAAGGCAATTCGCAGGTCACTTTCTTCGACGGCAACTATCAGGAATACGAAGCCGACAAGAAGAAGCGCCTGGGCGAAGAAGGCGCCAAGCCAAAGCGGATACGCTACAAGCCGCTGACAGTATAAAAAAAGGGTCCCGAGGGACCCTTTTTGCTATTCTGGCAACGCTTAGAAGTTGTAGCGGCCGGCAACGGTGATGGCATCGGCCTTGGCGCCGAAGTCTTTCTGCTTGCCATAACGCTCATATTCCAGCGTCAGCGCGACTTTCTCGCTGATGTTGTACTGGCCGCCCAGCGCGCCGTACAGTTCGGTCTTGTTCGCGCTGCGGCTCACGCCTGGCGTGGCCGAGCTGACATCGACCTTGCTGTAGCCTGCGCCCAGCTTGCCGTACAGCGCAAACTTGTCGTTGAGCGGGAAGTTCGCCTTGCCTGCCACGTAGCTGCGGCTGCCGTCGGTGGTGGCGGTGCCGTTCACGCCCGGGGTGCCAGGCAACACAAAACTGTGGTCCGCTTTGCGCAGGTCGGTATAACCGGCTTCGATGCCGAACGTCGGGGTCAGCTCGACGCCGCCGAAGATCTTGGCCGAGGACTTGGTGCCGGCCGCGTCGGTCGACGTGGCGCCGCTCAGATCGAAGTTGTGGCTGGAGCTGGCAACGCCCAGGCCGATGTAAGGTTTTGCGTTTTGGGCTTGGGCGGCGGACATGGCAGCGGCGCCAGCGATCAGTGCAAAGATGAGCTTTTTCATATTGGTTTCCTTTTTGTTACGGTCTGGTCCGCAATTCCCAATGAATTGCGAGGTAGCCAAGATAGCATCCTCAAAAGCTTAAGGCTTTCGCAAAACCGTAAGAAACGTAAGCGAATGTAAGCGGAACACCGAGGAAACGCTCTATTAATGACCAAAAAGTCACTTATATGCATGGCGGCAATCGATGAATTTGCCAGAACTTAAATAATGTTGCGGAAAGTTAGATTCAGGCGCGGCCCCACCGGCCGGCTGAGCTTGTTAATGCCGTGCGACCAGTTGGCCTGGGTGTCGCCGCTCATCAGCAGCAGGCTGCCATCGGTCAGATCGAGCTTGACGGTGCGCCCGCTGGCCTTGTGCTTGAGGATAAAGGTGCGGGTGGCGCCAAAACTGAGCGAGGCGATCGCCGGCTGCGGCCCCAGTTCCGGTTCATCGTCGCTGTGCATGCCCATGCTGTCGCGCCCGTCGCGGTAGTAGTTGAGCAGCACGCTGTTGAAGTGGCGAGCGCTGGCCAGTTCCACTGCCGCCTTCATTTCCAGCAGCAAGGCGGTGAATGGCAGCGGCGCCAGCGTCAGGCCCGAATAGGCGTAGGCCGCCTCGCCATGCCAGGCGGACAGGCGCGGCTGCTGGTACTGCTTGCCCCATACCGTCACCGTTTCCGAACGCCAGGCGGTCTCGGCCACCAGGCGCGACAGGACCTCGGCATTGGAAAAGCGCAGCGGCAGCTGGCGCAGCATGGCCAACGCGCCGTCTTCCAGCGCGATCGGGCTCAGCAGGGGGGCGGGGGCGAACAGATCCATGAGGGGTGGCAAAACGGCTATGATGGCGGGACGTCAACGAGCCCTATTTTCTCATGAAAAAACGCCATTTCCTGGGCGCCGCCGCACTGGCCGCCACTGCCCTGCCAGCCGGCGCCGCGGCCAAGACGGTCGCGAAAGGCCCGGTGCTGCTGACCATCAGCGGCGCCATCGCGCACGCCAACCGCGGCGCGCTCGACCCGGCGCTCGACCAGATGATGCACAAGCACAAGCTCAGCTTTACGCAAGCCTGGGCGGCCGATTTTGCCGCCCTGCTCGCCTTGCCGGCCGTGACCCAGCACACGACGCTGGAGTACGACGCCAAACAGCACGTGTTGCGCGGTCCGCTGCTGCTGGACGTGTTGGGCATGGCAGGCGCGCGCCTGCGCCCGGACAGCAAGATCGTCTTGCGCGCGGTCGATGGTTATGCGGCAACGATCAGCGCCGGCCAGGCACGCGCACAGCGTTGTATCGTCGCCACCCACCTGGACGGACAGCCGATGGCGCTGGGCGGGCTGGGGCCGCTATGGGCGATGGTCGATGCCGACCACGTGCCGGCGCTGGCGGCACTGCCGCTGGCCGAGCGCTTCGGCGCCTGTCCGTGGGCGCTGTATCACATCGAGGTCGGACAATAGGGTCTACCATTTAAATTGTAAGGTGTCGGACTCGTTCTAAATGTTCTATTC
>JAZJXM010000071.1:0-7371 GCA_040390915.1 Pseudomonadota bacterium
ACTGTCGAGAACCGGCCAATAGCCGCCACAGACACCATTGACCACGCCGCCGTCGTTCCCGCGAAAGCGGGAACCCATGCTGAAGCAATGCATTGACGGCGTATGGGTTCCCGCCTGCGCGGAAACGACGAGCTTTTGGTTGATCCGTGTATCACCGTCTGTTTTGGGGAGTTGGCCGCTGTTCAGCCAGCAGTCGCTGTCAGGTCAAGCTGAGCTATTAAACCTTAGTCTTGCTGACCTTTGATCTCAAGTGCGCGTTCATATAGCGCATTTTTCTTGCGCCCGGTAATTTGCGCAGTCAGGTTGGCCGCCTGCTTGACCGAGCATTCGGCCAGCAGGATGTTGAGGATGCGCTCGGCTTCGGCCTGTTCGGCATCGCTGCCGCTTTCCGCGCCTTCCAGCAACACCACGTACTCGCCTTTTTCGCGGTGCGGGTCGGCCTGGACCCAGGCCAGTGCCTCCGACAGCGGGCAGCGGTGGATTTCTTCAAACAGCTTGGTCAGCTCGCGCGCGAACACCACCTGGCGCTGCGGCTGGAATACGCCGGCCAGCGCCGCCACGCAATCGATGATGCGGTGCGGCGCTTCATAGAACACCATGGTCGCGCTGACCGTCAGCAATTGCTGGAGTGCCGTTTCGCGCTGCCTGGCCTTGGCCGGCAGGAAGCCGACGAAATAGAACTGGTCGTTGACCAGGCCGCTGGCCGACAGCGCCGTCACTGCCGCCGAAGCGCCCGGCACCGGCACCACCCGCAAGCCGGCCGCGCGCACCGCGTCGACAATGCGCGCGCCCGGATCGGACACGCCCGGCGTGCCGGCGTCCGACACCAGCGCGATGCGCTCGCCCGCCAGCAGGCGATTGATGATTTTATCGGCAACTTCGCGTTCATTGTGCTGGTGCGCCGACAACAGCGGGCGCGACAGGCCGAAGCGGGTCAGCAAATTGCCCGTGTTGCGCGTGTCCTCGCAGGCGACGGCGTCGACCATGCCCAGGATGTGCAAAGCGCGCACGCTGATGTCGGTCACGTTCCCGATCGGGGTGGCCACGATATACAGGGTTGCGGTAGGATAGGACTGCTGTGCAGCCTCGCCCATGATGGGTAGCTGAGCGATCGGGCTGGACTGAAGTTCTGTCATTTTGGGGGTGTCATGCTTGTAAAAATTCTAAATGGCCTGCTTGCCACGGCGGCGCTTGCGTTGCTCGGTGCCTGCAGCACTCCCTGCGACGCTCCGGGCGGATTGTGCGCCCCTGCGCAGCCAAACACAAGTAGCGCCAACCCGCGCGCGGCCGACGTTGCCGTGCCGGCCGCCGCCGTGCAAGCGAGCGCCGTGCCAGCGCCCGACACCGGGGCGGCCACGCCAGCCGGCCCGGCGCCCATCCGCATCGGCCTGCTGCTGCCGCTGCGCTCCGAAGCGCTGGGCCCGGCGGCTGACGCGCTGCGCGCCGGCTTCATGGCAGCTTGGGAGCGCGAGCGCAGCGGCTTCACCGTCAACCTGATCGACAGCGGCGACAGCCCGGCCCAGGCGCTGGACGCCTACCAGGCCGCGCTCGGGCAAAACGACTACATTGTCGGTCCATTGCCGCGTTCGGCGGTGACCGCCATTGCCGCCAGCGGCGCCGTGGCCAAGCCCACCATTGCCCTGAACCATCCTGACTCGCGTGCCGCCGAGGCCGCGTTGCCGCCCAATATGCTGGTGATCGGCCTGTCGATCGAAGATGAAGCGCGCGATGTGGCGCGCTGGGCCGCGTTGGATCATCCGGGCGCTGCCGCGCTGATCGTGTCGGGCACCAATCCCTGGCAGCGCCGCATTGCCGCCGCCTTCGCCGCCCAGTGGAAGCAGCTGGGCAACAAAGCCACGCTGTCCGAACTGGCTGCCACCAACGGCTACCTGAACGAGCCGGCCATCAACCAGCTCAAGGTCAAGGTGGACAGCGAACCGCCGGCGCTGCTGTTTGCCGCGCTCGACGCCGACCAGCTGCGTCAGGTGCGCTCGATACTGGGTACCGACTTGCCCGCCTATGGCACCTCGTCGGTCAACCCGGGGCCCGGGCAAGCGGCCGCACTGGTCGACCTGGACGGCATGCGCTTGCTCGACATGCCATGGGAAGTGCAAGCCGACCATGCGGCCGTGATGGCCTATCCGCGCTGGCAAGGTACCAGCAGCACGCTCGACATGGACCGGCTGTATGCGCTGGGCATCGATGCGTTCCGCGTCACGCGCCAGATCGCCCTCAAGCCAGGCACGGCTTTCCGCATGGAGGGCGTCACCGGGCGCCTGGCGGTCGATTTCGGCACCGGGCGCGCGCGCTTCGAGCGGGCCTTGCCGGGCGCGGTGTACCAGGGCGGCGTCTTCAAGCTGGTCGACACCAGGCACTGACATGTGGCCGGCCCGGCTCAGCGGCAAGCAACGCCAGGGGCAGGAATGGGAGCAGGTCGCGCTGCGCTATCTGCAACGGCACGGCCTGACGCTGGTGGAAGCCAATTTCCAGTGCCAGTGCGGCGAGATCGACCTGATCCTGCGCGATGGCGAGGCACTGGTGTTTGTCGAAGTGCGCCATCGCACCAGCCGCACCCATGGCGGGGCGGCGGCCAGCATCACGCCGGCCAAGATCCGGCGCGTGGTGCACGCCGCCCAATTCTACTTGCTGCGCTATCGGCGCCTGCCGCCGTGTCGGATCGATGTGGTGGCGATCGATGGCGACGCGATCGACTGGTTGCGCGACGCGATCCAGGCGCCTCCGTAAGCGCCTTCCACCGTGTATCTCTCGTCTGGGCACAAACATGGTGGAAGGCGCGGCGCTTTTCCACCCTACCGACGGTATCTTTCAGAGTTTTTCAGGAACGTTTCAGAGCGCAATCGGCGCGCCACTGGTACAACATGGGTTCGCTTACCAACCAAGGATTTCCATGTTTCGTGCCTGCCTGCTCGCCGCTCTCGCTTTCGCCACCACCACCGTCCACGCGGCCCCGGTGACCTACACCATCACCAGCAAACTGTCGCGCGTGAACCTCAGCCTGGAACACCAGGGCTTCATCCAGCTGTTCGGCACGCTCAAGATCACGCCCGGCAGCTTTACCTTCGATAACCAGGATTGGGCCAATTCCAAGGTCAGCGTGACGCTGCCGACCAAGACGCTGGACATGGGGGACGCCATGTGGAATGAGCAAATCCGGGGCGACGAGAGCTGGAAAAACCTGTTCAGCACGCCCTACATCAGCTTCAATAGCACCAAAGTGGTGCGTACCGATGACACCCACGGCGTGCTGCATGGCGACTTGACGATGGCCGGCGTGACCAAGCCGGTCGCGTTGCAGATGCGGGTCAACAAGATCGGCCGCAATGAAATTACCAAGTTTGCGGCGATTGGCATCACCGCCACCAGCACCATCAAGCGCTCGCAATTCGGGCTCGATGCCTATGCCGACCTGGTCGGCGACGATCTGGCGATCCAGATCCAGCTGGAAGCGGCGGTCGGCGCCGATGGCGACGCCCAGAAAGAAGCCGTGCTCAACGCCCAGGGCGTGCAGGGCTCAGCCTCAATGCACTGATTTGGCCAGCGCGCGGCTCACTTCGCCGGCGATGTCGTCCTGGATCATCAGCTTGTCGTCCCAGGAGCGGTCATAGGTTTCGGACCAGACCAGCACGCCGTCGCTGGCGCGCGTCAGGCGCGCCGACACGCGCAGCGTGCTGCCTGATTTGCGCACGCTGCCGTCCAGCACGAAGGCCACGTTCGGCGTCTTGGCCGGCTTTTGCTTGAAATACGACAGTTCCAGCCCCGGCACTTTGCTCAGCTTGCCGACCAGTTCCTCGGCCATGCCGTCCGCAAACGGTTCTTCGTTCATGCCATCGGTCAGGTCGTCGAAAGGCAACACGGCGATCGCGCGCGGATGGGCGGGCGGCGCCGACATGGTGGCGGCCGCATGCCAGGCCAGCAGGCCAACGCCGAGCAGGCCGATTACCAGCACCAGCAGCGCGATCGCACGCCGCAGCCGGCTTTGCGGCGCGGCCAGCGGCGCCGTTTCAACCTCGACATCGGCGTCGACATCGGCCGCGGCCGCCGTCACCGCGGCAATGAGCCGGTAGCCGCGCCGTGGCACGGTAGCGATATAGCGCGGGTTGCGGCTGTCGTCGCCCAGCTGGCGGCGCAGCGACGTGATCGCCTGGTAGATCGAATCGGGCGACACCACCACGTCCGGCCATACAAGCTTGAGCAATTCGTCGATGCTGAGCACCTCGCCGGCATGCTCGGCCAGGCACAGCAGCAGGCGCAGCGTGCGTTCTTCCAGCCGCACCACGGTGTCGCCGCGCGCCATGTCGCCGCTGGCAGGATCGATCAGCCAGTCGCCGATGCGGTACGGGCTAGAGTGGGGGCTATCCAGGGGCACGATATCGACAACCTTTGTAGAAAGGCAAAAATTATAGCACCGGGCCGAACGCTGTAGTGATAAGCATTTTTCAGTGTGCTTGCCCGGCTAGGCTGGCCGTTGCACTATAATCTCCGGCTATGAATACTCAACGCATCCTTGCTCACTTTCACGAAAGCGCCGAACTGAAAATCCAGTCGGCCGCTGCCCTGTCCCAACCGATTGCCGCGGCGATCGAACTGATGTTCGGCGCCCTGTCCAACGGCAATAAAATCATGGCCTGCGGCAATGGCGGCTCGGCCGCCGACTGCCAGCATTTCGCCGCCGAACTGGTGGGCCGATTCGAGCGCGAACGCTTTCCGCTGCCGGCCATGGCGCTCACCACCGACACCTCGATTTTGTCGGCGGTCGGCAACGATTACAGTTTCAAGGAGATTTTCTCCAAGCAGGTGCAAGCGTTCGGCCAGGCCGGCGACATCCTGCTGGCCATTTCCACGTCGGGCAACTCGGCCAATGTGCTGGCCGCGGTGGAAGCGGCGCTCGAGCGCGAAATGCGCATCGTGCTGCTGACGGGCAAGGACGGCGGCGAACTGGCGCGCGTGCTGACCGACGCCGACGTCAACATCTGCGTACCCCACACGCGCACCGCGCGCATCCAGGAAGTGCACCTGGTGACCATCCATTGTATTTGCGACGGTATCGACGTCGCCCTGTTCGGAGGAGATGCTAATGAATAAATTTGCCCAGACCGTGTTGTGCGCGGCCCTGCTCAGCAGCCTGACCGGCTGCGTTGGCCTGATGGTCGGCGGCGCCGTGGCCGGCGCGGTTGCCACTGCCGACCGCCGCACGCTGGGCGCCCAGACCGACGACAAGGCGATCGCGGTCAAGGCGGAAATTCGCTTGCCGAAAATCGCCGGCGAAAACGCCCACATCAACGCCAACAGCTTCAACCGCCAAGTGCTGCTGACCGGCGAAGTCAAGGATGCCAACATGAAGGCGGCGGTCGAACGCGAAGCGCGCGCCATCGACGGCGTCATTTCGGTCGCCAACGAACTCGACATCGCCGGCCCGGCCAGCTATACGTCGCGCTCGAATGATGCGCTGATCACTGCCAAGGTCAAGGCCAGCCTGGTCGACATGAAGACCATCTCGGCCACCTCGTTCAAGGTCGTCACCGAGCGCGGCGTGGTGTACATGATGGGCCGCGTGACCCAGCGCGAAGGCCAGGTTGGCGCTGAAGTGGCGCGCGGCGTGAGCGGCGTGGCCAAAGTGGTCAAGATTTTCGAGTACATCACCGAAGATGAAATGCGCGCGCTGTCGCCGAACGCCAAGGTCGAGCTGTAATCATCATGGCACAAGCAAACTGGATCAAGCCCGTCATCGTCGCCACCGTGCTGGCCGCGCTTGCCGTGGGCGGCAATCTGGCCTTGAACCGGGCCAAGGCGCCTGAGGTGACCTTCATCAGCCTGGCTGGCCAGAAGATCAGTACGCAGAGCCTGCGCGGCAAGGTCGTGATGGTCAATTTCTGGGCCACGTCGTGCGCCACCTGCGTCAAAGAAATGCCGCAGATGGTCGACACGTACAACAAGTTCAAAGGCCAGGGACTGGAGTTTGTTGCCGTCGCGATGAAGTACGATCCGCCCAACTACGTGGTCAACTATGTCGAGACGCGCAAGCTGCCGTTTATCGTCGCGCTCGACAGCGGCGGCGATATCGCCAAGGCCTTCAATGACGTGGCGCTCACGCCGACCACCTTTGTCATCGGCAAAGACGGCAAGGTGCTCAAGCGCTATGTGGGCGAACCCGATTTTGCGGCGCTCGATCTGCTGCTGAAAAAAGCGCTGGCAGACAGTTAAAACCCCGTTTGCAGCGACAGGTAGGCGCCGCGCTGGCGCGTCGGGTTAAATACCGTCACGTCGCCCAGCACCACGTAGGCGGCGGTGAGCGACAACTGTTTGCTGGGGAACCACGCCACGAACACATCGGCGTTCGGCTTTTCCCGATCCAGCGCCAGGTTGTGCGGCTTGTGGCGGTATTCCAGCCCGGCCACCAGTTTTCGGCTCGCCATCCACGCCACCGAGACTTCCGGCATCAGGCGGTAGCGATTGTCCTGGTCGCCGCCAAACCCCAATAGCCCCATCTGATTGGCCCGCGTTGCGCGCAGCGTGGCGTTAAGCAGCACGCTGCTGTCCAGGCAAATTTTGGTGGCGGCGAGATACAGGTCGGCGCCATGGCTGCTGCGTTCGCCCAGGCCATCAATGCCGCGCTGGCGCTTGAACAGCGCACCGACCGCGATCTGCGGCAGCAGCTGGTCCTGCCCATACACGGCGTCGCCGGCCAATTTGACCTTGATCCCCAGAATGTCTTGCCGCACGCTGAGCTGGTCCAGCGGCGCCAGGCTACCCGTCAGATGCTGCTGCGCCAGCGACAGCTCGACCCGGTCGGCCAGGCCGACACTGATGCCGGCGCTGTCGAGCGCATAGTCCTGGGTGCGCAGCGCCGTGAAGTGGGCGTTCGCACCCCAGCTGTCGCGCGTGCCGTAGCCACTGATCAGGGCCCACGGCACCAACCCACCGCCGCCGGCGCCCTCGACTTGGCTGACGCCGCCGGTGGCGAGCAATTTGCCCATGTCCGGCACACTGGCCGTAGCCGAGCCCATGGCCATCAGCGCGATCAGGCAAAGCGATTTACTGCCTATTTGCATTGCCACTCCTTGCCTGCGTAAGCGACGTCTCTGGATTCAACTATTTTGCGTTATTTTGCAAATTGTTCTGTTGTATTTGGCGATGTATTCACGTTAACCTTGTTTGTCATATCCACTCGCCGAAGGCGCTCCGGCGTTTTGACATCTGGCTGCTACACCGATGTGTGAATTCGCCGGCGAGGTCAAGCCGCCGGCTGCGCTGTGGCGCGTGGGTAAGGGTTTGAGGGAATTGGCGGCCGTCGGCAAACGCCCCGTTGCAGACGCTCAGATGTTCGTCCGACATCCGGGTACAGCCGAGAAG
>JAZJXM010000072.1:0-4239 GCA_040390915.1 Pseudomonadota bacterium
CCACTGTTGGGACCGTGTCCAGATGTCAGACTTGACCCTCTTTTTCCAATCAGCATGCGGTTTGGCGCGCCACGCTTGCGTCGTGCGGCAGGACGTCTTCGGCCGGACGCAATTGCCCGAGCAATCCCTTCAAGGCGCCTTGCGAGAGCCCCGCCAGTTCGGGCGAGCGGCGGTCGATTTCATTGGCCAGATCCTGCATCAACCAATCCATTTCGTCGAGCATGCCGCTCAATTCGCGCATGATGGCCGGGTCTTCCTTGGCCACGGCCAGCATGCTCGCCATGTTGTCGGGGTTGAAGCCGGCTTGCAGCACCATCGAGCGTATCGCCCCCATGCGCTCGAACAGGAAGGTCGCGTGGGCGCAGCCCGATGCTGGCGCTTCGAGCGTGTCGCGCACGGCGAACCAGGCTTGCAACAAGCCGGCCAGACGGTTGAGCTGGGCGGCGGTGTCGTCGATTTCCGGCGTGCCGCTGCCGTCCATGTGTTTCATCGAGACCAGGTCGCGCAGGGCGCCGACGATGTCGGCATCAAAGCGCGCCCGGTTCAGCCGGAACAGCATGTCCAGGCGCGCCATGTCGAAGCGCTTCATGACTGCCTCGGCGACGTCGGCCACGCCGATGATGCGGGCCAGGCGGGCAATGCGCGCGCCTGGCAAGTCGCCCGGATAACCGCTGCCGTCCAGCCGTTCGTGATGGTGCAGCACCGCTTGCGCGGCGGCCGGCGTGATGCCGGGCAGCTCACGCAGCAGCACGAACGCGGTGACCGGGTGCACATGCACATAGCGCCGTTCGCTGGGCGTGATGCTGTGCTCGCTTGCCAGCAAGGCCGGATCGGTATGCATTTCGCCCATGTCATGGCACAGCGCGGCCAGTAACAGATGGTCGATGTCGCGCGCGGGCAAGGACAGCCGTTGTCCGATCGCGTAGGCGATCATGGCGGTGCGTACCGAATGGCGATAGATATCGGGGAAGCGTTCGCGCAACACCGTCAGGCGCAGCAGGATGGGGCCTTGCAGGCGCAAGTTGCCCAGGCTTTGCTTGAGCGCACGCGGGTCGCCCGTGCGGGCCGCAATTTGCCGGTAGCGCGCATCGTCTTCCAGCACTTTGTCCATGTCGAGCGCCAGCGCGGTGCCGTCGACGGGATTGCTGGCCACCACCAGCTGGTCCAGCGGCAGCGACAGTTTGTGCTTGGTCAGCCGTTCGAACTGGTGGCTATTGATCGGCGCGCCCTTGGCAATGAGTTTCATGCCGTTGCTGGCGTAAATGTCCTGCTCGGCGACCAGTTGCTGGGCATCGCCCACTGCCGTGACGGCGCGAATGTAGTGCGGATTTTCGTCCGGCGTGTCGACCATTTGTCCGTTGACGTCGTGTAGTGACATGGCAATACCCGATCTGCAGAGAAGTTCTCATCGTTACGGCGGGCAGGTGTATATTGCTGGCGACCTGATCCCCACACCATCGCCTCGCCATGTCACCCGTCCTGTTATGTTGCATCCTCATCGCTTACCTTGGCCTGCTGTTGGGCGTGGCCTGGGCCACGTCGCGCCATGCCACCAATGACAGCTTTTTCATCGGCAACAAGAACAGCAACTGGCAGCTGGTCGCCTTCGGCATGGTTGGCACCACGCTGTCGGGTGTGACGTTTGTCAGCGTGCCCGGCGCGGTCGGGCGCGATGGCTTCGGCTATCTGCAGCTGGTGATCGGCTACGTGATTGGCTACGTCGCGGTCGCCTTCGTGTTGTTGCCGCTGTATTACCGCCTCCAGCTGACCTCGATCTACACTTACCTTGAACTGCGCCTGGGACGGCGCGCCTACCAGAGCGGGGCCGGTTTCTTTATCCTGTCGCGCTTGCTGGGCGCCAGTGCCCGCCTGTATTTGGTGGTCAACATCCTGCAGGCAATCATTCTTGATCAGCTGGGGGTGCCGTTCTGGTTTACCAGTATGATCATAATGGCAATGATCCTAGTCTACACCTACCAGGGCGGGGTCAAGACCATCATTTGGACCGACACGTTGCAAACTGGCTGCATGCTGTTCGGCCTGATCGTCTGCGTGGTGGTGCTGCTTGGCCGGCTCGACCTGACGCTGGGCCAGAGCCTGGCCCGGATGGATGCGCGCGGCCTGTCGCGCGTGTTCACCACCGCCGTCGACAGCCCGGGTTTCTATGTCAAGCAGATTATCGCCGGCGCCTTCATCGTGCTGACCATGACGGGCATGGACCAGGAAATGATGCAGAAGACGATCTCGGTCAAGACGCTGCGCGAGTCGCAGAAAAACCTGCTGGCGCTGACCGTGATCCTGGTGCTGGTGCTGTCGCTGTTCCTGTTCCTGGGCGGGCTGCTGTACCTGTATGCGCCCCTGGTGGGCGTGCAGGCCACCGGCGACAAGCTCTTCCCGGCCATCGTCATGGGCCATTTGCCGGCCGCCTTGCAGATTGTCTTTCTGGTCGCGCTGATCTCGGCGCTGTTCCCCAGCGTGGACGGCGCCATCACGGCGCTGACATCGAGCTTTTGCATCGACCTGCTGGGCGTGAAGCGGCGCACCGGCCTGTCCGAGGAGCAGCAGACCCGCTGGCGCCACCGGGTCCACCTCGGCTTCGCCTTGCTGTTCCTGCTGCTGGTGCTGCTGTTCAAGCTGGCCGACAACGCCAGCATGATCGGCCTGATCCTGAAACTGGCCGGCTACACTTATGGGCCTTTGCTGGGCCTGTTCGCCTTCGGCCTGTTGACCACGCGCGCGCTGAGCGAACGCTGGGTGCCGGCGGTGGCCATTGCCGGCCCGCTCCTGTGCGCTTTGCTTGAGCTGAATCAGCAGGCGCTGTTCGGCAGTTACCGGCTCGGACTCGAACTATTGATTATCAATGGCATACTCGTGTTCGCGGGATTGTGCGCCATTTCGCGCTCGGAAAAATGAGCATTTTGACCACAGCCTGGGCGATTTCGCTTACAGTGTCCACTTTCATCTATTAACGCCGGAGTTTCGATGTCATTCAAACCCTTGTCCACCCTGCGCCGCGGTTTTAGCATGTTCTGGAACGCACTGGACGCAACGCGCCGTACAGTACTCAATCTGTTGTTCCTGCTCGTACTGATCATCCTGCTGAGCGCCATTTTCGGCGGCGGCGCCAAGCCGATCGGCGCCAAGACGGCGCTGGTGCTGGAAGTGAAGGGCGACATCGTCGAGCAGCACAGCGGCAATTTCCGCGATGCCTTGATGACCAATTTCCGCGGCGGCGACACCCAGCGTTCGGTGCAGTTGCGCGACATGCTCACCGTGCTCGACGCCGCTGGCAAGGACAAGAACATCACCAGCGTGGTGCTGATGCTCGACGAGATGGACGGCGCCGGCCTGGCCTCGCTGCACGAAATCGGCGCCGCGATCGAGCGCGTCAAGGCGGCCGGCAAGCCCGTCATCGCCTGGGGCGGCAGCTTCGACCAGAAGCGCTACCTGCTGGCATCGCACGCCAGCGAGGTGTATATGCATCCGATGGGCTTCATCCTGATCGAAGGCTTTGGCCGCCACCGCAATTACTACCGCGACGCGCTCGATAAATTGGGCGTGACCGTCAACCTGATGAAAGTGGGCGCCTACAAGAGCGCGGCCGAGCCGTACATCAGCAACGGCCCGTCGCCTGCGGCCAGCGAAGCCGAAGCGTATCTGTACGACGCGCTGTGGGAAGGCTACACCGCCGACGTCGAAAAGAACCGCAAGCTGGCGCCGGGCGCGATCATGAAAATGATCAATGGCCTGCCTCAGATGATGGAAGAGGCCAAGGGCGACATCGGCAAGCTGGCCATGAACCAGAAGCTGGTGGACGGCCTCAAGACCAAGGATGAAATTCGCGAGATGATGATCAAGCGCGGCGCCAGGGACAACGACAAGAAAACGTTCCGCCAGGTCGCTTTCGACGACTACCTGGACCGGCATCATGAAAAACTGTTCGGCGACGGCGTCGGCGTGATTGTCGCCGCCGGCGAAATCAGCGACGGCACCACGGGACCGGGCGCCATCGGCGGCGTATCGACCGCCAACCTGATTCGCAAGGCGCGCGAAGATGACCAGATCAAGGCCATCGTGCTGCGCGTTGATTCGCCAGGCGGCAGCGCCTACGGTTCGGAGCTGATCCGGCGCGAGCTGGAACTGACGCGCGCGGCCGGCAAGCCGGTGGTGGTATCGATGGGCAGCGTGGCCGCATCGGGCGGTTACTTCATGGTCGGCGATCGCATGTGGGGACTCGGC
>JAZJXM010000072.1:4249-45298 GCA_040390915.1 Pseudomonadota bacterium
CGATCTCGGGCGGTTACTGGATCTCGATGGCGTCCGACGAAATCATGGCCGACCGTTCCACCGTCACCGGCTCGATCGGCGTGTTCTCCTTGATCCCGACCGCCGACAAGGTGGCCGACAAGCTGGGCATCCATACCGCCGGCCACACCACCACCTGGCTGGCCGGCGCGACCAATCCGCTGCGCCCGCTGGACCCGCGTTTCGGCCAGCTGATTCAGAGCAGCGTCACGCGCATTTACGCCGAGTTCACCGGCAAGGCGGCGGTGTCGCGCAAGACCACCCAGGCCAAGATCGATGCAGTCGGCCAGGGCCGGGTCTGGACTGGTTTGCAGGCGCAGGAACGCGGCCTGGTCGATACCATCGGCAGCTTCGGCGACGCGCTGCGTTCGGCCGCCAAGCGCGCCAAGCTGGCTGACGGCTACCGCGTGGCCTACATCGAACGCGACGAATCGCCGTTCGAGCGCGCACTGGCAATGCTGGGCGCGAGCAGCGTCCAGTCGGTCAACATCCAGGTCAAACTGGGCTTGCTGGAAGCGACGCTGCCAAACAGCGCGCTGCTTGACGCGGGCCGCGAACTGGCCTGGCTGTCGGACCTGAGCGCCGGGCGCAAGCCATTCCAGGCCATTACGCACTGCATGTGCGGCACGCCGTGATCGGATTTGTAGCGAGTTTGTAACGGCATGTAGCAGTTGGAAGGGCCTTGCCAGACGGGCGCATGTCAATCATGCGCCCGTTGTCGTTGATGCGTTCACAATTGTAAAGATGAAACGCAAAACAGCGTGCTAGAGTCCCACCAATACGCAGCCCCCGTCGTCCCCGCGAAGGCGGGGACCCATAGCACATCAGCTCCATTCGGTGCCATGGATCCCCGCGTTCGCGAGGACGACGGCACACAACAAGGAAAACCATGAACGCCCTCGCCACGCCGCCACGCCGCCGCGCCAAGATCATCGGCACCATCATCGCGATCGTCGTCATGGCCGCATTGGGCGCACTGGCCTGGTACCTGACCAACCAGCCCAAGGCCGGCCCGGGCGGGGCCGGTACGAGCCAAGGCGGCGGTCCCGGAGGACCTGGCGGCGGACGCGGTGGGCGCGGCGGCGCCACCACGGTCGGCGTGGCCACGGCCGCAACGGCCGACATCCCGGTCAGCGTCGATGCGCTCGGCACGGTGACGGCTGCGGCCACTGCCACGGTGCGTCCGCAAGTGTCGGGCATTCTGCAAAAGATCAATTTCGGCGAAGGGCAGCTGGTCAAGGCCGGGCAGGTGCTGGCCACCATCGACCCGCGTTCGTTCGAGATGGCCCTGCTGCAGGCCAGCGGCACCCGCATGCGCAACGCGGCTTTGCTCGACAGTGCGCGCGTGACGCTGGAGCGTTATCGCACGCTGCTGGCGCAGGATTCGATCGCGCGCCAGGACGTCGACACCCAGGCCGCGCTGGTCAAGCAGCTTGAAGGCACCAGCATGACCGACCGCGCCGCCGAAGGCATCGCCAAACTCAATTTGAGCTATACCCAAATCAAGGCGCCGATCAGCGGGCGGGTCGGTCTGCGCGTGGTCGACATGGGCAATCTGGTCGGCATCGGCGACGCCGCCGGCATCGCCGTCATCACCCAGCTTTCGCCGATCGATGTTCAATTCGCGGTGCCGCAAGACCGCGTGCCGGACCTGCAGGCGTCGATCCGCAGCGGCGCCGCCCTGCCGGCCACCGCGTTTGACCGTACCCGCACAGTGCCGCTGGCGAGTGGAAAATTCACCGCGCTCGATAATCAGGTTGATGTCCAGACCGGCACCGTGCGCGCCAAGGCGCGCTTCGACAACGCCGACCAGGCGCTGTTCCCCAGCCAGTTCGTCAATCTGCGCCTCGAGCTGCGCACCATCAAGGGCGCAGTCATGGTGCCGGTGACGGCGCTGCGCAACAGCAGCAGCGGCGACTTCGTATACGTGCTCAATGCGGCCGAACACACGGTCGCCGTGCGGCCCGTCACGCGCGGCCAGGCTACCGTCGACAAGGTCGAAATCAAGACCGGTTTGAAGGCGGGCGAGCAGGTCATCACCGAAGGCGCCGACCGCCTCAAGGATGGCGCGCGCGTGACGCTGCCGGGCGACAAGCCGCAGATGGGCGGCGGTGGCGGACGGCGCGGCGGTCGGGGCGGCGGGCGGCGGGACGAACGTCAGGCCGACGCTGCGGCATCAGCTTCAGCCGAGGCTTCCGCGCCGGCAGCGGACGGCGAACATCGTCGCCGGCGCCGTGAAGGCGCGGAGCAGAAATGAGTCCGTCATCACCGTTCATCAAGCGGCCCGTTGCAACGTCGCTGCTGATGCTGGCCATCGTGCTGGCCGGGATCGTCGGGTTCAGGTTCCTGCCGCTGTCGGCGCTGCCGCAAGTCGACTTCCCGACCATCCAGGTGCAGACGCTGTACCCTGGCGCCAGTCCCGAAGTGATGGCGCGCACCGTCACTGCCCCTTTGGAGCGGCGCTTCGGCCAGATGGCCGGCCTGGCGCGCATGGGCTCGACCAGCGCCGCCGGCGTGTCGGTGGTGACGCTGCAGTTCGCGCTGGGCCAGACGCTCGACGTGGCCGAACAGGAAGTGCAGGCGGCGATCAATGCCGGCGGCTCGCTGCTGCCGGCCGACTTGCCGGCGCCGCCCGTGTACGCCAAGGTCAACCCGGCCGACGCACCGGTGCTGACGCTGGCGATCACGTCGGACACGCTGCCGCTGACCGAGGTGCAGAACCTGGTCAACACGCGACTGGCGCTGAAAATCAGCCAGGTCTCGGGCGTGGGACTGGTGACCCTCAGCGGCGGCCAGCGGCCCGCAGTGCGGATCCAGGCCGACACCGGCGCACTTGCGTCCTACGGGCTGGGACTCGATACGCTGCGCAGCGCCATTTCAGGCGCCAACGCCAACAGCGCCAAGGGCAATTTCGATGGCCCGACGCGCTCCTACGCGATCAACGCCAACGACCAGTTGCTGGCCGTGCCCGACTACCAGAACCTGATCGTCGCGTATAAAAATGGCGCGCCGGTGCGCCTGTCGGATGTGGCCAAGGTGGTCGACAGCGCCGAAAACGTCAAGCTGGGCGCCTGGGCCAACCTGAAGCCGGCCATCATCCTCAATGTGCAGCGCCAGCCTGGCGCCAACGTCATCGCCACCGTCGACGCGATCAAGCAGCGCCTGCCGGAACTTGCCGCCGGCTTGCCGGCATCGGTGCGGCTCGATGTGCTGTCGGACCGCACCACGGGCATTCGCGCCTCCGTCATGCACGTGGAAATCGAACTGCTGCTGGCGGTGGTGCTGGTGGTGCTGGTGATCTTTGCCTTCCTGCATAGCCTGCGCGCCACGGTGATCGCCAGCCTGGCGGTGCCGATCTCGCTGGTCGGCGCCTGCGGCGCCATGTACATGCTCGGCTACAGCTTGAACAACCTGTCGCTGATGGCACTGACGATCGCCACCGGCTTCGTGGTCGACGATGCGATCGTCATGATCGAAAATATCGCGCGCTACATCGAGAAGGGCGAAACCCCGATGGCCGCCGCCGTCAAGGGCGCCGCCCAGATTGGCTTTACCATCATCTCGCTGACGGTGTCGCTGATCGCGGTGCTCATACCGCTGCTGTTCATGGGCGACGTGGTGGGCCGTTTGTTTCGCGAATTCGCCGTCACGCTGGCGATCACGATCCTCATTTCGGCGGTCGTGTCGCTGACGCTGGTGCCGATGATGTCGGGCCGCTGGCTGCGTGCCAACGAGGAGAAAAAATCGGCATGGTTCGAACGCGTGATCGTGCGCTACGGACAAGCGCTGGACTGGGTGCTGGAGCGGCAGGGCATGACACTGCTGGTGGCGCTGGCCACGCTGCTAATTACCGTACTGCTGTATGTGATGATCCCGAAAGGGCTGTTCCCGACCCAGGACACGGGCCAGCTGCAGGCGCGGCTCGACATGCGCCAGGCGATTTCTTACGACCGCATGGCCGAACTGCAGCAGCAGGCAGCCAAGGCCATCCTGCTTGACCCCGACGTGCTTTCGCTCAGTTCCAACGTCGGCGTCGACGCGGCCAACAACATGATGCTGCATACCGGCCGCATGCTGATCAACCTGAAGGACAAGCGCTCTGGCGACCAGCCGGCGACCATGGCGCGCCTGCGTCAGCGCGTAGCCCAGATACCGGGCGTAACGCTGTTCCTGCAGCCGACCCAGGACTTGACGATTGACGCCGAAACCGGCCCGACCCAGTTCCGCGTATCGATCGAAGGGGCCGACAACGCCACCGTCACCGAGTGGGCCAGCAAACTGGCGCGCCGCCTGCAGCGCGAGCCGCGGCTGGCCAACGTGGTCACCGACGCCGGCGCCACCGGCGCGGCCGCTTTTGTCAGCATCGACCGCGACACCGCTTCGCGCCTGTCGATCACGGCCGCCTCGATCGACGACGCCTTGTACAGCGCCTACGGCCAGCGCATCGTCTCGACCATCTTCACCGAGACCAACCAGTACCGGGTGATCCTGGAAGCGCAGCGCGATGCCCAGATGTCGACCGCTTCGCTGGCCCAGCTGCCGCTGCGCACCCAGTCGGGCAAGACCACGCCGCTGTCGGCGGTGGCCAGCGTGATCGAACAGGCTGCGCCGCTGCAGATCACGCACGTGGCGCAGTACCCGGCCACCACCATCGGCTTCGATACCGCGTCCGGCGTGTCGCTGGGGCAGGCGGTCGACGCGATCAAGGTCGCCTCCAAGGACATTGCCTTGCCGGCCTCGGTCAGCATGACGTTCCTGGGCGCGGCCGGCGCCTATCAGAACTCGCTGTCCAATCAGCTGTGGCTGATCCTGGCGGCTGTGGTGTGCGTGTACATCGTGCTCGGCGTGCTGTACGAAAGCTATATCCACCCGCTGACCATTTTGTCGACGCTGCCGTCGGCCGGCGTGGGCGCCTTGCTGGCGCTGATCATCAGCGGCCAGGATCTGGGCGTAATCGGCATCATCGGCATCATCCTGTTGATCGGCATCGTCAAGAAGAACGCCATCATGATGATCGACTTCGCAATCGAAGCTGAACGCGAACAGGGCCTGGGGCCGCGCGAAGCGATCCAGCAGGCGGCGCTGTTGCGCTTTCGGCCGATCCTGATGACGACGCTGGCCGCGCTGTTCGCGGCGGTGCCGCTGATGCTGGGCTGGGGCGAGGGCGCCGAGCTGCGCCGTCCATTGGGCCTGGCGATTTTCGGTGGCCTGATCGTCAGCCAGATGCTCACGCTGTTCACCACGCCGGTGATCTACCTCGGTTTCGACCGCCTGGCGCAGCGCTGGAAGGGCGTCAAATGAACCTGTCCGCGCCTTTCGTGCGGCGCCCGATCGGCACCGTGCTGCTCACGCTGGGCATTGCGCTGGCTGGCATCGGGGCGTTCTTCGTGCTGCCGGTGTCGCCGCTGCCGCAGGTGGATTTTCCGACCATATCGGTCAGCGCCTCTTTGCCAGGCGCCAGCCCCGACACCATGTCGAGCAGCGTGGCCACGCCGCTGGAACGGCGCCTGGGCGTGATCTCGGGCGTCAATGAAATGACGTCCAACAGCGGCAGCGGCTCGACCCGCGTGACGCTGCAGTTTGACCTGAACCGCAAGATCGATGCGGCCGCGCGCGAAGTACAGGCCGCCATCAGCGCCGCGCGCACCGACTTGCCGGCTACTTTGAAAAGCAATCCGACCTACCGCAAGGCCAATCCGTCGGACGCGCCGATCGTTATCCTGGCCTTGACCTCGCCCACCAAGACGCCAGGCCAGATTTTTGACGCGGTATCGAACCTGGTGCAGCAGAAGCTGGCGCAGGTGCAGGGCGTGGGCGACGTCGAAATCGGCGGCGGCTCGCTGCCGGCGGTGCGGGTCGAACTGCTGCCGTATGCGCTCAACCGCTACGGCGTGTCGACCGAGGACGTGCGGGCAGCAATCCAGGCCACCAACGCCAACCGCCCCAAGGGCACCATCGAGGGCAATGGACTGCGTTTGCAGATTTACTCGCAGGCCAATACCGCCAGCGCCGGGCGCAGCGCGGCCGATTACCGTTCGCTGGTGGTCGCCTGGCGCAACGATGCGGCGGTGCGGCTGGACGACGTGGCCGAAGTCATCGACGGCGTCGAGAACATCAATACGCTCGGCCTGTTCAACGGCAAGCCGGCGGTGGTGGTGCTGGTCACGCGCCAGCCGGGCGCCAACGTGATCGAAACGGTGGACGGCGTGCGCGCCTTGCTGCCGTCGCTGCAGGCGCAGCTGCCCAAGGACATTAAATTGGAAATCGCTTCCGACAGCACCAATTCGATCCGCTCGTCGCTGCGCGAAATCGAGATCACGCTGATGATCTCGATCCTGCTGGTGGTGCTGGTGGTGAGCGTGTTCCTGCGCAGCGTGCGCGCCACCATCATCCCGGCGGTGGCCACGGTGGTGTCGCTGCTGGGCACCTTCGGCGTCATGGTCATGCTCGGCTTCAGCCTGAACAACCTGTCGCTGATGGCGCTCACGGTGGCTACCGGCTTCGTGGTCGACGACGCCATCGTGGTGCTGGAGAACACCAGCCGCCACATCGAACAAGGTATGGAGCGCATGCAGGCGGCGCTGCTGGGCGCGCGCGAAGTCGGTTTTACCGTGCTGTCGATCAGCCTGTCGCTGGTGGCAGTGTTCATTCCGCTGCTGTTCATGGGCGGGCAGGTGGGGCGCTTGTTCCGCGAGTTCGCCGTCACGCTGTCGGCGTCGGTGATGATTTCGCTGGTCATTTCGCTCACCACCACGCCGATGATGTGCGCCTGGCTGCTCAAGCCGGGCGGCGTGCAGCGCGAACCGGGCCGGCTGGCGCGCTGGGCTGAACGCGGCTTCGACAAGGTGCTTGCCACCTACAGCCGCTCGCTCGACTGGGCGCTGGACAGCAAACTGCTGGTGATGCTGATCTTCGCCTTCGTGATCGGCTTGAACGTCTACCTGTTCGCGGCCGCGCCGAAAGGCTTCTTCCCGCAGCAGGACACGGGCCAGATCAACGGTGGCATCCGGGCCGATCAGAGCATCTCGTTCCAGGCGATGCAGGAAAAGCTCAAGCAGCTGGTCGACATCATTCGCGCCGATCCGGCGGTGGCCACCGTGGTCGGCTTTACCGGCGGCGCCAGGGCAGGGGGCGGCTTCATGTTCGTCAACCTCAAGCCGGTGTCCGAACGCACCGATGGCGGGCAGGCCGTGATTGCACGCTTGCGACCGCAGCTGGCGCAGGTGACCGGCGTGTCGCTGTTCCTCAATCCGGTGCAGGACTTGCGCATGGGCGGTCGCCAGTCCAATTCAACCTACCAGTACACGCTCAAAAGCGACAACCGCGCCGACCTGAAGAAATGGGCTGCCAAGCTGGCCGACGCGATGAAGCAGCAAAGCGCGCTGGTCGACGTGGACACCGACCAGGCCGAAAACGGGGTCGAAATGTTCGTCAAGATCGACAAGGACAGTGCGGCGCGCCTTGGCATCAACCCGCGCGACATCGACAACGCGCTGTATAACGCGTTCGGTCAGCGCCAGGTTGCCACCATCTACGACGAGCTCAATCAGTACAGCATCATCATGGGCGTGGCCAAGCGCTATGCGCAAACCCCGCAGGCGCTGGCCGACGTCTACGTGCCGGCGCGCACGCAAGCGTCAAGCAACCTGACCGCCGCGCGCGACCCGGCCAGCGGCCAGGCGCTGTCGAGCGTCGCCACTACGATGGTGCCGCTGGCGGCCATCGCCAGTTTCGGCGAGGGCGCCACGCAAACTTCGGTCAATCACCAGGACGGCGAGCTGGCCACCACGATTTCGTACAACCTGGCCGAAGGCAGCAAATTGGCCGAAGGCGAAGCGGCGGTGCGCCAGGCCGAAGCCGAGATCGCCATGCCCAACAATGTGCGCGGCAGCTTCCAGGGCACGGCCAAGGCGGCGCAAGAGTCGAACAAGGAACAGCCGCTGTTGATCCTGGCCGCGCTGGTGGTCATCTACATCGTGCTTGGCATCCTGTACGAATCGCTGATCCATCCGATCACGGTGTTGTCGACGCTGCCGTCGGCCGGCGTCGGCGCGGTGCTGGCGCTGCTGCTGTTCGGGATGGACTTTTCGATCATCGCGCTGATCGGCGTGTTCCTGCTGATCGGCATCGTCAAGAAGAATGCGATCCTGATCATCGACTTCGCGCTCGAAGCGGAGCGCTCACGCGGCCTGACGCCCTTGGAAGCGGTGCGCGAAGCCTGCCTGCTGCGCTTCCGGCCGATCCTGATGACGACTCTGGCCGCCGCGCTGGGCGCCTTGCCCCTGGCGATCGGTTTTGGCGAAGGCTCCGAGCTGCGCCGCCCGCTGGGCGTGGCCATCATCGGCGGTCTGCTTGCCAGCCAGTTACTGACCTTGCTCACCACTCCGGTGGTCTACGTGGTGATGGACAAGCTGCGCCGGCGCAGCCCGGCCGAGCGCGAGCTTGGACACCACGTCGACCACGTTGCACCAACATGAGGCCCGCCATGCGCCCGATTTTGATTTTATCCCTGCCGCTGGCCCTGAGCGCGTGCGCGGTCGGCCCGGCCTACCAGGTGCCGTCCACTGCGGCCCCCGCCGCGTTCAAGGAAGCCGCCGGCTGGATTCCCGCCGCGCCGGCCGACACGCTCGAACGCGGCCCATGGTGGACCCTGTTCAACGATCCGCTGCTGAATGACCTGGCGCAGCAGGTCGAGGTGTCGAACCAGAACGTGGCGGCAGCTGTGGCGTCCTACGCCCAGGCGCGCGCCATGGTGCAAGAGCAGCGCGCGTCGCTGTTTCCCAGCGTGGGCCTGAGCGCCAATGCCGAGCGCTCCGACAGCAAGAACAACTACCGGCTCAATATCGGCACCAGCTGGGAGCCGGATATCTGGGGACGCCTGAAGGCCGGCGTGTCCAGCGCCAAGGCCGGCCAGCAGGCCAGCGCAGCCGATTTGGCTGCGGCGCGCCTGTCAGCCCAGGGCGAACTGGCTGTGAACTACTTCCAGCTGCGCCAGAGCGACGCCCAGCAGGCGCTCCTGGCCACTACCATCGCCGGCTACCAGCGCGTGGCGCAGATTACCAAGAACCGCTTCGAGGCCGGCATCGCCGCCAAATCTGATCTGCTGCAAGCGCAGACCCAGCTGGCCAACGCCCAGGTCGACGCGCTGACCATGACGCGCCAGCGGGCCGAGCTCGAACACGCGATCGCGATCCTGGTCGGCAAGGCGCCGGCCGACTTCAGCCTGGCCCCGGCAACATGGCAGGCCAGCGTGCCCGAGGTGCCGGTTGGCGTGCCCTCGACGCTGCTGCAGCGCCGTCCCGACATCGCCGCCGCCGAACGCCATGTGGCAGCTGCCAACGCGCAGATCGGCATTGCGCGCGCAGCCTATTACCCGAACATCGGCCTGTCCGCTTCGGCTGGCACGGGAGGCAGCAAAGTGGGCGATTTGTTCAACGCGTCGAACCTGCTATGGTCGTTCGGCGTGAGCGTGGCGCAATCGATTTTTAACGGCGGCGCCACCCGCGCCCACGTGGCCGGCGCCGAAGCCCAGCACCAGGCGGCAGTGGCGCGCTATCGCCAGAGCGTGCTCGATGCGTTCGGCGACGTGGAAAACCAGCTGAGCGCCACCCGCGTACTGGCCCAGCAGCAGGCCCTGCGCCTGCAGGCGTCGCAGGCGGCCGACCAGGTTGAAGAGCAGATGCTGCACCGTTATCAGGCGGGGCAGGTCAGCTACACGGAAGTGGTGCAGGCGCAGTCGACGGCTTTGTCGGCGCGCCGCGCATTGGTGCAACTGCAGGCCGACCGCCAGACGACGGCGGTGGCATTGATACAATCGTTGGGCGGAGGATGGAAAGCTTCGCTAGAATAGCGAGACTATGCCAAATACTTCCCACTCCCTCGTCCCGCCGGCCCCGGCCGACTCCCCCGCCTACGAAGTGAGGCGTTCCGAGATCCACGGCAACGGCGTGTTCGCGCGCCGCCTGATCGAGGCGGGCGAACGCATCGTCGAATACACGGGCGAGCGCATCACGTCGGACGAGTCAGCCGTTCGGGCGGAGCAGGGTGGCGGTCCGATCAATCATACGTTTTTCTTTTCGCTGGCCGACGGCATGGTGATCGATGGCGGCAGCGGCGGCAACGACGCGCGCTACATCAACCATGCGTGCGAGCCGAACTGCGAAGCGTATGAGGAAGATGGCAAGGTGTTCATCTATGCGCTGCACGAGATCGAACAAGGCGAAGAACTCAATTACAACTACGCGCTGATCTATGAAGAGCGGCACACCAAGGCGGTGAAGAAGTTATTCGAGTGCCGCTGCGGCGCGCCGTCATGCACGGGGTCGATGCTGGCGCCGAAAAAACGCAAGCGCAAATAGCAAGTTACATCGCACTTGCGCCGGCGAATGCCCATGGTATTGTGACCATCAAGCGGCAATCTTGGTGCTTTTTCAGGGTTTGATCGTCAAGAGCGTCTTGCCCAATGCATCTTGGGCGCAGCTGATATCGTAATGCTGCTGCAAGTTGAGCCAAGACTGCGTATCGGTGCCGAAGAAGCGCGCCAGGCGCAACGCCGTATCGGCACTAATGCCACGCTTTTCGCCGGGATGAATTGGTGGAAGTGTCGTACTCATGGTTGGCTCCCACCTTGCGGATTCTATCGGCAGCGCGTCAAGCGCTTCACGAATATTCTGAGCACAGAAAGGTCTTGATCATGTTTGAGTATATATCGCGTATCGATATGCGGAAAGCGGAGTGGTGTCGCAATGGCTGATGTGACCGTCTTGTTCTGTAGACGTCGTTGGGCTTTGCCATCTGCTGATTTTGATGCCAACACAGGACGCTCAGGTCAGCGCTGATCAAAGTCAGGATGGGTCCCCGCGTACGCGAGGACGACGCGGTAGCGGCTAGCGGGCGTTTTCAACGCCGGCCGCCTGCACCAGTTTGCCGTATTCCTTGCTGTTGCGCACTTCCTCGATGGCCTTCCAGATCTGTTCGGCCAGTTCCGGCTTGGCCTTGACCAGCTCGTTCGACAGGATCAGGTAATAGGCTTTCTCGGTCAGCGGCGTGGCCACCACCTCTAGCTGAGGCGCCAGCGGCGTGCGCATCAGGGTACTGACATCGCTGTCCATCATGGCCGCGCCCGCAATCATGCCGGCGACTAATTTGCGTCCCACGGTAAAAGGCGGATCGCTGCTCTCGTCGACCGCGACTTTGTGCGCATTGAGCAATTCGCCTATCGAGTAGCCGAGTTGGAACGCGATCTTGCCGTCGACCGAAGCAAAGCGCTTGCCGTCCCAGTCAATGCTGCTGCCTTTTTTGCGTACCAGGAAGTAACGCGCGTACTGCATGCGCTTTTTGACGTCCGGCTGTTCGTTGCCGGGAAACGCGCCAAATTGACGCCGGTCTTCGCTGAAGCTGACTGCGAACGCGCCATCGACCTCGTTGGCCTTGAGCCTGGCAAGGCAGCGTTTCCAGGGCAGGGTTTCGTAGACGAAGGTGAGCTCGAGCTTGGCTTCGACCCGCTTGAACAGTTCGAAATTGAGCCCGTCGCGTTCGGCCGAATGCCATGGCATCAGCATCTTGTTTTCAAAGCACAGCGTCAGCGTCCCGGCTGCCTGCAGCGGCGTGCTCACGCCCGCCCACAACAGGGCAGCAAGCAAGGAGCGTGCGAAAAAAAAGCGCATCATTGTTTCTTCCAGTCACTACTTGCTCAGAGTGTAACACGCGTCATGCAACTGGGAAGCAGATTTCAAACAGCGTTGCATCGATGCCAGAAGGCACCAGGCGGTAGCCAAAGCCATGCCGGGTCAACACTTCCCGCACGAACATCAGGCCGATGCCCTGGCCGCCTTTCTTGGTGGTGACGAACGGGGTGAACAGCTGGCGCGCCGGCAGCTCGCCCAGCCGGTTGCCCGAATCGATGATCGACAGGCGCACCTGGCTGCCTTCGTCGGCCAGCGCGAAGCGGATGCTGCCCGGTTTGCCGGTCTCGGCCTGGGTGGTTTCGACCGCTTCCACGGCGTTTTTGACGATGTTGAGCAGCGCCTGTTCCATCAACTGGCTATCCAGGCGCAGCGCCGGCACGGCGTCGCGCCGGTCCCAGGCGATCGTGATGCCAAGCTTTTTGCACTGTTCGCGATTGAGCCACAGGATGTCGTCCAGCATTGCCGCCACCGAGGCAGGGCGCAGTTCCGGTTCCGGCATCTTGATCACGCGCGTGAAGCGTTCGATGAATTCGCCCAGGCTGACATTGCGCCGGCGCGCCGCCACGATTGCGGTCGAGAAATCGAGCGCGTCCGCATCGGCCAGCTGCGATTTGTAGAACAGCAGCGAGTCGAGCACCGAGCCGGTGGCAGCGACCGTGTTGTTCACTTCGTGGGCCAGCACCCGGATCAATTTTTCATAGGTGGCGCGCTCGGAGCTTTCCAGTTCGGCTGTCAATTCCTCGACCAGCAGGAAGTGGCGCGCGAAGCTGCGGTCGAAGAACTGGCCGCGCGCGGCACGGTAGCGGCGTCCTTCGGAGTCGCTCAGCAATTGCGTTCTGGCCAGCGGCAGTGCGTCGAGCTGGGCCGCCAGGGTGTCGCCGGCCCAGTGACTGAGCCGCTTGCCCAGCGGGTCGGCCAGTTTGAGCAGGCTGTGGGCGCTGGCGTTCATCAGGCTGATGTTGCCCTCGAAATCAAACACGATTACCGCGCTCGGCGTCGCTTCGAGCAGGCTGTCGAGAAAACCGCGCTGCTCACCCAGTGCCAGCCGTTCGCGGTACAAGTTGCCCAGCATGGTGTTGAACAAGTTGACCAGCTCGTCCAGCTCGGGCACCTTGCTGTCGGTCATGCGCGCCGCGTAGTCCTGGTCTTGCAGCAGGTCGCGAAAGCGCGCCGTGTATTCGAGCGGGCGCATGGCGCGCCGGATCAGCGCAAAACCGCCGGCCAAGCTGGCCAGCAGCAGCAGTTCCACGCCCAGGAACAGCGCGACCTGCTCGCGCATCAGCACCAGCGTAAAGGCGAACAGCACCAGGTGCAGCGCGGCCACGTAGGCCCCGAGGCGCCAGCGCAGCGTCATGCCTGGTCCCCGCCGCTGATGCCGTGCCGTTCCAGGCGCCGGTACAAAGCGGTGCGCGACAGCCCCAAGGCTTGCGCCACGCGCGAAATCACGCCGCCGTGCTGTTCCATCGCCTGCACGATCATGTGGCGCTCGACTTGTTCGAGCGTCATGCCATCGATGCCCAGCCTGGCGCCACCGGCGCCGTCGTCACGCTGTTCGGCGTCGATGAAGTCGGCCTGCGTCAGCTGGGTTTTTCCGACCAGCAGCACGGTGCGTTCCAACGTCTGCTTGAGCTGGCGGATGTTGCCGGGCCACGGCTGGGCGCTGAGCCATTCGAGCGCCTGCGCCGTCAGCGTGACCGGCGCCAAGCCGTACATGGAGGCCACGTGGCCGATGATGTGCGCGGCCAGCAAGGGAATGTCGCTACGCCGCTCGCGCAGCGGTGGCAGGCGGATCGTGATCAGATTGAGCCGGTAAAACAAGTCTTCGCGGAAGTCGCCGTTGGCGACCAGCTCGGCCAGTTCCTGGTTGGTGGCCGAGACGACCCGGATGTCGGCCTGCTCGGTGCGGCTGGCGCCCACCGGCTGGTAGCGCTGGTCTTGCAGCACGCGCAGCAGCTTGACCTGGTCGGCGCGATTGAGTTCGCCGATTTCGTCCATGAACAAGGTGCTGTCGTGGGCGCAGGCGACGTGGCCCTTGCGGTCGGCCTTGGCGTCGGTGAAGGCGCCGCGCACGTGGCCGAACATTTCGCTTTCAAACAGCGAGGGCGTGATCGCCCCCATGTTGACCTTGACCGGCACGCGCGCCGCGCGCGGGCTGTTGCGGTGGATGGCGTCGGCGATCAGTTCCTTGCCGGTGCCGCTTTCGCCCAGGATCAGCACTGGCGCCTTGGTGCGCGCCACCTGGCCAAGCGTGGCCAGCACCCGCAGCAGCTTGGGGTGTTCGCCGATGATGGCGCCAAAGTCGAACTGCTTGTCGAGCGCCTGGCGGTTCAGCCGCTGGGGCGACAGCGTGGCCGATAATTCCAGCGTGCTGTGAATCAGCTGCACCAGCTGGGCGTTGTCCCACGGCTTGGTGAAGAAGTCGGCAGCGCCGCTTTTCACGCCGCGCACCGCCAGTCCGATCGAACCCCAGGCCGTCATCAACAGCACCGGGGTGTCGGGATGGCGTTCCTTGATGCTTGCTAACAGCGCCAGGCCTTCTTCGCCGCTCGTTTGCAGCGAAAAATTCATGTCCTGGAGCACCAGCGCGACCGGCTGCTGCTCCAGCAGTGCAAGCGCCTGCCTGGCGTCGTCGCAGCAGACCGGGTCGAAACCGGACTGCTTGAGCAACAAGGCGAGCGACACCTGGACGGCGGTGTCGTCGTCGACAATTAATATGCGTTGTGTCTTTGAATCCATTTTCTTATTCGTAGTGCAGCGCTTGTGTCGGGCTGAGCCGGCTGGCGCGCCAGCCCGGATAGACCGAGCATAGCAAGGATAGCAGATAGATCACAGCCATCGACAGCAGCGTGGCCGCCCCGAACACGGTCCAGTTCAAACCTTCGCCCAGCGCGCCGGTGATCGGCAGCTGCACCAGCAGCAACAGCGCGACCAGCATGGCCCCTGAACTGAGCAGGAATTGCTCGGCGATGATCTGGCGGTAGATGTCGCCGGCGTGGGCGCCGATCGCGCGCCGCAGGCCGATCTCGGGAATGCGGCGCGTGGTGTTTTGCCACAGCACGCCGAACAGGCCGAAGGCGACCATCAGCAGCAGGAAGGCGGCAATCACCGACAGGATCAGGATCGGGGTCAGATTGTCGCGCATGGCCGTGGTGCGCAGCGCCGGCAGCGGCGCGATCTGGTAGGTCCAGGCGTTGTTGATCAGTTTGAGCTGGCGCGTCAAGGTCTCCTCGAAGGCGCGCGGGGTGCCAGGTTCCATCTTGATCAGGATGCTGCGCAGCGCATCGCTGCTGCCCGGGATCTGGCGCGCCAGCGCCATATTGCGGGGGGCCGCCAGTTCGCCCTTGTTGCGAAATTCGCTGACCACGCCGACTACCCGTTTTTGCCCGTTTTCCTTCTCGCCGCGCTCCGACCATTCGAACACCTTGCCCACAACCTTGGTGGTGCCAAACATCTCCAGCGCCAGGCGCGCGTTGATGACGACCGGCCGCTGGGCCTGGCCGTCGTCGCGCCGGTCGTAGGCCCGGCCTTCGATCAGGTCGATGCCAAGCACCGTAAAGATCTCGTCGCTGGCCTGCACGAGTTCTGTCTTGACCTGGCGCCCATCGACCTTGAAGTCGGTGTTCCAGGTGCTGTTGGTGAACGGCGGCGCATTGATGAACGCGACCTCGCGCGCGCCCGGCATGGCCAGCAGGCCGCGTTTGAGCTGGTCGTAGGCCTCGGGCGTGAATGCGGCATCGCTTTGACCGGCGCCCTGTATGCGGACCGACCACACATCGCCGGCATCGAAGCCGATCGGCAGCTGGTACAGCTGGTAGTAGCGCAGGCCGAACGCGCTGATGGCGAACACGAGGACGAAAGCGAGCAGGATTTCCAGGCTCAGCATCAGGTTGCGGCCCTTGCGCTTCCAGATCAGTTTTAACAGGTGGTGAAACATCAGATGGCTCCCTTGAGGGCATGGACAGGATCGAGGCGCGACATTTTCCAGGCGGGCAGGGCGCCGGAAAGCAGGCCAAACACGAGGGTAATCAGCAAGCCGTAGCCCATGATGGCGAAATTCATGTGCACTTTCATGTAGGGAATCAGGCCCGAGCCTTCCAGCCACACCAGCACGCCGGTGGCGCACAGCAGGCCGAGCGCGCCGCCGGCCAGGCACAGCAAGACGTTTTCGGTGATCAGCTGCCACACCAGCTGGGTGCTGGTGGCGCCGAACGCCTTGCGCACGCCGATTTCGGAACTGCGTTCCAGGATGCGCCCGGTGTTCAGGTTGACCAGGTTGAGCGCGGGCAGCAGCATGAACAGCAGCATCAGCGTCAACAGGACGGTCAGCAGCTTGGCGGCGCCGGAATCCTCCTTGTCGGCGTCGCCGATGGTCAGGCGGGCAAACACGTCGAGCTTCTTGTCGGCCCAGAACAGCGCGCGGGCATAGGTTTTCGGGTCGTCCAATTGCACCGTCCGCGCGATCAGCTTGACTTCATTCTGGATCTGCGGGATATCGGCGGCGCTTTTGGCCAGCAGCAGGGCGATGAAGTCACCGCGGATTTCGTTGCGGTAGGCGGTCGACGGCATGGACGTGATTGGCGCCCACAGGTCGGCGAAGGCATTCAGGTGCAATTCATCCTGGACCACGCCGATCACCGTCAAATGCTGGCCGCCGACGCTGACGGTGTTGCCGACCGCCTCGTTGGCGCCGAACAGATTGCGCGCTGACGTCTGGTTCAGGACTGCCACCAGGCGCCCGTGCTCGTCGTCGTCTTGCGTGGGCAGGCGCCCGGAAAGCAAAGTGAAGTCCAGGATTTTCCAGTAGTTGGCATCGGCGCGCCGCATCTGCAGCTCGGTGACGCGGCCATCCTTGTAGACCGAGACGGTGCTCGGCATGACAGTGGCGCCCACCAGTTCGACCGATTTCAAGGGTTTCAGATACTTGTCGATCAGCTTGTAGCCGAGCGGGCTGCTGGAAATATTGTGGCCGTCGGCCGACTCCATGCGCAGCACCATCACTTGCAGGAAGCGGTCGCTCTTGCCTTCGACGCCGGACGGGAAGAAGGCGTTTTCCAGCATCGCGGTGACTACCATCAGCACCACCAGCGTGAGCACGATGCACAGCAGGTTGATGGCGGTGAACAGCTTGCGCCGCATGAAGACCTTGTACGCGGTCAGCAGATAATTCTTGAGCATGATCTCTCCTAGGCGACCAGCTGGCCGTCAAACACGCGCACCACGCGGGTGGCCAGCTTGGCGTCATGCTCGCTGTGGCTGACCATGACGATGGTCGTGCCTTCGGCATTGAGCTTGAGCAGGATCTCCATGATTTCGCCGCCCATCTTGCTGTCCAGGTTACCGGTCGGTTCGTCGGCCAGCAGCACTTGCGGGCGGCCCACGATGGCGCGCGCGATGGCCACGCGCTGCTGCTGTCCGCCCGACAGCTGGTTCGGATAATGGTCCATGCGCGCGCCCAGGCCCACCTTTTCCAGCGCCTCGCGCGCCAGCTTGCGCCGCTCCGTGCCCGACAGGTTACGGTACAGCAGCGGCAGTTCGACGTTGTCGATCACGCGCAGGTCGTTAATCAGGTGGAAGCTCTGGAAGATGAAGCCGAACGTGGTGTTACGCATCTCGGCCACCTGCTTGTCGCGGTAAGTCTTGACCGGGATGCCGTCCACGTGGACCATGCCGGCGCCGGGCCGGTCGAGCAGGCCGATCAGGTTGAGCAGGGTGCTCTTGCCGCAGCCGCTGGGGCCCATCATGCACACGAATTCGCCTTTCTTGACATGCAGGTCGATGTCCTTGACGGCCAGGGTTTCGACTTTGTCGGTCTGGTACGTCTTGCTCACTTTGTCTAGTTTGATCACGATGGTTTCCTAGTTGTTGATGCGGATGATGTCATGTTGTTTGAAATTGCTGGTGTCGGACACGATCAGGCGGTCGCGCAACTGCGCCCCCTTGATGATTTCGACGGCCCTGCCGTCGCCGTTGCCGATTTCCAGTTCGGTCTTGCGGGCCACGCCGTCGCGGATCAGGTAGATCTGCTGGCGCCCCTTGCCATTGAAGGCGGGGCCGCTGTCGGCCACCAGCGCGCCCAGCTTCTGGTCAGTGATGATGTTCACGTCGACCCGCATCTTGTTGCGCAGCAGCGGGTGGTTGGGCCGGGCCAGCGTGACCAGCAGCTTGATGGTGCCGTTCTGGATTTCCGGCAGCACCGTCTGGACCCGTCCCTGCAAGGTCTCCTTGCCCTGTTCGATGCGCACCTCCTGGCCAGGGGCCAGCAAGCGCGCATGGAAGTCCGACAGCGCCGCTTCGACCCGGTAGTTGTCCGGTTCGGAAACGCGCGCAACTTGTTGACCCATCTGGACGCTGGCGCCTTCTTCTTCCACCAGCATGGTCAGCACGCCGGCGAACGGCGCGCGCACGCGGCTGCGCGCCAGCAGTTCCTGCTGTTGCCCCAACTGCTTTTGCAGGATGTTCTTTTGCAGGCGCGCGCCCTCGATGCTGCTGCTGGTGGCGCGCCGGCTGTCTTCGATCAGCTCGCGCTGCTGGCGCAGCTGGATCTCGACCCGCTGCACGTTCAGCTCCGCGGCCAGCATGTCTTCGCCGGACACGCCGCCGGCCTTGCGCAAGGTGGTGTAGCGTTCGCGCTTGACGCGCGCCGCTTGCAGGTCCAGTTCCAGCAGTTCGATGCTGCTGACCAGCTGCTTGCGCTTTTGCTCCAGCTCCAGCGCCAGGCCGCCGATGCGGTTTTCCTGCTGCGCCAGTTGCTCCTTCAAGCTGTCGCGCGCGAGCGTGATGGACTGGTCGTCCAGTTCCAGCAGCAGCTCGCCGGCGGCCACACTCTGGCCCAGCTTTGCATGCACCTTGGCGATCCGGCTCTGGATCGGGCTGGTGACCTGTTCCTCGTGCACCGGAATCACCACGCCGGACGCGTTGATGGCGTTGGCGATGTCGCCGCGGCGCACTTCTGCCACGCGGATGTCGGCGGCGCTGATGCTGGGGCGCAGCACGCGGTTGATGCCCCAGGCGCCGGCGCACAGCGCACCGATGACGGTGGCAGTGACCAGCAGCGTGAAGCGGCGGCGGCGTTGAAGCGCGAGAGGGGTGATTGGCATATCCATGTTGCCACTACAGCAAATCGCGTGCCAGCCACGTCACGGGGGATATTCACCGTTTCCTGCCTTGAAAATGCCCGTGTTCGCGCATGCGTGTCCGGATCCGGACACTTGGCTATGGCATACTCCCGCCTTGCATTTATAAATCGAGGTATATCTTGTTGAAATCGATCGCTTTACCTATCGCCTTGCTAGGCGTTTTCGCTACCGCGCATGCCGACGAAGGCCAGTGGCTACCGCACCAGCTGGCGCAGATGAAATCGGAATTGAAACGCGTCGGGATCACCATGCCGGCCGAAAAATTGTCCGACCTGTCCAAGCATCCGATGAGCGCGATTGTTGGCTTGCCCGGCTGCTCGGCCGCCTTCGTGTCGACCGATGGCCTGATCGTCACCAATCATCATTGCGGCTATGGCGCGATTCAGCGCAATTCCACCGCCGAGAATAATTTCATCGCCAACGGCTTTCTCGCCAAAACGCGCGCCGCCGAACTGGCGGCCGGCCCGAACACGCTCATCTACGTGACCGAAAAAGTCGAAAACGTCAGCGATCGCGTGCTCAAGGACTTGCCGGCCACGATGCCGGGGCGCGAACGTTTTGAACTGGTCCAGGCGCGCATCAAGGACCTGATCGCCGAATGCGAAACCGACAAGGGCTATCGCTGCTCGGTGCCGGGCTTTCACCGCGGCCTCGAGTATTACCGCATCCGCCAGCTGATGATCCGCGATGTGCGCCTGGTGTACGCGCCGTCCGACAAGATCGGCGAATTCGGCGGCGAAGTGGATAACTACGAATGGCCGCGCCAGACCGGCGACTTCTCGTTCCTGCGCGCCTATGTCGGCAAGGATGGCCGTCCGGCCGATCCGTCGCCCGATAATGTGCCGTTCAAATCGAAGGACTTCCTGGTGGTGTCGGCCGAAGGGCTGAAGAACGGTGATCCGATCCTGCTGGCCGGTTATCCGGGCCGTACCAGCCGCTACAAGCTGCCCTCGGAAATCCGCTATGCGCGTGACGCCAACTTCCCGGCCAAAGTGGTCGAATTGCAGGCCGACCTGGCCGTGATCGCCGCCGCCACCAAGGGCAGCAAGGCGGACGAGGTGCGTTATGCGAGCGTGGTCAAGAGCGCCAACAATGTGCTCAAGAAAACTCAGGGCCTGCTGGAAGGCTTCAAGCGCAAGGACATCGCCGCCGTCAAGGACGTGCAGGACGCCGCGTTCCGCACCTGGTTCAAGAGCCAGGGCAGCAAGGCTGGCGTGGCGCCGGCCATGCTGGCCGACCTCGACGCGCTGATCGCGGCCGACATGGCGCTGCAGGACGAGGAATTCGGCTGGTCGGTCCTGTCGACCAGCGACCTGCTCAAGAGCGCGCGCACGCTGTATCGGCTGGCGCTGGAAAACCAGAAACCGGACGCCAAGCGCGAAGCCGGCTTCCAGGAACGCGACCTGACGTTCATTCGCGCCCGTTTGGCGCGCCTTGAGCAGTCGTATCTGGCCAAGGTTGACGAGGCGCGCTTCGCCGCGTCGCTGCAGCGCTACGCCAAGCTGCCTGCCAATCTCCATCCGCAAGGCGTCGACGCGTTGCTGCCGGCCGACGTCAACGCCCTGTACCGCCAGTCGGAACTGGGCGACACCGCCAAGCGCCTGGCCTGGGTCGGCAAGGATGCCGAGGCGTTCTCCACATCGGAAGATGCGTTCATCAAGCTGGCGATCCGGTTCAGCGACGCCACCATGGCGATCGAAAACCGGCGCAAGGAAATCGACGGCAATCTGGAGCGCGTGATCCCGCAGTACATGTCGGCCGTGATCGCGTGGAAGAACTCGCTGGGCAAGCCGGTTTATCCGGACGCCAATTCGACCCTGCGGGTTACCTATGGCACGGTCGCGCCGTATTCGCCGCGCGATGGTCTGCTCAAGGGCCCGTTCACGACGGTGCAGGGCATCGTTGAAAAGCACACCGGCGTGGCGCCGTTCAATGCACCGAAGGCGCTGCTCGATGCGGTTGCCGAAAAGCGCTATGGCGCGTTCAAGGATCCGGTACTGGGTACGGTGCCGGTCAACTTCCTGTCCAGCGCCGACACCACCGGCGGCAATTCTGGTTCGGCCGTGATGAACAAGCGCGGCGAACTGGTTGGCCTGAACTTTGATTCGACCTATGAGTCGATCACCAAGGACTGGTACTTCGACAGCGCCATCACGCGCGCGATCCACGTCGACATCCGCTACATGCTGTGGGTGATGAGCGAGATCGATCACGCCGACAACCTGCTCAAGGAAATGACGATCAAGTACCCGCGCAAGAAATAACATCGCACTTGCGCAGGCGAGTGCCCATGGCACATATGAGCGGAAGTGCAATGGGCTCTCGCCTTCGCAAGAGCGATGTTCGGTACAATAGCGCCCCATGAACGATAACATCGCCCTGCTTGGCTTTAGCACCACCGCACTCGAAATCATTTCCTTCGTCCTGTCGGTGATCACCGTGGTGCTGAACATTCGCCAGACCCACTGGGCCTGGCTGTTCGCGATCGTGTCGTCGGCCATGTACGGCATCGTGTTTTTCGATGCACGCCTGTACGGCGACATGGGCCTGCAGGGCGTCTTCATCGTGGTCTCGGTGTGGGGCTGGTATCAGTGGCTGTACGGCAGCGCGCAGCACACGGCGCTGCACGTGACCCGTTCCAGCAATATCGGCTGGGCCTGCGGCATCGCCGCCTGGGCCGCTGGCTTCGTGGTGCTGGCGCTGTTCCTGGCCAATTACACCAATACCGACGTTCCCAATATCGATGGCTTTCTGACCGCCGGCAGCTTGCTCGGCCAGGTGCTGTTGTCGCGCAAAAAAGTGGAAAACTGGATCATCTGGATCGTGGTCGACATCCTGTACGTCGGCCTGTACGTGTACAAGGGTCTGGCATTGACCGCCATCCTGTACGGGGTGTTCGTGGTGCTGGCCGTGATCGGCCTGGTCGCCTGGTATCGCGAAGCGGGACGGAAAACGGCATGAACCAGGTAGCGCGGGTGGCCATCCTGGGTGCCGAATCGTCCGGAAAATCCACGCTGGCGGCAGCACTGGCTGCGCAATACGGCACGCTCTGGGTGCCCGAGTATCTGCGCGAATTCGTCGAAACCGAGGGCCGCGTCCCGGTCGAAGAAGACCAGTGCGGCATTGCGCGTACCCAGATGGCGCGTGAAGACGCCGCCGCGGCCAACGCGTCGCGTTTCCTGTTTTGCGACACCACGCCGCTGATGACGGCACTGTACAGCCGCTGGTATTGGGGGAGGGTGGATGCGCAACTGGCGCTGCTCGAGCGCCGCCACGACTATGCCTGCACGATCGTCACCGCACCGGACAGCCCGTGGGAGGCTGACGGCCTGCAGCGCGAATCGGAGCAAGTGCGCCAGACCATCCACGAGCAGGTGCTGCAGATGCTGGCCGAGCGCGATATTGCTTATCTACTGGTCACCGGCAGCCTGCAGCAACGCTTGCTGCAGGCCGGCCGGCTGCTCAATCCAACTTAAAAATCGAACTGTGCCGACACCTTGGCGGTGCGCGGCGCGCCTGGGAACAGGTAGCCGCCCAGCAGCGGCGTCACGTCGCGCCAGTAGAACTTGTTGGTCACGTTGTCGACGTTGACGCGGATGGTGGCCTTGGCGCCGGCCATCCGGGTGGCGTAAGCCGAACCCAGGCCGAACACCGAGTACGACGGCACAAATACCGTGTTGGCTTCGTCGAACGCCTTCTTGCCCGAATACTGCCAGCTGCCGCTGACCTTCAAGCCCGCGATCGAAGGCACGGCATACTCGATCATGCTGCTCGACTTGAATGCGGCGACGTTAGGGCTGCGTTTGCCGTCAATCGTGCTCACGCCGGTGTCCTGGTTGAGCATGTGCAGCGCCATCAGCGACACCGAATATTTCAGGTTGGCCGATGCACTGCCCTGGGCGTCGAGTTCAAGCCCGCGATGCTGCTGTACGCCAGCCTGCACGAAGTAGTTGGCCAGGTTGGTAAATTCTTTGGCGCGACGGATCTGGAACAGCGCACCGGACAGCGTCATGCTGTCACTGACAGCACCCTTGGCGCCGAGCTCGAACTGGCGCGAACGGTTAGGCGCCAGCTCTTCATTTTCATTATTTGTCTGAAATGGCCCAATGCCGCCGTACTCCATGCCGTGCGCGACCGAGCCGTAAAACATCCAGTTGGCGCTTGGCGTGTAAACCAGCGCGAGGCTGGGCAGCGTGAAGCTGGCGTCGGCGACACCTGCGCGCTTGAGTTCGACGTGACGCAGGCCAGCGTGCAGTTTGAAACCCTGCGACAGGCCCAGGATGTCTTGCACGAAGAGGGCGCGCTCCTGGTCGCGGCGTCGTTCCGAGACCGGGCCGGTGGTAGGGTGGTCCGGCGCTGGCGGCACGATCACGTTGTGATAGATGTTGCTCAAGCCAGCGTAGGCATACACGTAATCGCCAAAAAAATCGCTGCGCTTCAAGGTCGAGAAACCGAGCGTGAGTTCATGCTTGATCGCGCCGCTGGCGAACTTGCCTTGCAACAGAGCTTGTGTGCCCAGCGGATTCTTGCGCTCGCCGACACTTTGGTAGTCGTAGACATCGTAGTCACCGTTGCCACACGCGCCGTAGTAATAGACCGGCCCCATATAGCCGCAACCGTAAGGAAATGCGGTGAAGTCGTCGCGTTTGAAGGAGTGCTTGTTTGCGCTCAAGGTTGCGTGCCAGCTTTCGTTGAACGCGTACTGGAAGCGCAAACCAATGTTGCTGGTTTTGGTGTCGACTGGCTTGGCCCACGGCTGGTCATTGAGCAGCATGGATGGCGATACATTGGCCGGCAGGTCGGTGCCGCGGATCAGCTGGTAGCCGGGCGCGGTCAGTTGCGACTTGTGCTGGTAATCCATGTCGAGCTGCAGCAGCGCCTGCGCACTGATTTGCCAGTCGAAGGCGCCGGCGATGAAGTGACGTTCGCCGTTGGCGCCCTTGACGTAGGAGCGCAACTTCTCGTCAGCTGCGTTGATGCGATAGCCGAAGCGCTTGTCGTCCGAGCGTCCGCCCAGGTCGAGCGCGCCGTACAGCGTGCCGCGTTCGCGCACTTCAAACGTGGCCGTGCGCAGCGGCGTGGCGGTTGGACGCTTGACGGCGTAGTTGATGACGCCGCCTGGCGTTGCCACGCCTGCCGTCAGGCCAGCGAGGCCCTTGAGGATCTCGATGCGCTCCTTGTTTTCAAGCGGGATCTGGGTGTCGCCAGAAATGGCGATGCCGTCCTTGCGGTAGCTGTTGGCGTTATCGAGCATGAAACCGCGGATCGAAAACATCTCCGCGTAGCCAACCGCGTTGTAGGAATCGCTCACGCTCGCATCCAGGCGCATGGCGTCGGTGGTGCTGCGGATGTTCAGGTCCTGCATCTGCTCGCGGCCGATGGCCACCACCGACGCCGGCGTTTGCATCACGGGCGTGTCGGAAAAGCCGGCCACGCTGGCATGGTTGCTGGCGCTTGTCTTGCTGCCGGTGACGACGACTTCGGACATGGTTTGGGTGGTGCTTTGCGCGTAGGCGCAGGCGGAAAACGCCTGAATGATGGCCAGGGCGACGACGGTTTGCTTCAAATTAGGCGATGACATAGTTTGCTCGGTTGCTTGGAAAAGCCGGAGCCAACGTGGGGGAGCAGACAAAGGAGGGGACTTTGCGCTTTCCTTCGCTGGCATTATCCAGATCAGGTACGGAGGGTATATCTCACCCGGAACTTGCGTTCCAGGACCCCTAGCGAATGGCGATTTTAGCATAACCTGCATTGCCCTTGCGCAGGCGAGGGCCTATTGCACCTATGAGCAGAGGTGCTATGGACCCTCGCCTTCGCAAGGGCGATGTGGGATTTAGAGGCTCATTTCCAATACTTTGCGGGTCACTGCCAGCGTCACATCGCGCTGCTCGCCCAGCTTGACCAAGCGGTGTTTCTCGAGCACCACCAGCACCGCGTCGATGTCCTTGGCGCCAAGGCCGTAGTCGCCCAGGCGCGTCTTGACACCCATCTCCTCGAAAAACGCTTCCATGCGCGTGATGGCCGCTTCGATGCGGGTGTCTTCATCGCCGCCGGTCAGGCCCCACACGCGTTCGGCAAACTGCAGCAGCTTGGCGCGCTTGCCTTCCTTGCGCACGCGCAGCATGCTTGGCATGACGACCGCCAGCGTCTGTGCGTGATCGAGGTGATACAGCGCCGTCAGCTCGTGCCCGACCATGTGGGTGGCCCAGTCGTGCGGCACGCCCGAACCGATCAGGCCATTCAAGGCCAGCGTGGCGCACCACATCACGTTGGCGCGCACGTCGTAGTCGTCCGGATTGGCCAGCGCCTGCGGGCCTTCTTCGATCAGTGTCAGCAACAGGCCTTCGGCGAAACGGTCCTGGACCTTGGCACCCACCGGGTAGGTCATGTACTGCTCCATCACGTGGGCAAACGCGTCAACCACGCCGTTGCCGACCTGGCGCACCGGCAGCGAATAGGTTTTGCTGGGGTCGAGGATCGCGAACTTGGGATACACGTTGCGGCTCATGAACGAGAATTTTTCCTGGGTCGACTTGCGCGTGACGACGCTGGCCGAATTCATCTCGGACCCGGTGGCCGGCAGCGTGAGCACGGCGCCGAACGGCATAGCGCGGGTGACGTTGGCGCCGCGCTTTTCCAGGATGCTCCATGGGTCTTCGTCGAGCAGGGCGCCGGCGGCAATGAACTTGGTGCCGTCGATGACCGAGCCGCCGCCGACGGCGAGCAGGAAGTCGATCTTCTCGGCCTTGACCTGGGCGATCGCCTGCATCAGCGTTTCGTAGCTGGGATTGGGTTCGATGCCGGAAAATTCGGTGACCTGGTGGCCGGCCAGCGCAGCGATGACGTCATCGTAGACGCCGTTTTGCTTGATGCTGCCGCCGCCGTAGACCAGCAGCACGCGCGCGTCGGCGGGAACCTGCTTGGCCAGGCTGGTGATCTGGCCCTGGCCGAACAGGATCTGGGTCGGATTGTAGAAGTCAAAATTGAGCACGATGGAATCCTCTGGGTGGCGAAAACAGAATCAACGATTATCGCTCAATGCGCAATTTTTCGCGGGCAGCTGCCAAATTCAGCGCTTCGTGGGTACCTTGCGGCTCTGGGAGCGTGAAAATATATTGCTATACTTGGCGTTCATGCGATTTTACGTTGTGATATCGAATTCGCAAACTGATAGTTTGCATGACCTATTCGAGAACAAAAAAAGGAAGTGACTAGACATGTTAGATGATATTGGTAGCGGAATGGCGGCAGGCTTTCGAGCAGGTGTGCGTATTGGGGCGCAGATCCAGCAGGAAGAAGCAATAGCGGCATGGGAGAGATATACCACTAGTCTTCAGCAGCAATTAAATCAAATGAGAGATGTGATCGCGCATCAAAACATTGATTTGGAGTTGAGACATAATCAACTTGGCATATTTCGTGCTGAAAATGAGGAGCTGCACGCTATGCTGCAAGCGGTGAAGACGCAGCTCCGAGAAAAAAGTGCGGAGTGGGAGAAGGTTGCGGCAGCCGAGTTAAAGCACAAGAAATTTCTTGATGCAAAAATTAAAAGTATCGAGCGTGGATGTGGTGCCCAAAGTGCAAAACTGGCGGCTTATGAGGAAATCTATAAGTTGTTGGTTGCCGAGATCCAAACAAAGCATGATCCGGCGACTTTTGATTCACTGGACTTCGAAAGCAGGAAAAGAAAATTGAATGAGGTTCGGGATGACTTCTTGAAAACGGGCAAAACGTATTACATACCAGACCTTGATTTTAAGTATCAGAAGAATCCAAGTCAGGTTGGGCCAAAATAATTTTCGCTTCGATACCGGTTATCTGGTGGTGGCTGGCAATCGCATCGATTTATTAGCGAACAGATAATTTCGCGATCTACTCGAGTATAAAAAAAGAAAGTGACTAGATATGTTGGATGATATTGGTAACGGAATGGCGGCAGGCTTTCGAGCTGGCGTTCGCATTGGCGAGCAAATGCAGCAGGAAGAAGCGATAAATGCTTGGGATAGGTATGCATCAGACCTTGAGCAGCAGCTTGAGCAAGCGAAGAGTGTCATTGCCCATCAAAATATCGATTTGGAGTATAAGAGCGCTCTATTGGATATCGAAAGGGACGAAAAAAAAGTGTTGAGTGCTTTGGTCCAGGATATCAATGGGCAGCTTGGTGAAAAAATTCAAGAAATCAGCAAGACTGCGGTGGCCGAGATCAAACGCGAGAAATTTCTAGCAGCAAAAATAAAAAGCATTGAGCGTGCGTGCGCTGCGCAGAGTGCAATTTCAACTGTCTATGAAGGTATCTACAAATTCCTTGTATTGGAGATTCAGACGAAGCACGATCCATCAGCGTTTGAGTCGCTTGATTTCGCAAAAAGAGCGAAGATGATTGATGAGTTGGCTGAGGGATTTCGAAAGACGGGGAAAATGTTGCACAATCCTGATACTGATTTTAAATATCAAGTGCGGTCTCCGGCTCCTTGACATAAAAAAGCGCTCCAATGTGAGCGCTTTTTTATGCTTGAAATTTGGGCTATCCGAAGGTGGTTGGCGCGCGCAACGATGATTTCGCGATGATCGAGATCGTGTGGTCGGAGGGGCGCAGCGTGAAGGTAATGGAGACGTTTATTTTTCGGCCACGGTCTTCATCTTGGCCAGGCCTTTTTCAAAGTCCGGGCCGATCATCTTGTCCATGCTGGCGAACACGCTCATGATCTTGCTGATGAGCGGCATCGGCCCCGTCATGTTCCAGGTGACGATAGTGCTGTCGCCCTGCGGCTTGAGGGTGAATTCGGTGACGTTGTGCGATGCGAATGGTTCCAGGAAATCGAGCTTGATGACGACCTTGGCGGGTGGGGTTTCGTCGGTAATCTCCATGCGGCCTTGGCCGACGTCCTTGTTGCCCTTCCATGCGTAGACCGCGCCTTTGCCGGCAGCGGCGCCGCTGAAGGTGCGCTGCATTTTCGGATCGAGCGCTTCCCATGGCGACCAGCTGCCCCAGTTGTGGAAGTCGCTGATCAGGGGGGCGATTTTTTCAGGCGGCGCCTTGATGGTGACCACGCGCTGTACGGCAAACGTGTCCGGCTTGGTCAATGCCAGGCCGAAGATGATGGCGATAATGACGAGCGTGCCAACGGCGATTTTCTTGATCATGTGTTCCCCATGTTTTTGGTTTTGGAAACGCAAGATTATCATGAGGCGCGCGGCCCGTTGAAAATGAATTGACGATAATGATCTGGCCCACATCGAGGAGATGACGCGCGATGAAATATGAATTATTTTATTGGCCCACGATCCAGGGGCGCGGCGAATTCGTCCGCCTGGCGCTGGAGGACGCTGGCGTGCCCTATATGGACGTGGCGCGCAAAAAGAATGGCATGGCATCGATGATGGCGGCCATGCAAGCCGCCGACAATCCGGCATTTGCGCCGCCTTTCTTGCGAGCCGGTGCGCTGACCATCGGCCAGACTGCCAACATCCTGCTGTTCCTCGGTGCCCACCATGGACTGGCTCCCCGCGCCGAAGCAGGGCGCCTGTGGGTGCACCAGCTGCAGCTGACCATTGCCGACCTGGTAGGCGAGATACACGACACCCATCACCCGATCTCCACCGCGCTGTACTACGAGGACCAGAAGAAGGAGGCCAGGCGGCGTTCTGCGCAGTTCATCGCGCAGCGAATTCCCAAATACCTGGCCTACTTCGAGCGCACGCGGCGCGGGCGATTCATGGCCGGGGCGCGCCTGTCCTATGTGGACCTGTCGCTGTTCCAGGTCGTCGAAGGGCTGCGCTATGCGTTCCCGAATGCGATGCGGCACATCGAGCCTGCGTATCCCGGCCTGATCGCGCTGCACGAGGCGGTGGCGCTGCGCCCGAACCTGGCCGCGTACCTGGCCTCGAAGCGGCGCATCGCGTTTAATGAAGATGGTATATTTCGCCATTATCCCGAGCTGGATCGATAGTGCCCATGTTCCCCTACGCCACCGCCCAACCCGAACGCAGCGCCATCGACGCCATGCAAGGCACGGTCGCGCTCGAATTCGGCACCGACTGGTGCGGCTATTGCCGCGCCGGTTCGCCGCTGATCGCCGCTGCGCTTGCCGCCATGCCCGGGGTGCCGCACCTCAGGGTCGAGGACGGCAGCGGGCGCGCGCTGGGGCGTTCGTTCCGCGTCAAGCTGTGGCCGACGCTGGTCGTGCTACGCGACGGCAAGGAAGTGGCGCGCGTGGTACGGCCGGCCGATGTCGACGAGGTGCGGGCGGCCTTGCTTGCAGCGGCATTTTAATTGCACTCGGCGTTATCTTTTAGATATTTGAGTGGTACTCTTGGCATGTTCGTTCAAGCGCACGCGTGCGCCGCCTGTCAAATACTGTTACGCTAAGGCAATTAAAATTTTAGGAGTGCAACGATGATCTTTGCTGCCGAAACGGAAGAGCGCTCCTTGCATGTGTTTCCTGACGCGGAAACGGCGGCCTCGTATTGCGAAGGGCTGGCGGTGGAAGCGACGTTGTGGCGGTTCTGGGATGACAATGGCGCGCCGCTCGAGCCGCGCTTCACGGTGCCCAATCAGCGCGGCCTGTTCACTGGCACCAACGGCCAGTACCACCTGGTGCCGGTGGCCTGCGACGAGCAGGCATTCCTGCACGAGGAACTGGAGCAGATACGCCAGGTGATCGGCGAATGCCCGTTCAATAGCGTGGTGGCGGTCCAGGACTACCTGAACCGCCGGCCGCCTAGTTACGGTTAGGGTTATTCGGACGCGCATCGGCGGCGTTCGGTACGCCGTCGCCATCGCGGTCGCCACGCGCCCACGCCCCGCGCCGCATATGCCAGCTGCCGTTGCGCTCTTCCCAGCTCGGCGCTTGGTAGACATAGCCATGGCGTGCGCGTATCCAGTTGCCGCGTACCCAGGCATGGCGGTGGTGCTTCCATTCCCAGTGGCCTGGCGCCCATACGTAACCGTGGCGCGGGCTTGGCATGGCTTCTTCGCGCGGCGGCGGCGGCGCCTGGTGCACGACATAGACGGCGGCACTGGCGGGCAGTGCGACCGTGCCGAACGACGCGCTGATCAATGCCGCAAGTAGAATTTTTTTCATCATGGCTATCTCCTGTTGGGGGGTAGCTCAGTTATAGCCTGCCGGCGCCGGTGCGTATGTGCGCGATCGCGCATAAGGCCGGGCCTGCTAGGCGATCATCTGCGCGAACGTCGCCAGGTCGACGTTGCCGCCGCTGACCAGGATCCCGACCCGCTTGCCCGTGATTGGCAGCACGCCATGCAGCGCGGCGGCGGCGCCCAGGCAACCGGTCGGCTCGACCACCATCTTCATGCGCTCGGCAAAAAACTTCATGGTCGCGATCAGCTGCGCATCCGATACAGTAATGATGTCATCGACGTAGCGCTGTATCACTTTGAAATTGTGCTCTCCCACGTGGGTGACCTTGGCGCCGTCGGCGATCGTGTCGGGCACCGGGATGTGGACGATCGCGCCGCTGCGCAGCGATTGCTGGCCATCGTTGCCCGCTTCCGGCTCGACGCCGATCACTTTGCACGAAGGGGAGAGCGCCGCCGCCGCAATGGCGCTGCCGGCCAGCAGGCCGCCGCCGCCCAGGCATACCAGCAGCACGTCGAGCGCGCCAGCTTCTTCGAACAGTTCCTTGGCCGCCGTTCCCTGGCCTGCGATCACGTCCGGGTGATCGTAGGGCGGGATCAAGGTCATGCCGCGCTCCTGCGCCAGGCGCTGGCCGATTTCTTCGCGGTTTTCCGTATAACGGTCGTAGGTGATGACTTCGCCGCCGTAGCCTTTGGTGGCCAGTACCTTGAGCGCCGGCGCGTCGTGCGGCATGATGATGGCCGAACGGATGCCGGTCAGGCTGGCCGACAGCGCGATCGCCTGCGCGTGGTTGCCCGACGAGTACGTCAGCACGCCGGCCTGGCGCTGGGCTTCGGTGAAGCGCGAAATGGCGTTGTAGGCGCCGCGAAATTTGAACGCGCCCATGCGCTGGAAGTTCTCGCATTTGAAAAACAGCTGGGCGCCGCTCAAGGCGTCGGCGGTGCGCGAGGTCAGCACCGGGGTGCGGTGGGCCACGCCTTCAATGCGTGCGCTAGCTGCTTCAATATCGCGATAGTCGCTCATGCTCGTCCCTGTTGGTGGTTAAGTTTCGGCCAGCGGCATCAGGATCACGATGCGCAGGCCGCCGCCGTCGCGCTTGCCGACCTGCAGTTCGGCGTTGTGACGGGTGATCACGCGCTGCACGATCGCCAGTCCCAGCCCGGCGCCGTTGGCCTGGCCGCGCGCGCTGTCGAGCCGCGTAAAAGGCTTGAGCAGCTGTTCGACCATGTCATCGGGCACGCCGCTGCCATGGTCCTGCAGCTCGATGATGGCGCGCCGGCCCTGGCCGCGCAGCTTGACCTTGCAGCTGATGTCGATCTCGGTGATGCCGGTGCCCTCGGTCTTGCCGTAGCGGCGCGCGTTTTCGATCACGTTGTTCAATACCCGGCGCAGATCGGTCGCGTTGGCCATCACCAGCACGCCGGGCGCGATGTCGGCGCTGACCTTCACGTCCGGCATGCGCGCCGCTTCACGCGCGCAGTCGGCCAGCAGTTCGCTGATATCGACCGGCACGAACGTGGCCGCTTCGGTCGGCTTGGCGTAGTCGAGGAACTGGCCGATGATGGCGTCCATCTGGGCGATGTCGGACTGCAGGCCGTCGCGCGCTTCGGTACTGAGCTTGGCCATTTCCAGCTCCAGCTGCATGCGCGCCAGCGGGGTGCGCAAGTCATGCGAGATGCCGGCCAAAATCACCGCGCGGTCCGATTCGACCTGCTGCAGGTCGTCGACCATCTGGTTGAAGCTGCGGTTCGCCTCCAGGATTTCCCTGGGCCCGCGTTCGGGCAGGGGATCGGGGCGCTTGCCCTGGGCGATCGCGCGCGCGGCCACTGTCAGGCGCGCCAGCGGCAGGTTGATCAGGCTCGATATCAAGCCAGCGCCCAGCAGCGACAGCGCACCGACCACGCCGGCCCAGCCGAACCACTGCACGCCGGTCAAGCCTTCGATACGCTCGCGTTCGAGCATCACCCAGTACTTGTCCTCGTCGATGTCAAAGCTGATCCAGAAACCGGTCGTGCCGTTGACGCTGCCCGAAAACTGCGTGGCTGGCCCAAGCCGTTCCTTGACCAGTCTGGCAATGTCGTTCATCAAGGGGGTGGCCGGCGGCGGCTCGACCACGTCGGTGGCCTCGAGCGGGAAGATGCGGATGCCTTCATTGCTGAACAACTCGAACAGCAGTTCGCTGCGCAGCTCGGGCGCCGAATTGGTCAGCGCCGTCTTGGTGATGGTGACCACCGAGATGACCAGTTCGGCCGTCTGCTGCACTTGCGGGCCGCGCTGGACGGCGTTGATCATGCCTATCCACGAGGCCATCGAAATGGCAGTCAGGAATCCGAGCAGCAGGAAGGTGCGCCAGAACAGGCCGCTCTTGAGCCAGCTCAAGCGCGACGCGCGCGGCGACATCAGTTCACGGGAAGACACTAGCGTGGCTGGCCTTCAGGGATGAACACATAGCCCAGCCCCCACACGGTCTGGATGTACAGCGGCGACGACGGATCCGGTTCGATCAGCTTGCGCAGACGCGAAATCTGGACGTCCAGGCTGCGGTCGAACACTTCGTATTCGCGCCCACGCGCCAATTCCATCAGTTTTTCGCGCGACAGCGGCTGGCGCGCATGGCGGGCGAATACCTTGAGCACCGAGAATTCGCCGGTGGTCAAAGGCACGGTCTCGCCGTTCTTTTTCAGCGTGCGCGTGCCCAGGTCGAGCACGAACTGGCCGAACTCGAACGACTGCGGCGTTTCCGATGGCGCGCCCGGGATTTCGTCCGGACCCTTGCGGCGCAGGACGGCGCCGATGCGCGCTACCAGCTCGCGCGGGTTGAACGGTTTGGGCAGGTAGTCGTCGGCGCCCATTTCGAGGCCGACGATGCGGTCCACGTCTTCGCCTTTGGCGGTGAGCATGATGATCGGGGTCTGGTCGCCGGCGCCGCGCAGGCGGCGGCAGATCGACAGGCCGTCTTCGCCGGGCAGCATCAGGTCCAGCACCAGCAGGTCGTAGCGCTCGCGCAGCCACAGCTTGTTCATGGCCGGCGCGCTTTCGGCGGTGGTGACGTTGAAGCCTTGTTCGGTCAGGTAGCGGCGCAGCAGGTCGCGCAAGCGCACGTCGTCGTCGACTACCATAATCTTGGCGGGGTGGCCATTGGTGATGGCTGCCGTTGTATTGTTGCCTGCGGATGGGGTCGATTGTGAGTTCATGTCGCTGTCAGATTTGTCATATTCATGTCGCTATGGTAACGTCTTATCGCCCAACGGGTCGCGCTGCTGCGAAGGCATTACAAATTATTACAAACTTTACCCAAATCGACTAACACCGAAAACTGTTCGGCCATACACTTGGGTCAAGCGGAATCTAGCTTATCTGTTTATCCGGCATCGCGGAAGAGGAACACCATGAATATCGCGCACATCAAAAGCAAGGCAGCACCGGACGGTTGGCACGGCGTGCAAACGCTGGTGCGCCGTCTTGCCGCATGCTGCCTGATCGGCGTGGTGACGATGGCCGCAGCCCAGGCCGGACCGCGCGAGCAATACCGCGAGCGTGACGGCCAGGGCCAGCGCGATGCCAATCGCGGCGAGCGCCGCCAGGTTGAATCGCGCCAGGCCGACGAGCGCCAGCCGCGCCAGGATGATGCGCGTGCCTACGAAGAGGCGCGCCGCAATCAGCAGGCGCAGCAAGACCAGCAAAATGCGCAAAACAATGCCGATGCGTTTCGCCGCAGCGGGCGCCTGACCCCGGACGAACGGCGCGACCTGCGCCGCCAGATCAATGAAGCCGGGGCCGACATCTACCAAAGCCGCCGTCCGCGCCGCTAATTCCCGCATCGCCCGCCCAGCGGCGATGTGCGTGAAACTGTTGCATCTTGCTTCCCATGCATGTACTTTATCTGCATCCTGGTATTCATTTGCTCAGCGCGGCATGTTACGCTAGATAAATCTTACTAATGGCAAACTTAATTGCCAAAAACGTAAGCTTTCAGCGTATGGAGCCCTTAGTGTCGATCGATTCATCCGTCTCCCCCTCCGGGCAAGCGCCAACGGCGCCTGGCTCCGCTGCCGCGGGGATGGACCGTTGCATCGTCAAGCGGCCCGATGGCGTGTACGCCGACCCCAGCGTGCTGGCCACCACGTTCGCGGCCGCCATCGACGGCGTTTTCGCCACCAATAATTACTTCAGCGGCCTCGATTACGCGGTCCTGATCAAGACCATCTACAACGTCGGCCCCAATTTGGCGCGCTCGCTCAGCGGCGAGGCGATGATCCGCTTTGCCGACGACATCGTGCCGTTCGATCCGATGCGGCGCCAGTTGTACAAGGCGGTCAAGCTGGGCGGAGGCAAGGCCGAATACTATTTCGAGCCAGTCGTGATGACCGATCCGCTGGACCCGGACGGACCGGGCGTGCCGGCGCGCCTGAACGTGGACGAATTCGTGGCCGACATGTGGAACAAGGGCGTGCGCTTCGGGATCGACATGGCCGCGCTGCGCCACGCGATCGAGTTCGGCAAGGCCGAACGGGTGATCGTGGCCCAGCGCCTGGACGCGCTGCCCGGCATCGACGCCCATATTGTCGAAGTGTCGTCCGACCTGCACCGTAGCGACGCGCCGCGCCAGCTGGCCAATGGCAAGCTGGACCTGATGGCGTTTCAGAACCGTTTTCCGCAGATCCAGAAGGGCGCGCGGCTGCTCAAGAAAGTGCCGCGCAAGGAAGGCGAGGTCGGCTTCGAAATGTCGGGCATACCGCTGCAGCCGGCCATTCCCAAGGATATCGACCTGGGCAGCATGGCCGGCACCGGCACCGTGATCGAGTCGGGCGCCGACGGTGAATTCCTGCTGGCGATGCAGTCCGGTTTCTTGAACGTGGACAGCCAGACCAGCAAGCTGTCGGTGGACGACAAAATTGTCAGCCGTGACGGCGTCAGTGCGCGCACCACCGGCAACCTGCAGCTGACGGGCGACTATGAAGAATTCGGCGAGGTGCAGGAAAAGCGCATGATCGAAGGCGAAAGCATCACCATCCACGCCGACGTGTTCGGCAATATCGTCTCGCGCGGCGGCACCATTTTGCTCAATCAGAACGTGGTGGGCGGTTCAGCCCACAATGCGCGCGGCGACATCCGTGTCAAGGGCGTCGCATCGGGCTCGGTGCTGCAGACGCAGGTGGGCGAAGTGGTGCTCAACCGCGCCGAGAGCTGCATCATTTCCGGCACCCGCGTGGTGATCGAGCACGCCGCCAATTGCGAAATCATGGCCGATGAAGTGGTGATCGGCCAGGCCGAAGGCTGCGCGATCGCCGCGCGCAAGGTCAGCATCGACAATGCCGGGCCGCGCAAGCAAAGCGAGATGCAGATTTTTGCCATGGAGCCCGACAGCAGCCGGATCGACGAGGCGATCGAAGCGATGACGCTCAAGGCGGCCGCGTTCGGCGAGCAAGTCGTGCGGCGCCGCGCCGAGATGGATGAACTGACGGGCCAGCCGGACGTGCGCAAGTACGTCATGCTCGCCTCCAAGATCCGCAAGAAGGAATTGACGCTGACGGCCGAGCAGCTGCCGCAGTTCCAGAAGATGGCGGCGGCGGTGGGGCCGGCGCTCAAGTCGATCGCCAAGGTGTCGCTGGACGTGAAGGCGGTCGAAGTCGAGCAGCAGGCCGCGCTGGCGCTGGTGGCCCAGCTGGTGCAGCAGCGCAGCGATTGGGCCGGCGCCAGCGAAGTGAACGTCCAGATGCTGTCGGGCGATACCCAGCTGCGTTCGATGAAATTCAATCCCGACGGCAGCGTGCTGTACGACCTGCCATCGAAGGATATCAAGACGCGCCTGCGCGCCAATGCCGACGGCAGCGACATCATCGCCAACCAGTCGTCCGGCGCGATCGCCTGGCGCAGTAAATAGGCCTTGTCCTTGCGAAAGCGAGGATCCAGTTTTTATTCACTCACTTTGCTGCGCATGGCCTTGGTCTGGCCGCTTTTGGTCTTCGAATCGAGCCGCTTGCGCTGCGAGCTGCGGGTCGGCCTGGTGGCGCGCCGCAGCGCCGGCAGCACCGCCACCCGGTCGACGATTTCCTGCAGCCGCTTCAAGGCGTCTTCCTTGTTCTGTTCCAGGCTGCGCGATTGCTGCGCCTTGAGCACGATCACGCCATTGCGTGTGATGCGCTGGTCCGCCAGCGCCAGCAGGCGTTCGCGGATCGCTTCGGGCAGGGAGGAGCTGGCGATGTCAAAGCGCAGGTGCACCGCGCATGACACCTTGTTGACGTTCTGGCCGCCCGGACCCTGGGCCCGGATGGCCGTGAATTCGACTTCGGCCGGATTGACCTGGGCCGTCACGAGGCGGCGACGGGCGCCGTCGCCGCATCGTCGGCGATGGCGTTCAAACCGTTGTAGCACGCCATGGCGCTTGGCGAGAGGCCCTTGAACAGGTGCGAATCGGTATTGTCGGCCAGGCCCTGTTCGGACAGGATGCGCACCTTCGACAGGTAGTCCGACTGCGACAGCAGCCGGCCCATGGGGGAGATCTGCACGCCTTTGCGCGCGCCGGCCTGTTCGCTGATGGCGGTGACGACGCTGTCGGGGAAATTCCATTCGCGCCCGATGCTGCAGCTGAGCATGCGTACGTCGCGCAGCAGGCGCGCGCAAAACATGTCGGAGCCAAGCTGGGTGCCGTCCTTGTCCACCTGGTCCATGATGCGCAAGGTGACGATCAGGCCAACATACTGCACCAGCCCGGCCAGGAAGGCTTCGAACGGATCGACGCCCATCTCTTCGGCCAGCAAGCGGTTGGCCACCGCGCAGCGTTCGGACTGGTCCCAGATGCGTGGTGCCAGTGAGCGCGTGTAGTGACCCGAATTCATGTCGATGATGGGACGGAACGCGACGCTGGTGATCAGGTGGCGCAAGCCTTCCTGGCCGATCAGCATGACCGCGTGTTCGACGCTGGTGATGTTGGTGCCGCTGCCCACGTACGAGGTGTTGGCCAGCCGGATGACAGCCGCCACCAGCACCAGGTCGCCGGAAATGGTGCGCGAGAGCTGGGCTCCCGAAAAATTATCGCTGCGCAGGCTTTGCAGCAGCTGCGGGATCAGGCCCGGCATACGCCGCACCAGCGCCGCGCCCGACTGCTGCGACTTGAGGATGGTGGTCAGGGCGTCGAGCACCTGGTTTTCCGAGTTGCTGGTGTCGAGCGCAAATTCGCCCGAGGTGGCAAACAGCCAGTTGTAATACATGGCGTTGATGCCGTCGCGCTGATCGAATGACAAGCCGGGGGCCGCTGCCGCAGGTGCGGGCGCCGGCTTGGGTGCCGGCGCTGCAGGCTGGCTCGGTGCTTGCGGGGCCGCTGCCGGGGCCGAAAACAATTGCGAAAGCCATTCAAACATGTGTGGTCCTCAAAGTTTGGTTCATTGTAAAGCGTTCCGTTTGCTTTGCAAGCACATCTGTTCCACAGGAAATGTTGATCGCTCGCAACGAGGGCAAGGAGCACCGGCTTTAGCATGAGGATTCGTCACGAAAGGACCATCATGTACCTCACCGAAGCGCGCCCGGCCCCATCGGGCAAGATGGAATTCCTGAGTTTTCAGCTGGGCGGACTTGACTACGGGGTCGAGTTCCGCAAGGTCAAGGAGCTGCGCACGCTCAAGTCGCTCGAGCGCTTCGCCTCCGATGGCGCGATCGTGCAGGGCGTGGCGGTGTCGCAAGGGGTGATCATGCCGATTGTCGACATGCGGGTGGCGGTCAATCCGCGCGCCGGGATGGCCGGGCCGCTGACCGATGTGATCATCTTGCAGCTGTCCGATTGCGTGGTGGGCATGGTGGTCGACGGCGTGACCGATGTGGTGCGCCTGTATGCCGACCAGATCTCGCCGATTCCCGGCGCCGACGGCGATGGCGAGTGCGACTATCTGCTGGGATTGGGCGAGGCTGGCGGGCGGCGCCTGATCCTGATCGACATCGACAAGCTGATGTCGATCAGGCGCGAAGCGAACAAGAAGCGGGTCGCCTGACCCGCGTGCTTATGCTGCCAGGCCTTCGAGCTGCTCTTGCAGCTCGAGCCACTCCGCTTCCAGCGTGGCCAGGTCCTTCTTGTAGAACGACTGGTCAGCGAGCAGCGTCTTGAGCCTGGCCTTGTTGGCCGCCTCGTAGACGCTCGCTTCGCCCAGCTTGGCGTCGACGTCGGACTTTTGCTCGTTGCGCTTGGCGATCTGCACTTCCAGATGCTTGATCTTGTTTTCGATCGGCTTCTTCAGCGTCGCCATGCGCTGGCGCTGCTCGGCGTCCTGCTTCTTCTGGTCCTTCTTGTCGACCACCGGCGCGCTAGGCGCGGCAATGGCCGCCGCGGTCGGGAATGCGGTCTTGTTGTCCTTGCCCGCAGCTGGCAGCACGGTCGTGCCCTTGCCAAGCTTGGTCTGGAACAGCCAGTCCTTGTAGTCGTCCAGGTCGCCGTCGAACGGCTGCAGCTTGCCATCGGCGACGATGATGAACTGGTCGGTCGTGGCGCGCAGCAAATGGCGATCGTGGGATACCACCACCAGCGTGCCTTCGAACTGCGCCAGCGCCATGGTCAGCGCTTCGCGCGTTTCCAGGTCCAGGTGGTTGGTCGGCTCATCGAGCAGCAGCAGGTTAGGGCGCTGCCACACGATCAGCGCCAGCGCCAGGCGCGCTTTTTCGCCGCCAGAGAATGGACGGATCGGGCTGGTCACCATATTGCCGGGGAAGTTGAAGCCGCCCAGGAAGTTGCGCAGCTCCTGCTCGCGCGTGGTCGGCGCAATTTTGGCCAGGTGCCACAGGGGCGATTCGTCATGGCGCAGCATTTCGACCTGGTGCTGTGCGAAGTAGCCGATCGACAGGCCTTTGCCCAGCGTGGCGTCGCCCGTCAGCGGCGCGATTTCGCCGGCAATGGTCTTGATCAGCGTCGATTTGCCGGCGCCGTTCACGCCCAGCAGGCCAATGCGCTGGCCGATCTGCAGCGAGAACTTGATGTTCGAAACAATGGTCTTGTCGGCCACGCGGTCGCCATGCTCGTCCAGGATAGGATAGCCGGCGTTGACGTCTTCCATCACCAATAGCGGGTTCGGCGCGGCCAGCGGCTCGCGGAACTCGAACGAGAATTCGGCCGCCGCGCGCAACGGCGCCAGCTCTTCCATCTTCTCGAGCGCCTTCATGCGGCTTTGCGCCTGGCGCGCCTTGGAGGCCTGCGCCTTGAAGCGGTTCACGAACGACTCCAGGTGGGCGCGCTGGCGCTGCTGCTTGGCGAGCGCGCCGGCGGCCAGGATCATCTGGGCCGCGCGCTGGCGCTCGAAGCCCGAGTAGTTGCCCGAGTAGCGTTTCAGCTTGCACTCGTCGATGTGCACGATGACGTTGACGATTTCGTCGAGGAAGTCGCGATCGTGGGAGATGATGATCAAGGTGCCCGGGTAGCGCTTGAGCCAGTCCTCGAGCCAGATGATCGCGTCCAGGTCCAGGTGGTTGGTCGGCTCATCGAGCAGCAGCAGGTCGGAAGGGCACATCAGCGCTTGCGCCAGGTTCAGACGCATGCGCCAGCCGCCGGAGAAGCTGACGATCGGCTGCTTCATCTGGTCGAGCGTGAAGCCCAGGCCGAGCAGCAGCTGCTCGCCGCGCGACTGCACGGTGTAGGCGTCGGCATCGGCCAGCGCGCTGTAGATATTGCCGATGGCGATGCCGTTTTCAGTCGATTCAGGCTGCGACTCCAGATAGGCCAGATCCGCTTCGAGCTTGCGCAGCGTGGTGTCGCCGTCGATCGCGTAGTCGAGCGCGCAGCGTTCGAGCGGCGGCGTTTCCTGGGCCACGTAGGCCATGCGCCATTTGACGGGGAAGTCGATTTCGCCCTGGTCTGCGTGCAGTTCGTTGCGCAGCATGGCAAACAGGCTCGATTTGCCGGCGCCATTGGCGCCGATCAGGCCGATTTTATCGCCAGGGTTCAGGGTCAGGTCGACGTCCTGCAAAAGCGGCTTGGTGCCGCGCATCAGGCTAACGTTCAGGAAACGGATCATTGATTACTTCATTTTCTTCAAGTGTGGTGGCGGAGCATGGTGGAAAAGCGCAGCGCCTTCCACCACGCTCCGCCAATAACGGTTACATCAATTGCAGCTGTTCTGCGGTCAGCAGGAAAACCATGTCGTCGCCTGCGCTGGTGGTCAGCCAGGTCAGGCCCAGGTGGCCGAACGCGGCTTCGGCAAATTCTGCCTCGTTGCCGATTTCGACCATCAAGATGCCGTTTGGCGTGAGCCGTTCGGCGGCGCCGGCGACGATTTTGCGCACCAGGTCCATGCCGTCGCTGCCGCCGTCGAGCGCGATTTGCGGCTCGTGCAAATACTCTTGCGGCAGCTTGCTCATCGAATTCGAATTCACATATGGCGGATTGGTGATGATCATGTCGTATTTTTTGAACGGCACGTTCTGGTACAGGTCCGAGGCAATCGGATTGACCCGGCCTTCGAGCTTGTAGTCGCGGATATTGCGCTCGGCGACGGCCAGCGCGTCCTTTGAGATGTCGATCGCGTCGACCACGCTGTTGGGGAAGGCATCGGCCATCATGATCGCCAGGCAGCCCGACCCGGTGCACAGTTCAAGGATGTTTTCGACCGCGTACGGATCGTCCACCCATGGGCTGAACTGCTGCGGCACCAGTTCGGCGATGAATGAACGCGGCACGATCACGCGCTCGTCGACGTAGAACGCGTAAGTGCCCAGCCAGGCTTCGTTGGTGATGTAGGCAGCCGGCACGCGCTCCATGGCGCGCCGTTCGATCACGGCCAGCACCTGCAGTACTTCTTCGGGCAGCAAGCGGGCGTCGAGGAACGGGTCCAGCTTGTCGAGCGGGAGCTTGAGCGTATGCAGGATCAGGTAGGCCGCTTCATCGAACGCTTCGGCGCTGCCGTGGCCGAAGAACAGCTTGGCGCTGTTGAAGCGGGTCACGGCGTAGCGCAGCAGGTCGCGCGGGGTGGTAAACAGGGTCATGGTCATGGCGGGTCTCGGTTAAGCGGCTCGTGCCAGCAGGTTTTCCAACGTGCGGCGGTAGATGTTCTTGAGCGGATCGATGAAGCGCACTTCGATGTGTTCGTCGATCTTGTGGATGCTGGCGTTCGGAGGGCCGAATTCTATCACTTG
>JAZJXM010000073.1:0-2303 GCA_040390915.1 Pseudomonadota bacterium
TCTCTCATTCCAAAAGAACTCGCGCCTCGGGTCGTTTTAAGTGGTGGCTTGAGCGCACGCAACGCGACTGACGCGGTGCTACGCGTACGTCCCTATGCGCTCGACATCTCCAGTGGTGTCGAAGCGGCCAAGGGGATCAAGGACGCCCGCAAGATCGCTGACTTTGTTGCAGCGGTGCGGGCCGCCGACACCACCATTGAAAGCGAGAGCACCCATGCAAGCGACCCCCCTGTTCAAGACAGCTGACTACAACCTGCCCGATGCGCGCGGCCATTTCGGCCAGTACGGCGGCGCCTTCGTCGCCGAAACGCTCAGCCATGCGCTGGCCGAGCTGTCCGCAGCCTACGATAAATATTCGCACGATCCCGAGTTCCTGGCCGAATTTCGCTATGAACTGAAGCACTTCGTCGGCCGGCCGTCGCCGGTCTACCACGCCAAGCGCTGGTCGCAGCAGCAGGGCGGGGCGCAGATCTACTTCAAGCGCGAAGACCTGAACCACACCGGCGCGCACAAGATCAACAACGTGATCGGCCAGGCATTGCTGGCGCGCCGCATGGGCAAACCGCGCATCATCGCCGAAACCGGGGCTGGCCAGCATGGCGTGGCCACCGCCACCATCTGCGCCCGTTTCGGCCTCGAATGCGTGGTCTACATGGGCAGCGAGGACGTCAAGCGCCAGGCCCAGAACGTATACCGCATGAAGCTGTTGGGCGCGACCGTGGTGCCGGTCGAATCGGGCTCGAAAACGCTCAAGGACGCGCTCAATGAAGCGATGCGCGACTGGGTCACCAACATCGAAAACACCTTCTACATCATCGGCACCGTGGCCGGCCCGCACCCGTATCCGATGATGGTGCGCGATTTCCAATCGGTGATCGGCGAAGAATGCCTGGTCCAGATGCCCGAACTGACCGGGCGCCAGCCCGACTACGTGGTGGCCTGCATCGGCGGCGGCTCGAACGCGATGGGCATTTTCTACCCGTACATCGACGACCAAAGCGTCAAGCTGATCGGGGTCGAAGCGGCCGGCCAAGGACTGGACTCGGGCAAGCACGCGGCATCGCTCACGGCCGGCTTTCCGGGCGTTTTGCACGGCAACCGCACCTACCTGCTGCAGGACGAGAACGGCCAGATCATCGAGACCCATTCGGTGTCGGCGGGGCTGGACTATCCGGGCGTCGGGCCCGAGCACGCATGGCTCAAGGATGCGGGGCGCGCGCAGTACGTGTCGGTGACTGACGACGAGGCGCTGGCCGCGTTCCACGACTGCTGCCATATCGAAGGGATCATCCCGGCGCTCGAATCGTCGCACGCTTTGGCTTACGCCGCCAAGCTTGCCGCCACGCTGCCCAAAGACCAGGCGATCCTGGTCAACCTGTCGGGCCGCGGCGACAAGGACATGCACACGGTGGCCGAAAAAATGGGGCTCGATTTCAGCTGAAGCGTCAGTCAATCACCCATTTAACACGAGAGAACACTATGTCCCGAATCACCCCAACTTTCGCCGCGCTTGCGGCCCAGAATAAAACCGGCCTGGTTACCTTCATCACCGCCGGCGACCCCGGCCCCGAAATGACGCTGCCGCTGATGCACGCCATGGTGGCCGGCGGCGCCGACATCCTCGAACTGGGCGTGCCGTTTTCCGACCCGATGGCCGAAGGCCCGGTCATCCAGCGCGCTTGCGAGCGCGCGCTCAAGTTCGGCATTGGCACGCGCGACGTGCTCGAGTACGTGCGCCAGTTCCGTGAAACCAACCAGTCCACGCCTGTGGTGCTGATGGGCTATGCCAACCCGATTGAACGCATGGGCAGCGACGCCTTCATCAGCGCGGCCAAGGCAGCTGGCGCCGACGGTGCCATCGTCGTCGATTATCCTCCCGAAGAATGCGAACAATTCGCCGGCGCCATGCGCGCCGCCGGCCTCGATCTGATTTTCCTGCTGGCGCCGACCTCGACCCCGGAGCGCATCGCCCAGGTGGCCAAGGTCGGCAGCGGCTTTTCGTACTACGTCTCGCTCAAGGGCGTCACTGGCGCCGGCAATATCGACACGGCCGACGTGGCGCAGCGCCTCGCTGCGATCCGCGAACACGTCAAGCTGCCGGTCGGCGTGGGTTTTGGCATCCGCGACGCCGCCACCGCGCGCGCCGTGGCCGAAGTGGCCGACGCGGTCGTCATCGGCAGCCGCATCATCCAGGAGATCGAAGCGACGCCGAAGGAGCACGCGGCCGAAGCGGTGCGCACGTTTGTAGCGGGCATACGCAGCGCGCTCGACGCCTAGGGTCAGACGCCTAGGGTCAGGTCGGG
>JAZJXM010000073.1:2313-27663 GCA_040390915.1 Pseudomonadota bacterium
CGCCATTGGCGCATTGCCCGACCTGACCCTCGACGTGAGGCGGCTATCTATTCGTGGAAGAGTGGGGTACATTGAGCGGGCGTTGCCAACCCATCAATAAAACAATGAAAGAGACCACCCCATGAAAAAGCAGATCATCAACGTGTCCATGTTTCAAACTTCCAAAGTGATCGCGGCGCTGTATTTTGCCGTCTCGATTCCGTTTCTGGTGATTGCCGCGCTGTTCATGATGGCTACCCACACGCCTGGCATGGGCATCGGCATGCTGCTCATTTTCCCGGTGATCTATGCGGTGTGTGGTTTCATCTTCACCTTGATCGGCGCTGCGATCTACAACATGGTCGCGTCCATGGTCGGTGGCATTGAATACACCACCAAGGAAGTGGACTGATCGTTCCACGCACTGCGCAAAAAAACCGGCCGGCTGATTGCCAGCCGGCCGGTTCATCCGATGACGGCGCCCGTTGCGGCGCGGAAGGTCAATCGTTGATACCGTAGCTTTGGCTGGTGACCACGCCCATTGGTGTTGTGACCGTGATGTTCAGCGCACCGCTCTTCCCATTGTCTGAACAAACGTAGCTGCCGGGCGTTGCGCCAGGGCTCTGCGTGGCATCGCTTTTGATCAGCGTGGTAAATATCCAGCGCGCCTGGTTACTGTCGTTGGTATTGGGCACCTTGTAGCCATCAGGGATGCCGGCCACGATCGCGCCATTGCTCGCCGCGATGGTGATCGAGGTACCTGCTGGCAGGATGTTGCCCGGAAGCGTGTTGCCCGGGAATGTAGTTGGATTCCTGTCCCGGATCGCGACCGTGAACGGCACTGGCGTGTTGACGAAGGGGGCCGTCGTGGTGCACACATCGAGCTGAATCGGGGCCGGGCTGAGCGCGGTAAAGGCCGCCTCGCTGGTCGAGAGCACTTGCACCAGCGATTTGCGCACGTGGACGGTTGGGGTGATGCTAGGTGCAGCCGTATTCAGCACGCCGTTGTACTTGCCGTCGCCTGTCGGGTTGTAATGCCCGTCGCCGTTGGTGTCGATGTATTGTTCTCCAACAATTGGCAACCGGCAAGGCGTCCCCAGCAGCCCGGTGCTGTTCTTGACGGTTGAATTGGCTTCACTATCCATAATCGCCAATTTGTCGAGGAAAGGTTCGCACAAGTCGGTGAACGTTTCGCCTAGGTCGTAACGGTTGATGCTGGATGTCAGCGTAGGATCTTCTACGTAGCTTTCTTCTCCCAATGCATAGGCCATGACGGAGATCCGGCCGTCGGTCATGCGCGGCTGTGCCGAGCAGAACGTGACAGTGCAGACTCCCGCGCTGGTCAGGCAGGATGCGCCGATGACGGCGCCTTCGGCCGTGAAACTGACCGCCGTGCCGTCCGGGACTGGATTGCGGAAGTGATCGGACAGGCTGACCCTGATCTTGCTGCCGACCGGCGCCAAGCAGCCGTCATGATTGGCCCCCTCCACATTGTAGATATCGGTGCTGAGCGACATGCCATCCTGGTCGGGAATCCCGGTCGACACCACCAGCTGGTCCGACAAACTGGTAATCAGCGGTGCCGAGCCGCGCACGGTGGCCAGCACGCGTACCGGCGTGTTGACGGTGCCGGCACTGATCACGGTAGAGACGCTGCCATCGGCGCCGGTCGCTGCGCTGGTCGGGCTGAGGACGAGGCCGCCAGTGCCGCTCGCGCCGAACAAGCTGAAGTCAACCATGACACCCGAGATCGGCGCACCCGATGCGGACAGCACCTTGAACAGCACGATCGAACTTTCCTGGCGTCCCGCACCACCGGTGCCGACCAGCGCAATATTCGGCGGTGTGGCCGAGATGAACACGATTTGTCCTGCGGCTGCGGTTAGTACCTGAAGGGTTCCGCTGCGGGTGACAGTGGCACCACCCAGACTGGTGCTGGCGGTAATGGTGTCAGTGGCGCCGCAACCCTTGTCGATATACGACGTCGTGGCAACGCCGGCAACCGTTGCGACCGGCGAACTGAGGGTGGCTTTGCCAGCCAAGCTGCAGGGCGAACTGAAACTGACCATCTGGGCCGGGGTGAATGCGCTGGCCCCGTTCATGACAGTGACGCTGACGCTGGCCGTGCCGCCGGCCGACAGTGGCGACGGCGAAATCGTCATGGCCGACAGCGTCAAGGTTGGGAAGCTTGCCGTGTAGCCGAGCGAACCGCTGGCGCCCAGCGTGCCCTTGACTGCAGTGGCCTTGACGGTGAAGGCACCCGCCTGGGTGCCTGCCTGCAGCGTCACGCGCGCCACGCCTGCGCTGTCGGTCAATGCCGAACCGGACGCGGGAACGAACTGCATGGTGCTGTCGGTGCTGGTGAAGGACACCGTGGCGTTGGACAGCAGCGCACCGGTCGAATCTTTCACCACCGTTTGCAGTGTGCCAGGCGCGGCCGCGCTGACGCTGGTCGTGGCCGCGCCACTCTGGTCGACCAAGGTCAACGTCAGTGGCGCCATCGTGACCGGCGGCGTCGGCGTGCCCGGCGTCGTGCCTGGGCAACCGGGCAGGTTGGGATTACGCGTTGGATCGATGTTGGTGCAGCTGGCGGACGAACCGCCGCCGCCGCACGCGGCTACCAGGACTGCCAGCATGAAGGCGGCTATGGCGCGACTAACTACGGCGCGGAAGGAAATGTCGGTCATGAAGGCTCCCTAATGTGAATGGTCGGTTGGTGCTGATGGTGTGGCGTTCAGCGCGTGGCCAGCTTGACCGAAGCGGCCTCGCGCAGCGCCATCACGCGCTGCGTATCGCGCCCCAGCACCACGCGCAGGTCCGCGTTGGCGCCCAACGAGGATGCCGGCGCCAGCAACACGCGGCCATCGATCAGCTTGCGCAGCGCTTCGGCCTGGTCGACATAACCTGGACGGTAAAAGATGCGCGTGTTGCGCTGTCCGAACGGACGCTCGTTGGACAGGCGCGCCACCGGGTAGCCATGCTGGCCCAGCATGGCGCCGACCCGGCGTGCCAGGCCGGGCGTGCCGTCGCCGTTGGCCACGGCGATGCGCGAGGGGGCCAGCGCCGGTACCCCGCCTGGCACTGGCACAGGCAACAATGGCGCGGCGGCCATCAGCGGCACCGCCACCGGCGCCGACATCTTCAACTGATACACGTTGGGCACCACCTGCACCAATTCAAGCTGTGGCGCGCGCTGGACTGCCGGTTGCGCTGCCACAGCAATGAGCGCCGGCGCTTGCGGCGCAACGGCCGGCGCTGTTTCGGGCGGCGCTGCGACTGGCCGTGCGGCCAGTGCTGTCTCGACCAGCCGCAAGTTGTTGCGCGCGCGCTCATTGTGCGGATCGAGCGCCAGCGCCTGGCGAATTTCCTGGGCCGCGCCGGCGTGCTCGCCGCGCAGGTAGTCGATGTAGCCAAGGTTGTTGTAGGCCTGCGAAACGCTCGGATAGTCGGCGATCACGGCCAGCATCATGGCCCTGGCCTGGTCCAGGCGGCCTTGCTGGGCGTGAATTGCGGCTGCCGCGTTGCGCGCTTCCATGTGGCGCGGATCGCGTGCGATCGCATAGGTGTAGCCGGTCAGCGCCATATCCAGGTTGCCCTGCAACTGGTGGGTGCGGCCCAGCTGATAATAAGCCTCGGCCGTTTCATTGGTCGAATGGCGCACCTGCAGCGCCGGGTGCACGACCAAGTCCTTTGGGACGGGCGCTGTGGCACAGGCTTGCAGCAGGAATGCACTGGCAATGCAGTAGCGCAGGGTACGTTGAGCAATCACGACAATACTCCTTCTATTGGTGAGCCATCGAGGGCAGAAGCACACGGTAAATCTGAATCATGGCCGGTCCCATCAGAACCAGCATCAGCGACGGGAAAATAAAGAAAATGAGCGGGAACAGCAGTTTCAGGCCGATTTTGGCGGCCGCTTCTTCTGCTCTCATGCGGCGCTTGGTGCGCAGCAGGTCGGACTGGATCCGCAGCGAGGCGGCAATACTGGTGCCGAAGCGTTCGGCCTGGATCAGCATCGATACCAGCGCGTCCACGTCCTCAACCCCGGTACGCAACGCCAGGTTGCGCAGTGCCTTTTCCTTGGTGCCGCCGGCCCGCAGTTCGAGCGTGACCAAGGTCATTTCCTCGCTCAGCACGGGAGAGGAAAGACCGATCTCGGTGGCCACCCGCGATAGCGCGGCGTCGATTCCCAGACCGGCTTCGACGCAGATCGTCATCAGGTCCAGCGCGTCAGGGAAGCTTTCAAAGATGTCGCGCTGGCGCCGGGTAATGGCGTTGCGCAGGATCAGATTGGGCAGGTAGGTGCCCAGCGTTGCTGCGAACAGCAAATACATCAACAACGTATTGGTGTCCTGCTGCTTGCCGGTCGAGGACAACGTCATGTACAGCAGCAGCGGCAGTAGCAACGCCAGCAACGTCTTGGCGGCGAAGAACACGGCCGGCGCGGCCGGGTGGCGAAAACCGGCCATGATGAAGCGGGTGCGGATCGCCGAGCGCTCCCAGTTCTCGTCCGGCAGCGACAGTTTGGCCAGCGGCGAGGTCAGTTTGGCGATGTGCTCGATCAGCGGCGTTTGCACCGGGGCGCCTGCAGGCGCGCCGCCATCACCGGCCAGGGCCTCGATCCGGCCCTGCACTGCACTGCGGGTCGACAGGCGCATGACGCCAAAGGCCCCGCCCAGTACCGCGAAAAATACCAGCGCCAGAAAGCCCATCTGCAAGATCGTCATGATTACACCCGTATGTTAATGATGCGGCGCATCGCCAGTACACCGAGCGCCATCAGGGTCAGCGCCACCAGGATCATCTTCTGCCCCATCGGATCGGTGTACAGCACGGCCAGGAAGGTCGGGTTGGTAAGGTGGATCACCAGCGCTGCGGCGAATGGCAGCAGCGACAGGATCCAGGCCGACATCTTGCCCTCGGCCGCCAGCACCCGCACTTGCTGGAACAGCTTGATGCGGTCGCGCATGATGCTGCTGATATTGGCCAGCAGCTCGGCCAGATTGCCACCGGTCTCGCGCTGAATTACCACTGCGATGACAAAAAAGCGCAAGTCCGTGACCGGCACCCTGGCCGCCAGGCTGGTCAGCGCGTCCTGCATCGAGATACCGAAATTGACTTCGTCGAAAGCGGCCCGGAATTCATCGGCCAATGGTGCGCTCATTTCCTCGCCTACCATCTTGAGCGCGGTCGGAAAAGCGTGGCCGGCGCGCAGCGCGCGTCCCATCATGTCGAGCGCGTCGGGAAGCTGGCTTTCGAACTTGCGCAGGCGCGTGCTACGGGCACGGCGCACGTACAGCAGCGGCAGCAGCGCCGCCAGGCCCATCGCCAGCATGCTTAGGCCCCAGGGCAGGCCCATGTAACTGGCGCCGGCCAGGCCGGCCAGCGCGAATAGCACGGTCATCCCGAGCAGGTAGGCGACGGTCCAGGGCAGGCCCGATTGCACCAGCCAGGTATCGATCCCGCCGGTGAAATGCATGCTCTCGAGCAGGGCTTGCATCTGCGGCGATTTGCTCAACAGGCGCTGCTTGATCATGGAGGCGCGTTCGCCGTCGCCGTGCTTGCTCATCGCCTGCAGGCGGCGCGCAATGCGCGACGCTTCCGGACCGTGGCTGCTGTTCCAGGCGATGAAGCCGCCTTCGATGACCATCACCACGGCCACGAAGATCAGGATCCCGAAGATGTAATAGAGGTAGTCCATGGCGGCCTAGGAGAAAATGCGGGTCGGGTCGAACAGGTTTTCCGGGACCGCGATGCCAAACGTGCGCAGCCGCTCGGCAAAGCGCGGACGCACGCCGGTGGCGCAGAAGTGGCCCAGCACGGCGCCTTTTTCGTCGGTGCCGGTCTGGCGGAACGCGAAAATTTCCTGCAGCGTGATCATGTCGCCTTCCATGCCGGTGATCTCGGTAATCGAGGTCACTTTGCGCTTGCCGTCGGTCAGGCGCGCCACCTGGATCACCACCCCGATCGCGGAGCTGATCTGCTGGCGCATGGCCTTCGACGGCAGGCTGGCGGCGGCCATGCTGATCATGTTCTCGAGCCGGGTCAGGGCGTCGCGCGGGGTGTTGGCGTGGATGGTCGCCATCGAGCCTTCGTGGCCGGTGTTCATGGCCTGCAGCATGTCGAGCGCTTCGGGGCCGCGCACCTCGCCCAGGATGATGCGGTCGGGGCGCATGCGCAGCGCGTTGCGCACCAGCGCGCGCTGGGTCACTTCGCCGTTGCCTTCGATGTTGGGCGGGCGCGTTTCCAGACGCACCACGTGCGGTTGCTGCATCTGCAGTTCGGCCGCGTCTTCAACCGTGACGATCCGTTCGCTGTGGCTGATGTAGCCCGACACCACGTTGAGCATGGTGGTCTTGCCGCTGCCGGTGCCGCCGGAAATGAGGATGTTGACCTTGGCCTTGCCCAGGCCCTGCAGGATCTCGGCCATCGGCGCGGTCATGCTGTTGAAGTCGACCAAGTCCTGCAGCTTGAGCGGTTCGGCCGAAAAGCGCCGGATCGACATGATCGGGCCGTCGATCGCCAGCGGCGGGATGATCGCGTTCACGCGCGAGCCGTCCGGCAAGCGCGCGTCCACCATCGGCGACGATTCATCGATCCGGCGTCCGACCCGGGAGACGATCTTGTCGATGATCTTCATCAGGTGGGCGTCGTCGGTAAACGTCACGTTCGACAGTTCGAGCTTGCCGTGCCGTTCCACATACACCTGCTTGTAGGTGTTGACCAGGATGTCGGACACGGTGGGGTCTTCCAGCAGCGGCTCGAGCGGGCCGAAGCCGAGCACCTCGTACTGCACGTCGCGCGTCAGGTTGCGCCGCTCGCTGTCGTTGATGACCACCGTCTCTTCTTCCAGCAAGCGCCCCATCAGGGTCTTGATCTCCTCGCGGATCTGGTCTTGCGACAAGCGCTGCATGCCTTCCAGGTCGACCCGGTCGAGCAGCGCCTGGTGCAAGCGGTGCTTGAGCTGCTGGTATTCCTGGTTGTCGATCGAGCTGCTCTGGCCACCGAAGCCGGGCTTGCTGCCCAGGCGGTCGCGCAATGTGGTGGGTACCTTGATCATGCTAATTTCTCCCGTTTATGGTTGGCTGGCGCGCTCTTGGCGGCAAACATCCGCGATAGCAGACCGGCGCGGGTCTTTTCGGCGCCGGCGGAAGCGCCTGCCAGCGCATGGGCCATCTCGGCCAGCGCTTTCGACAGCGGGCTGGCCGGCGCCAGTTTCAGGATCGGCACGCCCTGGTTGACCGAGGCAGCCGCCGCTTCATAATGGTTGGGCATGTTGAGCGTGATGCGCATGCCATAAGCGCGTTCCAGGTCGGTCAGCTTGATCTGGCCGCTCTTGTCATGCCGGTTGACGATCAGCGAAATCTTGTCGTGGCTGTAGTCGAGCGAATGGAACACGCCCAGCAGGCGCTTGCCGTCGCGGATATACGGCAGCGTCGTTTGCAGGATCGGGTAGATCATGTCGGCCTGGTCGAGCGCGCGCACGCTGATCGCGTCCAGGCTGCGCCCGATGTCGAGCAGGATGAAATCGTAGTGGCGGCGCGCCAGCTTGAGCAGGATGTCGATGTGTTCGGGCTTGACCTCTTCCGAAAACGACGGGTCTTCGGGTGCGGCCAGAATCCCGAAATTCTCGGTCACGTTGACCAGGCTGCCAGCCAGGAACGAGGCGTCGAGCCGGTGGATCTGCTTGGACAGGTCGGCCAGCGTGGCATGCGGCTTTTGCTCGGACACGAACAGGCTGGCGTCGCCAAATTGCAGGTTCAAATCGAGCAGGCACACTTTCTTGTGTTCCTGCTTGGCCAGCGCGTAGCCCAGGTTGGTGGCCAGGAAAGTGGCGCCGCTGCCGCCCTTGCAGGAAATGAAGGCGAGCACCTTGCCGCCGGCATTGGCATGACTTTCGCGCTTGTCGGCGATGCGCCGCAGCGCCGGGTACAAGGTGGTGGCGGCCGGCGGCGACGGCACCACTTCGCGCACGCCCGCGCGCATTGCCTGCATCAGCAGTTCCGGGGTCTGGTGCGGCGACACCAGGATGAACGCGGTCGACGGCAGGTTCAGTCCCAGCCGCTCAAGGCGTTCGACGTCTTCGCCGCTCAGGTTGTCCTGAGCCAGCACCAGCACGTCGATGTCACCCAGTTCGGCAATCGCCAGCACCCGCTCGAGCGAGGCCGACATCACCGACACGTCGTCGGTGCTGGAGCGCTCGCGCAGCAGGCGGGCAAGTTCGGTGAGCAGTTTGTCGTCGGTGGAGATGACTTTGATTTTCATGTTTGCATCCAGTAAGAGGCGGTTGATCAGGTCTCGAAACCCATGCTCTCGGCGTGCATCGTCACGCTGGAACTGGGTAAAGCCAGGTTCAGGAAGCTGAACATCGCCAGCATCGGACTGTAATTGACTGGGTTGATCGATACCCGCACGCTGTAGATGCAGTTGGCGGTGCGCCCGGCGTCGCCGCAGGCGGAAAGGTTGTCGCCCGGGTCGCTCGGGCGGTTGGCGACGATGTTGCCGTCCGCGGTCAGGTAGTCAATCTGGATGCTGTCGGCCGTGATTGCAGCGGCCCCAGGCAGCGAGGCGGCGCCAAACAGGGCCAGCGATTTGGCGGTCGCTTCGTCGGTGACCCAGCGCACCGTCATTTCGCGCGCGGTGCGGCGTGTCACTTCCTGCAGCGTGTTGTAGACAAACAGCATGCGGGCGAATTCGAGCGTGCCAAACAACAGCGTGAAGAAGATGATGCTGACCAGTGCAAACTCGACCGTGGCGACGCCTTGTTGGCGCTGTCTTGATGGGGGGCAGTTCGTGTTCATCGCATATACGGCATGGTGGTGGCCGGCCTCAGGTTGATGGTGTAGGAACTGGCGCCGACCAGGAATGGGATCGCGGTGCCGAGGAAAACCTGGTAACCGTCCACACTGATGCGCACGCCGCCTGGCGAAACCCCATCGGTGCAACTGGCCGTAATCAGGTTGTTATCGAGACAGGTCACGGTGACGTAAGTCGTGTCGAAATTGGGCACCCCGGCGCTGGCGGCGGCCGCCGCAACTTCTGTCTTGGCGGCGGTCACGCCGGTCGAGATGGTGGCCGGATTGCTCACCGCCAGTGTGCGCGCCGCATTGCGGGTGGCCTTGGACAGCGCGTCGTAGTACCAGAAGGTGCGGCCGAACTCGACGATGCCGGCGATGATGCTGATCAACAGAGTGAGCATGAGCGCGAATTCGACCACAGCGCCGCCGTGCTGGCCGGCGATTCGATCATGACGTGGGCGCATGTTCATGGTTTTACCTGTACAGTTTAATTTCGGACTTCGGCACTGGATCGATCAGTCCGGCAAACTCGACCCAGATGCCGGCGCCGGCACCTGCCAGATTGGCGCGGCGCTGAAGGAAGAAACGCCCCACTCCCAGGATGGGCAAGCGCTTGCATGCCATGCCGCCAGCGCCAACGCCGGCACAATTGACAATTGCCAGGTTCATCAGACGGCGATCGGCGGTGGGTATATTGGGTGTCGGCGCCAAGAAATGGGCAGCGCCTGAGGTTTCGGCATAGGGCGACGCGCCGATACCTGCGGGATAGGTACCGGTGGTAGCGAGCGAGGAGTTATAAAGTTTGGCCCAGTCGCTCGTGGCGAATGCCGTGCCAGCATCATAGGTGCCGGGCGCACCGGGCACGTCAATTGCGCGCACCGGACGCGAATACGTCCATAGTACGCCTTGGGTAGCGGCAGTAAGCGCCGGCGTTGGCAAGCCGACGTTGCTGATCGGCTGCGATTGTGCGCTCTGCGCGGGATTCATCCAGTCGACGTTGGTGCTGTTGTTATAAACGTATTCACGCACGTTGCGGTCCGGCGGTGAGGTAACGGGTGAACATTGGGAGCCGCCCGGGTAGTCATTGAAGCGAGAATTGATCGCTTTCTCGATGGGACCGACGCTCACACCGGTGTTGGCATACACTTCAGTCACATTGTTAGCGACGGTTGAATTGCCCTGGCAGACGAACGGTGCGGTAAAGTTGGCGTTGCTGTGCGACGGATTGCACGCCGTTGGCGGGCTATCGACAGGATTGAGCAGCATGGGGTCGGACGAACCGGCGATTTTGCCCAATTGCAGCAGGTCGTAGGTGGTACCGCGTCGAAAACCATATTCCACCAGCTCTTGTTCCTGCGGCAACACGGCCGGGTTGGTCAGGCGCATGCTGGTGCGCGTATAGGGAGGCAATGCGCAGACACCGAGCGGCGTAATGTCGACCACGAAGCGCCCGGCCACCGCCACGCCGTTGGTGGCAATGGTTGGGATGCCGGCCGCGCCCATCAGATAGGTCGACACGGTCTTGGTGCCGGTATCGACCTTGATGAAGGTCTTGCCGGCCGGGCTGGCGAACGCATCGGCGACGCTGAACCAGGGGCCGTCCGGGCCAGAACCGAACGCCACGTTGCTATTGGTGAGCGTGAGCGTGCTGGAAAAGTTGAACTTGTTTTCTGCGGCAAAGGCGAGCGCCTTGGCCGCTGCCTTGGTAATGCCGGCGGGGGTCATGTCGATCTGCTTGGCGCCGGCCAACGCCGCGCTGTCGGCGCCGTTCTGCAGCTCCGACTTGAGCACGTACAGGTGGCCCAGGTCGATCACCAGGCCGCCGGCGCCCAGCAGCACGACCAGGGTCAGGCCGAACATGATGGCGATGGCGCCGCGCTGGCGCCGTAGCAGAGTCGGGAGCGGTTTCACGATGGTCCTTTAACGTCCCACCCCGATCGACAAGGCGCCCGTTTGCGGCACCGGATCCTTGAACGATTTTTGGTAGTTGTCATAGGCGCTCTTGGCCGCCGAGCCATCCATGCCTGCCACCGATTGCGAGGCCGGTGCGCCAGGATGGAGTGTCTGCTGCTGGACTGCCACTTTGGCGGCGACGCCGAACTGTTGGTCGAGGTTGGGGGTCGTGCTGGCGCAGCCAGCCACGCTGGCCAGCAGCGCCACGGCGCTCATGCGGATCAAGGTCGCGTTCATGTTCATCTCCTATTTCAAGTCAAAACCAGTGGCGCCATTGTTCGCTTGCGGCGCGCTGGAAGGCGGGGGCGTGCCTTCCAATTTTCCATTCAGGAAAAACTGTCCACGGCTAGGTTCGATAAATCCATCGGTGGGCAGTTTGTAGTCCGCCGGCAGCGCCTTGACCAGGTGCGGCGTAATGACGAACACCAGCTCGGTGCGGTCGGTCTGGAAGTCACTCGAACGAAACAGGGCGCCCAGCACCGGGATTTCGCCCAGCAGCGGGATGGCCTTGATATTGGTGGTCACGTTATTTTTGATCAGGCCGCCGATGGCGAAGCTCTGGCCGTCAAACAGCTGGACCGTGGTGGTGGCGCGCCGGGTCGTGAACGACGGCAGGATGGCGCTGCCATTGACGCCGGCGGCCGAGATGCCCACGCCTTCCTTGTTCAGGTCCGACACCTCTGGCGCGACCCGCAGGTTGATGCGCCCGCCGGCCAGTACGGTGGGCGTAAAGCGCACTGCGATGCCGAATTCCTTTTCCTCAAGCTTGATTTCGGAAGCGCCTGCGGTATTGCTGACGCTGACAGGAATGAAGATCTTGCCGCCGGCCAGAAAACTGGCTTCCTGGCCGCTAATGGCCATGATGTTCGGTTCGGCCAGCACCTTGACCAGACCGTCGCGCTTTTGGGCGTCAAGCGTGATGAAATTGCCGTTCTTGTTGAACGCGTCGCCCAGGCTCGGTTTCCCAGCCAGCAAATTGGACAGAAAAGTGTAAGTCCAGCTGCCGCGCGTGGTGGACGAACCGATCGAGGCGCCCAACTGATCGACCAGGGACTTGGAAATCTCGGCCACTTTCACCTCCAGCATCACTTGCTGGGGCGCGGCGACGGTCAGCATATTGATCACTTTCGGACCCTGGCCGGAGTTCTGGCCGCCCGTCGCCGCCACCGGCGACGCGCTGCCACTGGCGGCAGTGTTCATGGCGGCGCCGCCGCTACCGCCGCCACCGCCCTGACCGCTGCGGGCCCGCTGCAGGTAAGCGGTTGCAATCGAAATGACCTGGTCGGCGGTGGGAGCGTCGGCCACCATGCCCGACACGATCACCGAATCGGCCGCAGTGCTGATGTGAATGTCTTTTTCGCCGGGCAGCACTTCGGCCAGGCGCGCCTGCAGCAGGCTGGTGTCGAGCCGCACTTCCAGGTCGATAATGGTGGCGTCGTTGTTCTTGCTCCACAGAATCAGGTTGGTGGTACCTGGGGCCTTGCCGACCATATACACTTCGCTCTTGTTGAGCAGGATAACGTCAGCGATGCGGGCGTCGCCGACCGACATGCGCTGGGCCGGGTAGGGCAGGCGCATCAGGGTCGACTTGCCTTCGACGAGGGTAATCTGGGGGGCGATCTCGGAGCGCCCTTCGGCCTTGACGATGTCGGGCGCAGTGTTGATCGGCCCACGCTTGGCCGGCGCGGCACCGGCGATGGTCGTGCCGGCCAGCGTGGCCAGCAAGGCTGCCATGGCCAGCCGATGGCGGCGTGGCGCAACACCTGTCTCAGTGCGAACTGTGCTCATTCGATACTCCCGGGGCTGGTTTAAAATTGTTGGGTGCTGCGGTCGAGACCTTTGATGACCTCGACCTTTTCGGCCAGCCGGGGCTGGGGTGCGACGCTGTGCTTGACCACCACGACCGGCTTGACCGGCGCTTTAGGCGCCACCACCGGCTCAGGCACAGGCGCCAGGCCCAGCAGGGACGCCTTGGTGGCGCCGCCGGTCGGCGTCGTTTGCGGGTCGACCTGGTTGCGCAGCACCAGCGACAGCGTGCCGACGCTGCGCGCCAGGTCGAGCGTTTCGGTTTGTTCTGGCGTCAGTTCCAGCGTCACCGCGTTGACCACCTTGGCCTTGGTGTCGTCGCGCGAGGCTTCCTGGGCGATGGCCAGCACCAGTATGTGTTCGAGCACGATCTTGGAAATGCTGGGGTCCTTGTCGGCATTGGCGCCGCGGCCCTTTTCGCCCTGGGTGTTGACCAGGATGTCGACGAAATTGCCCGGCATGGCAAAGCCGGCCACGCCGACCACGTCATTCACGCGCACCGTCATGGCGCGCTTGCCTTGCGCCACCACCGCCGACAGGCCGCCCTGGGTGCCGGGCGGCGCCAGTTTCGATTCGGTGATCAGGTCGCCCATCTGGATGGTGGTGCGCGCCACCCGCATATCGAGCATCTTGGGATCGGTCATGGCGCCGGCGGGCACCGCATTGGCTGGCCAGTCGACCATTTTCACCGATTCGGCATTGATGCGTGAGCCAAGCGCAATGTCCACATGCGCCACCGCCACCTTGTTGGTCGCGTTGGACGCCTTGGCGTTGATCCAGCGCGCCGCCACCAGCACCGCCGCAATGGCCAGCACCAGGGCAATGCCCATCATTACTACTCCACGGATGTTTTTCATCGCTACTCTCCCGGGTTAGCCCGATTCCTGCGTTCATAAAACAGCCCACTGGCCGCCGCTGGCGCGGTTGGCGCCGGTTCGGCTTTGTTGGCGTGCGTGGTGAAATAGTTGTTCCAGGCCCACGTCATGACGCCCGGATTGAGGGTCGGCGCGCGCGAGTAGTAGCGCCCCACGTCGCGCACCTGGGCCAGCAGGTCGCGCGGGTAGCACGCCAGCAGCGGGCGCTGTTCCTTGTCGTGGTGTTCGCGCACCAGGAAATCGAAGGTGTCCTGGTCGAACACGATGCCGTAGCTGGTGCACACGCTGCGAAAGATCTGTTCGTACTGGGCCGGCGTGACGGCGTCGACCAGGATCTTGTAGCCGAGCCGGCGCAGGAAGGCGCCGTCGGCCAGCTGGTCGGGCGCGAAGTTGGACGAGAACACGATGATCATGTCGAACGGCACCGGGAACTTGTAGCCGGTATGGAGCGACAGGAAATCCTGGCGCCGGTCCATCGGCACGATCCAGCGGTTCATCAGTTCGACCGCCGAGCAGCGCTGGCGGCCCAGGTCATCGATGATGAAGATGCCGTTGTTGGCCTTCAGGTGGCTGGGCGCGTGGTACATGCGGGTGCTGGGGTCGAACTGCACGTCCAGCATGGCCAGCGTCAGTTCGCCGCCCACCATCACGGTGGGACGCTTGATGCGCAGCCAGCGCCCGTCGACCGGCGGGCGCCGTTCGATCGTGGCGCTCAGTTCGGGCGGTTCCTCGACGATCTCGTGCACCAGGCTGTCGTAGAACGGCAGCACTTCGCGGTCGACCATGATCGAATGGGGAATCAGCACCGTGCCCTTGAGCAGGCCATGCAAGCGCTCGGCCAGGTAAGTCTTGCCGCTGCCGGCCGGGCCGTGCACGAAGATGGCGCGTCCCGAATTCATGGCCGCGCCCAGCTTTTCCAGTACCTTGGGATCGACCACCAGGTCGGCCAGTTCGGCATGCAGGTCGGCGCGGGTGATGTGCATGCCGACCACGCTTTGCGCGCGCACTTGGGCGGTATAGGCGTCCAGCGTGACCGGGGCCGGGCCGGCGTAGGCGTTTTGCTGGATGTATTGCATCGCCCGCGAGCGGCCCAGTTCGGTCAGCGACAAGCACAGGTCGGCGTCGGTGCCGCTGTTGCCGCGGCGCACAGTCTCGCACAGCTTTTCCGCGCGCAGGAAGGTGACGATTTTTTCCACCACGCCCACCGACAGCTTGACGTGGGCGGTCAGTTCGGACAGGTAGACCTGGCCGCGCAAGAACAGCACTTTGCTGAGCAGTTCGACCAGGAACAGGAAAGGCACGCCGGTTTCTTCCGGGGTGCGCGGGGCAGGCGGCAGCGCGCTGTCGCCGATGCGGCGTTCGCTGGGGGGCTGGACGAAATCATTCGGCATAGACATGCCTCACCGGTGTTAAACGTTAAAAAACAAAGAGCAATAGCCGCCGCCATGCCACTGCGTCACGAAAACAATCGCCATTCGGCCGCGCCTGCCAACATCAACTGCCCGACTGTGCCGGCGGCGATGGCTATCGCGTAGGGCAATTTGCCGGTGACCACCACCGGTGGCTTCAAGCGGACGCCGGCGCCGGCGCGTCGGTCGCTGCGCGCGGTGTGCAGCATTTGCTGGATATTCACTATTACTTGCAACAATTGTCCGGTGCTGAAGGCCACTACCAGCGCCAGCACGCCGCCAGCGAGCATGGTGAGCAAGGTCGCTCCCATGACGCCGAAAGGACCGAGAAAGGCACCGACGACGGCCATCAGCTTGACATCGCCTGCACCCATGGTGTGCAAGGCGTAAAACGGCAGCAAGAGCAGCAGCCCGACTGCGATACCGCTCAGGCTGAACAACATGCCGGCGCTGCCGACCGGTGCGCTGAACAAGCCTGCTCCCGCTGGCATCAGCGCCTGCAGCAGCAAAGCGGCGATGGTGCCGGCGACAATGATCTGGTTGGGAATGCGGCGTGAGCGCACGTCGTGCCAGATGGCAAAAACAAAGATCAGTCCCAGAGCGATGGCGGGCAACATGCGCACAATAGCGGCGTTCTCCATGAATGAGGGCGCGAGGGCGCAGGCGTTGCCGGTCCGGAGCACGACCGCTGTTCGCTAGCGGGCGTGCTCCGATCCATGCCGAGTGACAATGGATTAAGTCGTCATTTTGGTGTTGATGTCGGTGAACGTGTCGTTCAAGGTGCCGCCGAGAATCTTGACTGCGCCAATGATGACCACGGCGATCAGGGCTGCGATGAGGCCGTACTCAATTGCCGTTACGCCGTCGTCGTTTTGGATGAAGTTTTTGATGGCATTCATGATAGTTTCCTTCAGGTGGTTTGGATAAACGTCGATTAAGTGATGCAAAGCTTCGGCACCGCTTCACTATCCCTAGCCCATGTTCAAGGCGACGAGGATAATGATGCTGACGACTGCGACCAGCGAGGCCAGCAAGGCAAATTCGTACATGGAGGCTCCCGTCATCTCACCCCAGAATTGGGAGATGGGCTGGAACACGGTGGTCGATACTGGCATCGTTACTCTCCTGTTCGAATTGCTTCGCCGACATCCTTATTTCCGCGCCGACAACCCAACTGTACGGAATTAGGTACTGATCCGCATCAAACGAAACTACTTTTTACCAAGGACAATTCAGCCGAATTAATTTTTAGCTAGCATGACATTTGTCCTGTTAGAACTTATCCACAGGCGAGCCGAGGCACGGGCCGCCCGGGCGTCAGCGTAACAAGAGGAGGATGTTGCGGTGCGGCGATCAGGCCGGGAAAAACGCCAGGGGTGGCGTGATTGACATTGCTTCTGTGGTAAGTGAGCTGGCGAAAAAACAACAGTGACTCAGGTTTTTGCTTCGGCCTCGCCCAGCTGGTGCTTGACGGCGTACACATACAGCTCGAGCCGGTTTGCCACCCCAAGTTTCTTGTAGATCGAAACCAGGTGGTTGCGCAGCGTGTGTTCCGAGATGAACAGGTTCTGTGCCAGTTCGCGGTTCAGCGCGCCGTTGCCACGCACGATGGCGGTGATGATCTTGTGTTCGCGCGGCGTCAGGCTGGCCAGGCGCTGCGCTTCCGGATCGGCTTTGGGCGCTTGCGGCGGGCGCGTCAATTCGTTGAGCACGCGCGCCATGATGGTGTGCTCGATCCACAATTCGCCAGCGGCGACCTTGGTGATCGCCTTGATCACCTGCTCGGCGGCGGCATCCTTGCGCAGCAGGCCGCGCGCGCCGCCGCGGATCGCGCGGTCGAGCAGGTTTTCGTCGCGCGAGCCGGTAAAGACCAGCACGCGCGTCGCTTCGTTGGCTAACAGCAGCGGCAGCAGTTCGAGCGAGCAGTTGCCGTTCAAATCCAGGTCGAGCAGCACCACGTCGGGCACGCAACGCGCCAGTTCCAGCCGCGCTTGCTCGACCGTGGCGGCGCAGGCAACCACGGCGATGCCATTGCCGGCGCCTTCAAGCAGGCGCTGCAGGCCCCACAACATGGTCTGGTGATCGTCGATCAGCATGACGCTGATGATTTTTTCCTGGATGTGCATGATGCTGGCCTATACGGGGATGTCGATGCAGACCACGGTGCTGGCCGGGCTGCGCTGTTCAATGGTAACGCTGCCGCCCAGCGCATGGGTGCGCTCGCAGATGGACGCCGGCATGAAGGCGCGCGGCGCTCCCTGGTCGTCGTTGGGATTTTCGATTTCGATACTCAGTTGGGTCTGACTGCAGCGCAGGCGCACGCAGCCGACCCGGGCCGAGGTGTGCTTGCGGATATTGCTGATGCCTTCGCTGATCAGGTGCACCGCGGCGGCCGCCAGCCGGTCGCCGATATCGAGCGGGCCGGGGGCGTCGAGCCGGATATCGATGCCGTAAATCAGGCGCACCTGGCGCACATGGTGGCGCAGGGCGCCGAAAAACAGCGGTTCGCTGATGCTGGACTCGCGCGTGAAGCCGCCCACGTAATGGCGCAAGTCGCGCACCACCTGGGCCGTCATTTTGGCCAGCGTGTCGATATCGTCAAACAGCGGATTGTCCGGCGCCGCCTTCTGGCGCAGCGCAGTGAGCGTATGCGACAGGCCGATGTAGGGCTGCACCGTCTCGTCGTGCAGGTCGCGCGAAATCTTGCGCCGTTCGCGCAGCGCCGCCTCGGTCGCGAGCCGGTCCAGCAAGTAGATATTTTCCAGCACCGGCACCACCTGGCCGGCGATCTGGCACAGGAACATCAGGTCGGTCTTGGTATAGCTGCCGCGGCCAGATGCCATGAAGGCGCGTCCTTCGCTGTTCTGGATCGACAGCGGGGTGCTGATGAAGGCGCGCGCCTCGAGCAGCTCGGCCAGCGCTTCGCCGCCATCGCCCTCGCATTCATGCCACTGCTCGCCATCGAAGTAGCAATAGCTGCCGGTCCAGCGCAGCCAGCGCGCCAGCGGGCGCGTGTACATCACCGGCATGCCGGCCGGCAGCGACATCATCAACGGCCCGGCATCGAAACCGGACTGGGTCGGCAAGTCGGCGCCGCGCGCGCCGGCCGCGTTGATGATGCGCAGTGTCCAGCGCGGCGAGGCCGACAGACGGCTGACCATCACGCACGAACTGGCCTGGAAGAATTCACGCACCCGCTGCATGACGTCGGTGATGGTGTGCTCGACCCCGAAGCGGGGATTGGACAGGCGGCTGACGTCGCGCAGCAGCGCCAGGCGGCGCTTTTGCAGCAAATTCGCTTCGCCCCAGCGCGCAATCATGTAGCCGAGCGAGAGCAGGAAGGAGGCGCGCAGCAGCACTTGCAGCAGTTCGGCCGAGTTCCTGGTCGAATGCACCGTCAGCGTATACAACACGGCCGAGGCGAGCGTGATGCGGGCCCCTTCGTCGAAGCCGTAGCGGAACGACGAGACCAGGATGGCGAAAAAATAAAACAGGAAGAACAGGCTGTTGTCGCTGCCGGTGACCAGCACCAGCATGGTGTACCAGCCCAGGTCGAGCCAGATGCTGACCCGGCCCTGGGTACTGTCCTTGCCGGCGTGCGCCAGTACATACAGCACCACGTTGTGCAAGGTGAAGCCGCTGAACACCAGCCATGCGGTGGCCGGCAGCTTGGCCACCACGACCGGGTCGATCATCACCGTGATCAGGGCGGTGATGGTCAATACCAGGTGGACCGTGCCGATCACCGACGTGCTGTCGTCTCCCGTCGCGTACGGGTCAGGCGCACTGTGCGCTGCGGCCTGCATCGGGCGCGCTCTGGTATTGTCCATTTTGTCCACTCGAGCCCTTGGTTACGCTGAACGGGTTAGCTGACACGTTTGGATAGGTTGCTGAATTGAACTATAGCACCCGCACTTGGCAAAATGGTATGCTTTTGTTGTTGACTGTTAATAATTAATAATTTGTGACGGAAAGGCGTCAAACGCAGTTCGAGTCAAGCGCCTGCCGTTGCGGCGCCGCGCTACACTGCGCCACAGGGAGACCCCGTGGTCTTGATGGTAAATGTCTTAAAAACAAGTTTTCACCCTTTTATGTTCGACAAGCACGACCTTAACCGCTAAACTACCGTCCACTGTAGATAGCCGCAGAAGGAGAATGTATGAGTTGGTTAGAAAAACTGCTGCCCCCACGTATCCAGCGCTCGGACGCTGCCGCCCGCAAAACCATGCCCGAAGGCTTGTGGGTCAAGTGCCCGTCGTGCGAAGCGGTGCTGTACCGGACCGACCTCGAATCGAACTTGCACGTCTGCCCGAAGTGCAGCCATCACATGCGCATCCGCGCCCGCGCCCGCCTCGACGGCCTGCTCGACGAAGGCGGCCGCTACGAAATCGGCCAGGAAACGCTGCCGGTCGACACGCTCAAGTTCAAAGACAGCAAAAAATACCCTGACCGCCTCAAGGCTGCCATGGAAGCGACCGGTGAAACCGACGCCATGGTGGTGTTGGGCGGCGCCATCATGAGCTTGCCGGTAGTAGTGGCCTGCTTCGAATTCGAATTCATGGGCGGCTCGATGGGCTCGGTCGTGGGCGAGCGCTTCGTGCGCGGCGCCCAGGTCGCGCTCGAGCAAAAAGTGCCATTCATCTGCATCACCGCCACCGGTGGCGCGCGCATGCAGGAAGGCTTGCTGTCGCTCATGCAGATGGCCAAGACGACCGCCATGCTGACCAAATTGTCCGAGAAAAAGCTGCCCTTCATCAGCGTGCTGACCGATCCGACCATGGGCGGCGTGTCCGCCTCGTTCGCCTTCATGGGCGACGTCGTGATCGCCGAGCCGAAGGCGCTGATCGGCTTTGCCGGCCCGCGCGTGATCGAAAACACGGTGCGTGAAAAGCTGCCCGAAGGCTTCCAGCGCGCCGAATTCCTGGTCACCAAGGGCGCGGTCGACATGATCGTGGACCGCCGCAAGATGCGCGAAGAAATCGCGCGCCTGCTGGCGCTGCTGCAAGACCAGGCTGTCGAAGTCATCGCCTAAATCGTTGTACCTGGCGGCTCGCACCTTTGCGGGCCGCCGTTATCGTCTGCTCCCCCTGATGCCCACACTCCCCACTACCTTGCCCGCGTGGCTGGCGCTGCTCGAATCACGCCATGCCGAAGTCCACATCGATATGGGGCTGGAGCGCGTGCGCGCCGTCAAGCAGCGCCTTGGCCTGCAGTTCGCCTGCCCGGTCATCATGGTGGCCGGCACCAACGGCAAGGGCTCGACCTGTTCGATGCTCGAAGCGATCCTGCTGCGCGCCGGCTACAAGGTCGGCCTGTACATCAAGCCGCACTTCCTCGACTTTAACGAGCGCGCCCGCATCAATGGCGACATGGCCAGCGACGACGCACTGGTGGCCAGCTTTGCCGCGGTCGAAGACCAGCGCGGCGAGACCGACCTGACGTACTTCGAATTTACCACGCTGGCCATCCTGCACCTGCTGGCCGGTGCCCAGCTGGACGTGGCGATCCTGGAAGTGGGGCTGGGCGGACGGCTCGACGCGGTCAATGTGATCGACGCTGACGTCGCCATCGTCACCTCGGTCGACATCGACCACACCGACTACCTGGGCGACACGCGCGACAAGATCGGCTTTGAAAAGGCCGGCATTTTCCGCCCTGGCAAAGCGGCCATCTGCAGCGACCCGGTGCCGCCAGCGACGCTGGTGGCGCACGCCGAAGCGATTCAAGCAGACCTGTGGCTGCTGGGACGCGACTTCAATTATTCGGGTGACAAGCAGCAGTGGAATTACGGCGGGCGCGAACAGCGGCGCAATGCGCTGGCCTATCCGAGCCTGCGCGGCGCCAACCAGCTGCTCAACGCTAGCGCCGCGCTGGCCGCGCTCGAAGTGCTGCGCATGGCGCTGCCAGTGGGCGCGCAAGATATCCGCACCGGGCTAGTGGTAGTCGAGCTGCCGGGCCGCTTCCAGGTCTTGCCGGGCCGCCCGACCGTGATCCTGGACGTGGCGCACAACCCGCACGCGGCCTCGGCGCTGGCGCAAAACCTGGGCAATATGGGCTTTCATCCGTATACCTACGCGGTGTTCGGCATCATGCAGGACAAGGACATCGCCGGCGTCGTGGCCCCGATGGCCGCCTATGTCGACCACTGGTGCGTGGCCGAGTTGCCATCGCCCCGTTCGGCCGACGCCGGCGCGCTGACGGCGCAGCTGGCCGCGCTGCCGCAAGGCGATGCCAAACCGGGCGAGCGAACGGTCGCCGCCTTCGCCGATCCGGCTGTCGCTTTTGCAAATGCCATGAGCCGAGCCGGGGAGAATGATAGAATTGTGGTCTTTGGTTCCTTCTACACGGTCGCCGGTGTGATGGCGGCCCGAAAAACCTCACATCACTGAAGATAAACGCATGGGCTTGTTCTCGTTCTTAAGTAAAAACAAGCAAGAATCGGCTGACGCCAGCTACCATTCGCGCCCCGATGACGACGACGCCGCCATCGGCGCCCGCGCCCGCGCCAAGCGCGCCTCGAACGCAGGCGAAGGCGCTGGCCGGCGCGGCAAGGATGGACGCGCGACCGTGGACCCCGTTTTGCCGGAAAAGAAACGCGCGCGCCGCCGCCTGGTCGGCGCCATCGCGCTGGCGCTGGCGGTCGCAGTTGGCCTGCCGATGCTGCTCGACTCCGAACCGAAGCCGCTGGCCACCGATATCGACATCCGCATTCCCGCCAAGGACAAGGCGCCGCCGCAGTCGCAGCCGGTGGCCGTGGCCGTGGCCGCTGCCGATACGCTCGACAGGCGCGAAACCATTGTCGAAGCGCCGCCTGCGGTGAACCCGCGCGAGGTCGCTGAAGTCAAGCTGGCCAAACCCGAGATCAAGAAGCCGGAACCGAAAGCGCCTGAAAAACTGGCCGTCAAGCCGGTCGAGGCCAAACCTGCCGCCGACAAGCCCGACGCCGCGCGCGCGCTGGCGATCCTGGAAGACAAACCCGCTGCCGCCGCCGCGCCCCAGAAATACATCGTGCAAGTGGCTGCGCTGGCCAGCCAGGACAAAGTCAATGAATTGCAAGGCCGCTTGAAGGAAGCAGGCATTCCATCGTTCACCCAGAAGGGCAGCGGCAAGTCCGGCGAGCTGATCCGCATTCGGGTGGGACCGTTCAGCAAGGAAGAGGGCGAAAAGGTACGCGCCAAGCTCACCAAGCTGGGCCTGACCGGTAGCGTGGTGCCGAACTCGTGACGATTTTCGACTATTTGCTGTTGTTTATCCTGATCGCGTCGATTGTCATCAGCACCCTGCGCGGCCTGGTCAAGGAAATACTGTCGCTGGTGGGCTGGATCGTCGCCTTCGTGGTGGCCAATATGTTTGGCGCCCCGCTGGCGGCACTGCTGCCGGCCATGATACCGGGCGAGGTGGTGCGTTTGATCGTCGCGTTCGTGGCCTTGTTCATCGGTGTGCGCCTCCTGATGGGCTTGCTGGCAATGGCGCTCGATGCGGTTATCCAGTCGAGCGGCTTGTCGCTGGCCGACCGCGGCCTGGGCGGCCTGTTCGGCCTGGCGCGCGGCATCGTCATCGTGCTCGCCTGCGTGATCGTGGCCGGCATGACCGATTTGCCGAAGCAGCATTTCTGGACCCACGCGGTATTGAGCCCGATGGCGGAAACCGGCGTGCGGACCGTCAAGCCGTTTTTGCCAGGGTCGCTGTCGCGCCACGTTAATTTTTAAAGAATTCTTAAATCAGCAGTACCAGTCTCTAGGAGCGCACCATGTGTGGCATCGTCGGCGTCGTTTCGCATAATTCCGTCAACCAGCTTTTGTATGACGCATTGCTGCTGTTGCAGCATCGCGGTCAGGATGCGGCGGGCATTGCGACCAGTCATAGCAGTATGTTTTCCATGCACAAGGCCAATGGCCTGGTGCGGGACGTTTTCCGCACGCGCAACATGCGCTCGCTGCAGGGTAATTCCGGCATCGGCCATTGCCGCTATCCGACCGCCGGCTCGTCGTCGGAAGAAGAAGCGCAGCCGTTCTACGTCAATGCGCCGTTCGGCATCACGCTGGCGCACAACGGCAACCTGACCAATCAGGCCCAGCTCAAAAGCGAGATGTTCCGCAATGACCGGCGCCACATCAACACCGATTCCGATTCCGAAGTGCTGCTCAACGTGCTGGCCCACGAAATCCAGGAATCGACCACCGGCTTCACGCTCGACCCGGACTCCGTGTTCAAGGCCGTGGCCGCAGTGCACCGCCGCGTGCGCGGCGCCTACGCGGTGGTGGCGCAGATCGCCGGCCACGGCCTGCTGGCGTTTCGCGACCCGTTCGGCATCCGTCCGCTGTGCATCGGCATCAACGAGACCGAGCAAGGCAACGAATACCTGATCGCCAGCGAATCGGTGGCGCTCGAAGGCATGGGTTTCCGCTTCCTGCGCGACATCGCGCCGGGCGAAGCGGTGTTTATCGACAACGACGGCGCGTTGTATGAGCGCCAGTGCGCCGACAATCCGACCCTCAATCCGTGCGCCTTCGAGTATGTCTACCTGGCGCGCCCGGATTCGATCCTGGACGGCGCCTCGGTGTACGCCACGCGCCTGAAGATGGGCGAATACCTGGCCGAGAAAGTGCGCCAGCAATTCCAGGCCGGCGACATCGACGTCGTCATGCCGATTCCCGATTCGTCCCGTCCGGCCGCCATTCAGCTGGCGCTCAAGCTGGGCATCGAGTACCGCGAAGGCTTCATCAAGAACCGCTACATCGGCCGCACCTTCCTGATGCCGGGGCAGGCGATCCGCCGCAAATCGGTACGCCAGAAGCTCAACGCGATCGGCTCCGAATTCAAGGGCAAGAACGTGCTGCTGGTGGACGACTCGATCGTGCGCGGCACCACTAGCCGCGAGATCGTCAACATGGCGCGCGAAGCGGGTGCCCGCAACGTATTTTTCGCCTCGGCCGCGCCGCCGGTCTTGTTCCCGAACGTGTACGGGATCGACATGCCGACCCGCGACGAACTGATCGCCTACGGCCGCAGCACCGAAGAGGTGTGCCGCGAGATCACCGCCGACGCGCTGGTGTACCAGGACGTCGACGCGCTCAAGCGTTCGATCTCGGACTGCAATCCGGATTTGAAGAACTTCGAAGCGTCTTGCTTCGATGGCGTGTATGTGACTGGCGACGTGACGCCAGACTACCTGAACGCTCTCGAATACGCGCGCCATCACCCGAAGGCGGCGCCGGCCGAAGACGCAGCGCGCACGCAGCTGAACCTGAACCTGGCCACCGCCGAGTAAAGGCCACATGAGCAAGAACAAGAGCTACGGCTTTACCACGACCATCCTGCACAACGATCGGCAAAAGCCGATCGAGCATGGCTCGCTGCACAAGCCGGTCCATACGTCGGTCGCGTTCGGGTATGCCGACGCGCGCCAGCTGGCGTCGGTGTTCCAGGGCAAGGAGCCAGGTTACCGTTACGGGCGCCAGGGCAATCCGACCATCGCCGCGCTGGAAGACAAGATCACGCGCATGGAAGACGGCGTGGCCAGCTTGTGCTTCGCCACCGGCATGGGCGCCATTGGCGCCGTATTCCAGGCGCTGCTCAAGGCGGGCGACCATGTGGTGTCCTCGTCCTACTTGTTCGGCAATACCAACAGCCTGTGGCAGACCGTCGCAGGGCAGGGCGTGGGCGTGGACTTTGTCGACGCGACAAGCGTTGCCAACGTCGCCGCGGCGCTGACGCCGAACACGCGCATCGTGTTCGTCGAAACGATCGCCAATCCGCGCACCCAGGTCGCCGACCTGGCGCGCATCGGGGCACTGTGCAAGGAGCGCGGCATCCTGTACGTGGTCGACAACACCATGACCACGCCGTATCTGTTCCGTCCCAAGGCCGTGGGCGCGGGACTGGTGATCAATGCGCTGACCAAGTCGATCGGCGGGCATGGCATCGCGCTGGGCGGCAGCCTGACCGATACCGGCGTGTACGACTGGACGGCGTATCCGCACATCGCGGCCAACTACAAGAAGAATGCACCGACCCAGTGGGGCATGGCGCAGCTGCGGGCCAAGGCGCTGCGCGATTTTGGCGCCTCGCTGGGACCGGAAGCGGCGCACCACATATCAGTTGGCGCCGAAACGCTGGCGCTGCGCATGGAGCGCGCGTGCAGCAATGCGCTGGCGCTGGCGAGCATGCTCGAAGCCGATGAACGGGTGGCCAAGGTCCATTATCCGGGCCTGGCATCGCATCCGCAGCACGCGCTGGCAGGGCAGTTGTTCCGTTCTTACGGCGCCTTGTTCAGTTTCGAACTGAAGGACGGAATCGACTGCTTCGACTACCTGAACCGCTTGAACATCGCGATTTCGGCCAGCAATCTGGGCGACACGCGCACGCTGGTCATTCCGGTGGCGCACACCATCTTCTTCGAGATGGGCGCCGAGCGGCGCGCCAGCATGGGCATCGCCGAATCGCTGATCCGGGTCTCAGTGGGTATTGAGGACTGCGCCGACCTGCTGCACGACTTCCAGGCCGCGCTCTAAGCGTCCTTTTTTTCAA
>JAZJXM010000073.1:27673-44758 GCA_040390915.1 Pseudomonadota bacterium
TGCCTTGCGGCAAAAGTGGTCTGACCCCGGTTTTGCGCACATCCAGTTATGATCTGGTTTCCGCTCCAGTCTCCGAGACCCCGAAAATGAAGAAACTCCTGTTTTGCCTGTCGATGTTGTTGTGCGGCGCGCTCCATGCCGATGAGCTGGCCGATGCCAACGCGCTGTTTGCCAAGAAGTCCTATCCGCAGGCGCTGCAGATGTACGCCAAGCTGGCCAATGGCGGCAATGCCGAGGCGCAGCTGCACATGGGCGAAATGCATTTGTATGGCGAGGCCGGCGCGGTCGACCTGGCCAAGGCCGAGGTCTGGTTCAAGAAGTCTGCCGCCAAAGGCAACAAGACTGCCATCGCAGCACTTGAAATGATGCGCCAGCGCGAGCTGCACAAGGCCGAGCTGGCTTACTGGATGGCGGGCTACGACGGCGCCGACCTGACCGGCGGCCAATACCGTTGCCCGGCCCCGCGGGTGCCGGCCATGTCCAAGCAGAACGATGAGATCGCGTCCATCGGCGCCAAGGTCGACAAGTGGAAGGCGTGCTACAACGCGTTTGTCGAAAATCTCAATGCCGCCGCGCCGCTGACGAGCCGCATACCCAAGGACGTGGCCGACTTGATGACCGAAGCGGAAACGGCCATCGCCACGGCCCACCTGGCGCAAGTGTATTCGCGCATCATGGAAGACGCGCGCGTGCAGTCCAAGCTGTTCCTGGCTGACCTTACCGTGTGGCGCGATGCGACCGATGCCTACGTGACGGAGAACAACCGCATCGTCGAAGAGGCGAAGAGCGGCAAGCGCAAGTACTGACCCTTTAGTGCCAGCTGCGCATCAGGCCCACGGCCAGGCCTTCGAGCGTGAATTCGTCGACTTCCGGGTCAACCCGGATCACCTTGAAGTCCGGGTTTTCAGGCAGCAGTTCGATGATGTTGCCGGTCTTTTTATAGCGCTTGACGGTCACGTCTTCGCCGATCCGGGCCACCACGATCTGGCCGTTCTTGGCGCTGTCGACCTTTTTGACGGCCAACAGGTCGCCATCCATGATGCCGGCGTCGCGCATCGACCAGCCCCGCACCTTCAATAAAAAGTCAGGCTTGGCCGAGAACATGGCCGGGTCGACGCTGTAGGTCGTTTCCACGTGTTCCTGGGCCAGGATGGGCGAACCGGCAGCGACACGCCCCACCAGCGGCAGCGACATCATCAGCGTGGGCGGCACCGGCGGGATGGTGTCCAGGCTGGCGCCGATCAGGCGGATGCCGCGCGAGGTGCCCGGTGAAATTTCAATGGCGCCCTTGCGCGCCAAAGCCTGCAAGTGCTCCTCGGCCGCATTGGCCGACTTGAAGCCCAGTTCATTGGCGATTTCGGCGCGGGTCGGAGGAAAGCCCGTATTGTCGATCGCGTCCTTGATCAGGTTGAGGATTTGTTCTTGACGTGGTGTGAGCTTGATCATCGGGTGGAGGGCTGTTTGTATGAACAGACTGTATTTTTGTACAGTATTTCGCCGAATGCAAGAATTAAATGCGGTTTGCCTGAATTATTTGCAGTTTGGCGTGTCAAACCCCAGGAATAGCGAGGCAATCATGACCCACGTAGCCCTTTCCGCGCCCGACATCGACGACGACTACGTCGTGTGGATGGAGCGTCAAATAGAACTCATCCGCGAACGCCAGTTCGCACAGTTGGATATTGAAAGCCTGCTGGATGAACTGGAGTACTTCGTGAAAAAGCACAAGAGGAGCCTGCGCAGCAGGCTGAGTGTGTTGATGCTGCATTTGCTCAAATGCGAGTATCAGCCCGTCTTGCGCTCCAATAGCTGGATCACTACCATTTGCAACCAGCGCAGGAAAATCGAAGACTTGTTCGAAGAGAGTCCCAGCTTGAAGTCGCTGGTTGATGCCTCTATCGATTCCGAATACAAAAGGGCGGTGAGGCAGGCCGTGCTTGAAACCGGCTTGCCGCCCACGAGTTTTCCAACCGCGCCGCCTTATACAAAAGAGCAACTGTTCGACTTCGATTTCATCCCTTAGCCGCGCCGGGCAACAAGGGGATTGCCAGCAAACGCAGTTTCACGCTATAATTGCCGGCTTTCCCTTCCCACACTCGTCTTGACGCCGAGGTGGGCACTTGTTTAAACGTCCCTAAGGAGTTATGCATGCGTCATTATGAAATCGTCTTTATCGTCCACCCGGACCAAAGCGAGCAAGTCCCAGCGATGATCGAACGTTACAAAGCCAGCGTAACCACGCGCGGCGGTTCGGTACACCGTGTTGAAGACTGGGGCCGTCGTCAGATGGCTTACTCGATCCAGAAGCTGCCAAAAGCACACTACATCTGCCTGAACATCGAATGCGACAACGAGACCCTCGTGGAACTCGAAACCGCGTTCAAATTCAATGATGCCGTGTTGCGTCACCTCACCGTTAAGATGAAGAAGGCTGAAACCGCGCCGTCGCCGATGATGAAATCGGTACAACGTGAAGACGCAGCCAAGAGCCACCGTTCGGAAGCTCCGGCAGCCGCCGCAGCTCCAGCCGCAGCAGCAGCGTAATTTTTTTGGTCGGAAGCCTTGAACCCGGAGTGACTAATCAACTCCAGTTCGTAGCCCTGATTTGCGAGCGCGACGTATTGCGCTACACCCCGGCCGGCGTGCCAGTCGTGTCCGCCACCCTGATGCACAGTTCGCAGCAGGTCGAAGCAGGGGTGCCCAGGTTGGTCGAGTTTGAAATTCCTGCGTTCGCCGCAGGCGAAATTTCAGGACGATTCAGCCAGGCCGAATTGGGCGCCGCGCATCAGTTCACGGGATTTCTGGCAAAAAAGAACCGCAGCAGCAAAAGCCTGGTGTTTCACATCATTGATTTTAGTGCCGCCGCTTAAAGCGTCGTCACACTTTTAGATACAGGAGCCTCAAATGGCATTCGGTAAAAAATTCGACAAGAACAAGCTCAAGCTTAAAGAAAAGCGCAAACAACAGAACCCACTGTTCAAGCGTAAGAAATTCTGCCGCTTCACGGCAGCGAACGTAGAACAAGTCGACTACAAAGACGTCGACACCCTGAAAGACTTCGTCCAGGAAAACGGCAAGATCATGCCAGCACGCCTGACCGGTACCAAGGCGCACTATCAGCGCCAGGTTGACACCGCCATCAAGCGCGCCCGCTACCTCGCGCTGCTGCCTTACACCGATCTGCACCACGCTTAATCGCTGGCAGAATAACTGGAGAATCATATGCAAATCATTCTGTTAGAAAAAGTTGTGAACGTCGGTAATCTGGGCGACGTCGTCAAAGTCAAAGACGGTTACGCACGTAACTTCCTGATCCCGCAACGCATGGCTCGCCGTGCTACCGCTTCGGCAGTGGCAGAATTCGAAGTCAAGCGCGCTGAACTGGAAAAAGCTGCAGCCGCCAAACTGGCAGTGTCGCAAGCTGAAGGCGAAAAGCTGTCCGGCATGACCATCTCGATCGCGCAAAAAGCGGGCGTCGATGGCCGTCTGTTCGGTTCGGTCACCAACTTCGACATCGCTGAAGCGTTGTCCAAGCAAGGTTTCGCAGTAGAAAAAGCACAAGTGCGCATGCCTAACGGTCCGTTGAAGACCACCGGCGAGCACGCTGTTGCTGTTGCACTGCATACCGACGTGGTTGTCGATATCACCATCGCTGTTGTTGGCGAAGCAGCTTAAGCAAGAGTTCTTGCTGTAGCAAAAAAAGCCGGGTTTCCCGGCTTTTTTTACGTCCATTTCTCCGGCTTGTTGACCTGAAGCAGGTATAATTCGCGCCATGAACGCACCATCTGATCCGCAAGTCGACGCCCTACGCATCCCGCCCCATTCCATCGAAGCAGAACAGTCTGTGATCGGTGGTTTGCTGCGCGATAACGCCGCGTTCGACCGTATTGCCGACATGATGCACGCGGACGATTTTTACCGCTATGACCACCGCATCATCTTCGAGCAGATCGTCAAGCTGATCAATGCCTCCAAACCGGCTGACGTGATCACTGTGTTCGAGGCCCTGGTCAACCTGGCCAAGGCCGACGACGTGGGCGGCCTGCAATACCTGAACGCGATGGCGCAAAACACGCCGTCGGCGGCCAACATCCGGCGTTACGCCGAAATCGTGCGCGACCGTGGCATCATGCGCAAGCTGATCACCGTGGCTGACGAAATTTCGGGCCAGGCGTTCAACCCGCAGGGCAAGGAAGTCAAGCAGATGCTCGACGAAGCCGAGTCCAAGATTTTCGCGATCGCCGAACAGGGTTCGCGCGGCTCCCAGGGCTGGCTGGCGGTACAACCGCTGCTCACCCAAGTGGTCGAGCGTATTGACGAACTCTATAGCCGCGACAACCAGAGTGAAATCACGGGCGTGCCGACCGGCTGGATTGACCTGGACCGCATGACGTCCGGCTTGCAGCCAGGCGACCTGGTGATCGTGGCCGGCCGTCCATCGATGGGCAAGACCGCGTTTTCGGTCAACATCGGCGAGAACGTGGCAATTGACGCCGGCTTGCCGGTGGCGATTTTCTCAATGGAGATGGGCGGCACCCAGCTGGCCATGCGTATGCTCGGTTCGGTCGGCCAGCTCGATCAGCACCGTTTGCGTACCGGCCGCCTCAATGACGAAGACTGGCCGCGCCTGACGCACGCGATCCAGAAAATGAACGACGCCCAGATCTATATCGACGAGACGCCGGCGCTCAATCCGATCGAGCTGCGCGCGCGCTCGCGCCGTCTGTCGCGCCAGTGCGGCAAGCTCGGCTTGATCATCATCGACTACATCCAGCTGATGACGGGCAGCCAGCCGGGCGATAACCGCGCCTCGGAGATTTCCGAGATTTCGCGTAGCCTGAAGGGCCTGGCCAAGGAATTGCATTGCCCCGTGATTGCCCTGTCCCAGCTGAACCGCTCGCTGGAACAACGCCCCAACAAGCGCCCCATCATGTCCGACTTGCGCGAATCGGGCGCAATCGAGCAAGATGCCGACGTCATCATCTTCCTGTACCGCGATGAGGTCTATAACCCGGATTCGCCCGACAAAGGCACGGCCGAGATCATCATCGGCAAGCAGCGTAACGGTCCGATCGGTTCGGTGCGCCTGACCTGGATCGGGCAGTACACCAAGTTCGGTAATTACACCGGTGGCCTGGCCCTGTACCAGGGCGACTAATTCACCTGGCCGCCGGCTCATCGGCGGCCTTCTGCAGTATCAATACGCTTTAACGGAGAAAGCCATGTTTGGACGTTTAATGCCCACCGAGGGCAAATTCTTTGACTTGTTCAATGCGCACGCCGACCTGTGCGTCAAGGGCGCCCACGAAATGGTTGGTTTGATGACCAATTTCGACGACCTCGAAATGCGTACCCACGCCATTGAAAGCATCGAAAAGCAAGCCGACAAGATCACTTACGCGACCGTCGACCTGCTGCACAAGACGTTCATCACGCCGATCGACCGCGACGACATCCACAAGTTGATCACCCGCATGGACGACATCCTGGACCTGATGGAAGACGCCGCCCAGACCGTGTCGCTGTACGATTTGAAGGCCGTCACGCCGGAAGCGAAGCGCCTGGCCGAACTGTGCCTGGCTTGCTGCGAAAAAGTGCAGGCCGCCGTCGCGCTGCTGCACAACATGGACAACTCGCAAAAGATCGTCGCCATCTGCGAAGAGATCGATCGCCTCGAATCGGACGCCGACCACGTGATGCGCGCGGCCATGTCGAAACTGTTCCGCGACGAACCGGACGTGCGCAACCTGATCAAGCTTAAAGCCATCTACGAAATCCTCGAAACGGTGACCGACCGCTGCGAAGACGTGGCAAACATCATCGAAGGCATCATCGTCGAGAACGCGTAAGCCATGAATAACCTTCAAATCAGTATTTACGTGCTAGCGCTGATCATTGGCCTGGCACTGATTTTCGACTTCATGAACGGCTTCCACGATGCCGCCAACGCGATTGCCACGGTGGTGTCGACCCGCGTGCTCAAACCGCAGACGGCGGTGGCCATGGCGGCGGTGTTCAACTTCGTGGCGATTTTCGTGGTCGGCCTGAAGGTGGCCAGCGCAATCGGCAAGGGCACCATCCATCCTGAAGTGATCGACCAGTACGTCATCTTTGGCGCGCTGGTGGGCGCCATCGTGTGGAATTTGATCACCTGGTACTACGGCATTCCTTCGTCGTCCTCGCACGCGCTGATCGGCGGCCTGGTTGGCGCGGCCGTAGCCAAGGCGGGCACCGGGGCGCTGATCCCGGGCGGCTTGATGATGATCGTTGCATTCATTGTGATCGCGCCCTTGCTCGGCTTCATACTGGGCTCGATCATCATGTTGCTGGTGTCGTGGCTGTTCGTGCGTTCGACGCCGCGCAAGGTCGATACCTGGTTCCGCCGCCTGCAACTGGTGTCGGCGGCCGGCTACAGCCTGGGACACGGCGGCAACGACGCGCAAAAGACGCTGGGCATCATCTGGATGCTGCTGATCGCCTCTGGCAACCTGGCCAAGGACGCCAAGTCGCCACCGCAGTGGGCCATCATCGCCTGCTACGCGGCGATCAGCTTCGGAACGTTGTTCGGCGGCTGGCGCATCGTCAAGACCATGGGCCAGAAGATCACCAAGCTCAAACCGGTGGGCGGTTTTTGTGCCGAAACCGGTGGGACGATCACGCTGCTGATGGCGAGCTTCCTGGGCGTACCCGTGTCGACCACTCACACCATCACGGGCGCCATCGTCGGCGTCGGTTCGGCGCAAAAGATGTCGGCGGTGCGCTGGGGCGTGGCGGGCAACATCGTATGGGCCTGGTTCCTGACCATTCCGGCGGCGGCGTTCATGTCGGCCGTGGCGTGGTGGATAGCGACAAAAATCCTGTAAAGTCAAAAGCCGCACATGTGCGGCTTTTTTTCGCGCATCGTCCTTGCGAAGGCGCCGCCAAGACGCTCCCCATAGCACATTGGCTTCGCTCCATATCGGAGTCTGCGCTGAGGTGCTGTGGGTCCCCGCCTTCGCAGGGACGATGTCCGATTATTTGATGCACACCTGGCGCACGGTCCGAAAATCAGTCAGACCCTGCAGCACTTTTTCGATGCCATCCATCTTCAGCGTCATCATCCCGTCTTCCAGCGCGGCGGCCAGCAAGGCTGCCACGCGGGCGTGCTCCTGCAGCAATCGCTTGACCTTGTCGGTGCCGATCATCAGCTCGTGCAGGCCTAGCCGGCCGCTGTAGCCCTTGTTGCACTCGGCGCAGCCCAGCGCGCGAAACAGCGTGAAGCGGCCTTCGTGATCGGTGTAGTGTTCGACCCACGCGCCCAGCACCCGTGCGCGGCCCGCTTCCGGATCGACGATGAAGGCGCTCGTGTGCAGCAACTCGGCGCAATATTCGCTCAGCAACTGTTCGACTTCGTCGTTTTCCGGATGGTAGGCCACCCGGCACAAGGTGCACAGCCGCCTGGCCAGCCGCTGGGCCAGGATGCCCAGCAGCGCGTCGGCAAAATTGAACGGGTCCATGCCCATGTCGAGCAGGCGCACGATCGATTCGGGCGCGCTGTTGGTGTGCAGCGTGGCGAACACCAGGTGGCCGGTCAGGGACGCTTCGATGCCGATGCTGACCGTTTCCTTGTCGCGCATTTCGCCCACCATGATCACGTCCGGGTCAGCGCGCAGGAAGGAGCGCATCACGGTGGCAAAGTCGAGCCCCGCCTTGCGGTTGACCTGCACCTGGCGCAAGCCCTTCTGGGTGATTTCGACCGGGTCTTCGGCGGTCCAGATCTTGGTCTCGGGCGTGTTCAGGTGGTGCAGCACCGAGTGCAGCGTGGTGGTCTTGCCCGAACCGGTGGGGCCGCACACGAAAAACAGGCCGTACGGCTTTTCGATGGCCGCGCGCAAGCGCTCCAGGTTGTGCGGCAGCACGCCCAGCTTGGCCAGCGGGATCGGCTCGCCCGCCGTTAGAATCCGCATCACCACGTCTTCCACGCCGCCGGTGGAGGGGATGGTGGCTACCCGCAGCTCGATGTCGAGCGGGCCGTAGCGGTTGAACTTGATCTTGCCGTCCTGTGGCTTGCGCCGCTCGGAGGTGTCCAGGTCGCACATGATCTTCACGCGCGCCACCAGGGCGTTGCGGTAGCCGGCCGGGATGTCGATGTAAGGCACCAGCATGCCGTCCTTGCGAAAGCGGATCCCGGTGCGCCCGTTGCCCGGCAGCGGTTCGATGTGGATGTCGGACACGCCCTGGCGGTAGGCATCCATGATGACCTTGTTGATCAGCTTGACCAGTTCGGTTTCGACCGCTTCCGAGACCTTGGCCGGTTCTTCGCTGTCGTCTTCGTCGGCCATGCCCGACAGCAGTTCGCGCAAGCTGCTGCCGTCGCTGCGCGCGCTGGTGCCGAAATACTGGTCCATGGTGCGCTTGAATTCGGCCCGGGTGGTGACGCAATAGGCCACCTGCGACTTGGGGAATACCTGATTGACGATACGGCTGGCCTGGATGCGCTCGGGGTCGAGCGCCAGCACCAGCAAGCCGTTCTTGTCTTCGTCCAGCGGCAGCCACTGGTTTTCTTCGACGTACTGGGCCTTCAGATTCTTGAGCAGGAACACCGGCTTGATGCGTCCCGGCCGGTAGGGCTCATACGGGACATTGAAGTAGCGCGCCAGCGCCGCGCCTATCTGCAGCGGCAAAATCTTGTAGTCGGTGATCAGGATGTCTTCAATGTCGACCAACCGCGCGCGCGCATTGCGAATCGCGCTTTCCAGCTCTGGTGCGGACAGCGTGGCCTCGAATACCAGACCGTCATACTTGCTTGGGGATACCATGGATTTGCCGCCATCGTCATCAAGGGGGTGCCTCCATAATGTGGCAATTCTGACAATTGTCTTTGATATCGATCACCAGAGCAGGTATCGGCCGACGGCGAAAACTTACGCTTGGCCGAACAGGTCGTGGGCGTCGAGGATCGCGTACACGATCTCGGGGCGCTGTTCAAGGCAGCGCCGCACGGCCGCGGGAATGGCCTGGCGCGTCTTGCGGCACAGGCCGGGCAATTCGCGCAGCACGATTGCCAGGCCGCGCACGGTGCGCACTTCGCGCGCGGCAGGCGCGATGTGCAGTTCAATGCCCAGCTGGTCAAACATCAGCTTGCCGACATATTGCAGTTCGGCATAGCTGGTTACGCGTTCTATGCGTTCGAGCAGCTTTTTTTCCTGCTCGCGGGTCAGCATCAGGATGCGCGTGTCCGCCAGCGGGTCGGCCAGCAGCCGTTCGCGCTCGCACACGCACAGGCCGGGCGGGCATTCTATGCGAACAGGGAAGGGGAGCGCTTGCAGCATGGCGAAGGGAGTGGAAAACAGCAGTCGGACCGACAGGGTATCCCTGCCAGGCCGCCGCTGTCAAACCGGGTGCGTCCTTACTTGATGCACACCTGGCGTACCATTTTCAAGTCGGTGATGCCGGACAATACCTTTTCGATGCCGTCCATCTTCAGCGTGAGCATGCCGTCTTCCAGCGCGGCGGCCAGCAGCGCCGCCACCCGGCTGTGTTCCTGCAAGAGCTTCTTGACCTTGTCGGTGCCGATCTTCAATTCGTGCAGGCCGACCCGTCCCTTGTAGCCCTTGTTGCATTCGGAACAGCCCACCGGGTGGTAGAGCGTGAACTTGCCGGCCTCGCCGGCATAGCGTTTCTTCCAGCCGGCCAGCACCGCCGCGCGGCCGGCGTTGGCGTCCTTGAGGAAGGTCTCGGTGGCCAGCAGTTCGGTGCAGTATTCGTCGAGCATCTGGTCCACTTCAGTGTCGTCCGGATGGTAGGGCGATTTGCAGGACGAGCACAAGCGCTTGGCCAGGCGCTGCGCCAGGATGCCCAGCAGCGCGTCGGCAAAGTTGAACGGGTCCATGCCCATGTCGAGCAGGCGCACGATCGATTCTGGCGCGCTGTTGGTGTGCAGCGTGGCGAACACCAGGTGGCCGGTCAGCGATGCTTCGATACCCATGCTGACCGTTTCCTTGTCGCGCATTTCGCCCACCATGATCACGTCCGGATCGGCGCGCAGGAAGGAGCGCATCACGGTGGCAAAGTCGAGCCCCGCCTTGCGGTTGACCTGGACCTGGCGCAAGCCCTTCTGGGTAATCTCGACCGGATCTTCGGCAGTCCAGATCTTGGTCTCGGGCGTGTTCAGGTGGTTCAGCACCGAGTGCAGCGTGGTGGTCTTGCCCGAGCCGGTAGGGCCGCACACGAAAAACAGGCCGTACGGTTTTTCGATCGCCGTGATCAGGCGCTCCAGGTTGTACGGCAGCACGCCCAGCTTGGCCAGCGGGATCGGTTCGCCCGCCGCCAGGATCCGCATCACGATGTCTTCCACTCCGCCCGACGAGGGAATCGTGGCCACCCGCAGTTCGATGTCGAGCGGCCCGTATTTCTTGAATTTGATCTTGCCGTCCTGCGGCTTGCGGCGCTCGGAGATATCGAGGTCGCACATGATTTTTACCCGCGCCACCATGGCGCTGCGGTAGCTTGACGGAATTTCGATATACGGCACCAGCGTGCCATCCTTGCGAAACCGGATCCCGGTCTTGCCCTTGCCTGGCAGCGGCTCGATGTGGATGTCGGAGACGCCTTGGCGGTAAGCGTCGATGATGATCTTGTTGAGCAGCTTGACCAGTTCATTTTCAACCGCTTCCGATACTTCGGCCGGCGCTTCGCCGTCCTCGGTTTCCATGTCCATCCCCGACAGCAGGTCGCCCACCGAGCTTTCGTCCTCGATCGAGGCGCCGAAGAACTGTTCGGTGGTGAGCGCAAATTCCTGGCGCGTGGTGACGCGGTAGCTGATTTTCGCCTTGGGGAAGATCTGGCTGACGATGCGGCTGGCGGTGACCCGTTCGGGATCGATCGCCATCACCACCAGGCCATCCTTGCCGTCTTCGATCGGCAGCCACTGGTTCTGTTCGACGTATTGGGCTTTCAAGTTGCGCAGCAATTCGAGCGGCTTGATGCGTTCGGTCCGGTAGGGCTCGTAAGGCACGCCAAAGAACTTGGCCAGCGAGTCGCCGATGGCGCTGGCGCGCACGCCGAATTCCTGTATCAACACGTCTTCGATGTCGATTTCCTTTTTGCGCGCGGCGCGCCCGGCCAGCTCCAGTTCGGGCGCCGACAGCAGCGCCTCGGACACCAGGCCATCGTAGCGGGTGCGCGCCACCTGGGGCGGCCTGAGACGCTGGCTGAACGCCACCGACAGCGTTTCGCACAGCTGCTTGACGCCGTCCACGCACACGTCAGAAAACGGCCCGCCGCTGCGGTTGTTGATGAACTGGACCACGCCCAGCAGCTCGTTGCTGTTGACCGTCACCAGCGGCGCGACCAGCATTTCGCGCGTCCGGTAACCGGTGCGCTGGTCGACCAGGATCAGGAACGACAGGTCGGGCGAATGGCGCTTCAATTCGGTGTCGTCGTAGACGTCGCGGATGTTGACCGTCTTGCGCGTGAGCGCCACGTAGCCGGCGATGCTGGCCGGCGAAATGCGCAGGTTCAGGTCGCGAAACGTGGTCAGGCCAGTCTTGACCTTGGAGACGATGTGGTCCTTCTCCGGATTGAGCGCATACAGCGTGAAGCGTTCGCAGTTGAACAGGTCGCAGAAATCCATGCCCAGGTCGAGCATGATTTCATCGAGGTTGCTGGTAGCGTGGATCTTGGTGGTGACTGCCTGTAGCTTTTTGAAGAACTCGAGGCGCTGTGCGGTATCTGCGTCATTCATCGGTGCTGTGCTTTCGGTAAGGGCTCAGGCCAGTTCTACTTCCAGGCCTTCATAGGCTAGCACGACTTTCAAGGCCAGTGGCGCATGGCGCGCCATGACGTCGGCGAACACCGCTTCGAGCTCGTCGTCGCTGCGGGTCGGCTCATGGTGGGTGCAGTACAGCGCCTTGGCGCCGACCCGCTGCGCCATAGCCAGCGCGGAGTCGAACGTGCCGTGGCCCCAGCCTTGCTTGGACGGATACTCGGCCTGGGTGTAGGAACAGTCGACGATCAGTGCGTCGACCCCGGCCATGGCCTGGTCGATGGCGCGCCCGCGCTCGTCGATGTGCTGCTGAAAGGCGGCGTGACGCGGGTCATCGGGCGCGTAGATGTTATAGAACGGTTCATGGTCGCCGGTGAAAAACACCGATTTGCCATTGCAGTTGATGCGGTAGCCAAGATTGGTCACCGGATGGTTCATGACGATGTTCTCGACCACCGCGTCGCCCACCGCATGCGCTTCGCCGATACCCAGCGTCTGGTATTCGATGGTGGCGTCCATTTGCGCTTCGCTGACCGGGAAGTAGCTGTTTTGCAGCTGCACGCCCAGCACGTGTTCGATGCCGTTGCCGGTGACCGGGTCATGGGCGCCGTGCAAACGCACGCGGCTGCCGCTGATGAACAGCGGCGTGAAAAATGGCAGGCCGTGGATGTGGTCCCAGTGACTGTGGGTGACGAAAATATTGGCGTTGACCGGGAGCCGCGTCAGCAAGTGCTGGGCCAGCGCGAAGATGCCGGTGCCGGCGTCAAGGATGATCAGGGTGCCGTCGTCGCTGCACACTTCGATGCAGGTGGTATTGCCGCCGTAACGCACCGTGCGCGGGCCGGGAGACGGTATTGAGCCGCGCACACCCCAAAACCGAAATTTCATTGTCTGGCTCCCCACGGTATCTTGTCTTCGGATCATAGCCGTTTTGCACGACAAAGGCTGCAAAAATGTTGCTCAAAAGCGAGTGTTATGGATTCCGCGCCAATTTGCGACGCTTTTTCATTCGCCGGTGTACATGTGCATAGGGTGGCGCTACACTCATATTAATTTCAAGCGGGCAATTTGTCCGTCCGAAACCCCTACACTGGCTGGCGAACCCATGCAAGCTTTGAGTCATACACAGATTGCACAGCGCCTCGACCTGCTGGTCGAAGTCAGTGTCGCGTTGGGCAACAGCCCCGACACGGGCACGCTGCTTGACCGTATCCTCAAAGTGGCCAAGGCCATGACGCTGGCCGATGGCGGCACGCTGTACCGGCCGTGCCACCACGGCACCAGCTTGTGCTTCAACATTTCGATCAACGACAGCCTGGGAATCTACCAGGGCGGCGCCAGCGGCAATCCGATCGACATCGCGCCGGTACCGCTGTTCGACGCGCACGGCGACCCCAATCACAGTTCGGTGGCGGCCTACTCGGCCAACTGCGGCCAGTCGGTCAATATCGAAGACGTATACGCGGCCGACGCCTTCAATTTTTCGGGCATGCGCTCGTTCGACGCCGCCTTCGACTACCATTCGCAGTCGTTCCTGACGGTGCCGATGAACGACCATGAAGGCAAGTTGATCGGCGTGCTGCAGCTGATCAACGCGCTCGATCCCGATACCGGCCAGATCTGCGCCTTTTCGCCCACCGACCAGCGCTTCATCGAGGCCCTTGCGGCACAGGCGGCAGTGGCCATCACCAACCAGCACCTGGTGCTGCAGCTCGAGGAGCTGCTCGAGTCGCTGGTCAACCTGATCAACATCGGCATCGATGAAAAATCGCCCTACACCGGGCGCCACTGCCAGTTCGTGCCGGAATTGACGATGATGCTGGCCGAAGCGGTGCACCAGGCCGACAACGGGCCGATGGCCCACTTCCGCATGTCCGAAAGGGATCGCAAGGAGCTGTGGATGGCGGGCCTGCTGCACGATTGCGGCAAGATCACGACACCCGTACACGTGGTCGACAAGGCTACCAAGCTGGAAACCATATTCGATCGCATCCACATGATCGATACCCGTTTCGAAGTGCTGCTGCGCGATCGGCAGATCCGCGCGCTGACCGACAAGTGCGTGCCAGGGGCCGACAGCGCCGCCATCGAGGGCCGACTGGAGGAGGAGCTGGCCGCACTGCGCGCTGACCGCGTATTCCTGCGCGAGGCCAACGTGGGCGGGGAGGGCATGTCGGCCGAGGACCAGGAGCGGGTGCGTACCATCGCGCGCTACCGCTGGATCGGCATGGACGGCGTCGAGCGCGATTTCCTCGACGACGATGAATTGCTCAACCTGACCATCAAGTTCGGCACCCTGACCGACGTCGAGCGCAAGATCATCAACAACCATATCGTGGTCACGATCCGCATGCTTGAATCGCTGCCATGGCCCAAGCACCTGGCCAATGTGCCCGAGTACGCGGGTGGGCACCATGAGCGGATGGACGGCAAGGGCTATCCGCGCGGGCTGACCAAGGGCCAGATGTCGGTGCAGGCGCGCATCATGGCCATTGCCGACATCTTCGAGGCGCTCACCGCGCGCGACCGGCCGTACAAGAAGGGCAAGATGCTGTCCGAGTCGCTGCGCATCCTCGGTAAATTCGCGCTTAACGGCCATATCGATCCTGACCTGTTCGACATTTTCATCCGCAGCAAGATCTACCTTCCATTTGCGCACAAGAACATGGACCCGCGCCAGATCGACGCGATTGACGATGCGCTTATTCCCGGCTACACGCCCTGACGCCAAGCGCTCTGAATGGGCCCGGCAGTTGGCCCGTTACGGCGGGCGCTGGGTGTTCGGCCTGGCGCTCACGCTGGCCGCGGTGCTCTATCCGATGGGCTACTTCACGGTCGACGCGATCGAGCGTCTCGATGGCTTCATGGCAGGGCTGCGCATGCGCATCGAACAGCCGGTGCTGGACCGGCGCGTGGTCATTGTCGACATCGACGAAAAAAGCCTGGAACAGGTCGGACGCTTTCCGTGGGGCCGCGACGTGCAGGCCAACCTGGTGCGCCAGCTCACCGAGCATTACCAGGTCGGTGCAGTCGGATTCGACGTCTCGTTCACCGAGCCCGATACGTCGTCCGGCTACGGGGTGCTGGAAGGTTTGGCCGCGCACCAGCTGGCCGGGGTCGCAGGCCTGAAACAGCAACTGGCCACGCTCAAGACGGCGATGGACTACGACGGCCTGTTCGCCGCGGCCATGCAGGGCAAGCCGGTGGTATTGGGCTATAACGTGTCGGACAAGGTGAAAAAAGGCACGCTGCCGGCGCCGGCGTTTACGGTCGACAGCTTGAACGGGCGCGAATTGCTCGCTTACGATTTGTCTGGCTATGAAGCCAATATCGCACGCTTGCAAAATGCCGCAGCCGGCGCCGGCATCTTTACCACCGCACCCGATCCGGATGGCGTGATCCGCTCCTCGATCCTGCTGTACCAGATCGGCGATGCCTACTATCCGACGCTGTCGCTGGCCACTGCCGCCGTCTTCCTGAAGGCGCGCGCGATTTTTCCGTTATTCGAGGAGCGCGTCGACCAGCTCACGCACGACGAGCGCGCCGGCGGCGGCATCGATTACGTGACGCTGTTCCTGCCGGACCGGAACATCAGCATCCCGGTGGGCGAGGGCTTGACCGCCTTCGTGCAGTTTCGCGGCAAGGGTGGTCCCAACGGCGGCGCGTTTCGCTACGTGTCGGCGATCGACGTGCTCACTGGCGCCGTGCAGCCGGCAACGCTCAAGGGCACGGCGGTGCTGGTCGGTACCACGGCGCCCGGCATCAACGACTTGCGGGTCACTCCGGTCAGCGCCGAGTATCCGGGAGTAGAGGTGCATGCGAACATGCTCAAGTCGATCATCGACAATAATTTCAAGGCCCGTCCGGCCAGCGCCTTCGTGCTCGAGTCGGCGCAGGCGCTGGTGTTCGGGCTGGTGCTGAGCATCACGCTGGCGGTGCTCTCGCCGCTGCGCTCGATCGCGCTGGCGGTGGTGGCACTGGCGGCGGCAACGGCCTTCAATTTCTATTTCTATTACCAGCTCAACGCCGTGTTGAACGGGGCCGCCATCGTGCTGCTGATCCTGGCGCTGTTTGTGCTCAATGTGGCCTACGGTTACTTCTTCGAAGTGCGCAAGAGCCAGGCGCTGGTGTCGCGCTTTTCGCAGTACGTGGCGCCGGAGCTGGTGGCCGAAATGGCGGACGACCCGGAACAATACAATATGGATGGCGAGAGCCGCGAGCTCACCGTGCTGTTTGTCGACGTGCGCGGCTTCACCACCATCTCGGAAGGGCTGGAACCGAAGCAGCTGCGCGAATACATCAACCTGTACCTGACGGCGATGTCGGTCGATATCCGCGACAGCCACCAGGGTACGCTCGACAAGTACATCGGCGACGCCGTGATGGCGTTCTGGGGCGCGCCGGTGGCGTTTGCCGACCACGCCGCCCGCGCCGTGGCCACCGCGCTGCTGATGCAGGCCAGCGCGGCGCGCCTGAACCTGGACTTCATCGCGCGCGGCTGGCCGCCGCTGAAAATCGGCATTGGCCTCAACACCGGCAACATGCACGTGGGCGACATGGGCTCCAAGATCCGCCAGGCCTATACCGTGATGGGCGACGCCGTCAACCTGGGCTCGCGCCTGGAAGGCATCACCAAGGTGTATGGGGTCGGCATCGCGGTCGGTGAAGCGACCCGGCTGGCCGCGCCGGCGTTTGCCTGGCGCGAGCTGGACCGGGTGCGGGTCAAGGGCAAGAACGTGCCGGTGGCCATTTTCGAACCGCTGGGCGCGGCCGGCACACTGGCCGCGGAGCAGCAAGCCGAACTGGATCGCTGGGAGGCGGCACTGGCGCTTGTGCGTGCCCAGCAATGGGAGCAGGCCGGCGCGGCGGTGGCGGCGCTGGCCGCAGCCAGTCCCGATACCGGCCTGTACCAGCTGTACCTGGCACGCATCGCCGCCTGGCGTATTGATCCGCCTGGCCCAGATTGGGACGGTGCGACCAACTTTGCAACCAAGTAACAAAATTGTGTCTTTACGAATAAGAATTTCTGACGCGTAATGAAAACCCGTTTAAACTTGTCCGAATCCCACCTTGCAGTTTCGTAAATACGCGCCCGGACGCGTTCCAACACAGTTGAGCCCAAATGAGACCACGCTACGCGCGATTGATCGCCGCCTCTTTACTTGCCGCAGCCGTCGGCAGCGCCTGGGCGGCTGACGCCCCGGTCCGCTTCGACATCACGCGCTTCGAGATAGTCGGCAACACCTTGCTCACCCAAGCCGAGGCCGACGCCGCGGTTGCCGCGTACGCCGGCCATGACCGCAATTTCGGCGACGTCCAGGCGGCGCTCGAAGCGCTGG
>JAZJXM010000074.1:0-28102 GCA_040390915.1 Pseudomonadota bacterium
AACGCTATATCGCGAAAGTGAAAATTCCTATTGCAATTTCCAGCGGGATGTTCAGGTCGGGCAAAGCGCCATTGGCGCATTGCCCGACCTGACCCTCATTTCTCGTCACGCTCGCCGGTTAAACTTTCTTGACGAACTCGGTCTTCAAGCTCATCGCGCCGAAGCCGTCGATCTTGCAATCGATGTCGTGGTCGCTATCGACCAAGCGGATGTTCTTGACCTTGGTGCCCATCTTGACGGTGCCGCCGCCGCCTTTCAGTTTCAAATCCTTGATCACGGTGACGGTATCGCCGTCCTGCAGTACGTTGCCAGCCGAATCACGGTAGACCTTGGCGACGTCGGCAGCGGCCGCAGCCGGCGCCTGCCACTCGTGGCCGCATTCCGGGCACACGAAATTGGCCCCATCTTCATAGGTAAATTCGGAATTGCATTGTGGGCAAGGTGGCAGTGCGCTCATGGTAAAAGTCCTAGTTCAAAAGGCATCAGTATACAACCTCGGTGTAGCTCTTGGTTAATGCTTCTGGGAAACAGAACCGGAAAAGTATGTTTCCTCACGGCTTTAAAATTGCTCCAAAGATTGATAATTGTGAAACGAACTCAGCCGTTAATGACTATCTCACCGGAGTATTGAAATGGAACTTACGCAACCAACCCTGACTGCCACGCGCTTGATGGCCCATCTGGCCGGCACCTATCACGAGCGCGAGCGCGAGCAGGAGCGCGAAGCGAGCAAAGCGGTTGAGCGCTTGCCGTTCACCATCAAGCGCGTCCAGAGCGATGAAGAGCTGTGGAAAGCGGTGCGGGTGCGCCATGCGGCCTATGCGCGCCACGTGCCCGAATTTGCCAAGACGCTCAGCGCGCCCGAAGAGAGCGACTATAGCGGCGACGCGGTGATCCTGCTGGCTGAATCAAAGCTTGACGGCTCGCCCTTGGGCAGCGCCCGCATCCAGACCAATTTGCTGCAGCCGCTGCACGTGGAAGCGTCAGTCGCCTTGCCGCTGTGGATGCAGACCCAGCGCATGGCCGAAGTGACCCGGCTGGGCGTGGAAGAAGGGCGCATCGGGCGCCTGGTCAAGATCGCACTGATCAAGGCCAGCTTCGAGTTTTGTGAACAGAACCAGGTGGCCTGGGCGGTCGTGACCGGACGCACGCCGATCGACCGTCAATACGAGCAACTGCTGTTTTCCGACGTGTTTGCCGACAAGCAGCCAGTGCCGCTGCGCCATGTGGGCAACATCCCGCACCGGGTGATGGCGTTTGAGATTGCCACCGGCGAACAGCGCTGGACCGAAGCGCAACATCCTTTGCTGGGTTTTTTCCGCCACACGCGCCACCCGGATATCGACATTTCCCTGCGCAATGCGGTGCCGCCGGCGATCCGTCCGGCAGTCACGCTGCGCCCGCAGGCGGTGGGTCCGACCTTCCAATTTGTACCAGCCTGACAATAATTGCATGACGGCATCATTTTTACAATGTATGCTAGCCGAATGACTTCTGCCTAAACAAGTAAAATGGCGGCTCATTCCCGGTCGTGTTAGAACTTATGTCATTGCAGCAGGAACAATTGCGGGCGCCCTGGCTAGGGCGCGCCCACCGTACGCTCGACGCCACTTTGCGTGTGCTGTCGTTTTATCTGATCCCGATTGCGATCGGGCTGATCTCGCTCATAGCGCTGCTGTTCTGGACCAACCAGTACGTGGCCAGCGGCGCCAAGCAGCTCGACATCCGCTCGTTCCGCCAGGGGGCAGCCACGCCCACCTATGCCGAGCTGATGGCGCGCCTGGAGGCAGCCCCGGCCGTGACCGAGTTCGACAGCGGCCTGCACCTGGCGCCGGTCTGGTTCAGCTTTACCACGCGCGGCTCGCGCGACGCGCCAGCGGTGGTGGAATTGCCGTCGCGCCATGCCATCGATGTCGCCTGCTGGGATCAGGCCACGATGCGCCCGCTGGGCCACGCGACACGCTCCGGCGCGCAAGGGGCGATGCAAGCGGCCAAGGCCGGTTTTTCGCTGCAACTGGCGCACACCCCGGCCAGCGTGGTGTGCCGCACCAGCTTTGCCGGCCCGGCACGCCTGTCGGCGGTGCAATGGCACCCGGAACAGATGACCATGTCGCTGCAGCAGTATCACCGCAAGTCGGGCTTGCTCGACGGCGGCATGATCGTGCTCACGCTGTTCGTGCTGACCACCGCGCTGATCAACCGCCAGTCGCTGTACGTGCTGTTTGCCGGCTGGCTGGTCATCAATTTGCGCATCGGTGCGCTGTCGGCCGGCTGGGACATCCAGTGGCTGGGCCAGGCCGTGCCGGAAGTGTGGCTGCTGCCCAGCCGCGCGGTGACCATCGCGCTGTATGCGATTTCCTGCTTGACGCTGTTTCGCACGCTGTTTGCCAAGGAACTCGACAATACGCATTACCAATGGCCGCTGCGCATTGCCCAGTGGTTCTGCCTGCCGTTGCTGGCCTGCGCTGTCGTGCTGCCGTACAACGTCTACTTGCCATTGATGTGGGCGGTGGTGGCGGCCGGCCTGCTGATGATGACGCTGGCGCTGGTGAGCGTCATGCTCAGCTCCAACACCCGGGTGGCGTTCTGGTTCGCCGCCTCGTTTGCAGCCACCTTCATTTCCAGCCTGTCGGAAGTGATTGCCGCCGCGCTCGGCCTGCATGAATACCTGGGCGCGGTCAACAGCGTCACCGGCGCGCTCGCGTCGAGCTTGCTGGCGGCGCTGGCCGTGGCCGAGCAGATGCGGCTGGAAACGGAACAGCGCATCGCGGCTCAGGCCGAACTGCGCCATGCCTACGAGGCGATGCCGGTCGGGCTGTTCACGCTGGACGTGTATGGCCACTTTCTGTCCACCAATCCGGCCCTGTGCAAGATGCTGGGCGCGAATGACATCGTGCCCGGGCGCACGCGCTGGAAGCAGTTCTTTGCTGACGGCGTATGGAGCCGCCTGCACGACCTGGTCCATACCCAGGCCGACGCCGAACTGGCGATCGAAAACCGGGACGGCAGCCGCCGTTTCCTGGTGCGCGCCACGCTGGCGCGCGGCAAGATCGAAGGCGTGCTGCAAGACACGACCGAACAGGACAAAGCCACCGAACAACTGCATTTCATGGCCAACAACGATCCGCTGACCAAGGTCTACAACCGGCGCGGCATCGAACGCAGTTTCGACAACGCGGTCGGGCTGATGAAAACCGGGCGCCCGCTGGCGCTGGCCTACCTGGACCTGGACCGCTTCAAGCTGATCAACGACCTGTTCGGCCACAACGCGGGCGATGAAGTGCTCAAGCAAGTATGCGAACGGATCGGCAAGGTGCTGGCCGGCGGCCAGCAGATCGGGCGCGTGGGCGGCGACGAATTCGTCATCGTGATGCCCGACACCACCATTCCGCTGGCCTCGTTGATCTGCCGCGGCATCGTCGAGCGGCTTGGCAACACGCCGTACCGGGTGGCCGACAAGGCCTTCCATGTGCGCTGCTCGATCGGCCTGATCGAAGTGTCGCAAGGCATGCAGATGAAGGACGCTGTCTCGACGGCCGACCGCGCCTGCCGCGAAGCCAAGACCGGCCAGAGTGATTCGCTGGTGGTGTACGAGCGCGACGCGGCCGCCTTCCTCGAACGCGAAGCCGAACTGGCGCTGATGGCGCGCCTGTCGGGACCGGACGCCACCCAAGGCATGTTCCTGGAAATGCAGCCGATCATGTCGCTCAAGGCGCCGCAAGACTCGCTCAATTTCGAAGTGCTGCTGCGCATGCGCGAGGCGGACGGGCGCGTCACGCCGGCCGGGCCGATCATTGCCGCGGCCGAAAAGAGCGGTCGCGCCGGCGTGATCGACCGTTGGGTGCTGGCCACCACGCTGGCCTGGATCGATGCGCATGCGGCGCAGCTGGAAAACACCCAGTTCGTGTGCATGAATTTGTCGGGCGCTTCGCTCAACGACGAGCGCTTCGTGCAGGATACGATCGATATCTTGCGCCAGCATGTGCATGTGGCCAACCGCTTGTGCATGGAAGTGACGGAAAGCGTGGCGCTGCATGACCTGGACAACACGCGCCGCTTCATCGACCAGGTGCGCAGTTTCGGCGTCAAGGTGGCGCTGGACGATTTCGGCGCCGGCTACACCTCGTTCTCCTACCTGAAGGAACTGCCGGCCGACGTGCTCAAGATCGACGGCAATTTCATCGTCAACATCAACGAGCATCCGGCCAATGTGGCCATCGTCGAAGCGATCGTCAGCCTGGCCGTCAACCTGGGCATGAAGACGATCGCCGAATGGGCCGAAGACACGGCCACCGTGCGCACGCTCGCTGAAATCGGCGTCGACTACGTGCAGGGCTGGGCGGTGGCGCGCTCGATGGCGCCGGAACGGCTGCTCGAAGCGCGTTCGTCGGCCAGCTTTATTCAGGACGAGCAGTTAAAGCAGTTGGTGCGCATGCTGGGCGCCGACGGCGGCTGCGACCTGTTTGCGCGCCAGTCGCTGCCCGCGGTCGACCTGAACTAATGCAGCTTGGCCACTGCGGGTAGGGGCGGAATGCGCGGCAGGCGCACGCTGAAGGTGGTGCCATGCGCAGCGTCGGAGGTGACGCCGATCGCGCCGCCATGGGCCATGACGATAGCGCGCGCAATGTACAGGCCGATACCCAGGCTGTGTTCGCTGCCATGCTGTTGCCCGTCGGCGCAGGCAAAGCGCACCAGCGGATCGAAAATCGTGGCAATGGCAGCCGGCGCAATCGGCTTGCCCTTGTTATGGATGCGCACCATGATGTCGTTGCCGCCGGACTCGATCAACAGGCTGATCGGCTCCTTGTCTGCGCCGTGCTGGATGGCGTTGCCCAGCAAGTTGGAAAACACTTGCGCGATGCGGCCCTCGTCCCAGATGCCATCCTGGTCGGCGCCGGGAACGAAATGGATGCTCCGTTCAGGGTGGGCCAGCCGGCATTCGTCGACGCTGGCGCGCGCGATCGTCCCCATGTTGGCCTTGCTGACCGTCATCGGCAGCGCCGAACCCAGGTGGGTGCGCGTGTAGTCGATCAGGTCGTCGACCAGGCGTCCCATGCGCAAGCCGCTGCGGTGGATGCGCGCCACGACGGCGGCATGGGCCGGGTCGAGCTTGGGCACGCGCACTGGCTGCCGCGCTGCCGGCCGCGCCCGCTTCCTGGGCGTGCGCAAACGCCACCCAGTCACCCAGGATGGCATCCTGATAGTTACTAATAAAGTCAGCAAGTCGCATGGCCGCACAGTGGGGATGAGTGACATTTCCATTCTGGCAAAGCACGCCGGATTGCCGCCTTGATTGTTGCTTTTAGTTGTTTTTTTGTGCCGAAAGCCGTCACACACCAACCGGAAACGTTTCGGGCACCTCGCCGCCGGTGCGCTGTTGGATTTCCAGGGGAGTCAAGGCGGTGCTGCGGTCAATATGCAGTACGGCATCAAACTGGGCGGGCAAGCTGGCAAAGAAATAATGGCTCTGGCGTTCGGTGGCCGGCAGGTACAGCACGCCAATGGCGCGCTCGAGCCGCTTTTGCTTGAGCGCGGCAGCGACCGCGCCGCCGGGCGTGAGCGGCAGCACGAAGTTGCCGGACCGGGCCTGGTGCAGCAGCTCTTCATAGCTGCCGGGCAAGGCCGGCAGCACGCGCTTGCGCTCGGCCGGGCCGTCCCAGCGCGACGCCGCCGTGACCCAGCCGTCATAGGTGGTGGCGCCGATCAGGCGCACGCGCTGGCCGTGGCGCGCGCGCATCAACTGGCCGACATTCCATTCGCCCAGATAGCGCGCCTCGGTCGCGCGCGCATCGCCCAGGTGCGAGTTGTGCGCCCACACCACCAGCTTGGCGGGCGCGCCGCGCGTGCTGCCCAGGTGCGCCAGCAGCGCATCGAGCGTATCGGCCATATGGCTGTCGCGCAGGTTCCATGAGGAAACGCGCCCTTCAAACATGGTGCGGTAGTATTGCTCGGCATTGACCACCAGGCGTGCATTTTGCTGCGCGTGGAAGAACGCATCCTGGGCGCTGATGCCGTCCGCTTGCATGTAGGTGGCCGCATGCTGCTGCAGTTGCAGCAGCTGGGCAATGACGCCCTGGCGGCAAGAGTCGGACATGCCGGCCCAGGCCGCGTAGCCATAGGCCTGGCTGTCTTCATCGTAATGGTCGAAACAGGCGTAGCGCTGGCGCGCCAGCTGGGCGGCGGCCGGGTCGACCTGATCCAGATAGCGCAGCACTTCGGCGATTGAGGCGTACAGGCTGTACAGGTCAAGGCCGTAAAAGCCGGCCTGGCTGGCGACCGGCATGCGCGCGTTGTAGCCGCGCAGCCAGTCGATGAACTCGTGCACGTCGCTGTTGCGCCACATCCAGCTGGGAAAGCGGCGAAAGCCGGACAGGGCCTGCTCGGCGCTGCTGTCGGCGCTGCTGGCACGCACGTAGCGGTTGATGCGGTAGGCGTCCGGCCAGTCGGCTTCGGCGACCACGCCGCAAAAGCCCAGCTCGCTGATCAGGCGCTGCGTGATGCGGGCCCGCTCGGCATAGAACTCGTGGGTGCCGTGCGTGCTTTCGCCCAGCAGCACCAGCTGGGCGTCGCCGATCAGCGCGAGCAGCCCGTCGTAGTCGCTGGCAACGCCGCGCACCGCTTGCGCGGCGGCGGCAATGGCCTGGGCGGGCCTGTCATCGGATGGGGCGGGCATGGACGTGCTCCTTTGGTCGTGCTCGCTTGCGCCGCGCCAGCGCCAGCAAGTCCTGGACTTCCTCGTCGCTGGTTTGATCGAAATGCTGGTACCAGGTGCTGACAGCGCGAAACGCCGGCGGGCGCAGCAGGCACACCAGCGCATCGACCTCGGGTTCCAGCGCAGCGCAGGTGTCGGGCGCGCCGACCGGGACTGCCACCAAAATGCGGGCCGGAGCGCTGGCGCGCGCCACTTCGATCGCGGCGCGCATGCTCGCGCCCGTGGCCAGGCCATCGTCAACCAGTACCACGCTGCGCCCCTGCAGCGTCGGCGCAGGATAGTCGCCACGGTACTGCTGTTCGCGGCGTTCGATCTCGCGCTGCTCGCGCGCACAAATGGCCTCCAGCGCCGCCGGGGTGACGCCGCAACTGCGCACGACCTCGGGCTGGAGCACGCGCACGCCGCCGCTGCCGAGCGCGCCCATCGCGTATTCCTCGTGCCCCGGCAAGCCCAGTTTGCGCACCAGCAGGATATCGAGTTCCAGCGCCAGTTCCTTGGCCACCACAAAGCCGACCGGCACGCCGCCGCGCGGCAGCGCCAGTACCAGCGCGTCGCGGCCATGCAAGTCGGCAGGCAGCGCGCGCGCCAACTGCCGACCAGCATGAAGTCGATTGCGAAATGGCTTTTCTATGTTCATGGTGCTTGGACCGGAGCGCGGCGCGAAGGTTGCCGTCGCCGCAAAAAATAGCGTGGACCTGCACTGCTCGCTTTGCGCTAGCCCAGGTTGCGGCTGTGAAAGCGCAAATGGTCTTCCATGAAAGTGGCGATAAAGTAGTAGCCATGATCGTAACCCGGATGGCGCCGCAGTTCCAGGCGCTGGCCCGCTTGCGCGCATGCCGCTTCGAACGCCTCCGGATGGAGTTGCTCGGCCAGGAATTTGTCGGCCAAGCCCTGGTCGATCAAGATCGCTTGCGGGAACGGCGCGTGCAGGCCCGCCATCAGCGCGCTGGCGTCGTACTGGGCCCAGGCTGCGCGGTCAGGGCCCAGGTAGGCGCTCAGCGCTTTCTCGCCCCATGGGCAGCGGGTGGGCGCGGCAATCGGCGCGAACGCGGACACCGAGCGGAACAGGTCGGGGCGGCGCAGCGCCAGCACCAGCGCGCCATGGCCGCCCATCGAGTGGCCGAAGATGCCGATCCGCGCAGCGTCCGCGTTCAGCTGGTCGACCACCAGGTGGTGCAGTTCGGAGATGTGGCTGAACATGCGGTAGTGCTGCTTCCACGCCGGCTCGGTGGCGTCGACGTAGAAGCCGGCGCCCTGGCCCAGGTCCCAGCTGTCGCTTTCGCCGGCCACGTTGGCGCCGCGCGGGCTGGTGTCAGGCGCGACCAGCATCAGGCCCAGTTCGGCAGCGACGCGCTGGGCGCCGGCCTTGGTCATGAAGGTTTCTTCGTTGCAGGTCAGGCCGGCCAGGTAGAACAGGGCGGGTAGCCTGGCGCCGGGCGCTGCGGCCGGCACGAACACGGAAAAGCGCATTGGCAGGCCTATGGCGGCGCTGGTATGGCGGTAAAAACGCTGGACGCCGCCAAAACATCCGTGTTCGCTGAGCAGTTCAAGCATCGTTGTGTTCTCCCAGATTGTTGTCGAGCACGCGCTCGATATCGGCGAAATTGTCGCCCGTGGCCATCAGTTGGTTGGCGATCAGCGTGTAGCGCGCCCGCAGCTCGAGCTCGCGCGGGCTTTGCTGGCCTGGCAGGCGCTGCACGCCGGACGCGAGCGCCACGGTATCCATCGCCATCAGGTGGTTGGCGCTGGCCCACGCGCCGATCCGCACGCCGGCATACAACAGCTTCGCTTGCAGCAAAGAGCAGCCGCCGCACAGGCAGGCAAAATAGAACATTGCGTCCGCTTCGGCGCGCAGCACGCCTTGTTTGCCGACCGCGGCATCATGCACCACGGCGGCGCGCCGGTAGTCACCCGTGTAGGGACTGCCGACGGACGACCACAGGGTGCGTGGAATGCTGGCGCCGTCAATCACGGTGCCGGCTGGCGCATCCCAGCGCCGGCCAGCCGGGTCGACGTACCAGAACGCTTCAAGCAGGCGCATGTCGCGGTCGTTGCCCAGTCCGGACAGCCATTCGGTGCGTGGATTGCCTGAAAATTCGCCATTGCCCATTGTCGTTGCCTCTCGAGTTAAACCAGTTGCAGATAGCCCAGCAGCGCGCCTGCCCCCAGCACCCACAGCATGTGGATGCGGGTGCGCCAGATCAGCAGGGTGCTGGCCGCTGTCATCAGCCACAGCGGCCAGTCGCTGGCCGCGTGCCCGGTGGCGCTGCCCAGGATCCAGCTGGTGGCCAGCATCAGCGCGATGACCATCGGCGCCATGCCCAGTTTGAACGCGCGAACAAAGCGCAGTTCACGGTTGCGGTGCCCCCATTGGGCGGCCGTGAACGTGAGCAAGGTCGACGGCAGCAGCATGCCGACCATGGTCAGCGTCACGCCCAGCAGCGCCGCGCCCATGCTGCCCGTGTTCATGCCGACATGCCAGCCCATCAGCGCCACGAACAGCACGTTCGGGCCCGGCGCGGCCTGGGCCAGCGCGATCGATTCATTGAACTGGACCTGGCTGAGCCAGTGCTGCTTTTCGACCAGGTAGCGCTGCATGTCGGACGAAGTCGAGATGGCGCCGCCGACCGACATCAGCGACAGCATCAGGTAGTGGACGAACAGGCTGAACCAGTCGTTCCAGCCCAGCACCAGCAGCGGCGTGCTCATGGGCGCAGCCGGTAGTAGCTGAGCACGCAGCCCAGCCCGCCCACCGTGGGCAGCACGTAGATCAGCGGTACGCGCAGCAAGGCCACCAGCACGAAGGCGGCCGCGGCCAGCAGGCAGCACCAGGCCAGCGGCATCGGGTTGCGCACCAGCGCCCCGGCCATCTTCAGCGCGGTGGCGCCGAACATGCCGGCCGACACCGCCGCCATGCCGCGAAACGCGCCTGCCACGCCCGGATGCTGGCCGACCTGCCCGAACAGCAGGGCCAGCAGCAGCACCACCAGCAGCGGCAGCGTCAGCATGCCGGCCAGCGCCGCCAACGCGCCTGGCAGGCCGAAGTAGCGCCCGCCTATCATCATCGACAGATTGACTACATTGGGGCCGGGCATGACCTGGGCAACTGCCCAGTCTTCCAGGAATTCGTCCTGGGTCAGCCACTGCTTGCGCTCGACCAGTTCGCGCTGCACGATCGCCACCACGCCGCCGAAACCCTGCAGCGCCAGCCAGGTGAACGACAGGAACAGGTCGCTCAGGGAAGCGGGGCGGGCGGGGGCGGATGAGGTCATGGCCTATTATGACACTATTGCTTTTTTTGCTGCTTGGAAAGGTACCCAATTTCATACACCAAAGATGGGAACCTGACATTGACTTTGCACATAATTGATGGATACTCACTGGGCATAAATCGGGGGGCGCGCGCCTGCACGCCACGGGCTAGATGTATAGACCAGTAAGGACGAACACTATGACTGAACATCCATACCGCGGCAGCGCCGATGCGGTCGCAGTCGCCGACTACCAGCGGCAAGACATGCGCCGGCGCGACATCGTCAATCACGGCATCTCGGTCCAGGAAAGCAGCAACACGATGTCCGCCATCGAATACCTCAAGGCGCACGATATCGACCCTGGCGTCATCGAACGGGTACTGCTGGAACCCCATCGGCGGCGCAGTCGCTCCCATCACTAAATTTCGTTATAAAAATCATATCGATTCCAGTCTGGTTGGGAGCCATTCCAAGCGCCGGTTATGCACAAACAGGTCTTCTACGAAATCTCACAGGATTTATTTTACGGTCAAACATTGACTTTATAAGTGCTTGATTTTAAATAGATAATTTTCTGCCTTCGGAACGGGCATTTTGTTGAAACCCGCATCGTTACTGGCTTCCCTGCTGTCAAGGGCCTGTTATCCACAAAGTTATCCACAGTGATTGTGGATATCTAAAAAAGCCCTTACAAAACGGCTACTTAGCTGGATAAGAGTATGCGACAGGCAAGTTTTCCATGCCGCATGGGGACCTTGGCGCCAACTATTTTTGACCCTGCGGCGGATTTCTTCTTGCGTCCGACTACTGTGTAAATGTACAGTTGTAGCATTTCCTGCCTGAATGCCTTTGATGCCTGCCGTAATTGCTCCCGACGATCCATTTGCCAGCCTCAACGAGGAACAGCGCGCCGCCGTCGAGCACGACATCGGCGCTGCAGCCGGTGATGCGCGCCCGCTGCTGGTGATTGCCGGCGCCGGCTCGGGCAAGACCAGCACGCTGGCGCACCGGGTGGCACGCCTGATCATGAGCGGCGCCGATCCGCAGCGCATCTTGCTGCTGACGTTCTCGCGCCGCGCCGCCAATGAGATGACGCGCCGCGCCGGCGCCGTCATGCAGCGCGTGCTGGCCCTGCGCGGCAGCGACGCGCCCACCAGTCTGCCATGGGCCGGCACCTTCCACAGCATAGGCGCGCGCTTGCTGCGCGACTATGCCGGGCGCATCGGGCTGGACGCCTCCTTCACCATCCACGACCGTGGCGACGCTGAAGACCTGATGGGCATGGTGCGCCACGAGATCGGCCTGACCCAGACCCAGAAACGCTTTCCCCTCAAGGGCACGTGCCTGTCGATCTACTCGCGGGTGGTCAACAGCCAGCAGCCGCTGGCGCTGGTGCTGCAAAGCACGTTTCCCTGGTGCAGCGAATGGGAAGCGGAACTGAAGACTCTGTTTGGCGCCTACGTGGACGCCAAGCAGGAGCAAAACGTGCTCGACTACGACGACTTGCTGCTGTTCTGGTCCGACATGGCGGCCGACCCCGAGCTGGGGCAGGAACTGGGCGGCTTGTTCGACCATGTGCTGGTCGACGAATACCAGGACACCAACCGCTTGCAGGCGGCCATCCTGATGGGCATGAAGCCGAGCGGGCAGGGCGTGATGGTGGTGGGCGACGATGCGCAGTCGATTTATTCGTTTCGCGGCGCCACGGTGCGCAATATTCTCGATTTCCCCAAGCAGTTTTCGCAGCCGGCCCGCATCGTCACGCTCGAACGCAATTACCGCTCGACCCAGCCTATCCTGGACGCCTCGAACGCGCTGATTGCCGCCGCGCTCGAGCGCCATGCCAAGACGCTGTGGACCGACAAGGTCTCGAGCACGCTGCCGCAGCTGGTGCTCATTCCCGATGAGGCCGAGCAGGCGCGCTGGGTCTGCAACCGCATCCTCGAAGCGCGCGAAACCGGTACCCGCCTGATCGACCAGGCGGTGCTGTTTCGCGCCGCCAGCCACAGCGCGGCGCTGGAACTGGAGCTGATGCGGCGCAACGTGCCGTTCGTCAAATTCGGCGGCCTCAAGTTCCTCGAAGCGTCGCACATCAAGGACGTGCTGGCGGTGCTGCGCTTTGCCCAGAATCCGAGCGGTCGCATGGCCGGCTTTCGCGTCGCCCAACTGATCCCTGGCATCGGTGCGGCCACCGCCACGCGCTTGCTGGACGCGGTGGGCGAGGCTGCCGAACCGCTGCTGGCAGTGGCGCAGTTTGCCGTGCCGCCGCGCAGCGCCGGCGACTGGCAGCAGTTCGTGACGCTGTACCAGGCGCTCAAGACGCCGGGCCTGCGCTGGCCGGCCGACATTGAACTGGTCAAACAATGGTATTTGCCGCAGTTGGAGCGCATGCATGACGACGCCACCGTGCGCGCGGCCGACATCGAGCAGCTGGCGCGCCTGGCAGGCGGCTACGGCTCGCGTGAAACGTTCCTGGCCGAGATCACGCTCGACCCACCCGAAGCGACCAGCGACCGCGCCGGCCCGCCCCACCTGGACGAGGACTATGTGATCCTGTCGACCATCCATTCGTCCAAGGGGCAGGAGTGGAAATCGGTGCATGTGCTCAACGTGGTGGACGGCTGCATCCCGTCGGACATGAGCACCGGCAATTCGGACGATATCGAGGAGGAACGCCGCTTGCTGTACGTGGCCATGACGCGCGCCAAGGAGCAGCTGCAGCTGGTGGTGCCGAACCGCTTCTTCATCAAGCAGCAGGCGCAGCTGGGCGACCGTCACGTGTACGCGGCGCGCACCCGTTTCATCAGCCCGGCCATGCTCAAGCTCTATGAGGAATGCGTGTGGAGCACGGCCGAGACTGCGCAGACGAAAAAGCCGATGCCCGACAGCGTGCGCATGCTGGTGCGCGAGCGCGCCCGCGCCACGTGGAAGTGAGAATTAGTCGGGCAGTTTGGTGGCCACGGCCACATATTGGTACAGCAGGCCGGCGCTGTCCTTGAACGCCAGCACGGCGCTGCGCAGCGTCAGCGGGTCGCCGTTGGCCGAGGTGGTGCTGATGTCGCCAGCCCAGCCGTTGTCCTGGGCCAGCGCCGCCAGCATCTCGCTGCTGAGCGGCTCGGGGAAGGGCCCCGGATGCAGCGTGTGCAAGTGGTGGCCCAGCAAGGCCTCGCGCGCCACGCCGGCCAGGTCGCAGACGCTGTCGTTCGCTTCGATGATGCGTCCGCGCGGATCCAGCGTGAGCACCAGCGCGTGCTGGTTGAGCACCGCCTTGAGTTGTTCGGCACTGGACAGCCTGGCGCACAGTGCATCGCGCTCGACGGCGGCCGCGCACAGGCCGGCATAGGCGCGCAAGGAGGAAATGACGGTGGTAAACAGCTTGCGCGTGGTGAGGTCGGCCTTGCACCAGAAATCGTTGATGTCGTAGTCGACGATGATGCTGTGCTCGAGCGCCTGGCCCGGCTGGCCGGTGCGCAGCACGATGCGCACCAGGTCGTTGTGCAGTTCTTCGCGGATTTTGCGCGCAAGCAGCAAGCCGGCGTCCTGCGTTTCCATGATCACGTCCAGCAAGATCAGCGCGATGTCGGGCGTGGCGCGCAGGATCGTCAGCGCTTCCTGGGCACTGTAGGCGTGCAGGAAACTGAGGCGGCGGCCGAGGAAGTTGGTATTGCTAAGGGCAAACTTGGTGACAACGTGCACATCCACATCATCATCGACGATCAGGATGCGCCACGGCGCACTGTCCTGCTCGCCGGACGCGCTTGCATCGGAAATATCATCTTCCTGGAGATTCAGGTCATCGTCGTCGTGCGTGTTTTCGGCCATGGGAGAACACTATGTCAGCGGGGCCGCTTTGTCAAAGCAAAATGACTTATCCCCCGTTGGCGCCGCGTGTAGGAATTTACTTCATATGTGTCAGTCTGTGCCTAAGGCGCAAATTGCAAGTCATTGATTTCATTGGCAAAAACTTTTGCCTTCGGAATGTGCATTTTGTCGAAAGCGGCACCAATACAGGGCTTCTGGCCTGTCAAGGGGCGCTTATCCACAATGTTATCCACAGATATTGTGGATAGCGGAAAAAAAGCGGGAGAAATCAGTGACTTAGCTGCAGACGGCGAATTGATGATTTTTAGGCATTGTCACAATCGTACTTACTTCAGGTGTCAAAAAGGCGCCCGAATTCGGCCAAAAACGCTTGCTTGGCTTGCGGCGGACTCATGGCGACGATGGCCTCGGGCAGCGCCACGATGCCGTCGAGATAGTCCCAGCGCTCGGCCGAGTGCGGCATCAGGTCGCGTTTTTCCGTGGCCAGCGCGATCAGGTCGGCGTGCTTGATGGGCGCATAGTCGGAAAAATCGATGTCGAAAGCGCGCGCAATCAGCGCGCTGACCTGGTCTTCGATGGCGCCAAATGCGGGCAGCAAGACCTTGAGCGGCTTGACCATGTCACCCAGATACGCTTCGGCCGCATCGTGCAGCAGTGCGGCCAGCTGCAAGGGCGGGGGCACCAGCGACGCCACGATCAGGCTGTGTTGGGCCACCGAATAGAATGCGCGGGTCTGGCCGTTAAAGCGGCATTGGTAGGCCAGGCCATGGGCGATATCCTCGATAGCCACGTGGTCGATGCGCGGTTCGAGCGGGTAAAAACGGTTGCCGGAAAAGGTGGAAACGTAGGGCGTGGTGGCGGAATGGTCCATGGCGACAAATGGCGATGCTGTATGTTTGTACAGTATATGCCATTTGCCGGATTGCTGCTCACTTTAGTAGGGCGGGGCGATGCCGCCACTGGCGCGCGGATGGGTGGGCACGGATGGCTTGAATGACACCAATGGCGTGTTGACTACCGCGGTCGCCTTTTCCTGGTCCGGCGACATGATGATCAGCCAGCCTGACTTCGGATGCTTGCCTGGCGACTTGGCCACCGGCGCGGCTTGGGCGAGCTCTGGCGCCGGTTCCGGTGGCGGCGCCGGCACATGCTCCATTTTGGGTACGGGCGCTGGTGCGGCTACCACCGGCGCCTGCAAGGCGGCAAGGCGGGGCCGCTTGTCCTTTTGCTCGATTTTCGCCACCACGCGCTGCAGCTTCGGTGCTGGCGCCAGCTTGGCGAGCATCTGCGGCCTGACCGGTTTTACGTGGACCTTGGTGACCACGCGTGGCGTGCGCGCGGCAATCAGGTGCGCGGCCTTTAACGGCGGCGCAGCTCTGGCGATGCCGCGTGGGGCCTTGGTTACGATGCGCGGCACTTTCGCCACTGGCACCGTTTTGGCCACAATGCGCGGCGCTTTTGCCACCGGCGGCGCCTTGGCCACGATGCGCGGCGCTTTTACCGGCGGCAGCGCCTTTGGTAACGGCATCGGCAATGGTTTTGCAACTGGCGGCGGCGCTTTCACGACCGGCGCGTCTTGCACAATGATGCGCGGCGCTTGCATCACCGGTTCGGCCTTGATCACGATCTGGGGCTCCGGCTCCGGTTCTCGCACCGGCGGCTCAGCTTCGGCCGGGGCCTCATCGCGCGGTTGATCGCGGTAATCAGGATCGCGCCGTGGCGGGTAATCGTCGCCATAACTGCGTGCGGAGCGCGAATAACGATCGCCCCGGCAGCGGCGCCGTTCGTAGACGTCGCCGTCGCGGGTGGTGCGCTGCTCAACGCGGCAGTTACCGTCCCAGAATACCTCCACGCGCTCGTCGCGTTGGTCGGCTTGGACTGCCGGAACCGCCGCAAACAGGGCAATGGGCAGCAGGTAGTATTTCAGGCTGATCACGGTGATCCCCCTTCGGCATTAGGCACTCTATCGTAGGCGTGCCGGTGCGCGGCAGGCGTCCCCAAGCTGTATCAAATGTAAGCAAAGGTTTCAAAACAAAATCCGAAACGTTTAAAATACCGGCTTGTCCCCATTGCTCCCTGCCTCGTGATCTTTTCGCCATCCTTGCCTGCCCATTACCGCAGCGATCTCGCGCGCCCGCGCCAGCTCGTGTCGCCGCGCGCGCTGGCCACGGATGGCGACGGCGCTTTGGTGTTTGAGGTGGGCTGTGGCCAGCAGGCGCTGTTCGAACGGCTGCACATTCCCGGCGCGGCTTATCTCGATACTGGCTGCTTCGAACGGCCGCCGCTGTTCAACAAGGTTGACGACGACGCCTTGCTCGACCTGCTGCTCTCGTTGGGCATCCGACATGACAGCACCGTGATCCTGTACGGCCGCAGCCAGCTGGCCGCGGCGCGCGTGGCGCACCTGATGCTGTATGCCGGCGTGCGCGACGTGCGTTTGCTCGATGGCGGCTTCGCAGCCTGGATCGGCGCTGCACTGCCGTGCACCAGTGGTCCGGCCCGGGACAGCGCACCGGCGCCCGGCTTCGGGGCGCCGTTTCCCGGCCGGCCCGAATTCATGCTCGACCAGCGCCAGGCCGCGCGCTTGTCTGGGCGCGAGGACGCAGCATTGGCCAGCATCCGCACCTGGAGCGAATTTTCTGGCGCCTCCTCCGGTTACAGCTACATCGACGCGCGCGGCGACATCCTCGGCGCGCGCTGGGGCAGGGCCGGGCGCGAGGGTGACGTCAACAGCATGAGCGAATACCAGCTGGCCGATGGCCGCATGCGCCCGGCCTGCGAGATCGCGCGCATGTGGCGCGCCAACGGCATCCACGCCGGCCTGCACCTGGGCTTTTATTGCGGCACCGGCTGGCGCGCGTCGCTGGCCTTCGTCTATGCATGGCTGATGGGCTGGGAGCGCATCGCCGTGTACGACGGCGGCTGGCTCGAATGGAGCCAGGACCCGGACAATCCAGTGGTGTGCCGCGTCGCCGAGTCGATGACGGCCTGATAAGCTGTTACTCTTGGACGCTTATCCATTTGCCAACAGGAGCTGCTCATGATCCCGTTTCGCTTGCTCGCTGGCGTTGCCGCCATCCTTGCCGCCACTGCCGCCCACGCCCAGCCCGACCTGGTGATCCGCAACGGCATGATCTACGACGGCTCCGGCGCCGCGCCCTATCGCGGCCAAGTGGCGATCAAGGGCGAGCGCATCGTCTACGTCGGCAAGGCGCGCGCGATGCGCGCCGCCAAGGTGATCGACGCCAGGGGCCAGGCCATTGCGCCCGGTTTTATCAACATGCTGGCCCATCCCGAAGAATCCCTGTTTGCCGACGGCCGCGCGCTGAGCGACCTGGCGCAGGGCGTGACGCTGGAAGTGTTGGGCGAAGATTCCATGGGGCCGCTCAACGAGGCCATGCAAAAGCGCCTGGTCGCGCAGCAGGGCGACATCAGCTACCCAGTCACCTGGAGCACGCTCGATGGCTATCTGACGACGCTCGAAAAGCGCGGCATAGGGCCCAACATCGCGTCGTTCATGGGGGCGCCGGCGGCGCGCGTGCACGTGCTTGGCGAAACCGATGTGCAGCCCGATGCGGCCCAACTGCAAGCGATGCAGGCGCTGGTGCGCCAGGCGATGGAAGAGGGCGCGCTGGGCGTGACCAGCATGCTGATCTACAACCCGGCCACCTACGCCAAGACGCCGGAACTGATTGCGCTGGCCAGCGAATCGGCGCGCTGCGGCGGCATCTATTCGGTGCATATGCGCAGCGAAGGCGACCGCATTGAGGCCGCTTTGGCTGAAACCATCGCCATTGCCAGCGCCAGCGGCGCGCCGGCCCACATCTATCACCTGAAAATGGCAGGCAAGGACAATTGGGGCAAGCTCGAAAAAGTTGTGGCAACGATCGACCAGGCGCGCGCGCGCGGCGTGCGCATCACGGCCGACATGTACACCTACACGGCCGGCGCCACCGGCCTGGATGCGGCGATGCCGGCCTGGGTGCAGGAAGGCGGCCTGGATGCCTGGATCGCGCGCCTGAAAGATCCTGCCACGCGCAAGCGGGTGCTGGCCGAGATGCGCGAGGCCCATCCGGCCAACTGGGAAAACCTGTACGGCGCCGCTGGCGCCGAAGGGACGCTGCTGCTGTCGCTGAAAAATCCGGCGCTCAAGAACTTGACCGGCAAGTCGCTGGCCGACGTGGCGCGCCAGCGCGGCGTCACGCCGGAAGACGCGGCGATCGACCTGGTGATCGAAGACGGTTCGCGGGTCGGCATCGCCTACTTCCTGATGGATGAAGCGAATGTGCGCCGCCAGAGCGCGCTGCCGTGGCTGTCGTTCGGTTCGGACGAAGCGGGCGCTGCGCCCGAAGGCGTGTTCCTGAAGTCATTCCCCCATCCGCGCGCGTATGGCAATTTCGCGCGCGTGTACGCACAATACGTGCGCAAGGACCACATGCTGAGCGTACAGGAAGCGGTGCGCAAGATGACGTCGCTGGCGGCCGACACGCTGTCGCTGCCCGATCGCGGCCGTCTCAAGGCCGGCATGTTTGCCGATGTGGCGGTGTTCGACCCGGCCACGATCCAGGACCACGCCACGTTCGCCCAGCCGCACCAGCTGGCCACCGGCGTCAGTCACGTCGTCGTCAACGGCAAACTGGCGCTGGAGAACGGCAGCGCCACTGGCGCGGCCACCGGCACGGTGGTGCGCGGGCGCGCCTGGAAGGGCTTTGCTGGCGGCGGTTGCAAGGCATCGGCCGCCGACTGGACCTGGGCCGGTTTGCGGTAGCGCTGGCGCCTTGCTGAAATACTTGAAACCGTATCCGCTTTTAGGACACAATCGCGTGCATGGATACTCTTGACTGTGATGTACTGGTAGTTGGCGGCGGCATTAACGGCGCCGGCATCGCGCGCGATGCAGCCGGGCGCGGCCTGTGCGTGGTGCTATGCGAAAAGGATGACCTGGCCGGCCATACGTCGTCGGCGTCGAGCAAACTGATACACGGTGGCCTGCGCTACCTCGAATACTACGAATTCGGCCTGGTGCGCAAGGCGCTGATCGAGCGCGAAGTGCTGCTGCGCAGCGCCCCGCACATCATGCGCCCGCTGCGTTTTGTGATGCCGCACGACCGCGGGCAGCGCCCGGCCTGGATGATCCGGGCCGGCCTGTATTTGTACGATAACCTGGCGCGGCGCGAATTTTTGCCCGGCTCGCAAGCGCTCAACTTGCGCCGCCATGCGGCCGGACGCGACCTGAAGAGCACTTTTACGCGCGGCTTCGAGTATTCCGATGGCTGGGTCGACGACGCGCGCCTGGTGGTCCTGAACGCGATCGATGCGCGCGAACGGGGCGCACGCATCCTGACGCGCACCATCTGCAGCCACGTCGAGCGCGGCACTACGGTGTGGAACGCCACGCTGACCGGCGCCGACGGTGTCCAGACCAAGGTCAGGGCGCGCGCGCTGGTCAATGCTGCCGGTCCCTGGGCTGCGCAGTTCCTGCATACGGCCACCAAAGTGCCGCCACACCAGTCGCTGCGCCTGATCAAGGGCAGCCACATCGTCGTGCCGCGCCTGTTCGAGCATCCGTATGCCTACATTTTCCAGCATCCGGATGGGCGCATCGTGTTCGCCATTCCGTATGAGCGCGAGTTCACGCTGATCGGCACCACCGACCTCGATTTCCAGGGCGACCCGGACCAGGTGGCCATCAGCGCCGACGAAATCGCTTACTTGTGCGAACTGGCGAACCACTATTTCACGCGCGCCATCAGCCCCTCTGATGTGGTGTGGACGTATTCGGGCGTGCGCCCACTGGTGCAGGACAGCGCATCGAAAGCTGCTGCGGCCACGCGCGACTTCCGGCTCGAACACGATACCGGCGGCGCGCCGCTGCTGACCGTCTTCGGCGGCAAGATCACCACTTTTCGCAAGCTGGCCGAGGAAGCGGTTGACTGGCTGGCGCCGGCACTGGGCAACAACACGCCCACCTGGACCGCGAACAGCTGCCTGCCCGGCGGCGACCTGTTTGGCGAACGTCCCTCCAAGCGCGGCATACTGGAATTTGACAGCTGGCTGGCAGGCCTGCAGCGGCGCTACCCTTGGCTGGCGGCGCCGCTGGCGCTGCGTTATGCGCGCGCCTACGGCACCCGGGCCGACACGCTGCTGGCAGGCTGCGCCAGCCTGGCCGACCTGGGCCTGGAAATCGTGCCGCAGTTGTATGAGGCCGAGGCGCGCTACCTGTTGGCGCACGAATGGGCGCGCACCGGCGCCGACATGCTGTGGCGGCGTTCCAAACTGGGCTTGCACTCCCCGCCCGACAGCGCCGCCAGGCTCGATGCCTGGATTACTTCGCAACGATCGTAAACGCCAGCTCCATCGCATCTTGCACCGTCATTGCGCCGCCCAGCACGGACATCGGCGTGATGCCGAAATCGGTCTGCAGCAAGCGTAGCTGGCCGCTGGCCGTGAGCGCATGGGCGCCGCGCACGATCATGACCGGCGCCACGAAGCTGCGCGTGACGCCATGCAGCGTGACGACCAGGCGCACGTTGCCGGCGTCGATGCGTTCCACGTGCAGCAGCACCACCGGATAGCTGTCCGCTTCCAGTACCCGCGTAAGCATGTTGTTGCGGGTGCCGGCGATGGCGTCTTCGGACGGCTGGGTATCGAGGCTGGCGGCGCTGCGCAGCGCCGGTTCATCGACCGTCATGGCATCGAGCCGGAAATGGAAGTCGGCGCGCCCGGCGTCGGGCGCGACGAAGCCGGCCAGCGTGCGGCTGGCCACCACGTGGTCGTGGCCGAGGCGCGCCAGCGTGCCGCCGCGGCGCACCGTGATGGTGATCAGCGACTGGGCGGTGTCGATCTTGTAGATCGCCTGGCCGGCCTTGGCAGCCTGCTGGTACCAGGCGGCGCCGGTGTCGAGCGGCGCTGCCGCCGGCGGTGGCGGCGCTTGCTGCGCGGCGCAGCCGGCCAGCAGCAGCGCGGCCAGCAGGTAGGTGGCTAGTGTTCTCATGGCGTGATTGTCACCTCAAATCCTCGGGAAGGGCGCCCGGTGCGGGGCCGGCCAGCAATTGCGCCATCATCCACAGCGCAACCAGTGCATACAATATGCGCGGCAACCAGGTCATGATCTCGTTTTGGACCATCGCCAGCGATGCCGATTCGGTGTCGGCGTGGCGCATCAGCATTTCGGCCAGCGTGCCGCTTTCTTCGCCGGTCTGGGCAAACGCATGCAGCTGCCTTGTGTCGACCAGGCGCAGTGCACCGATCGCGTCGGCAAACGTCGCGCCGGCGCGTACCCGTGGCAACAACGTGGCCAGATCGGCCCGGACCATCTGGTTGTCGACCGTGTCGATTGCGATCGGCAGCGCCTCGAACATCGACAGGCCCGCCTGCAGCAGCAGTGCCAGGCTCTCGGTGAAGTCACGCGCGTTGCGGCGCAGATGCAGCTTGCCGAACAGCGGCGTCGATAGCAGCGTGCGTTCAATCAGCGCGCGTCCTGGCGCTGCGGCGCCCGAGCCGAACCAGGTAGTGAAGTGCACCGCCAGCGCGCCGATCATGCCGATCACGGCCAGCGGGACGAAGGTGCGCAGTACATAACCAGCCGGCGTGATGGCGCCGGTAAACAGGCGCGGAATCGGCTGCACTAGCAGCGCAATCGTCAAAATTGCGGCCGGCAGCACCAGCCGCGCGCGCAAGGCCGACATCTGGCTGGCGCGCGTGGCAAGGCTGTTGGCCAACCGCTGGTAGGTCGGCAACGGGCTGCCGGCGCTGAAGGCAGCGCGCAGCAGGCGCGTTTCAAACACGGTGAACAGACCGCTGTTGGCGCCGGCGCTGGCCGGGTCGGTCCCGCGCGCGAACTGGCGCCGGAAGTCGGCTACGCGGGCGCGCGCGGCGGGCCCGAGATCGATTAGCGCAAATGAACGGTCGGCCGGCATGCCGGCCTTCTCCATGGCGGCCAGATGCTGGAACAGCTGGGCGCGCAGCAACAGGGGAAGAGGGGGGAATCGGCTCATGCGACGATTGTGGCACGAAATCGGCTATGATTTCGCTGCAAAGTGAAAGGATCGTCATGATAGACCTGTACTCGGCGGCCACGCCGAATGGCCACAAGATATCGATAGCGCTGGAAGAAATGGCGCTGCCCTACGAGCTGCATGCGCTGGACCTGCATTCGGGCGTCCAGAAGGAGCCATGGTTCCTGGCACTCAATCCTAACGGGCGCATTCCGGCGATCGTCGACCGCGCGGAAGACAATTTCGCGGTATTCGAATCCGGTGCGATCCTGGTCTATCTGGCCGAAAAGTGCGGCCAGCTGATGCCGCCAGACGTCAAGGGGCGCTCGCTGGTGATGCAGTGGCTGATGTTTCAGATGGGCGGCGTCGGCCCGATGATGGGACAGGCCAATGTGTTTTACCGCTACTTCCCCGAAAAGATCCAGCCTGCCATCGACCGCTATCAGGGCGAGAGCCGGCGCCTGTTCACGGTGCTCGACGCGCGCCTGCAGGACCACGAATACCTGGCCGGCGACTATTCGATTGCCGATATCGCCAATTGGGCCTGGGTGCGGATTCACAAATGGTCCGGCGTCTCGGTCGACGAGCTGCCGCATTTGCAGCGCTGGATGGCGGCCATCGCCGCGCGGCCTGCAGTGCAAAAAGGGATACTGATGCCGGCGTCGGCACGTGATCTGGAAAAAGCCAACGCCAATGAAGCCGAAAAATTCGCCAGCGACGTGCGCAGCATGCTGGAAACTGGACAATCGAAAGGAACCAACGCATGAAACTTTACGTCAGCAGCTATGCCCCGAACCCGCGCCGGGTCGCCATGTTCATCGCCGAAAAAGGCATCGCCGGCATTGAGCATGTGCTGGTCGACCTTTCCACCAATGAGCACAAGAGCGAGATCTTCCGCGCCAAAAATCCGATGGCCAAGACACCGGCGCTGGAACTGGACGACGGGCGCGTTCTGTCCGAGTCGCGCGCCATCTGCACCTATCTGGAAGGGTTGCATCCAGAGCCGAACCTGATGGGCGAGGGATTTGAAGAACGCGCCTTCATCGAGATGGCCGACCGCCGCGCCGAAATGCATCTGCTGCTGGGGATCGCCAACTGCGTGCGCCACACGCATCCGGCGCTGGCAGCGCTCGAGCAGCCGCAGTTCGGCGACTTTGGTGCGTCGCAAGGCGAAAAAATGCGCGAGAGTGCGGCCTGGTTCGACCGGCTGCTGTCGAGCCAGCCTTATTTGGCCGGCGAGCGCTTCACGATTGCCGACATCACCGCGTTCTGCGCGCTCGAATTCGGGCGTGGTCTGATGAAGTACAAGCCAGGCAGCGAAGGGCTGGTGCATTTGCAGGCCTGGCGCGACCGGATCGCCGAACGGCCGTCGGCGTCGGCCAAGTAAGCGCGTTACCGCACGGAGCGTGCGCACGTCGAAGTGATAGCATCGGGCATACTATATGGGAGTGCATATGATGAAACATTTTCCGCGCAAGGCAATCGGCGCCACGCTCATTGCTATCGCCGCCTGCCTGGTCGGCGTGTCTGCCAGCGCCGCCCAGGCCAGTAGCGATGACGGCAAGGTCCACCCCATCGCTGAAACCAAAAAAGCGGGCAAGGCGGTAGGCCATGGGGTCAAAAAGACCACCAAGGCCATCGGTCATGGCACGCGCGACGGCGCGCGCGCTGTCGGACATGCCGCAAGGGACACGACCCGCAAGATTGGACACGCATTTCGCGATGCGGGTAAATAGGCACTGTAGCGCCTAGCCTATCCGCTTGTGCCATGGGCGGTGCGCAAACACCGCCACGTAGCTGGCGTGCAGCGGATCGCTGTCGTCCAGTGCCCGCTCCAGTCCCAGCACGCCGAAGCGCGACAAGCTGTCGTGAAACAGCTTGAGCGTCTTCTGGCGCAACACCGGCCCGAAATCGGCCAGTGCGCGCTGGCACAGGATCAGCTGGAATTCATTGAACGAGGCATCCGTCACCAGGTTGTACTGGGCCCACGTGATGCGCTCGCGCAGGTGCGCTCGCAACACCGCCCGCTTGCCGTGAATATCGAAGTAGTCGGCCAGGTTGGCCGTGCCGCCGCTCTTGAGGTAATTCTCCTGGTATTCGGCCATGCGTTCCATCGGAATGCTCGCTTCCCTGGCCTCTGCCAGCAGTTCCTCGTTGGCCAGCGTGGCGAAGATCTCGGTGCGCGCGTGCAGCTGTTCGTCGGCCAGCAGGATCGCCAGCGACCAGGCTTGTTCGGCTCCAGCACATTCAGCCAGCCAAATACGTGGCAGCGCCGACGCACGCAGGCAGCCGGCCAGTACCTCGCGCAGCTGGCGCGCCTGCTGCGGGTCGTCAAACAGGATCGCTGGCGTCACGCTCAGGCTGCGCAGCAGCGCGCAGCGCACGTGCGGATCGTGCAGCACCCGGTCCTGCAGCTGCGACAGCGTCGCCAGCGAATGGTCCGCCATCAGCCGATGCAGCTTGCGCGTGAGCGCGATGCGCTCGTAGCCCCGGAAGTCGAAACCGAAACGCCGGAAAATCGCTTCCAGCAGCAGCTCGGTTTCGAGGTCCTCGGTGAGCTGGTTCAATGCAGCCATACCCGCATCAGCGACAGCAGTTGGGCCACGTCGACCGGCTTGGTGATGTAATCGGAGGCGCCGGCGGCGATGCACTTGTCGCGGTCGCCCTTCATCGCCTTGGCGGTCAGGGTGATGATCGGCAGCGACTTGAACTTCGGAATGCGGCGGATCGCGCGCATCGTGTCGTAGCCGTCCATCTCCGGCATCATGATGTCCATCAGGACGATCTCGATGGTCGGATCCTTTTCCAGCACTTCAATGCCATCACGTCCATTTTCGGCGAACGATACCTGCATCTGCTGGCGTTCGAGCAGCGACGACAGCGCAAAAATATTGCGCAAGTCATCGTCGACGATCAGCACCTTGCGCCCGGCCAGGCCGCCGTCGGCAGCGTGGATTTCTTCCAGCATGCGGCGCTGCAGTTCGGGCAGCGAGGCGTGCGAGCGGTGCAGGAACAGAGCGGTTTCGTCCAGCAGGCGCTCGGGCGAACGGGCGTCCTTGATGACGATGGTTTTGGCGTAGCGCTTGAGCTTAGTCACTTCCTTGCGCGACAGTTCCTTGGCGGTGTAGATCACGATCGGCAGGTCGCGCAGCGCCGCATCCTTGCCGATCAGGTCGAGCAAGTCGAAGCCGCTGATGTCGGGCAGCGTCAAGTCCAGCACCATGCAGTCGAAATGCGAGGCTTTGAGCGCGGCCAACGCGGCCTGGCCATTTTCGACGGCGACGATGCGCAGGTCGGCGTCGCCGATCAGTGCCACGATCGAATCGCGCTGCATCTTTTCGTCGTCGACCACGAGCAGGCTGCGCTTGCCACCCAACAGGAACTTCTGGATGCGGTTGAATTCTTCCTGCAGCGTTTCGCGTGCGACTGGCTTGTTGATGTACGAAATCGCGCCCTGGCGCAGCGCCCGTTCGCGTTCGCGCAGGTTGGACATCACATGCACCGGAATATGGCGCGTGCTCGGGTCGCGCTTGAGGCGGTCGAGCACCGTGAAGCCGTCGATGTCGGGCAAGTCGAGGTCGAGGATGATCGCCGAGGGCAGGTAGTCGCGCGCCAGCGACAGCGCCGAATCGCCCTTGTTGGTGACGATCGCCTTGAAATTCTTTTCGCGCGCGTACTCGACTACTTCAAGCGCAAAGCGCTCGTCGTCCTCGATCACCAGCACCGACGGATCGCCCGGTGCGATCAGGCCGCGGTCGTCGAGCACCGACGAATATTGAAGCACCTGCTGCTGGCCGGGATCGGCTTCGATCACCGCCGCTTCGCTGCTGTACTGGGGTGCGCTGGTGTAGATTACCTGGGCCGGCGGCGGCGCCATGCGCGCCGGCTGGGTTTGGCGGGCCTGGTCGTAGTTGATGAAGCCGGCCCGGTTATACGGCAGGAACAGGGTAAAGGTGGAGCCGGCATTGACCACCGATTCGACCCGGATCTCGCCTCCCAGCAGGCGCGCCAGTTCGCGCGAAATCGACAGGCCAAGGCCGGTGCCGCCGTATTTGCGGGCGGTCGAGCCGTCGGCCTGCTGGAACGCTTCGAAGATCAGCTGCAGCTTGTCGGAGGCGATGCCGACCCCGGTATCCTTGACCGAGAACGCCAGCACCGCGTCGGCGTGCACCAGGTTTGGATGGTCGGACGTCCAGCCGCTGGTGACCAGCGAGATTTCCAGCGCCACCTGGCCATGGCTGGTGAACTTGAACGCGTTCGACAGCAGGTTTTTGAGCACCTGCTGCAAGCGCGTGGTGTCGGTCATCACGGCCGTCGGCAGGGCGTCGGCCAGTTCCACCGTAAAGCCCAGGTGCTTGGCCTCGGCCATGTGGCGGAAGGTGCGGTCGACGTAGTTGCGCAGGTTCTGGAAGCGGTACTCGGACACGTCCAGCGTGACGGTGCCGGACTCGATCTTGGACAGGTCGAGAATGTCGTTGATCAGCGTGAGCAGGTCGGAGCCGGAGCCGTGGATGGTTTTTGCGAACTCCACCTGTTTGCCCGACAGGTTGCCTTCGGGGTTGTCGGACAGCTGCTGCGCCAGTATCAGCAAGCTATTGAGTGGGGTGCGCAGCTCGTGCGACATATTGGCCAGGAACTCGGACTTGTACTTGGACGAAAGCGCCAGCTGGGTCGCCTTTTCTTCCAGCGCCAGCTTGGCCTGCTCGACCTCGCGGTTCTTGCGTTCGACCTCGATGTTCTGCTCGGACAGCAGGCGCGCCTTTTCGGCCAGCTCCTGGTTGGTTTGTTGCAGCTCTTGCGCCAGCGACTGCGACTGGGTCAGCAGCGACTCGGTGCGGCTGTTCGCTTCGATCGTGTTGAGCACCACGCCGATCGATTCCATCAGCTGGTCCAGGAACGACAAGTGGGTCTCGGTGAAACGGTCCAGCGAGGCGATCTCGATCACCGCCTTGACCTGCTGCTCGAACAGGATCGGCAACACCACGATATTGGTCGGCGGCGCCGCGCCCAGGCCGGACGAGACGACGATGTAATCGCGCGGCACGTCGGTCAGCCAGATCCGGGTTTTCTCGATCGCGCACTGGCCGACCAGGCCTTCGCCCGGCAGGAACGAGGTGGCCAGCTTGCGGCTGGAACGGTAGCCGTAGCTGGCGATCATGCGCAGGCGCGCGTCCATCTCCTGCGAGTCCATCATGTAGAACACGCCGTGGTGGGCCGACACCAGGGGCGCCAGCTCCGACAGGATCAGTTTGGTCACCGCCTGCAAGTCGCGCTGTCCCTGCAGCAGCCGCGTAAAGCGCGCCAGGTTGGTCTTGAGCCAGTCCTGCTGCGCATTCTTCTGCGTCGTCTCCTTCAGGTTGCGGATCATCTCGTTGATATTGTCCTTCAGGTAGGACACCTCGCCGCGCGCTTCGACCTGGATCGAGCGCGACAAGTCGCCGCGCGTCACCGCCGTCGCCACTTCGGCAATCGCGCGCACCTGGTTGGTCAGGTTGGCCGCCAGCTGGTTGACGTTTTCGGTCAAGTCCTTCCAGGTACCGGCCACGCCGGACACGTTGGCCTGGCCACCCAGCTTGCCTTCGGTGCCGACCTCGCGCGCCACGCGCGTCACTTCGGAGGCGAACGAGGACAATTGGTCCACCATCACGTTGATGGTGTCTTTCAGTTCCAGGATCTCGCCCTTGACGTCGACCGTGATCTTTTTCGACAAGTCGCCGCGCGCCACGGCGGTCGTCACCGCCGCAATGTTACGCACCTGGCCGGTCAAGTTGGACGCCATGAAGTTGACGTTATCGGTCAAGTCTTTCCAGGTGCCGCCTACACCCGGCACATAGGCCTGGCCGCCCAATTTGCCCTCGGTGCCGACCTCGCGCGCCACGCGCGTTACTTCCGAGGCGAACGAAGACAATTGGTCGACCATCACGTTGATGGTGTTTTTCAGTTCCAGGATCTCGCCCTTGACGTCAACCGTGATCTTCTTGGACAGGTCGCCGTTGGCCACCGCGGTGGTCACGTCGGCGATGTTGCGCACCTGGCCGGTCAGGTTGCCGGCCATCGAGTTCACGCCGTCGGTCAAGTCCTTCCAGGTGCCGGCCACGCCGGGCACGTTGGCCTGGCCGCCCAATTTGCCTTCGGTGCCCACTTCGCGCGCCACCCGCGTCACTTCGGAAGCGAACGAGTTCAGTTGGTCGACCATCACGTTGATGGTGTTTTTCAGCTCCAGGATTTCACCCTTGACGTCGACCGTGATCTTCTTGGACAAGTCGCCGTTGGCCACCGCGGTGGTCACGTCGGCGATGTTGCGCACCTGGCCGGTC
>JAZJXM010000074.1:28202-45478 GCA_040390915.1 Pseudomonadota bacterium
AGGTTGCCTGCCATCGAATTGACCGAATCGGTCAAGTCCTTCCAGGTGCCGGCCACGCCTTTCACTTGCGCCTGGCCGCCCAGCTTTCCTTCGGTGCCGACCTCGCGCGCCACCCGCGTCACTTCGGAGGCGAACGAGGATAACTGGTCCACCATGACGTTAATCGTGTTCTTCAGTTCCAGGATCTCGCCCTTGACGTCCACCGTGATCTTTTTCGACAAGTCGCCGTTGGCCACCGCGGTCGTCACCGCCGCGATGTTGCGCACCTGGCCGGTGAGATTCGAGGCCATGAAGTTGACGTTATCGGTCAAGTCCTTCCAGGTGCCGCCCACCCCCGGCACGTAGGCCTGGCCGCCCAGTTTTCCTTCGGTGCCGACCTCGCGCGCCACCCGCGTCACTTCGGAAGCGAATGAACGCAGCTGATCGACCATGACGTTGATGGTGTCCTTGAGCTGCAAGATCTCGCCGCGCACGTCGACCGTGATCTTCTTGGACAAGTCGCCATTGGCCACCGCGGTGGTCACTTCGGCGATGTTGCGCACCTGCGAGGTCAGGTTGCCGGCCATCGAGTTGACCGAGTCGGTCAAGTCCTTCCAGGTGCCGGCCACGCCTTTCACCTGGGCCTGGCCACCCAGCTTTCCTTCGGTGCCGACCTCGCGCGCCACCCGCGTCACTTCCGACGAGAACGACGAGAGCTGTTCGACCATCGTGTTGGCGGTCGTGGCCGCGCGCAGGTACTGGCCCTTGAGCGGATGGCCGTCCACTTCCAGTGCCATGGTCTGCGACAGGTCGCCCTTGGCCACGGCGCCAATCACGCGCGCCATTTCCGTGGTCGGGCGCACCAGGTCGTCGATCAGGGTATTGACCGAACTGATGATGGTGGCCCAGCCGCCCACCACATTGGGCACCGAGGCGCGCTGCGTCAAACGGCCTTCGCGCCCCACCACGCGCGACACATCGGTGACCGCCTTGACCATTTTCTCCTTGGTCTCGATGATGTCGTTGAGCGTGTCGGCAATTTTTCCGGAGATGCCGGTCAGGTCGGACGGCATGCGGGCCGTGAAGTCGCCTTTTTTCAGGGCCATCAAGGTTGCCAGCAGCAGCTTGGCGTCCAATTCATCGGCAATTTCTGTCATGTTGTTCATCGACGCGATCCTCTGGTTTTTGACGTGGTGGCAGGCTTGGCCCGGCCCTTGATGGTCATGCTGTCTGCCTTGAGCTGCGCCAGCATGGCGCCCGCCGGCAGGTGGGTACTGAATAACGCGCCCTGGTACTGGTCGCAGCCGAGCGAACGCAAAAGCGTCAGCTGCTGCTCGTGCTGCACGCCCTTGGCCAGCACCTGCATGCCCAGCGCGCGCCCCAGGTGGATGATGGCGGCCACCATGTCGGTGCCGCCATCGACGCCAAGCGCCTGCACGAAGCTGGGCGCGATCTTGAGCACGTCCAGCGGCAGCGTGGCCAGCGTGGCCAGCGAGGCCCCGGCGCTGCCGAAATCGTCGATCGCCAGGCGCACGCCGGACTGCTTGAGCGCGCGCAGCACCGGCTCGACCGCCGGGTCGCCGACCAGCAGATGTTCGGGGATGTCCAGTTCGAGCCAGCCAGGCGGCAGCTGGCAGTGTTCCAGATGGCCCAGCACGCGCGCTGGCAGTTCGGGCGTGATCTGCAGCAGCGCCAGGTCGACCGATACGCCCAGTTCCAGGCCCATTGCGCGCCAGCCGGCGGTGGTGGCGCAAGCCGCGCCGATGGTCCAGTCACTGATTTGCTCGAGCAGCGGGCGGTCGCCTACGCCAGGCAGGAATTCGCTGGCGGCGATCAGGCCGTGGCGCGGATGGCGCCAGTACAGCAGCGCTTCAATGCCGCACAGCGTGCGTTCGGGCACCACCGCCCTGGGCTTGAAGAACAGCTCGAACTGCTGCATGGCCAGCGCCTGCTGCAGTTCGGCGACCCACTGCGCGCGCGTGTTTTCGCGCGTATTGAGCTCTTCGCGGAAAAACTCGATGCTGCCGCGCTGGTTCTGCTTGGCGTGGTACATCGCGGTGTCGGCGTTTTTCATCAGCTGGGCGGCATGCGCCGCGTCCTGCGGGTACAGGCCGATGCCGATGCTGGTCGACGTGGTGACGCGGTGGCCGTTGATGTCGAACGGTCGCTGGTGCGCCAGCTGGATCTTGCGCGCCACGCGCGCCGCATTGGCGGCCGCGCCGGGGCCTTCGAGCAGCACCACGAATTCGTCGCCGCCCAGGCGCGCCACCAGGTCCGACACGCGCACCGCGGCCAGCAGGCGCGCCGCGACCTGGCGCAGCAGCTCGTCGCCCACTTCATGGCCGAGCGTGTCGTTGATGGCCTTGAAGCGGTCAAGGTCGAGAAACAGCAGGGCAAATTCGCTGCGCTGGCGGTCAGCCGAGGCGACCGCATGTTCGAGCTGCCCGATCAGCGAACGGCGGTTCACCAGCGCCGTCAGCGGATCGCGGATCGACAGCGCGTGGGCGCGCTCCTCGGCCGCTTTGCGCTCGGCCACTTCCTGTTCCAGCTCGGCGTTGATGCGCTGCAGGTCGGCCAGGCGCTGCACCCGCAAGTCCTGGTTCAGGCGCGCCAGCTGTTCGGTCTTGGCTTGCAGTTCGAGATTTTTCTTGGTCAGCTCGACGAAGATGCCCACCTTGGTCTGCAGCACCTGCGGAATAATCGGGGTAAACAGATAGTCGGCCGCGCCTTGCTGATAGCCTTCCAGGCGGTGCATCTCGTCGGCGTAGTGGGCCGTGATGAAGATGATGGGCACGCTCGACGAGCGCGGGTGCGAGTGGACCGCGGCAGCGGTCTCGAAGCCGTCCATGCCGGGCATGTTCACGTCCAGCAAGATCACCGCAAAGTCGTGCTTGAGCACCTGGCGCAAGGCGTCGTGGCCGCAGCTGGCCGTATACAGCGCGTACTGTTGTTCGCGCGCCGCACCCAAGAGCAGGCTCTCGAGCGCAATCAGGCTGGCGGCGTCGTCATTAACGAGCAGGACTTTCGGAGTTTGCACGGCGAGGCACAGGGTCATTGTGATCGTGGTGCAAGCCTACCGGAAACAACCTTTCCGTGACGCACAAATCGATGCGTGCAGGTTCCGTTGTGATCACGCAACGCTGATTTTTTGGCAATCTTGATCTTCGATCAGAAATGTTTTCCATAGGTAAATACATTCGGTTTCTCGCTTTGGCTTAACTATGTGGTTAAATTTCTCTGTAACTATTTGTGTTTATTATTTGAGTTTTTGTAAGATAGCCAATACGATCTAGTGTCAATACAGCACTTGCTGTGATGAAAAATAAGCTTAAAAGGATGGCTGGATGGTGGAACTAGGGCAGCTGATGGCGCTCCTGAAGAGCGATTGCGAAAACAGCTGGCAAGATGCCTTGTTTGGGCTGGCGCACAGCCAGGGGTTTGACCAGGTGCTGTACGGCGCGGTCGGTTCGAAGCACGCCAGGCTGGAAAGTGCCTTCTTGCACAGCAACTACTCGAGCGCCTGGCGCGAACGCTACGACGCCGACAAACTCCATTATGTCGACCCCACCGTCAGCCACTGCCTGAGCAGTTCGCTGCCCATCGTGTGGGAGCCCGACACCTTCCGCACGCCCGCCCAGCAAGCGCTCTATGAAGAGGCGAGCGGCCATGGCATCCGTTCGGGCATCACATTTCCCATCCATGGGCCGAGCGGGGAATTCGGGGTGATCAGCTTCGCGTCGGACGTGCGCCCGGGCGGCGAGATGGAAGACACGATAGGCATGCTGATGCCGTCGCTCTCGCTCATCCGCGATTACGCGTTCGAGTCGTCGCTGCGCTTCATCAACGCGCGCACGGGCGCCGAGCCGGCGCCGCGCCTGACCAAGCGCGAACTGGAGGTGTTGCAATGGGTAATGGTGGGCAAGTCTTCTTGGGAAATTTCCAAGATTACGGCCTGCTCCGAGGCAACGGTGAACTTTCACATTGCCAACATCCGGCAAAAGTTCAACGTCAACACCCGGCAGCAGGCGCTGGTCAAGGCGATCAGCCTGGGCATTCTTACCCCGGAAGATCCCCATCGCTGAGGCGGCCCTTGACGTACAACTTGACCAGGATGGCCACCGGCGGCGGAATGCCCAGCCCGGTTTCGAAGCGGCTGCCGGACGATTGGGTGACGCCGAAGCGGCCCCAGAACTTTTCCTGGCTTTCGCGCTTGCTGATCCTGAATTTCTTGAGCTCTCCATGAGGTGTATTGGCCATGATGGCAGCCGGTGCGTGCGCCAGCGCGCCGTTGTCGGCCGTGCTCTGTGCCTGGAGCGTGAATTCGTCGTCTTGAGCCATACCGTTCTCTCTCAAACAAAAGCCCAGTATTCCACCGCGGCCCTGGCGCGGCCACCTAGCAACTCTGCTAGTTATGTTGACACCCTTTTTGCATGATTCTCCATGCGGGCTGCATAACTTACTTAAGCGAGGTTCCAGATGGCGCTGCACATTCGAATCGCTGCACGGCGCGACTTCAAGTCGCGTGATTTATGGGAAATGCATACACTGCGGGCCAAGGTCTTCAAGGACCGGCTGGGCTGGGAAGTGCCGATCATGAGCGGCATGGAGATCGACGGCTACGATGCGCTCGATCCGCTGTACATGATGATCCGCGAGCCGGGCGGCGGCGCGCTGCGCGGCTGCTGGCGCCTGCTGCCGACCGAAGGGCCGTACATGCTCAAGGACTCGTTTGCCCAGCTGCTGCACGGCGCCCAGGCCCCCAGCGACGTCCATACCTGGGAGCTGTCCCGGTTTGCGATAGAAACCGAAGGCGATGGCCATTTCGGCTTTTCCGACATCACCATGGAGTCGATCGCCGAAATCATCAGCCATGGCCACCATGTCGGCATCGCGCGCTACGTGACGGTGACGACCACCGCCATCGAACGCCTGCTGCGCCGCGCCGGGGTGGTCACCCAGCGCTTTGGCGAGCCGCTCCAGATCGGGGTGGAAAAGGCGGTGGCGCTGTATATTGACGTCGAAGCGACCCACGCCGTCATGTTCGAGACGCGCCTGGCGTCCTAGCTTGGCAGGCGAACTGGCAAAGTTGCCAGTTCGCCTATGCAGGCGCCTCCTTGAGCATGGTCAGGCCCCCGCGCCGCCGTGGGCGCCGATTTACGGCTAGCCGGGCGCACATCAGGATTTATCAATTGCATCTTCGCTGCGCCCCAAGTAATCTGGCACGGTGGCGCCCCGGCGCCGTCGACCTGGACACCCAATGAGGCAAGCCTTACGACGCGCGATGCACAACACCGGCAAAGTCGGTCCCAACTGGACGCGTTTGCTCGTGCCCGGCGCCGGCCTGCTGCTGTCATTGCTGGTCGGTGCGTCGCTGTACGTGGGTGCGGCCAAGGTGGTCAACGACGACGCGCGCCAGCGCTTCGACGCGGTCGCCCGCAGCGCCCAGTCCAGCCTGGGCGCGAGCATCGATTCCTACACCGGCGTGCTGCGCGGCCTGGTGGCGTTATTTCACAGCGGCGCCCAGCCGCCCACCCGGCTCGAGTTCCAGCGTTACGTCAGTGCACTCGAAGTGCGCAAGAATTTTCCGGCGATCGAGGGCATCACCTTTGCCAGCTATGTGCTCGACGCCGAGCGCGAGCGCTTCGTGGCCGAGGTGCGGGCCGACCGCAGCACCGATCCGAACGGCTTTCCCGGCTTTGACATCCGCCCGCCCGGACGACGCGCCGAATACAACGTGCTCAATTACGTCGAGCCGATGGCGCCGCTGCGCGACAAACTGGGGGTCGACATCACGGCCGATCCGGCGCGCGCGCGCGCCATGGCGAACGCGCGCGACAGCGGCCAGATGTCGTCCTCGGGATTGCCCGTCATGCTCAGCCGCCCCAAGCCGCACGTTGGGCTGGGGATGCGTTTTCCGGTGTACCGCACCGGTCAAGCGCACGGCAGCGTCGAGCAGCGCCGCAGCGCCTACCTCGGCTCGGTCGGCGTCGGCTTCGGGGTGGCCACGCTGGTGCAGGGCGCGCTCGAGGAAATGGCGCTGCCGGCCATGGAACTGGCGCTCTACGCCGACGTCGCGGCCGACCCGGAAAAGCGCATGCTGGCGATCCAGCCTGACGACCGGCTGCTGTTTGACGACCATCGCGGCCTGGCGCGCGCCATCGACGCCGCCGACTCGTTCGAAAGCGTGCTGCCGGTCGACTTCAACGGCAGCTTGTGGAAAGCGCGCTTCCGGGTGCGCAAGGCCGACCTGCTGACCGGTTTCGACCGCTATTTTCCCACGCTTGCCATGGCCACCGGGTGCGCCGGCACGCTGCTGATCTATGCGTTCCTGATCGCCCAGGCGCGTTCGCGGCGCAATGCCATCGAGCAGCGCGTGCTGCTCGATTCGGTCCTCAACAGCGTCGACGCCCACGTCTACATGAAAGACCGCGAGCGGCGCTACATCTATGTCAATGCCAGGACCGCCGAGGCGATGGGCTTGCCGGCCGAGGATATCATCGGCAAGCGCGATCGCGACCTGATGCCGGCCGCCACTGCCAACGCCTATTGGGAGCAGGACCGCCAGCTGTTTACCGGAGCCGATCGCCAGCCCGGCCAGGTGGTGGAGTTCACCCAGCGTGACGGCGACGTGCGCCAGCTGTGGACAGTCAAGGTGCCGATCCTGCTGCACGGCGAAGTCTCCGCCGTGATCGGGCTGGCCACCGACGTCACCGAACTGCACCAGCTCAAGGCCGACGCCGACGCCGCCAACCACGCCAAGAGCAACTTCCTGTCCAACATGAGCCATGAAATCCGCACGCCGATGAACAGCATCATCGGCATGTCGCACCTGGCGCTCAAGTCGGTGCAGGACCCGAAGCAGCGCGATTATCTGGAAAAGATCTATCACTCGAGCCAGCACCTGCTCGGCATCATCAACGACATCCTCGATTTTTCCAAGATCGAAGCCGGCAAGCTTGACCTGGAGGTGCTCGACTTCGGGCTTGACGCGCTGATGCAAAACATCGCCAGCCAGCTGGGCGACGCGGCCGCCGGCAAAGGGCTGATCCTGGCCTTCCACGTCGAACGCACCCTGCCGCAGCAGCTGCGCGGTGATCCGCTGCGGCTGGAACAGGTGCTGCTCAATTTCACCAGCAACGCCATCAAGTTTTCCGAGAATGGCGTGATCGAAGTGCGCGCGCGCCAGCTCGACGACAACGGCAACGCGGTGGTGGTGCGCTTCGAAGTGCAGGACAACGGCATCGGCATGAGCGAGGCCGAAGTGGGCGACTTGTTCAAATCGTTCCACCAGGCCGACCCGTCGACCACGCGCAAGTACGGCGGTACCGGGCTGGGGCTGGTGATCAGCAAGCAGCTGTCCGAACTGATGGGCGGCACGGTCGGGGTCGAAAGCGCGCGCGGCAAGGGCAGCACGTTCTGGTTCACGGCGCGCCTGGGCAAGGCGCTCAACTTCCTGCCGGCCGAACCGGAGCAGGTCCAGCCCGATGTGCTGGAAAGCCTCAATGGCGCCTACATCCTGCTGGTCGAGGACAATGTCTTTAGCCAGCAGGTGGGCCAGGAACTGCTGGAACACGTGCAGGCCACGGTGGTGGTGGCCAACAACGGCAAGGAAGCGATCGACCTGATGCTCAAGCACCGTTTCGACATCGTGCTGATGGACGTGCAGATGCCGGTGATGGACGGCTTCGAGGCCACCCGTTTGATTCGCGCCGATCCGCGCCTGTGCAGCGCGGTGGTGATCGCCATGACCGCCAATGCCGGCAAGGACGACCAGGCGCGCTGCCTGGCGGCCGGCATGGACGAATTTGTCACCAAGCCGATAGCGCCCAATCTGCTGTTCGAGGTGGTGGCCAGGTGGCTGCGGGCGCGCCCGGTGCGCGGTGGACGGCGCGTGGCGCCGGCGCCGACGAGGCCGCCGCCGCTGCCGCTGGCGCCATCGTCGGCGCTGATCGACGAAGAGGCGCTGGCGATGACGTTTGGCGGCAATCCGGCCAAGATGCGCAAATACGCACTGCTGTTCCTCGAATCGGCGCAGCAGGCGATGGGCGAGATCAACGACGCGGTGGCGCGCGCCGACCACAAGCGCGTGTCCGAACTGGGACACCGCCTCAAATCATCGGCCAAGGCGGTCGGGGCCACCAGTTTCGCCGCCTTGTGCGACGCGCTCGAGATGCTGGACGGGGAAGCTGCGCCGGCCGATGCCGGCGTGCTGGCCGCGCGCATGGCCGAACTGCTGGTGCAACTGGGCGAGCATATTGAACGGCGCATCGCCGTGGTGCAGGAGTGACGCACTACCGCACCGGGCCCAGAAATAGTATGCTGTGGCGCTGCGCCCGCGCGCCCACCTTCGGAGCCCCATGCCATCTTTAGTTACACCCGGACTGCTGATCCTGCACGGCAACCAGCTGGAACAACTGCGCGCGGCCGTATTCGGGTGGCTGCGCAGCCATCCGCTCGGGGCGCTGGAGCAGGAAACCATCCTGGTGCAGTCAAACGGCGTGGCCGAATGGCTCAAGATCGCGCTGGCCGATGAATTGGGGGTGTGCGCGGCTACCCGGGTCGCACTGCCGGCGCGCTTTCTGTGGGAAGCCTACCGCGGCATGCTGGGCCGCGACCGGGTGCCGAACCACGCGCCCTACGACAAGGGACCGCTGACGTGGCGCTTGATGCGCTTGCTGCCGGCGCTGCTGGCCGACCCGGTATTTGCGCCGCTGCGCCACTTCCTGGGCGACGGCGACCCGGAACGGCGCCTGCAGCTGGCCGAACGGCTGGCAGATTTGTTCGACCAATACCAGGTATACCGGGCCGACTGGCTGGCCGACTGGTCACACGGGCGCGACGTGCTGCGCGACGCGCGCGGCCAGGTGGTGCCGCTGTCGCCCGACCAGCGCTGGCAGGCGCAGCTCTGGCGCGCCGTCAACGACAGCCTGCCGGCGCAGCAGCGCGATTCCGGGCGCGCCACCATCCACCAACAGTTCGTCGACGAAAGCGCGTATGCGGCGCCGGCCGGGCGATTGCCGCGCCGGGTGGTGTTGTTCGGCATGTCGACGCTGCCGTATCAGACCTTGCAAGCGGTGGCCGCGCTGGCGCGCCACACCCAGGTGCTGCTGGCGGTACCCAATCCCTGCCAGTTCTACTGGGGCGACATCATCGACGGGCGCGAACTGCTGCGCGCGGCCCACAAGCGCCAGCGCCACAAGGGGGGCATCGACCTGGCAGCGGTGCCACTGGAAGAGCTGCACGCGCACAGCCACCCGCTGCTGGCCAGCTGGGGCAGGCAAGGGCGCGACTTCATCCGCATGCTCGACGAATTCGACAGCGCCAATCCGGACGCCGATGGCCAGTTGCGCATCGACCTTTTCAGCGAAGGCGAAGGCGACACGCTGCTGGCGCAGGTGCAGGGCGCGGTGCGCGACCTGCTGCCGCTCAAGGAGCATGCGCGCTTGCCGCTGGCGACGGGCGACCGTTCGATCGAATTTCACATCGCCCACAGCGTGCAGCGCGAAGTCGAAGTGCTGCACGACCAGCTGCTGTCATGGTTTGGCGCCGGGACCGGCCTGCGTCCGCGCGACGTGGTGGTCATGGTGCCCGACATAGACACTTTTTCGGCCGCGATCCACGCCGTATTCGACCAGCACAAGCGCAGCGACCCGCGTTTCATTCCGTTCGAGATCGGCGACGTCAAGGACCGCAGCGTGAACCCGCTGCTGGTGGCGCTCGAATGGCTGTTGCGATTGCCGCAGCAGCGCTGCCGCCAGAGCGAAGTGCGCGACCTGCTGGACGTGCCGGCGCTGGCGGCGCGCTTTGGCCTGGAAGGCGACGACCTGGTTACGCTGGGCCACTGGATCGAAGGGGCAAGCGTGCGCTGGGGCCTGGACCAGGAACATCGCGACGGCCTGGGACTGGGCCAGGCGGGCGAACAGAATGCCTGGATCTTCGGCGTGCGGCGCATGCTGCTCGGTTACGCCAGCGGCGCCGGCGCCAATTTCCAGCAGATCGAACCGTATGCCGAAGTGGGCGGGCTGGACGCCGCGCTGGCCGGCTCGCTGGCGCAGCTGATCGAAACGCTGCTGGCCTGGCGTGCGCGGCTGGCGCAGGCGCGTACCCCGGCCGACTGGGGCGGGCAGGCGCGCGCCATGCTGGCCGCGTTTTTCGACGCCAGCATGGAAGACGACCGCCTGACGCTGGGTCAGCTGAACGAAGCCTTGCAGGGCTGGCTTGAAACCTGCGACAGCGCCGGCTTCGTCGAAGCGGTGCCGCTGGCGGTGCTGCGCGAAGCCTGGCTGGGCGCGCTCGACGAGCCGACCCTGAACCACCAGTTCGTCTCCGGCGGCGTCACCTTCTGTACCTTGATGCCGATGCGCGCGGTGCCGTTTCGCGCCGTCTGCCTGCTGGGCATGAACGACGGCGACTTTCCGCGCCGCGCGCGCCAGGCCGATTTCGACCTGCTGGCGTTGTCCGGCATGGCGCGCCCGGGCGACCGTTCGCGGCGCGACGACGACCGCTACCTGATGCTCGAAGCATTGCTGGCCGCGCGCGACAAGCTGTACATCAGCTGGGTCGGGCGCAACGTGCGCGACAACAGCGAGCAGCCGGCATCGGTGCTGGTGGCGCAGCTGCGCGACTACCTGGGCGCTGGCTGGGACCTGGACATCGGCGCGCTGACCACCGAACACGCACTGCAGCCATTTAGCCGCCGCTATTTCGAACAGGGCGGGCTGCGCACCTACGCCGGCGAATGGCGCGCCGCGCATGGCGCCGACAGCGGCGCCGAAGCGCGCGCGTTGCCACCGTTCGAACTGGAAGCGGACTACCGCTTCAAGCTGGGCGAACTGGCCAGCTTCCTGCGCCAGCCGGCGCGCTATTTTTTCCGGCGCCGTCTGGGCGTCGTGTTTTCCGATCCCGACCTCGTGGGCGACGACGAGGAACCGTTTTCGCTGGACGCGCTGGCCCGCTACTTCCTCGAAGACAGCCTGCTCGACGACAGCAGCGAAACGGAAGCGATCGACGAAGTGCGCGCCACGCTGGACCTGCGCGCCGAGCGGCTGGCAAGGGAAGGCGTGCTGCCGATCGGCCTGGTGGGCCAGATGTGGCAGCGCCAGCTGGTCGACGCGCTGGTGCCGGTGCGCAGCGCCTGGCTGGCGCTGGGGGCGCGTTTCGAGCGTGCCGCGCCCAAGCTGGCGGTCAGCCTGGCGTTTGACGGCGGCATCGAACTGGAAGACTGGATCGACAAGCTGCGTTTCGGCGACGGCGAGACGGCCTGGCTGATGCAGATCTCGTCCAAGGTGCTCGACAAAAAAGGCGCGGCGCGCGGCGACAAGTTGATCGCCCCGTGGCTGCGCCAGCTGGCCAGCGCCGCGGTCGGCCAGCCGGTCACCGGCTACCTGGTCGCGCGCGACGCTATCCTGACGCTGGCGCCGCTCGACGCGTCCACCGCCAAAGTGCAGCTGGCAGCGCTGGTGGCGCTGTGGCGGCGCAACCTCGACCAGCCATTGCCGGCTGCCTGCAAGACGGCGCTGGCGCTGGTGCAGGGGGGCGATCCGCGCACCACGTACGACGGCGGCTTTGATATTTCGGGCGAAGGCGAAGACCAGTGCCTGGCGCGCCTGTGGCCCGACTTTGCCAGCCTGGTGGCTGGCGGCGACTGGGCCGCCAGCGCCGAAGCGTTGTACGGACCACTGGCGCTGTGGCTGGGCCAGCAGATCACGATCGACCAGATCGCCAAGGATGAAGCATGAGCGAACTGTTAAACGCGATCGCCTTTCCGCTGCATGGCTCGCGCCTGATCGAGGCCAGCGCGGGCACTGGCAAGACCTGGACCATCGCCGCGCTGTACCTGCGCCTGGTGCTGGGGCACGGCGGGGATAACGGCTTTGCGCGCGCGCTGGCGCCGTCGGAAATTCTGGTGATGACGTTTACCCGCGCCGCCACGCGCGAACTGTCGAACCGGGTGCGCGAGCGCCTGATTGAAGCGGCCGCCTATTTTCGGGGCGAGTTGAAGCTGGACGACGACCTGCTGGCGCAACTGGCAGCGTCCTACGCCAGTGAAGGCGAACGGCGGGTGGCTGCGCACCGGCTGGTGATGGCCGCCGAAACCATGGACGAAGCGGCCATTTTCACCATCGACGCCTGGTGCCAGCGCATGCTGCGCGAGCACGCCTTCGACAGCGGCAGTCTGTTCGACGAAGAGCTGGTCAGCGACGAGCATGCACTGTTTGAAGACGCCGCGCATGACTACTGGCGCCAGAATGTGTATCCACTCGACGCCGACGCGCTGGCCCAGGTACTGGACTGCTGGGCCAACGTCGACGCGCTCAAGCGCGCCGCGCGCGAACTGGTGCGGCGCGTGGCAAGCCTTGGTCACGTCCCCGACGAATCGCTGGCCGCGCTGGTGGCGCGGGTCGCCGGCGAACAGCGTGCCCAGCTTGCGCAGCTAAAACAGGGCTGGTTCGAGCGCGCCAACCTGATGGAACAATGGATCGCGGGCCAACGCGAGATCGCGCCCAAGTGCTTCAGTGGCACCAAGCTGCGTCCCGACTCGCTGCTCAAGTGGTTCGAAGCGCTGCGCGCATGGGCGCTGGATGAGGCCATGCACATGCCGGAAATGAACGACACCGCATGGCATCGCCTTACGCCGGACGGCATCACCGACGCCTGCAGCAAAGGCTATAGCGCCACCATTCCGGCCTGCTTCGAGTACACCACCGAACTATGGGAAGCGCTCAAAGCGATCGACCCGGTGGCGCATGCGCTGCAGCGCCACGCCGCCAGCAGCATTGCGCGCCGCATGGCCGAACTGAAGCTGCGCAAGCACCAGTTCGGGTTCGCCGACATGCTCGAACGCCTGAAAAGCGCGCTCGAAGGCGCCAACGGCGAAGCGCTGCGGCTGCGCATCAGCAGCCAGTTCCCGGTGGCGATGGTGGACGAATTCCAGGATACGTCGCCGGACCAGTACGCGATCTTCAATGCGCTGTACCGGGTGGCCGACAACGATCCGGCGCAGGGCCTGTTCCTGATCGGCGACCCGAAGCAGTCGATCTACGGCTTTCGCGGCGCCGACATCCACAGCTACCTGGCCGCGCGTCACGCCACCGAAGGGCGGCACTACCAGCTGGGCACCAACTACCGCTCCACCAAGGCCCTGGTGGACGCGGTCAACCAGCTGTTCATGCATGCCGAAGGCAGCGAAGGACGGCCCGGCTTTGCGGCCGGCGCGTTCCGCTTTCGCAAGGGGGCAGTGAACCCCTTGCCGTTCGATCCGGTGCAGGCCAAGGGCAAGTCCGAGACGCTGGTAGGCGTGGCCGGTCCTTACCAGGCACTGGCCGTGTGCTGCACTGAACTCGATAGCCTCAAGGCCGATGAGTACCTTGACTTTTTCGCCCATCACAGCGCCGAACATATCGTCGCCATGCTCAATGATCCTGCAGTCGGGTTCCAGGATGGCGCACGCTTTCGGCGCCTGGTCCCGGCCGATATCGCGATCCTGGTGCGCAACCGGCGCGAAGCGGGGGCGATCCGGCGCGCGCTCGAGCAGCGCCGCGTCGCCAGCGTGTATTTGTCCGACAAGGACTCGGTAGTCGACAGCGACGAAGCGGCCGACGTGCTGCGCTGGCTGCACGCGGTGGCCAATCCGCTCGACGGCGGCCTGGCGCGCGCGGCCTTCGCGACCGCCACTGCCGGTCTGTCATTGGCCGAACTGGCGCACATCTCGTCGGACGAACTGGCGTGGGAAGAGCGGGTCGAGCAGCTCAAGGCACTGCACATCCAGTGGCAGCGCCAGGGCGTGCTGGCGATGCTGCGCCGCTTCATCCACGAGCTGCAGCTGCCATCGACGCTGCTGCGCCAGGCCGGCGGTGAACGGCGCCTGACCAACTTGCTGCACCTGGCCGAACTGCTGCAATCGGCCAGCGCGCAGCTCGATGGCGAGCAGGCGCTGATCCGCTGGTTCGCCGAACAGGTGAGCGGACAGGGCGAGGGCGGCGACGAGCGCGTGCTGCGCCTGGAAAGCGACACCGAGCTGGTCAAGGTAATCACGGTGCACAAGTCGAAAGGCCTGGAGTATCCGCTGGTGTACCTGCCGTTTGCCGTCACCGCGCGCAAGACCGACCGCCGCAACCGCAGCTTTTTCGAATTTGTCGGGCGCGACGGCGTACACCATATCGACCTTGGCTTGTCGGACGAGGCCTTGAACGCGGTCGACCGCGCACGCATCGAAGAAGACCTGCGCCTGCTGTACGTGGCACTGACGCGTGCGCGCCACTTCTTGTGGCTGGGCGTGGCGGCGCTGGGCGGCGCCAAGAGCGGCGTGAGCAAGCTGCACGAATCGGCGCTGGGCTACCTGCTGACGGGCGACGCGCCGATTGCCGCTGCCGACATGCTGGAGCGCTGGGAAGCGCTGCGCGGCGGCGTGGAAGCGATCGAACTGCACGCGTTGAACGCGCCCGAGGGCATGACCATGCTCTCGCGCAGCGAAGCGCGGGCGCCGTTGATCGATGCGGCGCGCTTTAACGGCAGTTTCGAGCGCAACTGGTCGGTCGGCTCATTTACGTCGCTCACGCGCCAGACCGGGGCCGTGGTGATGCGCCCGCAACAGGAAACGCTGCTCGAAGAAGACAGCAAGCCGGCCCCGCTGCGGGCCGACGACGCGCCGTGGCACCGCTTCCCGCGCGGCTCGGTGCCGGGTAACTTCCTGCACGAACAACTCGAGTGGATGGCCCAGGAGGGTTTCGCCGGCGCCGAACACGAACAGTTCGCGCAGCGGCTGGAGCATCGTTGCGAGCGCGCTGGCTGGCGCCATCGGCAGGACGACGCCATCGCATGGCTGCGCACCGTGGCGTTGACGCGTTTGCCGCCTTTGGGCGCCGCGCTGGCCGATATCGTCACGCTGCTGCCGGAAATGGAATTCTGGTTCCCCAGCGAGCGCCTCAACACTGCGCAGCTGGACTCGCTGTGCAGCGCGCGATTGCTGGACGGCGCCGCGCGCGCCGCGCTGCCCGAGCGCGAATTGCACGGCATGCTCAAGGGCTTTGCCGACCTGGTATTCGAACATGAAGGGCGCTACTGGGTGCTGGACTACAAATCAAATTCGCTCGGGGCCGGTGACGCCGCCTACAGCCAGGGGGCCATGACAAGCGCGATGGCAGCGCACCGCTACGACATCCAGGGCGCCATCTACATGCTGGCGCTGCACCGCTTGCTGCGAAGCCGGCTCGGTGATGCATACGATCCGCAAGCGCAGCTCGGAGGCGCAATCTTCCTGTTCCTGCGCGGGATCGCCAACGTGGCCACGCGCGGCTGCTACCTGATCGCGCCCGATCTGGGCCTGCTCGATGGCCTGGACCGGCTGCTGGGCGAGGAGGCCGCATGAACGCCGACGCATTGTGGACGGAAGTGGCGGCGCTGACCGAGGCGGGCGAGTTGCGCCGTTTGTCGGGCACCTTCGCCCGCTTCATCGGTGGGCTGGGTACCGACAGTGCGCCCCTGATGCTGGCCTGCGTGCTGCTGTCCGAACTGGAAGGGCGCGGGCATAGCTGCCTGATGCTGGCCGAACTGGCGGGCGACCCGTGCGTGCTGCTTGGATGGCGCGACGAACAATGGCAGCAGCTGGCCGGCGCCATCGGTGCGCTGCCCAAGAACGCGAAGGGATGGAGCACGCAGCTGGGCGCCTGCGAGCAGGTGTGGCTGGTCGGCGAACTCGATTTCGACCAGCCGCTGGTGCTGGACGGCGAGCGGCTGTACCTGCGCCGCTACTGGCGCGACGAAACGCTGGTGGCGCAAGCGATCCGCGAGCGCGCACGCAGCGTGCGCGACGTCGACACGGTCCTGGCGCGCAGCTGGCTCGACATCCTGTTCGCATCGGATCGGCGCGGCGAATCGCCCGACTGGCAAAAGCTGGCCTGTGCGGTGGCCTTGCGCGGTTCGGTGGCGATCATCACGGGTGGACCGGGAACCGGAAAGACCTACACCGTGGCGCGGCTATTGGCCCTGCTGTTCGCGCTGGCGCCGGATGCCGCGCGCCAGCGCGTGGCACTGGCGGCGCCAACCGGCAAGGCCGCAGCGCGGCTGAAGCAATCGATCGACAAGGCGCTGACCGAACTGGCCGACAAAGTTGGCGGCGCGCTGCCGCTGCGCGAACTGACGGCGCGCATGGGCGCGGCGCGCACCTTGCATAGCTTGCTGGGCGCGCGTCACGACACGCGCGCGTTTGCCCATAACAAGGGCAACCCGCTCGATATCGACGTGTTGATCGTCGACGAAGCGTCGATGGTGCATTTGGAGATGATGGCGTCGCTGCTGGACGCGCTGCCGCAGGGCGCGGTCCTGGTCCTGCTGGGCGACAAGGACCAGCTGGCGTCGGTGGAGGCGGGTGCGGTGCTTGGTGACCTGTGCCGCGACGCGCAGGCGGGCGGCTACACGGCGGCCACGGTCGACTACGCGCTGGCCGCCAGTGGCGAAGCTATCCCGGTAGACTTTCACGGCGTGGCTGGCGCGCTGGCGCAGCAGACGGTGATGCTGCGCCAAAGCAGGCGCTTCGGCGGGCCAATCGGACAACTGGCGCTGGCGGTCAATGGCGGCGACGCTGCGCGCGCCGAAGCGGTGCTGCGCGCCGGCGGCGACTTGCGCTGGATCGAGCACGCGCACCAGCATCACGCGGTGCAGCTGGCGGCGGACGGCTATGCAAGCTACCTGGGGCTGATATGCGCCGGGCCGGGAGCGGACGAGCACCTGGACTGGGTGCGCGCGGTGCTGGCCGCATTTGAATCGTTCCGCATCCTGTGCGCGGTGCGCGAAGGCGAGTGGGGCGTGGGCGGGCTCAATGACGCAATTGAAGTGCGGCTTGATGCGGCAGGGCTGATCAAGCGGCGCGGTGAATGGTACATCGGGCGTCCGGTGATGATCACCCGTAACGACTATGGAACGGGCGTGTTCAATGGCGACATCGGCTTGACGCTGGCCGACCCGGCGCGGGCGGGATCGTTGCGCGTGTACTTCATGGAGGGCGAACAAGTGCGCAGTGTGCTGGCGACGCGATTGCGGCACGTGGACACGGCGTATGCGATGACGGTGCACAAATCGCAGGGGTCGGAGTTCCGCCACACGGTACTGGTGTTGCCAAGCGAGGGTGGCGCGATGATCGCGCGAGAACTGATTTACACCGGCATCACGCGCGCCAGTGCGCAGTTCACGCTGGTGACGGCAGGCAGCAGCGTGCTGGCCGACGCGATTGGCAGGCGGACCCAGCGCGCCAGCGGCCTGCGCGACAAAATCGCTGAATAGACCGCCACACCGGGGTCAGA
>JAZJXM010000074.1:45488-81979 GCA_040390915.1 Pseudomonadota bacterium
CTAAAGTGGTCTGACCCCGGTGTGGCGCAATTTTGTAGGTCAGGCGCGGCGGCGGTGCCTGGCGGGACGGGCTTTCACCCGGCTGCGCACGCTGGCCTTGACGATGGGCGCGCTGGTCCTGGCCAGCATTGGCGAGCGCGCGCGGCTGCGTGAAGCCATGCGCGCCGCCGGTGCTTCTTCGCCCGACAGGTAGCGCCGGATGTTGAGCGCATCAAGAATGCGTGCCGAACTGGCCTTGGCGTTAAGCAGCACCAGGGTGGCATTCTTGCCCGCCGAAGTGATCCGCATGATCAGGCACTTGCCCGCTTCTTCCGTGTAGCCGGTCTTGGACAAGCCGATTTCCCAGCCCTTGGCACCCACCAGGCGGTTGGTGTTGCGGTATTCGATGTTGCGCCCGCTGATGTTGACGAAGTCGCTCGAATCGGTCGTGATGCGAGTAATTTGCGGATAGGTCGAGGCGGCCATGGCCATCTTGATCAGGTCTTGCGCGGTCGAGCGGTTGTTGGGCGAGAGCCCGGTCGGCTCTTCGATGACGGTGTTGGTCATGCCCAGCGCGGCGATCTTGGCTCGCACCGCGGCCTTGAAGCCCACCGGGCCGCCTTCAAACGTGCGCGCCAGCGAGGCGGCGGCGCGGTTGTCGGACGACATTAGTGCCAGTTGCAGCACGTCGGCGCGGGTGATGTGTGCGCCCACCGGCACGCGCGAAGTGCTGTGCTTGATGATGTCGACGTCGCCTTGTTCGATGGCAATCATCTCGTGCATGTCCTGGCCAGCGTCGAGCACCACCATCGCAGTCATCAGCTTGGTCAGCGAGGCGATCGGGACGACCTGGTCGGCATTTTTCTCGAGCAGTACCTTGCCAGTGCCGTCTTCGATCACCAGCACCGATTGCGAGCCGAACGGGACGGCAAATGCCGCCGCCGCCGATAGCGACATGGTGATAGTGGCAATGAGTTTCTTGATCATGGGGAAATCCTGTGTTGCAAATCGTTCAATGTCGGGGCGCCGGTGACGGCGCTGCGCGCGGGCTCGGAACGGTATATATAGCTATAGGGCAACTACTTGATAATGAAGATATCATCATCAGGCGTCCTTGTCCATCGCGTGCACGCTATCGGCAGGCGCGAGTGCAAGATAAAGCGTGAAAATAACTTCAAGTAAGCAGAAGTTTTTCGAGTTTGCAAGATTTTAGTTGTTTTGTCTTGTTACGTTTGTTACACACGAAGCGCGCTGCGCTCAGCAGCACTCTTGTTCGGGAAGTGTTGTTGTTTTGCATCTTATCTAACCGCGTGGCTATTGTGGGAATCGCTAACGGTGGTCTAAAATCCGCTGCCAAAATGCAAGCAGCATTGTGTTGTCAGGCCGATTCGCACATGCATATGTGCGGCGGCAGTGGCTGCGCGGATGTTGTATAGTCACGTACAGAGCGTGAACAACGGTAATAAGTTTTATTTTTCAGTCATGGTTGAGTGAGCAGCACATGGGTATCGAAATTCGGATTGCACGACCAGATGACGCGGCTGACGCTTGCCGCGTGCTGCGCCGTTCGATCACCGAATGCTGCGGCGCCGACCATGGTGGCCAACCCGAGGTCCTTCAGGGCTGGCTGGGCAACAAGACGCCCGACAATGTGGCCAGCTGGATCGCTTCACCCAGCAATTTCACGCTGGTCGCGCTGCGCGACGGCGAACTGGTCGGCATAACGCTGCTGACGCAGGCTGGCAAATTGTCGCTGTGCTATCTGGTTCCCGAGGCCCAGCATGCCGGCATCGGCAAGGCCATGCTGGAATGCGCCGAGATTCAGGCGCGCCGCTGGGGCATCAGCGTGCTGCGCCTGCACAGCACCGCCAGCGGGCGCGACTTCTATGCGCGCAATGGCTACGTGCTGGCCGGCAAGGAAAAGTCGTGCTACGGCGTTGAATGCGACTTCTTCTGGAAAAAGCTCAACGCCGCCGCCAACGATGGCGCCGCGCAGTCCAGGCGTTACTGCGGCTGCAGCACGCAATAAGCCCGGCGTGCGCTATAGTAGCGCCTTCGTTCTATTAATAAATTCCCATGGTTTCACGTAGAGATTTCCTGCAGCGCGGCATGCACTGGTCCACGCTGGCCACGATTGCCGTTCCCCTGATCGGTTGCAGCAGTGCACGCGCGGCCCAAGCGCCGGCCGCCAAGCCGAAGCTGGCGCATGCCAAGCCGAAACCTGTGCGCCTGGCCCAGGCGGTTGAAGCGCCGGCCACCGGCATGGCGCCGCCACCCGACATCTTCGACGCCCAGGCGCTCGACCTCGAATTCTGGCTCAAGCCGCGCACCTTGCATGTGACCCGGCCCGCCAGCGGCGAACGCGCCTCGCTGCTGTACTGGAAGGATGGCGAGATCATTGATGCCGCCTACCAGGAGCTGTGCCACTTGATGCGCGACGTCAACGGCAAGGAAGTGGCGGCGATCGACCCCAAGCTGTTCGAAACGCTGTGGGGCACGCAAGCCTTTGTGGCCCGCTACGGCATCGACCAGCCGCTCGAGATTTTGTCCGGCTACCGCACCGCCAAGTCGAACCGGGCCTTGATCGAGCAGGGCGTGCCGGCCGCGCGCCAGTCGCTGCACATCGAGGGCAAGGCAGCCGATATCCGCATTCCCAACCTGAACGCAGAAGTGTTGGGTGGGCTGGTGCGCAGTTTTCGGCAGGGCGGAGTAGGCTTCTATTACCGTGAAGGTCCGCGCGGCGGCTGGATTCACGCCGATACCGGGTTGCAGCGGACCTGGAAAGGCTAAAAAAAACCGCAGGGCATACCCCGCTCGCCGCTAGGCTAAAACGATGGCGTGGACCGCCGCACAGCGGCTGGATCTTGAACAATGGGGGCCATGAAATCAGCGGGGTCAGTTTGAGGTAGCCCGGGTTTCATGGACATTCAAATAGGGGACAATACGTCCCTTAAGGAATTCTATGAAAAACAAACAGTTAGCCCCCAAACAGAAAAGCAAGCCAGTGGCCGCGGTCGTCTCTCGGGCGCCGCGTGCGACCTTCTCCGATGAGTTCAAGCGCACGGCTGTGGCGAGGTTGCGCGAAATTGATACCAATGCCACGTTGTTGGCACTTGAGCTAGGAATTCGACGCAATCAGCTCTACAAATGGGCCAATACGCTCGATGCACTTGAGGCGGGCAAGAGCCTAAGGGCACCAGGCCGCCCGCCTGCCAGTGAGGACACCGAGGTTGTTCGCTTGCGACGTGAATTGGCATCGGCACAACAGGAGCTTGCCGTCCTAAAAAAGTTCGATGCGTACTTAACTCGCCTAAAGAAGTGAAGTACGCATTCATCGACCAGCACCGTAATGAATTCCCTGTCAGCCTGATGTGCCGCGAACTGGCCATAAGCCGCGCGCGCTACTACGCGTTCAAGAAAGAACCGGTGAGCATGCACAGCCGAGTTGACCTGGCACTACGCCAGCATATCGTCAGGATCGCTGCGACGCATCGTTGGACACCCGGTTCGTTGAAGACGTGGCGCTTGCTCAACGCACAGGGCATCCGCTGCGGAAAGCACCGAGTGGCCAGGCTGCGCAAGCTTGAGGGTATCCAGTCCACCCGCACGAGGAAATTCCGTGTGATGGCCGCGAAAGACCGGTCTCAGCCGCCGTCACCAGATCTGGTGAAGCGCGCTTTCCAGGTGGCCGCCCCCAATCGGGTTTGGGTGGGCGATATGACTGCAATCCGCACACGGGAAGGCTGGCTTCATCTGGCAGTCGTGTTGGATCTGTACGCACGTCGCGTAGTGGGGTGGGCTACCGATACGATCCAGGTCGTGGGGCTGCCCGCAGCTGCGATGCAGATGGCGATCGTGCAGCGAAAGCCTGCCACCGGCCTCATCTTTCATAGCGATCAAGGAAGCGCATACAGCGCCACCTGCTATCGCGCGTTGCTGGCTAAACACGGTGTTCGCCCAAGCATGAGTCGCAAGGGAAACTGCCACGACAATGCTGTGGCTGAGAGCTTTTTCTCCAACTTGAAGAACGAAGTAATGCAAGACCGGTTCTTCTCGACCCGTGACGAAGCAAGGGCTGTGATCAACGATTACATCGAGGTGTACTACAATCGCTTGCGCGTGCACCAGTCATTGGACTATCAAACGCCCGAACAGGTGGAGGCACAGTTCCGTGTCCTCCATTAAACCGTCCCGGAAACACGGGGTACCTCAGTTCCGGCAAATGGACTTTTGTCCATTTGCCGGAACTGACCCCGCTCGCCGAAATTTGGAACAACCAAAGACTTCCTCACGCGATACTCAACGAAGTACTTAGAAAGCATTGGTGAAGGTGGCGTCTCTCTTGACAGAGAGTTCATTGGAGGGAGTATCGAAAGGTTGATTTTGGAAAATGCCAAAATCTTTAACTATGTTCAACAAAATGGGCACCTCCCGCCTGGAAATAAAATCGGTAGATAGGTTTATATGCGTTTAAATATTTTGAGTGATTCCGAATGGGAATCTGGAATCGGACAAGTTGTTGTTTGGCTTTCAAAAACTGAATATTTTAGAGAGTTTCAAGAAAGAAACTACGGTTCTGGCTTGGTTGCTGTTGCTGTTAATTTGATTTGTCAGAACCCGATTTTTCTTTTTGAGCGTCGCATTCGATATTCAAAAAAAGAAAAGAAAATTTATTTGGATATAATGTTGAATCTATCAGATTTTGTTAATGTATCTTTTGATGAGAGGCGACGAATAGTATTAAATGCATTGCTGAAGGAAGTCCCTGAGGTTATCGGTAAGTATTCGATTGAAAGCTTTGATGTTAAGACTTTTCTTGCCGATTTCAACAACAAATTCGAACCCCTCGTGAAGCAATCACCAGCGTAGGTGAGGCGCACCCAATCCACCTGAGTGAATCCATTTCAACAATTCTTCTGAATCTGGCATTGTGTGGTTTTGGGCCTGGGTTTCGCAGTTTCAAGAGTTTTTCAGGACGTTGATGGGGCGGTCCAGCAATCAAGCCAAGCAGTCCTCGGAATAGGTTTCCGACCTTCGTTCCGATCATTCCGCCAAGCCGCAAGATTGGCAACAACGGCTTGAGCGCGGTGTGGGCGTAGGCATGGTTGATGCGTTTGGGCCAGGCAAGTCGGCGCCGACGTGGACGGTCACTCCTCTTTCTAGCAGAAATGGTTGGCTTCCACGTCGCTATAGAGTTAGTCGCTGAGCCGTAAGCGGCTAGCCAGCACCGTCTGTACCTCTTGACTCCGTGTCTGCATGATTGAGGTTGGGCGACAAATCTGGATCTGAACCGATCTGCTGTCGTAGCGCCAGCAGAATTGTCGTCGTAGCGCTGGCACTAAAAGGCAGGGCGGGCGCGAAGTCCCCTTGGCTTTGCGATGCTGGCAGCAACTGGGGACGGATTTCCCGCTTACTTTAAAGCGTAGGGGTAAGAAGGTGGGTAGGGCTGAATTTAGACCTGGTTCTCATAGGGAGATTTGACGGACACCGTCGACATCGAAGTCGTCACAATTTCTTGGCAATATCTTCGGCGGATTCGTTGTAGTACACCTGCAACATTCTCAAGTCGCGATGGCCTACCATCCTGGCCAGGTCCAATACTCCGAGTTTCCTTGCCAGCCTGGTGATGGCTTCGTGGCGAGAGTCATGGAAAGTCAGATCCTTGATCATTGCCGCCTTCTTCGCTTTGCGGAAAAGAGCATCGAGCGAAGCTGAGGCGAGGCCAAAATACAGTGTTGAGTTTTTTGGCAAGAGCGCAAGCAGTTGTTTGGCACGCTCCGAAAGCGGCACTGCACGCTTAGTCCCATTCTTTGTACGGGGCAAGTGGGCTACGTTGCCTTGAACATCATCATAGGTTAAGCCGCAGATTTCGCCGGCACGCATCCCCGTTTCAATCGCGAACAAAAAGGCGATCGCGACGGCTTGTCGCTTGGTCGTGGCCATTTCGCCATTGAAGTTTAGTACTTGGCAAAGTGCGTCAATTTCGTGGGAATGAACACGGCGCTCCCGAGGTGGGGCGCATAATGGACGACGGACATCAGAAGTGGGACTTTCGGCAATCCACTTCCATTCTTTCTTTGCTACGCTAAAAAGATTCGAAAGCAAGCTGAAATCGCGATTGACTGTGGCACTCTTAACTACTTTAAGTCGCGTGTCACGCCATTCGCCGAGCAATTTGGCGGTAACCGCGCATAGCTTGAGATCGCCAAGTCGAGCGGCGTTAACTACCTCGTTTGCTATTGCATTTAGTCTGATGGCCTCCCAACGGGCGCCTTTCTTATGGACGGAGACCTGCTCGACATACCGATCGATGGCTTCTGAGAATGTGTGATCCGCGTTGATGCCTTGGCTCGCATTTTTGCGCATCTCGGTTTCGCGCTGAGCGGCCCACGCTTTCGCTTCTCCTCGCGTTGAAAAAGTCTTGGAGTCGCGTGGCGGGAGGGCCCCCACCACACACACTTGAGCTCGATACCCGCCCGATTTCTGAGAAGTAATGGAGGCCATGGCATGCTCCCTTACAAAGACGTGTGGGGAGTATAGGGTAAATTCTGGGGAACTGAGTCGCTCAAACGGTGCGCATGCGTGTGCATTTGCGGTTCATCTAGTGTTGTGTCGGGCAACAGCAACTCTTTGATTTTTAGTGAAAAATTGCGATAAAAGTGAAAAAGGCGCCATCGGTGAAGATGGCGCCTTGAAGGTGTCTGGTGCGGGGTCCAGGGATCGAACCTGGTTATCAGTCAATGCTGCGATACGACATCTGACTGGGCTTTACCGGATAAGCGAACCTCGCAGTTAAAAGATAGTACAAAATTTGCCATAGACAATATAAATTTACTAAAACCAAGATAAATTTTTTAACAGAAGTCAGTCGTAGTGATAGGGTTTTTCCGGAACCGTGTCGCTGCGCTGCTTGTCCAGGGCGTCCAGGTCGACCAAGACGTCCCACCAGATGTCCCAGCCGTGCTGTTGATCTTTCAGTACCTCCGGGTGCTCGGCCATGTAGCTATTGAGAAACATATCAAATTCCGAAACATAGCCTGCGCCAAATGGACGAAAGTGATTCATGATGCGTCCTCCTTTTAAATCAGTTATGACCTGCCGCAGGCGTGCCGGTTCGCCATGTACGACTGGCGCAAAATGCCGTAGCATGTGCGCCGTAATGCAACCCTCAGGATACGATGAACCAAGATTCCCCGCCGCGCTTCAAGCCCGTCCCCTGGACCGCACTGGAGACCCCGCAAGACGTCGAAGCGTGGATCGATGAGCACAACCGCAGCATGCAGGAGCATATTGGCCCCCAGGAGACTGGGGTCGGCGTGTGCTTCACGCTGGCCGAGGGAGGCCATCTCTATCTGCAGACTAGCGCCGACGCCGTCATCGTTGACGTCGACCAGGACGCCGAATGGATCACGCCGCTGATTATGGCCGCCACCCAGAGCCCGGCGCCGCCAGCGCGCGTATGGGTCCTGCCTGACGACAAGCTGGTGCAGCTGATCGTTGGCCTGTCCAGCCTGGTGGCATTTACAACCTTGGTCAGCGGACACAATTTTGGGGTGCGCAGCCGGAATCAGCCGTATTCGCGCTAAACTGCCTTTTTCGACAACGATGGCGATCCCATGCCCACATTGTTCCTGCGCCGCCTTGTACTAGCCGCCATCGCTGGCGCTGTGATGTTGCCGGCTAGCGCGGCCGACCTGCTGGCCACGGCCAAATCGCGCGGCAGCCTGAAGATCGCGATGGAGGGCACTTACCCGCCATTTAATTTCAAGGACCAGAAAACGGGCCAGCTGGCCGGCTACGACGTCGACGTCGCCAAACTGGTGGCGGCCAAGCTGGGCCTGAAACCCGAATTCGTCAGCACCGAATGGAGCGCCATCCTGGCCGGACTGGCAGCGGGCCGCTATGACGTCATTATCAGCCAGGTCGGCATCAATCCCAAGCGCGAGCTGGCGTTCGACTTTTCGCTGCCGTACACCTACTCGAGCCCGCAACTGATCGTGCGCAAGAACGACAGCGCGCGCTATGCCAGCCTGGCCGACCTGAAAGGCAAAAAGGTCGGCGTGGGGCAGGGCAGCGTGTTCGAACAGCAAGCGCGCGCCGTGCCCGGCATCATCGTCAAGAGCTATCCGGCGGCGCCCGAAAACCTGCAGGACCTGGCCTTCGGGCGCGTCGACGCGGCCCTCAACGACAGCCTGATGGTGGCTTACTTGCTGAAAAATTCGCAGCTGCCGATCCAGGCCGGCGCACGCGTGGGCACCATCGAGCGCACCGGCATCGCGTTCCAGAAGGGTAGCCCGCAATTCAAGGCCGCACTCGACAAGGCGCTGCAAGAGGCCGGCGCCGACGGCAGCCTGAAAGCCATCTCGGTCAAGTGGTTCGGCACCGACGTCAGCCGCGCCGCACCAACGCAGCCGTAATCGATGGAGTTGCTCACGCTGCTGCGCGAGGCAGCGCCGATTCTGCTCGAAGGGGCGCTCAACACGCTGTTGTTTGCCGTGGCCGCCATGGTCGGCGGCCTGGTGCTGGGCTTTCCGGCGGCCATTTTGCGCATGTCGCCGTGGCGCATGCTGCGCTGGCCAGCCAGCCTGTATGTCAGCGTGATGCGCGGCACGCCGCTGCTGGTGCAAATTTTCGTCATCTATTACGGCTTGCCCACCATTGGCATCGAATTTACGCCCGTTACCGCCGGCGTGCTGGCGCTGTCGCTCAATTCCGGCGCCTACTTGTCCGAAAGCTTGCGCGGCGCCATTCAGAGTATTGGTCAGGGGCAATGGCGGGCCAGCTACAGCCTGGGCTTGTCGTATGGGCAGGCGCTGCGCCATATCGTGTTGCCGCAGGCGCTGCGGGTGGCGGTGCCATCGATGGGCAATACCTTGATCAGCCTGATCAAGGACACGTCGCTGGTGTCGGTGATCACCATGGCTGAATTGATGCTGGTGACCAAGGAAGTGATCGCGACCACTTTCCGCCCCTTGCCGTTGTATCTGGCCGCGGCCGCCATCTACTGGTGCATGAGCCTGGGCTTTGAAGCGTTGCAGCGGCGCGCCGAACGGCACTTGAATCGTGCCCACCATTAATTCGTTGTGTGGCCTGCTCGACACACGGGCCAACTGCTGCTAGGCTTGAACAACTAGCGACGTTCCCTGTGCGAGGTGAAATGGACAAGGACCTTGATCCGGCACCAACGACCAAACACCGCAAGCGAGCCGGCGACCGCTTGCTGGCGCAGCGCGGTGCGACCGTGTTTGCCGAGCCCCCGCCCGGCTGCCAGCCCGTGCTTGACAGCAGCGGCGTGTCCGTCGAGCGCCTGCGCTACGAAGAGGAGCAGGCGTACTACAACGAGCTGTACCTGCTGGCCCCGGTCGGCTATTTCCTGGTCGGCTTCGACAGCCAGATCCTGCAAGCGAACCTGGTGGGCGCGGCCATGCTCGGCATCGAGCGCGCTCATGCCCCTGCGCACCATTTCCGCGCCTTCATCGCGCCCGGTTTCCTTCATGATTACGACCGCTTGCTCGGGCGCGCGCTCAATAGCGCCGAACCGCGCCAGTGCCGATTGGAGATGCGACGCTGCAATGGCGAACAATTCCACGTCACCTTGCTGGCCTCGGCCGACGGCGGCGGCCAGGCTTGCCGCATGGTGGTCGAAAACGCCGAAGGCAAGCTGGCCGCGCTCGAACGCAGCGAAGAACGGTTCCGGCGCATCGTCCACAGCGCCGAAGAGGGCATCTGGGAAATCGACGGCATGTCCTGCACTACCTTCGTCAATCCCAAGATGGCCAACATGCTGGGCTACCGGATCGAAGACATGCTGGGCCAGCCGCTGGTCAATTTCATGGACGACGAAGGGCGCGTCATGCTCGAGCGCAATATCGCGCGGCGCCAGGAAGGCGTGGCCGAGCGCCACGAATTCAAGTTCTTGCATCTGAACGGCGCGCCGGTCTGGACCACGATGGCGACCAATCCCATCTTCAACGCCGCCGGCCACTACATCGGCGCGCTGGCGCTGGTGACCGACATCACCAGCAGCAAGCAGTCCACTGAACTGATCTGGCACCAGGCCAATTACGACGCGCTCACTGGCCTGCCCAACCGCCACATGTTCATGGACCGGTTGCAAAACGAAATCCGCAAGGCCGACCGCAACGCCGCCTTCCTGGCGCTGCTGTTCATCGACCTGGACCACTTCAAGGCCATCAACGACCGCCACGGCCATGCGATGGGCGACCAGGTGCTGGTCGAGGCGACCCGCCGCATCGCCAGCTGCGTGCGCGGCACCGACACGCTGGCGCGCCTGGGCGGCGATGAATTCACCGTCATCCTGGCCGGGCTCGATCACGTGGGCAGCGTCGAGCGCATCGCGCGCACCATGGTGTCGTTGCTGGCGCTGCCGTTTGACCTCGATGGCGAAAAGGCCTTCCTGTCGGCCAGCATCGGCATCGCGCTCTATCCGCCCGACGCCACCGACATGCAAACGCTGGTAGAACATGCCGACCAGGCCATGTACGCGTCCAAGAACGGCGGGCGCAATCGTTTCAGCTACTACACGCCAGCCTTGCAGGAAGCGGCGCTGGCGCGCCAGACCATGGCGGCCGACCTGCGCGCGGCGATCGCGGCGCAGCAGTTCGAGATCCTGTACCAGCCGATCGTGTCGCTGCACACGGGCGCGGTGCACAAGGCCGAAGCGCTGCTGCGCTGGCGCCATCCGACCCGCGGCTTGCTGGGACCGGCCGAATTCATCCCGTTCGCCGAATCAAATGGCTTGATCGTCGAGATCGGCGACTGGGTGTTCCGCCAGGCGGCGGCCCAGGCACAGCGCTGGCAGCGCCTGATCGACCCGGCGTTCCAGGTCAGCGTCAACAAGTCGCCGGTGCAGTTTCGGCGCGACGCCGAGCTGTATCAAAGCTGGATAGACTGCCTGGCCGAACTGGGTCTGCCGTCGCACAGCATGGTCATTGAAATCACCGAGAGCGTGCTGCTCGATGGCGCCGCTGACGTCGTAGAACGGCTGCGCCAGTACCGCGCCATGGGCTTGCAGGTGTCGCTGGACGACTTCGGCACCGGTTACGCTTCGTTGTCGCACCTGAAGCGCTTCGATATTGATTACGTCAAGATCGACCAGTCCTTCATCGCCACGCTGGAAAACGACGACGGCGACCTGGCCCTGTGCGAGGCCATCATCGTGATGGCGCACAAGCTGGGACTGAAGGTGGTGGCGGAGGGAGTCGAGACCAAGGTGCAGCGCGCGCTGCTGGTCGATGCCGGCTGCGACTATGCGCAGGGTTACATCTTTGCGCGGCCGATGGCGGCCGCCGAACTGGAGGCGATGGCCGTGGCGGCCATCCCTCGTCTACCCCATTAAATGCCGTCGTCCTCGCGCAGGCGGGGACCCATAGTGAGCTAAGTCAGCATGGATCCCCGCGTTCGCGAGGATGACGTAAGGGGTGTTACATGCCCGGGTAGTTAGGCCCGCCGCCGCCTTCTGGCGTCACCCACACGATGTTCTGGGTCGGGTCCTTGATGTCGCAGGTCTTGCAGTGCACGCAGTTCTGCGCATTGATCTGCAGCTTGTCTTCGCCCGCATCGGTCTTGATGAACTCATACACGCCGGCCGGGCAGTAACGCGCTTCAGGACCGGCATACCTGGCCAGGTTGACGCCCACCGGCACGCTCGCGTTCTTGAGCGTCAGGTGGATAGGCTGGTCTTCGGCATGGTTGGTGTTCGAGATGAACACCGACGACAGGCGGTCGAAGGTCAGCTTGCCATCCGGCTTCGGATAGGCGATCGGCGAATAGTCGGCGGCCGGTTTCAGGCATTCATGGTCGGCGTAATCGCGGTGCAGCGTCCACGGCGCCTTGCCGCGCAAGATCAGCTGGTCGATGCCGGTCATGATGGAGCCGAGGTACAGGCCCTTGGACAGCCATGGCTTGACGTTGCGCGCCACGTGCAGTTCTTCATGCAGCCACGACGCTTCGAACGCGAGCGGGTAGGCAGTCAGTTCGTCGTGCTGGCGTGATTCGCCCAGCGCGGTGAACGCCGCTTCGGCGGCCAGCATGCCGGTCTTGATGGCGGCGTGGCTGCCCTTGATGCGGCTCATGTTCAGGAAGCCAGCGTCGCAGCCGATCAGCGCGCCGCCCGGGAACACCAGTTTCGGCAGCGACTGCAGGCCGCCGGCGGTGATCGCGCGCGCGCCGTAGGAAATGCGCTTGGCGCCTTCGAAGAAGCCGCGGATGGCCGGGTGCGTCTTGTAGCGCTGGAATTCTTCGTACGGCGACAAATACGGATTCTGGTACGACAGGCCGACCACATAGCCGACCACGACCTGGTTGTTTTCAGCGTGGTACAGGAACGAGCCGCCGTAGGTGTCGTTCGGCAGCGGCCAGCCGCTGGTGTGGATCACCAGGCCAGGCTTATGCTTGGACGGGTCGATTTCCCACAGTTCCTTGATGCCGATGCCGTACGACTGCGGGTCCTTGCCCTTGTTCAGGTCGTATTTGGTCATCAGCTGCTTGCCCAGGTGGCCACGCGAGCCTTCGGCGAACAGCGTGTACTTGGCGTGCAGTTCCATGCCCAGCTGGAAAGCGGCGGTTGGCACGCCTTCGCGGTCCACGCCCATGTTGCCAGTGGCGACACCCTTGACCGAGCCGTCGTCGTTGTACAGGATTTCCGCGGCAGGAAAGCCCGGGAAGATCTCGACGCCCAGCGCTTCGGCCTGCTGGCCGAGCCAGCGCGTGACGTTACCGAGCGAAATGACGTAGTTGCCATGATTCTCGAAGCACTTGGGCAGCATGAAACCGGGTGCCTGGTAGGACTTGGTCTCGGTCAGCAGCAGGAAGCGGTCTTCGGTCACTTCGGTGTTCAGCGGCGCGCCCAGCTCTTTCCAGTTCGGAATAAGTTCGGTCAGCGCGCGCGGGTCCATTACTGCGCCCGACAAGACGTGGGCGCCGATTTCGCCGCCTTTTTCCAGCACCACGACCGACACTTCCTGGCCTTTTTCGGCAGCCAGCTGTTTGAGTCGGATGGCGGCCGACAAGCCCGCTGGGCCGCCGCCGACGACGACGACGTCGTATTCCATCGCTTCGCGCGGGCCGTATTGTTCGAGGATATTGATAGTCTCAGTCATGGTTTCATCATGGGAAGAAAAATTTAAGCACGAGTGTGCGGGTTTTTACCGGGAATTGCAACTTTGGCGCCATTTTACGGGCATTATTAGGCGGCGCCATCTAATCGGCGCGTTTTGTGACATCATTATGTTTTCGCCAGCACAGCAAACAGGAGCCGAGATGGGCATAGAAGTCAATTTCGAAGGAAAGATCGCCCTCATTACCGGCGCCTCGAGCGGGCTCGGCGCACGGTTTGCCAAGGCACTGGCCGGCGCCGGCGCCCAGGTGGTGCTGGCCTCGCGCCGGGTCAACCACTTGAAGGAGCTGCGCGCCGAGATCGAGGCCGAGGGCGGCGCCGCGCATGTGGTGACGCTCGACGTGACCGACCTGGCCAGCATCAAGTCGGCCATCGCGCACGCCGAGACCGAAGCGGGACCGATCGACATCCTGGTCAACAATTCGGGCGTCTCGACCACCCAGCGCCTGGTGGACGTCACGCCGGAAGACTATGCCTATGTGATGGACACTAACTTGCGCGGCGCCTTTTTCGTGGCCCAGCAGACGGCCAAGCGCATGATCGCGCGCGCCAAGGGCGACCCGAAAAAGCAGCACCGCATCATCAATATCGCCTCGGTGGCCGGGCTGCGCGTGCTGCCCCAGATTGGCGTCTATTGCATGAGCAAGGCCGGCGTGGTGCACATGACCAAGGCGATGGCGGTGGAGTGGGGCAAGTACAACATCAACGTCAACGCCATCTGTCCCGGCTATATTTCCACCGAAATCAATGAAGACTATTTCGCCACCGACCAGGGCAAGAAGCTGATCGACATGCTGCCGCGCAAGCGTCCGGGCAAGCCGGAAGACTTGGATGGCCTGCTGCTGTTGCTGGCGGCCGAGGAAAGCCATTTCATCAACGGCGCCATCATCACCGCCGACGACGGCATGACCGCCCAATGAGAGGCCAGCTGGTCCATACGATGCGCATGACTATCCGCTGGGGCGACATGGATGCGATGGGCCACGTCAACAATACGGTGTACTTCCGCTATTTCGAAACTGCCCGCATCGCCTGGTTCGAGCAGATTGGCTGCGCCCCGGATCCATCCGGCCAGGGCCCGGTCATCATCAATGCCCATTGCTCATTTCTCAAGCAGCTCAAATATCCGGGCGAGATCGAAGTGACCACGCTGGTCGGTCCGCCGGGGCGCTCCAGCTTCCAGATGACCCACGAAATCCGTGCGCTCGGCGCCGACGGCAGTGTCGGCGAACTGCACGCCGAAGGCGGCGCCAAGGTGGTGTGGGTGAATTTTCCCGCCGAAAAGTCAATTCCTCTTCCCGACCAACTGTTAGCACTGCTGCCGCCAGCCTGTTAATGACCGTTGTATTTGCTTTCAGCGATTGCTTTTAGTTCAATCGATGTGGGACAATTCCGACCCGAATAGGCCGGAACTGAGAAATCGTATTGCCGTAGAGGCAACATTCTACGCGCCTTGCTGACCAGTAGTTTATAATCCGCAATCCAAATTTCCCCAAGAAAACAGCAACATGCATGCGTCCGGGCTCAGATTTTCCATTTCCGCCCACAGTGCATGGGCCCCCGGCATCGTCACGCCTGCCGAATGGGAGCAATGGGCCCAGGCGCCGTACCGCATCACGGGCGGGGCCGATCCGGCCGTGAGCGCGATGCCGGCCATGTTGCGCCGCCGCGCCGGCACGCTGGGCAAGATGGCGCTGGAAGTGGCCTACCACTGTCTCGACGGACGTAGCAATGTCCCGACCGTGTTCTGTTCGCGCCATGGGGAAGTGGGGCGCGCCGTCGAGCTGCTGAGCGAACTGGCGCAGGGCGAGGCGCTGTCGCCGACAGCGTTCGGGCTGGCCGTGCACAATGCCAGCGCCGGCCTGTTCTCGATCGCGCGCGCCGACCGCGCCAACCATATTGCGCTGGCCGGGGCCAACGCCGGCGTCGAGCACGGTGTAGTCGAAGCGTGCGGCTTGCTGGCGGACGGCGCCGAACAGGTGTTGCTGGTAGTCTATGACTGCCCGTTGCCGCCGTTGCTGGCCGGGTTCGAGGATTGCGCCGAACAACCGTTTGCGTGGGCCTGGCTGATGACCAAGCCGGCGGAAGATGTCATCGCGCTGCAGCTGGATGCGGCGCCGCAGGCGGCAGCGCCGGCGCCGCAGGCGCTGCCGGGCGGCCTGGACGTGCTGCGTTTTACCTTGAGCGGCGCGGCGCGCCATGAACGCATCACGGGCGCCCAGCGCTGGACCTGGACGCGCGATGCTTGAACGCGCGGGCCGCTGCTGGCGAGTGTGCGCCACCGGTATCAGTTTCGTCACCTTCGGCGTCGGCGGGCTGCTGCTGCGGGTGCTGGTGTTTCCGGCGCTGACGCTGCTGGTGCGCACGCCCAGCCGGCGCATCGCGACCGCACGCACCATCATCCGGCTCACGTTCCGGGCGTTTGTGGCACTGATGCGCGGCCTTGGGGTGCTGCGTTATGAAATCGTCGGCCTGGAAAAGCTGGACCGGGGTGGCTTGCTGATTCTGGCCAACCACCCGACGCTGATTGACACCGTGTTTTTGATGGCCTTTGTCAGGAACGCCGATTGCATCGTCAAGAGTCATTTGTGGAACAACCCGTTTACCAGCGGTCCGGTGCGGGCGGCAGGCTATATCAGCAACGAGAGCGGCGCGGCGCTGGTGGACGATTGCATCGCTTCGCTGCGCGCCGGGAACAACCTGATCATCTTCCCGGAAGGGACCAGGACGCCGGCATGCGGCTCCATCACGCTCAAGCGCGGCGCGGCCAACATCGCCGTGCGTGGCGCCTGCGTGGTGACGCCGGTGCTGATCACCTGTCAGCCGCCGACGCTGGGCAAGGGTGAAAAATGGTGGCGCGTGCCAACGCGTCATGCGCAGTTTCGAATTGAAGTGAGGGACGATATCGACGTGGCCAGTTTTTGCGGCGCCGGTACGACCGAAGTAATGGCGGTCCGTCATTTGACGGATTATCTGCAAAAATTTTTTACAGAAGAGAACCAAGTCCATGCTTGAACTAGAAGTCAAACAAATGATCATCGACGTGCTGCAGCTGGAAGACGTCACCCCGGACGATATCGACAGCACGGCGCCATTGTTCGTCGAAGGCCTGGGCCTCGATTCGATCGATGCGCTCGAGCTGGGCGTGGCCTTGCAAAAGCGCTACGGCATTTCGCTGTCGGCCGAATCGGAAGATACGCGCCGTCATTTCGCGTCGGTGCAAGCGCTGGCACACCTGGTGGAAACCCATCGCAAGAAGTAGGAGGATGTATGGCTGTAGAAGTAAACAAGATGGACAAGGACGCCCTGTACAAGATGGTGGTGGAACTGCTGGCCGAGATGTTTGAACTGGACCAGGCCGACATGAGCCTGGAATCGAATTTGTACGCCGATCTCGATATCGACAGCATCGACGCGGTCGACCTGGCGGTGCGGCTCAAGCAAATGACCGGCCAGCGCCTGGCGCCGGAAGTATTCAAGACCATCCGCACCATCGGCGACGTCGTCACTGCCCTCGCTGAGGAGCAACCGGTATAAACGCGCGCTTGCTGTCCGTCCTGGCGGTCATCCTTACCGTGCTGTACCCGCTGGCGATCTGGCTGGGCCAGGGCAGGGTGGAGCCGCGCTGGCTAGCCTTGCTGTTGCTGCTGGCGGCAGCCGCGCGCCTGCCCGCTTTGAAAGTAAGCCGCGTGGCGCGCTGGTCGGTCGCGTGCGCACTGCTGCTCGCTGCCGGCGCGGTATGGGCCAATGCGCTGCTGCCGCTCAAGCTCTATCCGGTGCTGGTCAATGCGGTGCTGCTGGCCGCGTTCGGCTACAGCCTGGCGTCGCCGCCATCGATGGTCGAGCGCATGGCGCGCCTGACCGAACCGGACCTGCCGCCCGCTGCCATCGCCTACACGCGCGTGGTGACCCAGGTGTGGTGCGCCTTCTTTATCGTCAACGGGTCGATCGCGCTGGGTACGGCGATCTGGGCCTCGCCGGCCGTATGGTCGCTGTACACCGGTGTCATTTCCTACGTGCTGATGGGGCTCCTGTTCGCAGGCGAATACCTGGTGCGGTTGCGTTTCAAACGTTCCAATCATGTCTGACTTCTTTACCAGCGTCGCCGCGCGCGACGCCACCTCCATCGCCGGCTGGCGCGCCGGCCAAGCGGTCACCATGGCCGCGCTGCGCGCACGCGTGTCGGCCTGGCGCGCGCTGGCCTTGCGCACGCCAGGCCAGGGCGTCGCCCTGTACCTGGACGACAGCGTCGAATTCGGCGCTGCGCTGCTGGGCGCCTGGCTGGCCGGAAAAACCGTGTGGCTGACTGCCGATACGACCGACGCCAGCTGCGCCGCGCTGGCCCTGTCGGTCGATACGTTCTTGGGCGAGTTCCCGGCGTCGTGCGCCCCGCTGGCGCCGGCCCCGGACGACGCCTGCGCACTGGCCTGGAACGCGCCGGCCATGGATTTCGCGGCGCTGGTGGTGCACACCTCGGGCAGCACTGGCGCGCCAGAAGCGATCACCAAGCGCATGTCCCAATTAAACAGCGAAGTGGCCACGCTGGAGAGCCTGTTCGGCGCACAGCTGGGCGACGCCGACGTTGTCGCCACCGTGTCACACCAACATATCTACGGTTTGCTGTTCAAGGTGCTGTGGCCATTGGCCGCCGGCCGTGCCATCCACGCCATCTCGGTGGCCTATCCGGAGCAGCTGGCCGCACTGCTGGGCCAGCGCGCCTGCGTGCTGGTGGCCAGTCCGGCCCATTTGAAACGCCTGCCCGAGCACATCGACTGGCGCGCCGCCGCAACCATGCTGCGCGCCGTGTTTTCCTCGGGCGGGCCGTTGACGCCGGAGGCGGGCGCGGTGGCCGCGCGCCTGCTTGATCATACGCCAACTGAAATCTACGGCAGCTCCGAAACTGGCGGCATCGCCTGGCGCTGCCGCCGTCCCGGCGCTTCCGGCGCCTGGGAAACGCTGCCCGGCGTCGAATGGCGCACCGACCGCACTGGCCAGCTCGAAGTGCGCTCGCCGCATCTGGCCGGCGACGGCTGGCTGCAACTGGCCGACCGCGTCGAAGCGGCCGCCGGCGGCCATTTCATTCTGCTTGGCCGCAGCGACCGGATCGTCAAGATCGAAGAAAAACGTATCTCGCTCGACGCCATCGAGGCGGCCCTGGTGGCCGGCGGCATGGCGCTCGAAGCACGTGTGCTGTTGTGCGCGGCCGATGAAGGCGCGCGCCAGGCTCTGGCCGGCTTCGTGGTGCTGTCCGAAGCTGGCCGCGTGCTGCTGGCCGATGGCGGCAAGGCGGCCGTCAACCGCGCGCTGCGCGCCCAGCTGGCGGCCGTGGTCGAAACGGTCGCGCTGCCGCGCCGCTGGCGCTACGTCGACCAGATGCCGGTCAATGCCCAGGGCAAGACCACCCACGCACAGTTGCTGGCGCTGCTCAACGGCCCGCCCGCCGTGGCGCCACGGCTGCCGCACGTGACGCTGCTCGAAGCGCACGCCGAACGGGTGCTGCTTGGCCTGACGGTGCCGCCCACGCTGCTGTACCTGGAGGGACACTTCCCCGAGGCGCCGATTTTGCCCGGCGTGGTGCAAGTCGATTGGGCGATTCTGTACGGCCGCCAGTATTTCGCGCTGGGTCCGCATTTCCGCGGCATCAACGCGCTCAAGTTTCAACAGGTGATCCTGCCGGACGCGCCGTTGATGCTGGAACTGGTCCACGACGCCGCCAAGGACAGCCTGCAGTTCCGCTTTTTCTCCGACACCGGGCCGCATGCCGGCGGTCGCATTCTGTTTGGCTCTTAAAAAGTAAAGATCTTCATGCTGAACAAGAAATTTTCTCCTGAACGCCAGAGTGCTTTCGCCGCCCGTTTCGAAGCCCAGAAGATCGCCTTCGGCCCGGTCGTGTTCCAGTGCGTGCGCTACGCCTGGAAGCGCGGCATGCTGCAAGCGCTGGCCGACGCCGGTAGCGAAGGCCTGGCGGTCAGCGAACTGGCCGCCACCGGCCGCTGGACCGAATACGCGCTCAAGGTGGTGCTGGAAACATGTTTGTCGGCTGGCGTGGTCTACATCGCGGACGGACGCTATGTGCTAGACAAGGCTGGCTTTTGCGTGCTCACCGACAGCATCACCCAGATCAATATCGATTTCAATCACGACGTCTGCTACCAGGGCTTGTTCAAGCTCGATGAGTCGCTCGACACCGAGACCCCGATCGGCTTGAGCGCGCTGGGCAACTGGTCCACGCTGTATCAGGGCTTGTCGGAACTGCCGGAGCCGGCCAAGACCAGCTGGTTCGCGTTCGACCATTTCTATTCCGATACCTCGTTCCCCGAAATCCTGCCCGACGTGTTCGCGAGCGCGCCCAAGCGCGTGATGGACGTGGGCGCCAACACCGGCAAATTCAGCCGGGCGGCGCTGGCCCACAACGCCGAAGTGGAACTGCATTTGGTCGACCTGCCGCGCCAGCTGGCCGTGGCCGGCACCAACTTGCGTGCCGCCGGCGTGCTCGAACGGGCGACACTGCATCCGACCGACCTGCTGGCGCCTGGCTTCACGCTGCCGGGCGGCATGGACCTGATCTGGATGAGCCAGTTCCTCAGCTGCTTCTCGGAAGCGGCCATTGGCACCATTCTGGCGCGCGCCTTTGACGCGCTCGCGCCCGGCGGGCAACTGCTGATCATGGACACGTTCTGGGACTTGCAGCGCTATGACATCGCCTCCTACTGCCTGATCAACACGTCGCCGTATTTCACGGCCATGGCTAGCGGGAACAGCAAGATCTACGAGAGCGGCGATTACATCGGCCTGGCCGAACAAGCCGGCCTGACGCTGGTAGGCACCCGCGACGACATCGGCTACTGCCACTCGCTGCTGCGTTTTGAAAGAAAGGCTGCATGATGTTCAAGCCATGCGTGCTGATCCCCGTCTACGACCACGAACACGCCATTGGCGCCGTGGTCGCGGCGGTGCTCGCGCATGGCGTGCCAGTCATCCTGGTCGACGATGGCAGCAAGCCATCGTGCGCGCAGGTGCTCGACCAGCTGGCCGCCAGCGCGCCCGCTCAGGTGACGCTGGTGCGGCTGGCGCTCAATCAGGGCAAGGGCGGGGCGGTAATGGCCGGTTTTGCGCATGCGGCGCAGCACGGCTACAGCCACGCGCTGCAGATCGACGCCGACGGCCAGCACTGCGTGGCCGATATCGCGCGCTTCATCGAACTGGCGCGGGCCAATCCGCAGGCGGTGATCGCCGGCTGCCCGGTGTACGACGCCTCGGTGCCGCGCTTGCGTCTGTACGCGCGTTACCTGACCCACGTCTGGGTGTGGATCAATACGCTGTCGTTTGCGATCCGCGATTCGATGTGCGGCTTCCGTTGCTACCCGCTGGCGCCGGTGATGGCCCTGCTGGGGCGGCGCAAGCTGGGTCAGCGCATGAACTTCGACACCGACATCCTGGTGCGCCTGTACTGGGACGGCGTGCCGGTGCTGAACCTGCCGACCCGGGTCAGCTACCCGAGCGATGGCGTATCGCATTTCCAGGCCTTGCACGACAACGTGCTGATCACGCGCATGCACACCACGCTGTTTTTCGGCATGCTGCTGCGCCTGCCGATCCTGCTGGCGCGTAAATGGCGCCGCGCATGATCGCCGCGCGCAGCCGCCATTGGGCCGGCATCAACGAGTCGACCTTCGTGGCCGGCATGCGCTTGCTGTTCTGGGTGTGCCGCGTGTTCGGCCGCTGGCCGTTCCGGGTGGTGCTGTATCCGGTGCTGGCGTGGTACGTGCTGGCCAAACCGGCCGCGCGGCGCGCTTCAACTGATTACCTGAATCACATGCGCGTCTTCGTGCCGGTGCCGTCGGGATGGCTGGGCGTAATACGCCACTTCGGCGCTTTCGCCGAGAGCATCCTCGACAAGATGCTGTTGTGGGGCGGCCTGTTCGACACCACCAGCGTGCGCATCCACGGCCAGGCGCCGCTGTTGCACCTGCTCGAACAAAAGCGCGGCGCTGTGCTGCTGTGCGCCCACCTGGGCAATATGGATCTGTGCCGCGTGCTGTCGCACGCGCAGCCGGGCCTGAAACTGACGGTGCTGGTACACACGCGCCACGCGCGCGCATTTAATGAGATGCTGGCCGCAATCGATCCGCGCAGCCAGATGAATCTGATGCAGGTGACCGAAATGACGCCAGCCACCGCGATGCTGCTGGCCGAAAAGGTCGAGCAGGGCGAATTTGTCGTGATTGCCGCCGACCGGGTTCCCGTGTCGGCCGATCCGCGCGTGGCCGTGGTGCCGTTCCTGGGCCAGGATGCCGCCTTCCCGGTCGGGCCGTACGTGCTGGCCGGTATTTTGCAGTGCCCGCTGCACCTGATGTTTTCGGTGCGCGGCAAGGATGGTTACGAAATTCATTTCGAGCAGCTCAGCGAAGGCGTCAAGCTGCCGCGCAAAGGGCGCGAGCAAGCGTTGGCCGAACTGGCCGCCGCCTACGCCGTCCGCCTTCAATACCACGCGATGCGTTCGCCGCTCGAGTGGTTCAACTTTTACGATTTTTGGCACACCCCATCTGGACAAGAATGATGCATGCAGCTGACCTGAAAACCTCCCAACGCGCGGTGCAATTCGACCGCAACCGCTTGTGCATCGAAGATATCGTCGATATCGCCAATGGCGATGCGCGCGCCGTGCTCTCGCCTGATCCGGCCTTCCGGGCTGCGATCGCCAAGGGCGCCGACTTCATCGACCGCCTGCTGCGCGAAGACGGCACCATCTACGGCGTCACCACCGGCTATGGCGATTCGTGCACGGTCTCGATTCCGCCAGAACTGGTGGTCGAACTGCCGCATCACCTGTACACCTACCACGGCTGCGGCCTGGGCCAGTACCTGACCCCGGAGCAGACGCGCGCGGTCATGGCGGTGCGCTTGCAGTCGCTGGCCAAGGGTTTTTCGGGCGTCAGCGTGGAACTGCTGGAGCAGATCGCGCGCGTGCTCGAAGCGGGCCTGCTGCCTTTGATCCCGAGCGAAGGTTCGGTCGGCGCCAGCGGCGACCTGACCCCGCTGTCGTACCTGGCGGCGGTCTTGTGCGGCGAGCGCGAAGTGTGGCGCGACGGCGTGGTGCTCAACGCGGCCGATGCGCTGGTTGAGGCGGGCATCAAGCCGCTGCGCCTGCGCCCGAAGGAAGCGCTGGCAATCATGAACGGCACCGCCGTGATGACCGCGCTGGCCTGCCTGGCGTTCGACCGTGCCGACTACCTGGCGCGCCTGTGCACCCGGATCACGGCGATGGCCTCGTTTGCGCTGGACGGCAATGCGCACCACTTTGACGAAACGCTGTTCTCGGTCAAGCCGCATCCTGGCATGCAGGGCGTGGCCGCATGGCTGCGCGAGGACCTGCACGTCGGCCAGGCCGAGCGCAATGGCAAGCGCCTGCAGGACCGCTATTCGATCCGCTGCGCGCCGCACGTGATTGGCGTACTGGCCGACGCGCTGCCGTTCTTCCGCACCCAGATCGAAAACGAACTCAATAGCGCCAACGACAATCCGATCATCGACGCCGAAGGCGAGCGCGTGCTGCACGGCGGCCACTTCTACGGCGGCCACATCGCCTTTGCGATGGACAGCATGAAGAACACCATTGCCAACCTGGCCGACCTGATGGACCGCCAGATGGCGCTGCTGGTCGATTCGCGCTACAACCACGGCCTGCCGGCCAACCTGTCGGGCTGCGAAGGCCCGCGCGCGGCCATCAACCACGGCTTGAAGGCGCTGCAGATCAGCTCCTCGGCGTGGACCGCCGAAGCGCTCAAGCTGACCATGCCGGCGTCGGTGTTTTCGCGTTCGACCGAATGCCACAACCAGGACAAGGTCAGCATGGGCACGATCGCCGCGCGCGACTGCCTGCGGGTGCTGGAACTGACCGAGCAGGTCGCCGCCGCGCTGTTGATCAGCGTGCGCCAAGGCGTGTGGCTGCGACTGCGCGTCAATCCGGCGACCGAAGCGCCACCGGCGCTGATGGCGATGATGGAAGCGCTCGACGCCGACGTCAAACCGGTAGTCGAAGATCGTCGCCTGGAGCCGGAACTGCGTGTACTGATCGAACGTATCCGCGCCAAGACCTGGGGCCTGTATGCGTAGAGGCGCGCCGCCCAGCCGCTGGTTTGCCGAGACCGAAATCGAAGTGCAGTTCTTCGACCTCGATCCGATGAACATCGTCTGGCACGGCAACTACGTCAAGTACCTCGAGATCGCGCGCTGCGCGCTGCTCGACTCGATTGGCTACAACTACATGCAGATGAAAGAGTCTGGCTACATGTGGCCGGTCATTGACGTCAACCTGCGCTACATCGCTTCGGCCGTGTTCGGGCAAAAGCTGCGCCTGCGCGCCGAGCTGGTCGAGTGGGAAAACCGGCTCAAGGTGGACTACCTGATTACCGACGCCGCCAGTGGCAAGCGCCTCACGCGCGCCAGCACCACCCAGGTCGCAGTTGACATCGCGACTGGTGAAATGTGTTTTGGCTCGCCGCCGATTTTGTTTGAAAAGCTTGGAGTGACCCCACAATGAAACGCATCGTGTTAACCGCCATCCTGGCGCTGGCCGGCGCCAGCGCGCACGCAAGCGCGCCGATCGCCAAAATTCAGGCCTTGCTGGCCAAGCCTGCCGTCATGTGCGGGCGCTTCGACCAGACCAAGCAACTGGCCGGCATGAAAAAGCCGCTGGCTTCGCAAGGGCGCTTCTGCGTCATGGCCGGCAAGGGCGTCATGTGGCGCACCGTCAAGCCGTTCCCGAATACGCTGCGCCTGACGCGCGACGAAATCGTCGCCTTCCAGGGAGAACGCGTCTCGATGCGTCTCGACGCCAAACAGGAACCGACCGTGCGCATGATCAACAGCGTGCTGTTCTCGTTATTGTCGGGCGAACTTGGCTCGCTCGAAACGCTGTTCGAAGTCGACGGCACGCTCGACGGCGGCACCTGGAAAGTGGCGCTCAAGGCGCGCCAGCCGGCGCTGGCCAAGGCGATCGGCGCGATCGCGCTCGAAGGCGGCGCCTACGTCAAGAACATCCACATCGACGAAGCGAGCGGCGACCATACCCAGATCGTTTTCTCCGACATCAAGTCGGGTGAGGGCGCCATTACGGCAGACGAGGCGGCACTATTTTGAAGCGGCAGACGTGGCTGGCCATGGCATGGGCGCTGGTAGTGTGCGCGCTGCTGGGCCATAACGCCTATCTTTGGCTGGGCAAGCACATCGTGCCCGACACCGACATCATGGCGTTGTTGCCAGTGCAGGAGCGCGACCCGATCCTGCAACGCTCATTCACCCAGATGGTGGACTCGGCGCAGCAGCGGGTGATCGTGCTGGTGGGCGCCAAGGAATGGCCGGACGCGCAGCGCGCCGCCAAAGCCTATGGCGGCGTGCTGGCCACCCATGCCAGCCTGTTCGAGCCGACCAAAATTACAGGCCAGATGGAAGCGGACTGGCTGGCGCCATTCGCGCCGCACCGCCTGTCGATGCTGACGGCCGAACAAGAGGCGCAGCTGCGCAGCGCGCCGGCCCAGGCCTGGACCGATACCGCGCTGGCCAAGATGTATGGCGCCTTCTCAGGGCCGAAGCTGGGCGCCTTCCGTGACGATCCGTTCGACCTGTTCAGCGGCTGGGTGCAGGAACGCGCGCGTGAAACGCCTGTGCGTCCGCGCGACGGCATGCTGTTCGTGGCCGACGCCACCAACCAGTACGTGCTGCTGCCGATGACGCTCAAGGTGCCGGCCTTTTCGCTGACCGCCCAGGAGCAGGTAATCCCGCTGCTGGCGCAAGCGGCAGCGGCCGCGCGCGCCGCCGTGCCGGGCGCGCAAGTGATCGAAGCGGGCGTGGTGCTGCACGCGGGTGCGGCTGGCAAGCAGGCCAGCGGCGAGATGTCGACCATTGGCACCGGGTCGCTGATCGGCATTATCTTGCTGACCTGGCTGGCGTTTCGCTCGCTGCGTCCGATCGGATTGATCCTGCTGTCGATCGGGATCGGCTTTCTCGGTTCGCTGTCGGTGTGCTGGCTGCTGTTCGGCGGCGTCCACCTGCTCACGCTGGTGTTCGGCGCTAGCCTGATCGGCATCGCCCAGGACTACGGCATCTACTTCCTGTGCAACCGCCTGAGCGCCGAGCCGGGTTTGAGTTCGGCCGACTTGCTCAAGCGCTTGCTGCCCGGCCTGTGCCTGACGCTGCTGGCGGCCGTGATTGGCTACCTGGGACTGGCGCTCACGCCGTTCCCGGGCCTGCGCCACATGGCCGTGTTCTCCGCCGTCGGCCTGGTGTTCGCCTGGCTGACCGTGGTGTGCTGGTTCCCCGCGTTGATCGGCCCGCATACCCTGAAGAGCGGCGCGCTGGCGCGCATCTACTGCGCCACGCTGGCGCACTGGCCGCGCTTGCGCCTGAACGCCTGGTCGCTGGCGGCTATCGCGCTGTTCGGCGTAGTGGCCGGCGGCGGCTGGTCGCGCCTGGGCGTCAATGACGACATCCGTTCGTTGCAGACGCCACCCAAGCACTTGATCGACGACCAGATCAAGCTGGGCAAGCTGCTCGATGCGCCAACGCCGGTGCAATACTACCTGGTGCGCGGGGCCTCGGCCGAAGTGGTGCTGCAGCGTGAAGAAGCGCTCAAGCGCCGGCTTGACCCTTTGATTGCCGACGCCAGCATCGGCGGCTACCAGGCGCTGTCAAACTGGGTGCCGTCGCAGCAGTTGCAGGCGCAGCGGCGCACACTGGTCGAGTCCACGCTGCTGCAGCCTGGCGGCCCGCTTGAAGCGGTCGGCAAGACGATCGGCGAAGACGCCAGCTGGGCCGCGGCCACGCGCGCCCATTTGCTCACGCCAACGGCGCCCTTGAGTGTCGCCGCCTTCCTGCAAACGCCGCCAAGCGAACCTTGGCGCCACCTGTGGCTGGGCGAATCAAACGGCGTGCACGCAAGCATTGTCGCCATCCGCGGCTTGAAAATCGCGTCGCTGCCCAAGCTGCGCAGCGCCGCCGCCGGCCTGGAAGGCGTGCAGTGGGTCGACAAAGTGGCCGAGATTTCATCGGTGCTGGGACGCTATCGCCAGTACATGGGCTGGGTGGTGCTGGGCGCCTACCTGGTGGTGCTGGCGGTGCTGTTCCCGCGCTATCGCCGCAATGCGTGGCGCGTGGTGGCGCCGGTCGCCACTGCCAGCGTGGCCACGGTGGCGGTGTTGGGCTATGCCGGGCAGGCGCTGCAAATGTTCCACGTGCTGGCGCTGATGCTGTTGCTGGGCGTGGGCATCGACTACGGCATCTTCATGCAGGAAAATGCCGAACGGCGCGACAGCACGCCATGGCTGGCTGTCGGCCTGTCGGCGGTGAGCACCATCTTGTCGTTCGGTCTGCTGGGACTGTCGCGCACGCCGGCGCTGCAAGCGTTCGGCTGCACCATGCTGGTCGGGACCACGCTGGCCTGGCTGCTGGTGCCATTTTTCGCTACCCAACACGAAAGCGCGCATGAAATTTAACCTGAAACGGCATGCCGCGGCACTGGCATTGCTGCTGGCCGGCTGCGCCACGCAAAAGCCCGCGCCGGTGGCGCGGCTGGGCCTGAAACTGGCGCCCGCGCTGATGAACGAAACGGTCAGCGTGCAGCAGCACCTGACGGTGGAACGCAATGGCCGCATTGATGAACTGGACGCGGCAATCGAGATCGATCCCGAGCATGTCGAAATGGTCGGCCTGGCGTTCGGCCAGCGCGTGCTGACCATCAATTACGACGGCAAGGAACTCAAAACGTGGCGCCACATGATGCTGCCCAAGCAGGTGCGCGCCGAGGATGTGCTGGAAGACATGCAGCTGGCCCTGTGGCCGGTGGAAGCGGTAGCCGCCAGCCTGCCGGCTGGTTGGCGGGTCGATGAAGTGGGCATGCTGCGCCGCGTGTACCTGGGCGACGAACTGGTGACCACGGTCGCCTACAGCGCCCAGCCGCGCTGGAGCGGCACCATCAAAATGGACAACCTGCGCTACAAATACCGCCTGACGATACAGTCGGCCCAATAAAGCTGGATAGAAGATGAAGCTGTTTCTAAACGAATGTGGCATCGTATGCGCGCTGGGTGAGACCCACGCCGAGATCTCGCGCCGCCTGTACGCCGGCGACACCGGCGTCGCTTTGAGCACCCAATGGTCGCCCGGGCGCGAACTGCCGCTTGGCTGCGTGACCAGCGAACTGCCGGATGGCGCCGCCTTGCCGCTGGCCGAACGCAGCCGCAACAACCAGCTCGCTCTGGCGGCGCTGGCGCAGATCCGGCCGCAGGTCGATGCCGCCATCGCGCGCTACGGCGCGCACCGGGTCGGCGTGGTGATCGGCACCAGCACCTCGGGCATCGCCGAAACCGAGAGCGCGATTCGCGCCCACGCCGAGCACGGCGAACTGCCAGCCAGCTTTCATTACGCGCAGCAGGAGATGGCCTCGCCGGCCACGATGCTGGCGCGTGAATTGAAACTGGTGGGCCCGGCGTATGTGCATTCGGCAGCCTGCGCCTCGGGCGCCAAGGCGCTCGTCAGCGCCGCCCGATTGATCCGCATGGGCATGGCCGACGCGGTGGTGTGCGGCGGCGTCGATACGCTGTGCGCGTTCACCGTGGCCGGCTTCAGCGCGCTCGAATCGGTCAGCGCCCAGCGCTGCAACCCGCTCAGCGGCAACCGCAACGGCATCAATATCGGCGAAGGCGCAGCCCTGTTCCTGATGACGCGCGAACCGGCCGCGGTGGCGCTGTGCGGCTGGGGCGAGGCCTCCGACGGCCATCACATGTCGGCGCCCGACCCGAACGGCAGCGGCGCGCGCATCGCGATTGCCGAAGCGCTGGCGCGGGCCGGCATAGCCGCAGAGCAGATCGACTACATCAACCTGCACGGCACCGCCACCATCCAGAACGACGCCATGGAGTCGCGCGTGGTGGCCGACCTGTTCGGCGCTGGCGTGGCCGTCAGTTCCACCAAGGCCCTGACCGGGCACGCGCTGGGCGCGGCGGCAGCGCTGGAAGCGGCGTTCTGCTGGCTGGCGATGCAGGACCAGAACGTCGAGGGCCAGCTGCCAGCCCACTTATGGGATGGCGTGGCCGACCCGTTGCTGCCACACTTGAATACGGTGGCGCCTGGCGCGCGCCTGGGACGGCGCCTGGACTGGGCGCTCTCCAATTCGTTTGCCTTCGGCGGCTCGAATGCCGCCCTGGTGCTGGGGAGGACCCAATGATTTTTCCCGATATCGGCCACCTGGTGCCGCACGACGGCCAGATGATCCTGCTCGAACGGGTGCTGGCCGCCGACAAGGACTCGCTTTGCGCAGAGCTGACGATCGCTCCCGAGACGATGTTCTGCGACGGCTTTGGTGTCGGTGCCTGGGTCGGCGTCGAGTACATGGCGCAGGCGATTGCCGCCCATGCCGGCTACAAGGCGCACTTGCGCGGCGAGCCGGTCAAGGTCGGCTTGCTGCTGGGCGCGCGCCGCTATCAATGCAGCGTGCCGCTGTTCGCGCTCGGCACCGTGCTGCACGTGCATGCCCAGCACGCCATGCAAGGCGATAACGGCCTGGCCGCCTTCGAGTGCCGCATCGACGATGCCGCCAGCGGCGCCATGCTGGCGCACGCCACCATCACCGTATTTGAACCAGATAACGTCAACGAATTTTTGCAGCGGAGTTTTACATGAGTAGCGAAACAGTATTGGTCACGGGTTCCTCGCGTGGCATCGGCCGCGCAATCGCGCTGCGCCTGGCGCGCGACGGTTACGACGTGGTGGTGCATTGCCGCAGCCAGCGCGCTGAAGCCGAGCAAGTCGCCAGCGAGATCGTGGCGATGGGGCGCACAGCGCGCGTGCTGCAGTTCGATATTGGCCAGCGTGAGGAGACCGCTGCCGTTCTGGCAGCGGACATAGAAGCGCACGGCTGCTACTACGGCGTGGTGTGCAACGCCGGCGTGGCGCGCGACAACGCCTTCCCGGCGATGAGCGGCGAAGACTGGGACATCGTCCTGAAAACCAATCTCGATGGCTTCTACAACGTGCTCAATCCGCTGGTGATGCCGATGGTCCAGCGCCGCAAGCCAGGACGCATCGTGACGCTGGCGTCGGTGTCCGGCCTGGTGGGCAACCGCGGCCAGGTCAACTACAGCGCCGCCAAGGCCGGCATTATCGGCGCCACCAAGGCGCTGGCGCTGGAACTGGCCAAGCGCGCCATCACCGTCAACTGCGTGGCGCCTGGCCTGATCGAGACCGACATGATCAGCGACGTGCCGATGGAAGAGGCGCTCAAGATGATCCCCGCGCGCCGTGTGGGCAAGCCGGAAGAGGTGGCCGCCGCGGTCAGTTTCCTGGTCGGCGCCGACGCCGCGTACGTGACGCGCCAGGTCATTTCGGTCAATGGAGGCATGGCATGAACCAGCGCGTCGTCGTAACCGGCATGGCCGGCATCAGCCCGCTGGGCAATGACTGGAGCGCGATCAGCGCGCAGTTGAAGGCGTATCGCAACGCCGTCTCGCGCATGGATGACTGGGCAGATTACGAAGGTTTGAACACCCAGATCGGCGCGCTGGCGGCGCCGTTCGCGCTGTCGGAGCGATACAACCGCAAGGCCATACGCAGCATGGGGCGGGTTGCCGTGATGGGCACGCGCGCCACCGAAATGGCATTGCAGGATGCCGGCCTGCTGGACGACCCGTTGCTCACCAGCGGCAAGATGGGCATCTCGTTCGGTTCGTCGGCCGGCACCATGCTGGCCATTCTCGATTTCGGGCGCATGCTCGAAGAGCGCACCACCAAGGGCATCAACGCGACCACCTACATCAAGATGATGTCGCACACGGCGCCGGTCAACATCGGCGTGTTCTTCGGCGTTACGGGGCGCATCATCACCACCTCGTCGGCCTGCACTTCGGGCAGCCAGGGCATCGGTTACGCGTACGAAGCGATCCGCAGCGGCAAGCAGACGGCGATGATCGCCGGCGGCGCCGAGGAAATGAGCCCGATTTCGGCGGCCGTCTTCGATACCCTGTTCGCCACCAGCGTACTCAATGACACGCCCGAACTGACTCCGCGCCCGTTCGACAGCGCGCGCGATGGCCTGGTCATTGGCGAAGGCGCCGGCTGCCTGATTCTGGAAGAGCGCGAGCACGCGCTGGCGCGCGGCGCCAAGATATATGCGGAACTGGTCGGCTTCGGCACCAACAGCGATGGCAGCCATGTGACCCAGCCCAATTCGGCCACCATGCAGGTAGCGATGCAGCTGGCACTGGACGACGCCGGCCTGCAGCCGGGCGACATCGGTTATGTGAACGCGCATGGCACCAGTACCCAGCATGGCGACATCGCCGAAACACACGCAACGTCGGCCCTGTTCGGGCCCGACATGCCAATCAGCTCATTGAAAAGCTACATGGGCCACACGCTGGGCGCGTGCGGCGCACTGGAAGCGTGGATCAGCATCGAGATGATGAACGAGGGCTGGTTCGCGCCGACCCTGAACCTGGAGCAGGTCGACCCGAAATGCGCCCCGCTCGACTACATCAAGGGCGAGGGCAGGCAACTCGATTGCGAGTACGTGATGTCGAATAACTTCGCATTCGGCGGCATCAATACCTCGCTGATTTTCAAGAAGCACGCCTAGCGCCGAATCAGTTCACGCCGAAATCGAAAAAGCTGTTCGACGCCTGCGCGAAAAAGCCGGCGGTGCGCATTTCGCCGGTGTACAGCACCAGCGCATATTCGCCCGCTTTCATCGGCGCCTCCGGCGTCACCTTGTACAGGATGAAGCCGTCGCGCGCGGCCGACTGGTCCGGCATTTTTTCCGACACAATTTTCACGACGCGGCTTTTGTGGATGCCGGTCGAATAGCTCATGTAGCCGCCGCCGGTCATCACTTCACGCGACTTGTCGCCGCGGACGGCGAAATTGGCGATCGTCAGGTAGCTGTCGACCTGGGCGTTCTGGGGAATGGAAACGATGAACGACGGGCTGCCGGTATCGAGCCTGCGCTGCGCGGCCGGGCCGTTCAGGCTGGCGTAGCTTGCCACGCCGCCGAAACCGAGCGCGCGCGCGGCCGTGCGCATCTGGGGAATCGTGTATTGCATGATGCTGGGCGCGCCGTTGACCAGCAGCGTGACTTCTTCCGGGTTGTAACCCGACGCGGCGGCCGGCGCCGCGCTGTGGCCTGCCGATTTTTTGGCACCCGCGGCAGGGCTGAGCATCGCCTTCAGAACCGCCGGGCTGGCGCCCTTGGCTTTGAGTGCGATCAGCGCATCGGCCGAGGTATCGAATTTTGGCTCGCCATTGGCGATCGCCTGAAGCACCACTTCGTCGGGCATGCCGGCCGCGATCAGTTTGATGACATCGGCGTTGCGGATCGGCGCGGCTAACGCAGCCTGGGCTGCCAGCAGGCCGGCGCACAAGGACATCAGCAGGGGAGTGATTCGTTTCATGGTTTCTCGCTTGTCATTGGTGATTGAGGATTTTGTCCCTCAGCATAATTTATTTTTTAGCAATGAGCAATCCATCATTGTTGCGAAGAGGGCAAAAAAGTCCGCCAAAATTATGCTTATCAGATAAGTAGGCATTGTTTTATAATGGCACTATTCTCGGCAATGCTGTTTCGAGATCCTGATCGAAGCATTGTTGTCATCGGGGCGGATGAGTAGCTTTCCGCCACGTCACTCCTGCGCTCGTTTTTTTCCTCTGTTGTATCACTGCTCATTCCGAATCATGCTGTTTACCCACTTCGCACGCCCTCGACGCGGCTTGCCATTTCTCCGAATCATGCTCGCGGGCGCCGTGTTGCTCATGCTGAGCGCATGCGGCACGCTCTCGCGCATGGAACTCGATGCCGACGACACCGAAGCGGCGCGCTACGCGCATAGCGGCGACCTGAAGGCCGAAGTCGACAAGCTGGCCCAGCCCCTGATCGACAGCAAGGAAACGACCGGCATGATCGTGGGCGTGCTGCAAGCGGACGGCAGCGAACAGTTCTTCGGCTATGGCGTGACCGACCAGGGCGGCCACCGGCCCGATGGCAACACCTTGTTTGCGATCGGTTCGCTGAGCAAAGGCTTCCTCAGCGCCACCACGGCGGTACTGGTGCAGGAAGGGAAGTTGCACTGGGACGACACGCTCGAACAGCTGCTGCCGGCGCACGTACAACTGAGCCGCGATGCGCGCAAGATCACGCTGCTGCAGCTGGTCACCCACACGTCGGGCTTGCCGCGCCAGCCGTTCACGCCGCAGACCTTGCGCTACTTCGTCGAGTACCTGTTCACGGGAAACAGCTTCTACCGCCATTTTGACCGCGACTATCTGCTCAACTACATGGCCAGCTTCAAGCACGAAGGCGCCATCAAGCCGCAGTATTCGAACATCGGTTATGGCTTGCTCGGCTACATCCTGGAAACCCATAGTGGCAAGACGATGGACACACTGGTGCACGAAAAGATGCTCACGCCGCTGCACCTGGACAGCACCGGCTACGCGCCGAAACAGATGGCCGGTTATGCCGAGCGCGCGCGCGGCCATGCGGGCGACCAGCCGAAATTCATCCGGCGCGGCCAGCCGGTACCGGACTGGCAGTTCACCGACATCATGAGCGGTTCCGCGGCGCTGTATTCGAACGCCAGCGACCTGCTCGGCTATGCGCGCGCGCACCTGTATCCGAGCGGCGACGCGGTGCTTGACGGCGCCTTGCGCGAAACGCTCAAGGTGCGCTACGAGCAACCGGTCGAAGCGGCGGCCAGCGCCTGGATAGTCGACCAGATCGACGGGCGCAAGATCACCTACCAGATCGGGCTGGTGGCCGGCTACACGGCTTACCTGGGCATGGACGTGGCCAACAAGACCACGGTGGTGGTCCTGCAAAATAACTTCAACTGGACCAACCGGATCGGCCACCGCTTGCTGCTGCGGATGGCGCGCGCGACAGACGAACGCCAGAAAATGGCGGTCGCTGCGGCCCATGCAGTGGCCACCAACTAGGCAGGCAGACATGCAGGTGCGCCTGATCGACGGCCGGACCATCAGCGACGCACAGGTTGACGCCTTGCTGGCGTGGCTGGGGCCGGGCGAGATGGCGCGCTACCAGCGCTTTGTACGGCGCGAGCGCAAGCGCCAGTTCGTTATCGGCCGCGTGCTGGCGCGCCAGATGCTGGGCCCCTTGCTGGGTGTGGCGCCGCGCACGCTGCAGATCGACGACCGGATCGGCCAGGCGCCTCAGCTCACCGGCCACGCAGCCGCATTCAGTATTTCGCATAGCGGTCCGTGGGTGGCGTGCGCGGTCAGCGCGTGCGGCGCGCTGGGGCTGGACATCGAACTGCGCGATCCGGCGCGCGACATCGATGCGCTGGCGGCGCAATCGTTCGACGCGGCCACCTGCGCCTGGCTGGCAGCGCGGCCGGCGCATACCCGGCTGCACGACTTCTATGTGCTATGGAGTACCCACGAAGCGCATATCAAACTAGGCGTGGATCCCGTCATGACGATTGAATTGGCGCATCCTGAATTGTCCGTCGTGTTGTGCAGTTCCATACCCTTCGATTCGTCAATACATTTAACTGTCTTAACTATCTAAAAATCGAAAAGAAACCGACAGAAAGTCCTGAAATTTTACTATTTGTGCAATATAATTGATTTCTATTTTCTTTGGATTCTAAAATGCAAAAAATTCTTATCGCCGCCGCCGCCGTAGTCACACTTGCCGCTTGCCAGACGACGGCTCCGCCTCGGGAGAAAATGACGTTTCCACAAATTGGTGCTGTTTCTACCGAAGGTGTTGGCGACATACTGCTTACACAGGGAGCTAGTATCAATGCCGGTGCCATAAATATTCCAAGCGACCAAAACATTGGTCAATTCGTCGTGCGTAAAGGAAAATACATCGCTTCCCGTTCTAATAAGAAGGTGACGATATTTCAATCCGTAACCATGCGGCTTCCTGGCGAAGACGCGGACAAGCTAGGGAAACTCTTCTTGTTTGCGAAAGATAATGATACAAAGATGGCCTGCGTCACCAAAGAAATTTGCGGCGAGCTCAACTATTCTGTGGAAAAGGTTACGCAACGGGTTGAAAAAAATTACTTCCAACAAACACTGATCTATAACGGAAAAGTCGGCGACAAAATCACATTGGGTTATCGCGAATTCAAAGGGGACTGGGCAAGACCTGCTTTTAGCAACGAAGTTACCTACGATTTGTCGACTTCCAAGGTTCTTGGCTATAAGGGCGCAAGACTGGAAGTGATTTCTGCAACGAATACGGATCTTACTTATAAAGTACTTTCGGACTTTAACTAATCAAAGTATTCGCCGGCGCCAGCCGCGCCAACACCGACAGCGGCTGGCGCCGCCATCACCGGCTGACCAGCTTGTGCACCAGCTCGGACGAGGTGGAGGCGGAAAATTTTCGCATCAACTTGGCGCGGTGCATTTCCACCGTGCGCGGGCTGAGGTCGATTTCGCGCGCGATCACCTTGCTGGTCTTGCCTTCGACCAATAGCGCCGCAATCTCGCGCTCGCGCGGGGTCAGCTCGGCCGTCACGGGCCGCTTTTCGCTGACATCTTCAAACGTCCACACGCCCGCGCCCAGCGGCGCCGTGGCATCGATCGCGCGCCCGCTGACATGGCACCAGAACAGCTCGCCACTGGCGCGGCGCATGATGCGCTCGTCCGAATACACGCCCCTGGCGTTCATGACCGGAATGATGCGATCGCCCGTGCGCAGGAATTCGTCCATCGTCGGGTACAGTACCTGGAATGATTTACCGTCCAGCTCGCCCCGGCCGTAGCCGAACATCATGCTCACTGCATCATTGCAGGACTGGATCACCCGGTTCACCGAAATGCACATGCCCACCGGTGCGTATTTGAAGATCGTTTCGTAATCGATGCTTGGGTTCATGGTTTTGCAGGTAGTTCTACGGTATTGTGCTTTTGGCTGGCATATTTTATGCTGAGAATCTACTTGGTACACAATAAAAGGGACGGCTCATGAATAAAGTTTATCCTGACGCGGCATCGGCGCTGGCCGGCATCGTAAGCGATGGCCAGACCATCGCAGTTGGCGGCTTCGGCCTGTGCGGCATTCCCGAAGCGCTGATCCTGGCGCTGCGCGATTCGGGCGTCAAGAACCTGACCGCCATTTCGAACAATGCCGGCGTCGACGACTTCGGCCTGGGCCAGCTGCTCACTACGCGCCAGATCAAGAAGATGATCTCGTCGTACGTCGGCGAAAACAAGGAATTCGCGCGCCAGTACCTGGCCGGCGAACTGGAACTGGAATTCACGCCGCAAGGCACGCTGGCTGAAAAGCTGCGCGCCGGCGGCGCCGGCATTCCCGCCTTCTTTACCAAGACCGGCGTGGGCACCATCGTCGCCGACGGCAAGGAAGTGCGCGAATTTGACGGCGAGCAGTACGTGATGGAACGCAGCCTGGTGGCCGACGTGTCGCTGGTCAAAGCCTATATGGCCGACCGCGCGGGCAACCTGGTGTTTCGCAAGACGGCGCGCAACTTCAATCCGAACGTGGCCATGGCCGGCAAGATCACCATCGTCGAAGTCGAAAAGCTGGTGGAAATCGGCGAGATCGATCCGGACCAGGTGCATACGCCCAGCATTTTCGTGCACCGCATCGTCGTCAATGCGACGCCGGAAAAGCGGATCGAACAGCGCACCGTGCGTGCCAACTAACAGACTACGGAGAATACGATGGCATGGACTCGTGATGAAATGGCCGCGCGCGCGGCAAAAGAGCTGCAAGACGGCTTCTACGTAAACCTGGGCATCGGCTTGCCGACCCTGGTGGCAAACTATGTTCCGAAGGACATGGAAGTGTTCCTGCAATCGGAAAACGGCCTGCTCGGCATCGGCCCGTTCCCGACCGACGATCAAGTTGACGCCGACCTGATCAACGCCGGCAAGCAGACCGTGACGGCCTTGCCGGGCGCGGCCTACTTCAGCTCGGCCGATTCCTTCGGCATGATCCGCGGCGGCAAGATCAACCTGGCCATCCTGGGTGCGATGCAAGTGTCCGAACATGGGGATCTGGCCAACTGGATGATTCCAGGCAAAATGGTCAAGGGCATGGGCGGCGCGATGGACCTGGTCGCCGGCGTCAAGCGGGTGGTGGTGGTGATGGAGCATGTGGCCACTGCCAAGGATGGCACGACCTCGCACAAGATCCTCAAGAAGTGCGATCTGCCGCTGACCGGTGTTGCCGTCGTCGACCTGATCATCACCGACCTGGGCGTGATCGAAGTATCGGCGTCGGGACTGAAGCTGGTGGAACTGGCCCCTGGCGTGACCAAGGAACAGGTGGTAGAAGCCACCGGCGCCGAGCTGGATTTGTCGGCGCTGTAATGCACAGGGTCAGGTCGGG
>JAZJXM010000074.1:81989-88329 GCA_040390915.1 Pseudomonadota bacterium
TGCGCCAATGGCGCATTGCCCGACCTGACCCCCTCCTTTATTTCAGCGACCAGACGTACTGCATCTTCATCCATTCCTGTACTGGCTTGCCGTCCTGGGTAGCCGCTTCAAACTTGCACAATTTGATGGCCGTCTGCGCCGCTTCGTCAAGGTCGGCGTGTCCGCTCGACTTTTCCACTTTCGAATCGATCACCTTGCCGTCGGTGCCAATTTCGAAACCGAGCGTGACGGTGCCAACGCGGTTGGTCTTGATCGCGTCGGCCGGATACATCGGCTTGGCGCAGCTGGCGAAATTGGCGCGCGCACTTTTGTGGTTGGGCGTGTCCTTCTTGTGCGAGTCGGCGCTGGCAGGGCCGGCCGCGAACATGGCGGCCATCAGGATGAACGGGACAGCGGTGCGGATCTTCATGTGGTTCTACTCCAAAGGTTGATGAGCTTCCAGATTAATCAACCTAGACAATCATGTCTACACCAATATTCCATTTATCGTTGTTTGTAGACTACATTGTCTACTTTGTGATTACTCCAGCGTCCACACGTACTGCATCCTGGTCCAGCTGGCGACCGGCTGGCCATGCCGCAGGCCCGGTTGGAAGCTGCACAAGGTGATGGCACTGCGAGCCGCTTCATCGAGTTCGCGGTAACCGCTGGACTGGCTGATCCTGGAGTCGAGCACGCGCCCGTCGGCACCGATCTGGAAGCCGAGCGTAACGGTGCCTGTGTGTTCGGCGGCAATGGCTTCGGCGGGGTAGGCCGGTTTCGCGCAACTGCTGAAATTGGCGCGCGGCGGCTGGTCCGCCAGCGCCAAGTCGCGCCCGGTCGACGCGTGCGCGAACACGCCCAGGCAGGCCGCCGCCAGGCCCAGCACGGGAATGGCCGCTTTCCAGTTCAGCGCTTCCGTATCGGGGCGCAGCAAGCGCTTGACGCGCGCCAGCAGGTCGCCGCCGTTCGCAGCCAGCGCCAGCTGCGGGTGCGAGAACTGCAGTCGTTCCAGTTCCGATAGGGCGCGCGCGAGCGTGCGCGGTTCGCCCGTGTGGCGCGCGGCCAGGTCATCGGCGATCTGTTCGCGTTCGGCCCGGATGCGCCCGGAAATGAACCACACTGCAGGGTGATAAAACAGCAGAATCTCGGCCACGTTCTGGCCCAGGTTGACCAGGTAGTCGAGGCGTTTGATGTGCGCCATCTCGTGCGCCAGCAGCGCTTCGAGCAGCTCGGACGGCATGCCAGACAGCAGCGCGGCCGGCACCAGCACCACCGGGCGCCACCAACCCACGGTGAGCGGACTGGCAAGCTGGCCGACCACCCGCAGGCGCACCGCGCGCGTGACGCCAAACTGTTCTGCCATGCGCGACACGGTAGCCTGCAGCGCCGCATCGCTGGTCTGGGTGCGCTCGGTGCGCCGTATCCACAGCAAGCCAAGCGCCATGCGCAGCGTCAGCAGCGCCGCGCACACGGCCCAGAAGCCGACGATCCATACCAGCTGCCCTTGCAGCCAGGCCAGCAGGTCGCTGGCGCCCACACTGGCGTTATTGGTCAGGAACGCATCGGCGTAGCGCATCTGCGCGGTGAGCATGTTGGCGCCTTGCAGGCGCAAACTTAGTTCGGCCGCTGGCCACAGTACGCATGCCATCAAGGCCGCGCAAGCCATGTTGTAGCGCAGTTCGGGCCGCGCGCGGCGCAGCAGTGCCAGCGCCAGCGCGGTCGCGCCGCCCAGCAGCGCGCCTTGCCAGACGAAGTGCAGCAAGGTCCAGCCGATGCTGTCGATCAAATGCATCACTGGTCGCCTTCCTTGAGCAGCTGCTCGATTTCCTCGCGTTCCTTTTTGGAGATGCCGGTGTTCAGCGCCGCCAGCACCAGCGCCTTGGCCGAGCCGGAAAAAGCTTTCTGGATCAGGTCCTTGAGCAAATTGGTTTGCAGCGAATCCTGGGCTTGCGCCGGCGCGTACACGTGCGAGCGTTCGCTTTCATCGCGGATCAGCAATCCTTTGGTGTGCATGATCTGCATCAGGCGCAGCACGGTGGCGTAGGTAACGTCGGGGCGATCGGTCAGGATGGCCTGGTGCACCTGCTTGGCGGTGGCAGCGCCAAGCGGCCACAGGGTTTGCAGCAGGTCGAGTTCGGCGGCGGTGGGTTTGGGTATTTTTTGCATAGGATCCAAGAAGAGGGTCAGTGCCAACATTCGGACACGGGCTCATCAGTAGCGAGCTACTGATGAGCCCGTGTCCGAATGTTGGCACTGACCCCGAGTTTAAGTGCGACGTGTGGATCGGGATAGGTTAGCGCAACTAGACTTAAATGTCTATTGTTCGAAATTGCTTTACGCAATAATATAGACAGTATTGTCTAGTTCAATCCACGAAAGTCGCCATGAATAAGATCTTCCTCGCCGGTGCATGCCTGCTGTTTTCCTTCACTGCGGCGGCGGGCGAACTGCCTGCCTATCCCTTCATCCACGTCAACGGCACCGGCATGGCGACGGTCATGCCCGACATCGGCGCGATCGATTTTGAAATCATCGCGCGCGATGCCGACCCCGCGCTGGCAATGCAAGTGGTCGCTACCCGCGCCGCCGAGATACGCGCGCTGCTGCAAGGCGCAGGCCTGGCCGACGACAGCGCCGACATCCGCGACATGCGCAAAGACCTCAGCAAGGCCGATCCGGCCGTAGTGGCTTATGAGATCCGCTGCAGCGTCAAGCTGCGGATTACCGATCTGTCGAAGTGGAAGTCTATCGTCGCGCCGTTGCTGGACATGCCCAACCTGGACGGCTTCATGACCGTGTTCGACACGTCGGACCGGCTCAAGGTGGAGATGGAATTGATGGCGGATGCAATCAAGATGGCGCGCCGCAAGGGCGAGGGGATCGCGGCCGGCTTTGGGCGCAAGCTTGGCGCGGTGGGCGGCGTCAGCAGCGGAGAGCTGAAGAACCTGACCCGGGCCATGAACCTGACCCCGGCTGATTTTAATTATCGCGATGGTGATCGCAGGGAACAGGCCGACCGGGGTGAGTTGCTGGCAGTGACTGCCTTGAAGCTGGCTCAGCCGGTCGACGTGATTTTCAAGCTGAAGTGATCAGGCAGCTTTACGGATCGGGAACATTTCCTTGTCGTCTTCCAGATGGGTTGGATGACGCAGTTCGGATGCGAGGCGATCGTGATCGAGCTCCTTCTCCCAGTGCGACACCACCACCGTAGCCACGCCGTTGCCGATGAAGTTGGTCAGCGCGCGGCATTCGCTCATGAAGCGGTCAATACCCAGGATCAGCGCCATGCCGGCCACCGGTACGGTCGGGACCACCGCCAAGGTTGCCGCCAGCGTGATGAAGCCGGCGCCGGTAATGCCTGACGCGCCCTTGGAGGTCAGCATTGCCACGCCAAGGATGGTCAGCTGCTGGGTCAGTGTCAGGTCGGTATTGGTGGCCTGCGCCACGAACAGGGCCGCCATGGTCATGTAGATATTGGTGCCGTCCAGGTTGAACGAGTAGCCGGTGGGTACGACCAGGCCGACCACCGGTTTCGAGCAGCCCAGCTTTTCCAGCTTGCGCATCAAGGCCGGCAAGGCGCTTTCGGACGAGCTGGTGCCCAGAACGATCAGCAGTTCTTCCTTGATGTAGGAGATGAAGCGCAGGATCGAAAAGCCGGTCAGGCGGGCAATGGTGCCCAGCACGATGAAGATGAACAGGCCGCACGTCAGGTAGAACGAGCCCATCAGCTTGGCCAGCGGCAGCAGCGAAGCGAGGCCGAACTTGCCGATCGTGAACGCCATGGCGCCGAAGGCACCGATAGGCGCGACCTTCATGATGATGCCGACTACGCCGAAGATCACGTGCGAGATATCGTCGACCAGCTTGGTCACCGGCCGGCCGCGCTCGCCCAGCATCGACAGCGCAAAGCCGAACAGGATTGCGAACAGCAACACTTGCAGGATGTCGCCCTTGGCGAATGCATCGACTGCCGTGTTGGGGATGATGTTCATGATGAAGTCGGTCGTAGTCTGCGCCTTGGCCTTGACCGTGAACTCGGCGATGGCCTTGGTGTCGAGCGTGGCCGGGTTCGCATTGAAGCCATCGCCCGGACGGATCACGTTGGCCACGATCAGGCCGATCGCGAGCGCCAGCGTGGACACGACTTCGAAGTACAGCAGCGCCTTGCCGCCGACGCGGCCGATTTTCTTCATGTCCTGCATGCCGGCGATGCCAGCGACCACGGTGCAAAAGATGACTGGCGCGATGATCATCTTGATCAGCTTGATGAAGCCGTCGCCCAGCGGTTTCATCTGGACGCCGAGGTCGGGGTAGAACACCCCGAGCAGCACGCCGCAGGCAATGGCGAACAGCACCTGGACGTATAAAATCTTGTAGAAGGGTTTTTTCATGGCTGTCTCCGGCCGGATTGGAATGACTGCATCTTTGTCCAATTTGACCCCAGCGGCTATTGTGGATATCCGTAGTTGGCTGAGAAAACCGAAACGAAAAATTATTCAATAAAGCATAGTCACGGACAAAATTGTCCACGCCCTGTATCGTGGCGAGCTTCAAATCTTGTGGATCGGCATGGACCTCAAACGATTCGTATCGGCGCTGCTAGTGTTGACAAGCAACAGCGCGGTGGCACTGAAGGACCAGGCCGACGCCGATCACAGGCGCCATTGACCAATGTTGCAGACTGCAGCTCGCGTTATATTGGATGTGCCGGCGCCGGTCTTACATTGTTGGCAAATGGGCGCGTTGTCAATGCGGAACGAGTGCGCCGCTGGTCGATAAGACTAGCTACAAGCAAGTGCTGATGTAATGCGCCAGTAGCGGGGAGGCCGATGTCGATCGAGTCCACTTTCTGCTGCTGGCCGGCGATGTGCCGATTGAGATTGGCTGCCGCGAAGGTCTTTGGCTAGGTGTCAATGCGGCATTGCCCTCGACAGCAATAAATCGACTCAATTAATTACCCAACCTCATTGTTTTTTTTGGGGCATGGCGCCCCGATTACGCTTTCTGTTCATTCGTCAGAGCGTCGCTTTTCCCGCCGAGCAGATGATTGAAATTGACGCGCCAAATGGCCCAATAGATTAGATAAGCAATATTGTTGATGGCGACCAATATATGCCGTTCATGCCAGAGTATGCTGAAGTCTTGCTGGCCGGCAAATTCCGATTATGTGTGAAAATTTGTGGAGATTGAAAATGCAAGAACTATCGAAGGATGAAGTTGACTCGGTAAGTGGTGCCAATAGTAAGTTGGGGGCAGCTCTGACGTTGGGCGCTACTATTGTTGGTATTGGTGTTGGCGTCGCAGCGGGTGGCGTCATTGGCGTGATTGCAATTGCTGGCGTTGCAGTTGGCGGGCTCGCATATGCATATGATTATTACAAAGATAATCAGAAAAAGTAAAACTCAGGAGCGGCTTGTAACTCACGCTGCTCTTCTACACATTGTTGTGCAATCTTCCGATCGATGTTCCTCTTTTGCAAAAAACACCATGTATATTTTTAATGACGGAGTTAGCGAAAGTTTCAGCGTATTTTATCCAATATTTGCACGTGGAAAAAATACATTGCGAGTCATTCCTTGGCAGCTCTACCGGAAATTCATGGTTGTCTCGTGTTTCATCAGCGTTGCACTTTTCAGTTTTGCATTGATATTACTAACTTTTGGTATCGTTGGCGATACCTTATATTCTGTTTTTTCAGGCTCAGCTTTTCTGGCTGGCATGCAGAAATTATATGTTTTTCGAGCTAAAGCGACGGTCAAATTGACGAGAATTAAATCTCGGAAAAATGCGCCGATTGCTGTGGTTCTCGATTTTAGCCTCTATTTTTTTGCGTTGGGTTGTATGGAAATTCTTTTTGCTCGTACTTCACATTACATGGTCGGCCCTCTTGCGCTGGCGGCATTAATTTTCATTTTTTTGGCGTTGGCACCAATAATAAACTATTTAGTAATTTTACTTTCTTCATCGTCGAAAATTGATGCGCAATAGTTCAAGATTTATGTCCACGGGGCTGTCGCGGTCTCGCTATTTTCGGATCGTCTGCTCCGATTGGCGGTCGCTCTGGCACTGACGAGTCCGGTTCCAAGAAAATTCATATTGAGAAACGTTGAGGTAAAAACATAATTGGCTAAGATTATGCACCAAGTTTCTGGAAATAGTGGAAAATTCCCGAAAAACCGCCCTGTGATTTGATAGATCACAGAGCGGTTAAATTCTCCAGAGTAATTAAGAAGGTAATAATTTTATCCAATACCAGCCACCGGCCCCGATCGCAATAGCAATTGGACCCATCACCGGAATAACAGCACCTCGTTATACACAACTTGAAAGCAAGCCCATTTCACGCAGGGTCTTGATG
>JAZJXM010000075.1:0-79183 GCA_040390915.1 Pseudomonadota bacterium
TGCGCCATTGGCGCATTGCCCGACCTGACCCTGTTTTATTTGAGCAGGTTGGCCAGAGCGACGTATTGTTCCAGGCCCACTGTTTCCGGGCGCATCGATGGGTCGATGCCCGCTTCGATGATCTGCGCTTCGGTGAACATGCCGGCCAGGCAGTTGCGGATCACCTTGCGGCGCTGCGAGAACGCTTTCATCACCACCGCCGACAGCGTGTCGCCGTCGCAGGCCAGCTGGCGCGTGACCGGGATCATGCGCACGATGGCCGACTCCACCTGCGGCGGCGGGTCGAACGCGGTCGGCGGCACGATGAACATCAGCTGCATGTCGTAGCGCCATTGCAGCATCACCGACAGGCGGCCGTACACTTTGCTGCCGGGCGCGGCCACCATGCGTTCGACCACTTCCTTTTGCAGCATGAAGTGCTGGTCTTCGATCAGGTGCGCAAAATCGGCAAAATGGAATAGCAGCGGGCTCGAGATGTTGTACGGCAGGTTGCCCACCACGCGCAGCTTTTGCCCCGCCGGCACCGGGATCTGGGCGAAGTCGAACTTGAGCGCGTCGCCCGAATGGACTGTCAGCTTCTCGCGCGGGAACGTCTTTTCCAGGCGCGTGACAAGGTCGCGGTCCAGTTCGACCACGTGCATGTGGTCCATGTGCTTGAGCAGCAGCGCCGTCATGGCCGCCAGGCCGGGCCCGATTTCAACCATCACCTGGCCCGGCTTGGGACCGATGGCGTCGATGATGTTGTCGAGGACCAGTTTGTCGGTCAAAAAATTCTGGCCAAAGCGCTTGCGTGCGACGTGTTTCATATTGTTCTTTTCTTTGAATTGAGGACCATGTCCAGCGCGCTGCGAATGGCGTATTCCATGCTGGCGCAATCGGCCAGTCCGAAACCGCGCGCGGCCAGGTCAAGTGCGGTGCCGTGATCGACCGAGGTGCGGATCAGGGGCAGGCCGAGCGTGATGTTGACGCCGCGCCCGAAGGTGGCGTACTTGAGCACCGGCAGGCCCTGGTCGTGGTACATGGCCAGCACGCAGTCGGCGTCTTGCAGGTATTTTGGCTGGAACAGCGTATCGGCCGGATACGGCCCGCGCGCATCGATGCCGCGCATGCGCGCCGCATTGATGGCCGGGGTGATGGTGTCGATCTCCTCGCTCCCCAGGTAGCCGTTTTCGCCCGCGTGCGGGTTCAGGCCGGTGACCAGGATGCGCGGTGATGCGATGCCGAATTTGGTTTTCAGGTCGGCGTCGATGATGTCGAGCACGCGCGCCAAGCCATCCTGGGTAATGGCGGCAGAGACATCCTTGAGCGGCAAATGGGTGGTGGCCAGCGCCACCCGCAGCGGCGGCGCGTCCGGGCCGGGACTACCGGCCAGCATCATCACCACTTGCGCGGTGGATGTCTTGTCAGCCAGGTATTCGGTGTGGCCGGAGAACGCTACGCCGGCGTCGTTGATGGTGCTCTTTTGCAGCGGCGCGGTGACGATTGCGTCGAACCAGCCGGTCTGCACGCCTTCGACCGCCAGGTCGAGCGTGGCCAGCACGGCGCGCCCGTTGGCGGGGTTCAGCACGCCCGGCACCACGTGCGCTTCGAGCGGTACGTCGATCACGGCCACGCGCGCGCTGCCGAAGTGCGGCAGGCCGCTGTTGCGCAGCGCTTGCACCGACAATGCGGCCAGTTGAATGGTGGGGTCGATCAGGCTGGCCGACAGCGCCAGGAAAGCAGCATCGCCAACCAGCACGCAGTTGACCTCATGGCGCAAGGCCCAGGCGGCGCGGATGGCGATTTCGGGACCGATCCCGGCCGGTTCGCCGATGGTGACGGCGATCGTGGGCCGGAATGGAACCTGCATGATTACTTCTCGTCGCGGAACTCGACGTAGGCGCGGTCGCGCACCTGGCGCGCCCAGTCTTCGGTCGCTTCGGTCAGCTTGCGGTCACGGATTACCATGCGCGCGCCGTTACGCAGCTTTTCCTTGGTCTGGTCGTCGCTCTTGCGCTCCAACACTTCGATCAGGTGGAAGCCGTACGGCGATTCAACCACGCCCGACACTTCGCCCGGCTTCAGGGTGGCCATCGCGGTGGTAAATTCGGGCACCGTGTCGTCCGGGTACAGCCAACCGAGGTCGCCGCCTTTGCTGGCCGAACCGTCGTTCGAGAACAGGCGTGCCAGTTCTTCAAATTTGGCGGCCTTGTTGTCCAGGCGTTCCTTCAATTCGGCCAGCTTGCGCTTGGCCTGGTCGGCCGTCATGGTCGGCGTGACCTTGAGCAGGATGTGGCGCGCGTGGGTCTGCTGCACAATGTTTTTCTCGGCCGCTTGGGCGGCGCTGCGCTTGTCGACCATCTTGATGATGTGGAAGCCCGTGGTGCTGCGGATCACCGGCGTGACCTGGCCCGGCGTGAGCTTGGCCAGCGCGGTGGCGAACACCGGCGGCAAGCGGTCCGGATCGCGCCAGCCAATGGCGCCGCCGGCAAGCGCGTCGGAGGCGTCCGAATAGGTGCCTGCTATTTTGGCGAAATCGGCGCCAATGCGCAGCTGGCGCGCCACTTCGTCAGCGCGCGACTGGCGCGCGGCGATCTGTTCGGGCGACGAGTTTTCCGGGATCCGCACCAGGATCTGGGCGATGTTGACTTCGAACTTGTCGGCCACGGCGGCCTGCTCGGCAGCCAGGTAGGTGTCCACTTCGGCTTCCGAAATCTGGATCTTGTTGTCCACTTCATGCTCGCGCAGGCGCTGCATCTGGATTTCGTTGCGAATCTCTTCGCGGAAGGCGGCGAACGGCGTGCCTTCTTTTTCCATCGCGTCGCGCAACTGCGTGACCGTCATCTTTTGCTGTTCGGCGATGCGGGTGATGGCGCGGTCGAGCTGGGCGTCGTCGATCGGGCGCATGCCCATTTCCTTGGCCAGCTGGGCTTGCGCGCGTTCGACGATCATGGTCTCGAGCACCTGGCGCTGCAAATCGGCGGCGTCGGGCATGGCCATGCCGGAGCCCTTCATGCGCTGCACCACGCCTTCGACGCGCTTGGTCAGCTCGTTGCGGGTGATCACTTCGTCATTGACGACGACGACGATCGAATCGATCACGTTGCCGCCCTTTTGCGTCGGCGCGATGAAGCCCTTGCTGGAGGTGGCTGGCTGGACCCCGACGTTGGCATCCTGGGCGCTGGCATGGCCGGCCGCGATGGCGCAAAGCAGAACGGCAGCGAGAGGGATTTGTTGCATGACTGTACGCATAATCTGGGAAGCACTTATTCAGGTGAATAAAAAATCCAAAGTGTTGCTTAACGGCTGGCGCCACGGTTCAGGCGCGAATAGCCGGGAATACTCTTGTAAAACGATTCCAGCGGATTGCCCGTGCCTAAGCGCGACAAGCCGTTCAGTTCGAGCTCGAAAAAGATCGGGGTCGAGGTGCGCCGCGCGGTAGTAACGAAGCGTTGCGCGCCCATTCGGAATACCCAGCAATCGGCCTTGTATTCGAGCCCGATCAGGCTTTCCAGGATCTTGCTGTCCATCAAAGAGTAGCTGACCCGGCCCACACCATACAGCCGCGCCGACAACGGCCACTGCGACGATAGCTCAACGTTCTTGAAGCTGTCGCGCACAAAGCGGTAACCGGCGTTGATGACTTTTTTGTCACCCGGCTGCCATTGCGCACTGTAATTGGAGCTGACCACGCTGCTGGTTCTGGCATTGTATTGTATTGCGGAGTCGAAGGCCCAGTTCTCGGAAATCTTGCCGGACGCGGCAGCGAGCGCGTCGGAGCGGCTTTCATTGCGCGGCGCCCCGGCCACCAGCTGCACGCGCTGCTCGCTCAGGTAGAAACGCTGGCCCAGCGCCAGGCGCAGACGTTCGGCGCCGTTCGGTTCCAGGAAGCGCGACACGACAGCGGCGGTAACCTGGTTGGCGTCGGCAATGCGGTCCGAGCCGATGAAGCGGTTTTCGCCGAAAATCTGGGCAAAATTGAAACTGGCCTCGGCCGCGTCGAAATTGGGGAACTGGTTCTGGTCCTTGTACGGCGTGTACACGTAGAACAAACGCGGCTCGAGCGTCTGGGTCATGTAGTCGCCGGCCAGGCGGCTCTTGCGTTCGTACACCAGGCCACTGTCGATGGAAAACGTCGGCAAGGTGCGGCTCAGCGAACGGGGACTGCCTGCGGCGGTCTCGTCGAGCTGGTAGGCGGACGCTTGCAGCTTCAGCTTGGGCGTGACGAAAAAGCCTGAACGCACGATCGGATAGCTGATCTGCGGCACCAGCACGGCGCGGTTGCCGTTAACCAGGTCCGGGTGCGCAAAGCGCGTGATCTCGGTGTCGATAGCCCAGTCGAAGCCCTTGACGTCGTAGCGCCCGGCATGGAACAGCACTTCCGGCAGCCGGTCGTACGGACGGCCCACGGTCAGGGTCGGATCGCTGGCCGCGGCCGGATCCTGCAGCACCTGGTAGCCCTGCACGCGGGCCGACAAATTCCAGTACTTGCCGTACAGGTCGGTGCGCAACTCGCGCACCAGTTGCCGCTCGGCGCTGCTGGAGATCGACTTCGAGAAGTCCGACGGATAATCATCATCCGACGCGGCGTTGACGTTCCAGCCGTACGACCAGCTGCGCGACACCGACTGGCTGTGGGTCGACTTGAGCAGCCAGCGGTTGGTGTCGGTCTTTTTATCGTTGATCAGCAGCTCGGCGTGGGTCTGGCCCTGGTAGCTGCCGTGTTCGGTTTCGCCGATGTAGCGGCCGGTGGCGCCCATTTGCAGGCCGCGGTCGAGCATCCAGCGCGGATACAGCGTCAGGTCGCGGTTCGGCGCGATGTTGAAGTAATACGGGAACATCACCTCGGCCCGCCCTTGCGCGCCAAAGCCAGGAATGATCGGCAGCCAGCCGGAACGGCGCGCGCCCGACAGCGAAAATGACATGGCCGGGGTGCCGATGATGGGCACGCCCTTGAAATACACGACCGTCGTACCGGCCACGCCGACGTCGCGCCCGGCGTCCAGGCGCAGCGTGCTCGATTCCAGGTACCAGTCCGGGTTCGGGCCTTCGCAGGTGCTGTAGGTGCCGTCGGTGACCTGGGCTTCGTCTTCGCTGAGGAAATCGATGCGCGAGGCCCGGCCTTGGGCATTGTTGAGTTCCATCTTGTATTCGGGACGCAGAACCCAACCCTTGCCGGTCGACAGGTTCAGTTTCAGCTCGTCGCCCTTGTAGTGGTCGCCAAAGCGCCACATATTGACCTTGCCGCTGGCGGTCACTTCGTTTTCCACCTGCTTGAAGCAGGCGTTGTCGGCGGTGACGCGGGTTTCCCCTTTGACCAGTTCGACATTGTTTGCCAGATTGAGCTCGCGGTCCGGGCGGCCGCTGATTTCTTCAGCCTGCACCACGACCGGCGCATTGGGATCGTCAATCCGCTCTTTTTTCAGCGGCACCTGGGCGTACGCCGACACCGCGGATGCGGCAGCGGCAAGCGCGGTCAGGGCAAAAGCCCGGCGCGGTGTAGGGGAAGAAGCCGAATACCAGCTCATGAAAAGAGGGGAAGAAACACCATGGCAGGCGATTTTTTGAGTTGAATCCCTTATTATATGGGAATCTTCAGCTCTCGCCGGATTCCACGGTCGCTTCATGTCCTCTATTTCAACAAATTCCCCCGATTCCACCCCCGATCATCGCCTGACAGCCCTGACCGACTGGCTGGCCACGCTGAACCTGGTCGAACCGGCATCGCGCCGTCCGGCCTCGGCCGACGCCAGCTTTCGCCGTTATTTCCGCTTTGACGTGTTGCCGGCGCTGCGCGCCAAGCTGGGCGACACCCTGATCGCGATGGACGCCCCGCCCGAGCGCGAAAACGTGCCGGCCTTTTTGCATGTGCAAGGCTTGCTGCTGGACGCCGGCGTCACCGTGCCGGCCATCGTCGCACAAGACGTGGCCAGTGGCTTTTTGCTGTTGTCGGACCTGGGCTCCACCACCTATCTGCAGCGCCTGACGGTCGACAATGCGCCGTTCATGTATTCGGACGCGGTTGACGCGCTGATCAAGTTCCAGCTGGCCAGCGCGCCCGACGTGCTGCCCGAGTACGACCGCGCTTTCATCAAGCGTGAACTGGACCTGTTCCCGGAATGGTTTGTCGGCAAACACCTCGGCGTGACGATGACGCCCGAGCAGCAAGCCCAGCTCGACAAGGTATTCGAAGCGATCGTCAGCAACTGCCTGGCGCAGCAGCAAGTGTTCATGCACCGCGATTTCCATTCGCGCAACCTGATGTTCCTGGACCAGGGCAATCCGGGCGTGCTCGATTTCCAGGACGCCGTGTTTGGCCCCGTCACCTACGACCTTGGCTCGCTGCTGCGCGACGCCTATGTGCAGTGGGACGAAGAAATCGTGCTCGACTGGGCGGTGCGCTACTGGCAGCGCGCCAAGCAACTGGGGCTGCCGGTCAATCCGGACATCGACGCGTTCTACCAGGACTTCGAATTCATGGCCCTGCAGCGCCACCTGAAAATTCTCGGCATTTTCTGCCGCCTGAACTACCGCGACGGTAAGGCCAACTACCTGGGCGACCTGCCAACCGTGATTGATTACGTGCGCAAGACCGCCAACCGCTACATCGTCCTCAAACCGCTGGCCCGCCTGCTCGACGCGTTCGAGGAAAAAGCGCCCGTGGTCGGCTACACCTTCTGATGCCGGGGACACCATGAAAGCAATGATACTGGCCGCTGGCCGCGGCGAGCGGATGCGTCCGCTGACCGACACCTGTCCCAAGCCGCTGCTCAAAGTGCGCGGCCGGCCGCTGATCGTCTGGCACATCCTGAACCTGGTGCGCGCCGGGATCACCGAGATCGTCATCAACCACGCCCACCTGGGCCACATGATTGAAGATGAACTGGGCGACGGCAGCAAGTACGGCGCATCCATCGCTTATTCGCCCGAAGAGAAAGCGCTGGAAACCGCGGGCGGCATCGCCAACGCGCTGCACCTGCTGGGCGACGAGCCGTTCCTGGTGCTGTCGGGTGATATTTACTGCCCTTATTTCGACTTCGCGCAAGTGCTCGACACGCTGCCAGACAAGGACGTGCTGGGCATTCCGCACGCCGTCGACAAGCGCGACGCGTGCTGGCTGTACCTGACTCCGAACCCGTTCCATAACACCAAGGGCGACTTCGCGCTGAACATGTTCAACGTCGTCAATGAAGGTGAGCAGAAGTGGAATTTTTCGAACATCGGCGTGTACCGTCCCGAGATGTTCAAGGCCATCACGTCAGGTGACAGCGCCAAACTGGGCCTGCTGATTCGCGAGTATTGCGACAAGGGCGTGGTCGGTGGCGAGCTGTATGAAGGCCCGTGGGTCAACGTCGGCACCGTGGCCCAGCTCGAAGAACTCAACGCACCATTAACCAAGCCATCATGAATTTCGCCGCACGCCGCGCGCGCCTGTGCGCGCACATGCAACCGGGCGCGGTGGCGATTCTGCCCACCGCACCGGAAGCGATGCGCAACAGCGACACCGACTACCCATACCGGCACGACAGCTATTTCTACTACCTGACCGGATTCACGGAACCGGATAGCGTGCTGGTGCTGGTTGCTGCCAAGGGCGACACGCCGGCGCAGTCGATTCTGTTCTGCCGCCAGAAGAACCTGGAACGCGAAACCTGGGATGGTTTCCGCTACGGCCCGGACGGCGCGCGCGACGCATTCGGTTTCGACAGCGCGTTCCCGATCGAAGACCTGGACGGCGAAATGGCGCGCCTGCTGGCCAATGCGCCGGCAGCCTGGTACGCGCTTGGCCACAGCGCCACGCTCGACCTGCAGATGAAGACCTGGCTTAACAGCGTGCGCAGCCAGGCCCGCAGCGGTGTGACCGCGCCAACCGTCGCGCACGACCTGTTTACCATCCTCGACGAAATGCGCTTGTTCAAGGACGACGACGAGCAGGCGCTGATGCTGCGCGCTGCGATCATCTCCGGGCGCGCCCATGAACGCGCGATGCGCGCCTCGCACCCCGGCATGTTCGAGTACGAAATCGAAGCCGAACTGCTGCACGAATTCCGGCGCAGCGGCGCCCAGTATCCGGCCTACACGCCGATCGTCGCCGCCGGCGCCAACGCCTGCATCCTGCACTACAACGCCAACAAGGCGCAAAGCCGCGACGGCGACCTGGTGCTGATCGACGCCGGCTGCGAACTTGACAGCTACGCGTCCGACATCACCCGCACTTACCCGGTCAATGGCCGCTTCACGGCGCCGCAAAGAACCTTGTATGAACTGGTGCTGGCCGCGCAAGCGGCGGCGCTGGCGGCGGTCAAGCCAGGCGCCATTTACAGCGGCATCCACGACGCTGCGGTGCGCGTGCTGGCGCAGGGCATGCTCGACACGGGCCTGCTCGACAAGACCAAATTCGGCAGCGTCGACGACGTCATCAGCGAGCGCGCGCACCAGCAGTTCTACATGCACGGCACCGGCCACTGGCTGGGACTGGACGTGCACGACGTGGGCGCCTACCGCGACGGCGCGCTTCCGGACAAGCCATCGCGCGCGCAGCAGGCGGGCATGGTGCTGACGGTCGAACCGGGCATCTACGTGCGCCCGGCGCCGGGCGTACCGGAACAGTACTGGAACATCGGCATTCGCATCGAAGACGACGTGCTGGTCACGCCGCAAGGCCACACCATTTTGAGCGCCAACGCGCCCAAGACCGTGGCCGACATCGAAGCGTTGATGGGGAACCGCTGATGACGCGTGAACTCGATATCGCCATTTGCGGCGCAGGCCCGGTCGGCATGGCGCTGGCCGCCCTGCTGGCGCGGCGCGGCATGGATGGCGCGCGCATCGGCCTGATCGACGCCAAGCCGCTGGCGGCGGTCGTCAACGACCCGCGCTCGATCGCGCTGTCGTACGGCAGCCGCTTGCTCCTCGAAGAAATCTGCGCCTGGCCGGTGCCGGCCACCGCCATCCACCAGATCCACGTATCGCGCCGCGGCCAGTTCGGGCGCAGCATGATCGACCGCAGCGAACAGGACGTGCCTGCGCTGGGCTACGTCACGCGCTACGGCGAACTGGTGACGGTGCTGGCCGCCGCCTGCGAGCGCGCTGGCGTAACGGTGATCCGCCCTGCGCGCGTCACCGGCAGCGTGGAACATGCCAACGGCGTGCAACTGCAGCTTGACGATGGCGGCGAGCTGGAAGCGGCGCTGGTGGTGCAGGCCGAAGGCGGCGTGTTCGGCGAGCAGGATGGCAAAGCGCTCACGCGCGACTATCATCAGACTGCAGTCATTGCGCGGGTGTCATCCAGCATGCCGATCGCGCACCGCGCCTACGAACGTTTTACCGAAGAAGGTCCGCTGGCGCTGCTGCCGCAGGACGGTGCCGATGGGCGTCAGTATGCGCTTGTCTGGTGCGTGCGGCCGGAGACCGCCGAAGTGCTGCTGGGGCTCGACGACGCCGCTTTCCTGGCGCGCCTGGGCGAAGCCTTTGGCAACCGGCTGGGGCGCTTCACTGCCACGTCAGCACGCGCCTCGTACAAGCTGGGACTGAACGCCGACGCGCGCGCCACCGCGCGCAGTGTCGCCATCGGCAATGCCGCACAAACGCTACATCCGGTGGCCGGGCAAGGATTGAACCTGGGCCTGCGCGATGCGGCCGTGCTGGCGCGCTTGCTGGCGCAAGGCGCCACGCCGGCCAAGCTGGCCGAGTTCAGCCAGGCGCGCCAGATCGACCGCCGCCTGACGGTGGGCCTGACCGACACCATGGCGCGCGCGTTTGCCCATGCCGGACCAAGCCAGGCGTTGCTGGGATTGTCGCTAGGGCTACTCGACACGGTCGGACCGGCCCGCACCCTGCTGGCCGAGCTGATGATGTTCGGGCGGCGGTAGCCAATTCGCCGGCCGGATGGCAGAATGGGCCATGATCGATACCCTGCCCATTGCCATCGTTTCACGCCTGATCGAGGAATCGCCCGACGCGGTGCTGGTCATCGACGAGCGCGGCGACATCCGCTACCTGAACGAGGCGATGCAGGCGCTGTCCGGCTACGCAGCCGCCGAGTCGGTGGGCCAGTCCATCTTCGGACTGCTGCCGGCGCCCGACGTGAGCGACCATCAGGAATACCTGCAACGATTCCTAGAAAGCGCCAACCCGTCCAGCGTGCTCGGTGGCGCGCGCGAGTTCGCATTTCGGCACCGCACCGGGGAAATGATCGCCATCGAAATGAAAGCGCTCGACTTGGGCGTGGTCGACGGCGTGCGTTACTTCGGCGCCTTCATGAGCGACCTGCGCCCGCGCCAGCGATCTGAAGCGAGAACCGCAGCGCTGCTGGCCCAGCTCGAGCAGCAGGCGCTGAGCGACACCCTGACCGGCCTGCCCAACCGGCGCGGTTTCGAGGCCGAGGCGGCGCGCATGGTGTCGCGCGCCAGACGCAGCGGCAAGCAGATCACGATCGGCATCGCCGACATCGATTTTTTCAAGAAGGTCAACGACGAACATGGCCACCCGGTCGGCGATGAAGTGCTAAGCGCAGTGAGCGCGGTGCTGACCCAGGCCGCGCGTGAGTCCGACTTCGTGGCGCGCATCGGCGGCGAGGAGTTCGGCATGCTGTTCCCGGACGCGACGCCCGCGACCGCGTCTTCGGTGGCTGAACGGATGCGCAGCGCGGTCGAGGGCTTCCAGGTCAAGACCGCGAGCGGGGTTGCGCTCAAGATCACCATCAGCATTGGCCTTGCACCATTTACGGGAAGTTTGTCTGAGGCGCTGTCGAACGCCGACAAAGCACTGTACCGCGCCAAGAACGCAGGGCGAAACCGGGTCGAGCAGGCCTGACTTCAAGTAGCGCAGCGTCGAGCCAACAAAGGGAACGACCCTGAGCGCTGAGGGTCAGATCCGGCAAAGCGACATTCATGAACTTATTCAAACCAAAAAAGTTCCGCGATGTCCACTTGCCGGATCTGACCCCGCTCGTGACCCCGCTCGCAGACCCCGCTCGCGAGAATCGCCGAGGCCGTGTCTGAATGGCAGACCAGGCCCCGTTATTTCCTTCTCAAGAGCAGATGTTTACTGCTTTAGCGAAGACACGGCATCGCCAGAAGCGGAGCAGTCGGCTTGAGTTGCTAGAAGAGTTGCATTTTCTTGGCGCAGCTTGTGTAGCGAGTAAAGCCCACGAATGGCAGCGATATAGCAGAGCGTTAAGAAAATTGCCATCCAAGCGCCCTGCAATTTCCCGGTTTCTGTGACTTGAATCACCTTCTCGAACAGGAAAAAAACGAGGCCAAATATTGCAACCCATCGCTTTTCTTTGTATATGCCGTAGGCAATGGCTGCGAAGATGACAGCATCAACATATGCCCAGGCATCTATAAAGCCAAACGCATTCCTTCCAGCACCTGCCGCCCAGGTAGCAGCCAAAGCCGTAACGGTTGCAGAAATCCCGGCTGATACCACTCCATACATCGAAGCCTTCTTCGCGGCTTCAATCGTCGTCACCGACGGCCAAGCAAAATTCGTCTTGCTTTCAGTCATGCGTTTCCCTATTTCATGGTGATCAACGTTCGATTTCAGCGGCTGCTGTAGGTCACTTAAGCTGGCTAGTGGCGGCGTCAGTCTATAAGGAAAGTATCGCTTGAGCAACGAATTAGTTTGCTTGATAGGGCGCAAATATTTGCTTTGGAGAAGCAAACAATCAACGGGACCCCGTTGTTGCGCGATCGCACCGCGTGCGCGGCACACACTCCGTTTCGCATCATTTTGACGTGGTGCCGCCAGTTAAGCGCTGCTCGAGCGTCATCATGTGCGACGGCGCGCCATTTTCACTGGCGGGCTTGACCAGGAAAGCCCGTGCCGGTGCGCTGTCCTTCAGATAAGCGTCGAGGAACTCATGGACATAGCGCACCGTCCAGCCATACGCAATATGCACATCCTTGCGCGCATATTCATCCTTCATATCAGGTGGAGTGAAGCGCAAAATCTGTGAGGCAAAATCAAGATGGCGCATGGGTCGCATGGTCGCAATGTACACATCCGAATTATTCATGCCATTCATGAAACTGTAGCTTGTATCGGTCTTTTCACTATTCAGCTCTTCGATTGACCTCGACCGCGAGGCAACAAAAAGCAAAGGAACAGCCACACGCGCGGGACTAACGTCTTTTGCGGCCCCCGCGCTGCCGTTCACGAAAGCGGGCGCGTAGCGCAATGCACCATCGAGACTCACTAGCGCGCGTATGCGATTGTCTCGCGCTGCGGCGACAACGTTCGAAATACCACCCCAACTAAATCCAATCACGCCGATGTGGGCCAGATCCGTCTGCGCAAATCGGTGCGCCGATCCGATCAGGAACGCAATGTCGGCGGCCTGAGCCTCGATACCATCGAGATCTGGGGTCATCGCGCGGCTGCGACTGCCCATGCTGGCGCTGGCCATCACCACGTAACCATGGCTGGCCAGATATTCGCACAGTTCGGCATTTTCAAGGGCCGCCGAACCGAAGCCGGGCGCATAGATCACCAAAGGATACTTGCCTTGCGCCGGCGCAGCGTCCCGCTGCGCCCACATCGCTTGCTGCAGCTCTTTCTGCACCGCCTCCCGCGGCATGCGGGTGGCGCGGGCGGATACCCAGGCATCCACCTTACGATCGATTTCCTGCGGCGTCAGGTCGAACTGTTCGTCGCCGCGCGAGATGCGCAGATAATCGGCGTTGGTGACGGTGCCCCCGCTTTCTCGCGTGGGGTACCAGACGAGCGTTAGTACCGGACGCGCCCGTTCACTATCGCCCGCCACGCCGGCAGCCGGTTCAGGTCGGCGTATATATTCGCGCGAAGAATCGTACTGCTGGATTACCTGCAGGCCGACGCCGTATGTTCCGCGTTTCGCGCCCAAATCGACATTAGTCTGCGCATGCGCGAATGAGGACAACGCGACCAGAACCAAACTCAGTAGACGACGCATAGCACTCCTCATGAATTGAATGCTCAATCATGCGACGACACAGCAGCATTGTCAATTTGATATTAAGAAAGGCACTTGAACCACCGTCGCAAACTGGCCGGATTTTTGTCAGTGCCTATTTGACGGTAGCGAGCCGCTGGTCCGCCGTCAGCGCCACATCCACCAGCAAGCTGGCAACCCGGGTGTAAAACACCGGATCGATTTTTTCGAACACGTCGCCCGGCTGGTGGTAATCGTCATGGTCGGCCACGCCGAAATACAGGAACGGCACGCCCGCATCATGGAACGGGCCATGATCGGAACTGCCGGTCCAGTCTTCCACCATGCCGGCGTACAGAAACGGCTTGTCGTGCCCCGCCATGACCTTGAGTGTGCTGCGCTTTGCCGCGGCGGCAACCAGGTCCTTGAGCGCCGGATTGTGGTACAGGCCCGACACCCAGATTTCGTTCTTGTCGTTGCGGCTGACCATGTCCAGGTTCAGGTTCATTGCCAGTTGTTCGCGCGGGAACGGCAGCGCCTTGACGAAGGCTGCGGCGCCGCGCAGCCCCATTTCTTCTGCATCGAACGCGGCGAACACGATCGTATGCTGCGGGGGATGCTGCTTGAAGTGCGCGGCAATGGCCAGCATGGCAGCCACGCCAGACGCGTTGTCGTCGGCGCCCGGATAAGTGACGCCGCCGCGTTCGCCCAGGTGGTCGTAGTGGGCCGATACCACCATGATGCGGTTTGGCTCCGTGCTGCCTTTGATGAAGCCGACCAGGTTGGTCGCGGACGGGTACACGGTCTTGTACGACTTGCCGGGCACGACCAGCGCGGGGATGCTGGTGCGCGTGAACGAGAACGGCATGGCGTAACTGGCGCCATACGGCTGCAGGCCCAGCGCTCCGAAGCGTTTGGCGATGTAGGACTGGGCGACCTTGTTGCCTTCGCTGCCGGTGCGGCGTCCCTTGAGCGCTGGCGCCGACAGCGTACGCAGATCGTCCATCAGCGGCGCCGTAGCGACCGTCGGTCCGGCCGGCGTGGTGGCGCCGTCGAGCGGCTTGGCGGTGCGCGACATTTCCAGCTTGCCGGCGACGACAACGTAGGCGACAACCAGGGCCACCAGGGACAGGCCGATAATGCGTTTTTTCATGAACAGGGCTCCGGATTCAGATCCGTGCAGAATAGCAGAGATCGAAACGGCCTAGGCTGGCGGCCAGTTGATGGCCGAGAAAATGCGCAGCAGCTTGTCGCCGCGCGCCGCATTGACCATCTTCACATGGGCCACTTTGCCACGCAGGTAGTCGCGGTAGTTGGCGCGGCCGTCGCGGTTTTGCGACTGCGGGCCATGGCGCATGCAGTTGGTCAGGATGGCCTTCAAGGTATCGAAGTCATCGCGCGCGATGTTGGGATGGCGGTTGATGACGATGCCGGTCACCTGCTGACGCGCGCCGGCGCGCATCATGCGCGTCTTGCGGGTGTTGACCTGGAAGCCTTCATCGAGCGCGATTGCCGCCACCTGGACGTGGAACCGGTCCAGCGCGCGTTCAAGCTCGCGCCCGCCCGAGAACACCAGGTCGTCGGCGTAGCGGCTATAGCTGGCGCCCAAGGCCTGCGCCAGTGCGTCGAGGCGGATGTCGAGGCGGTAGGCGCACAGATTGGCCAGCGCCGGCGAACAGGGCGATCCCTGCGGCAGATGCGGTGTGCGCAAAGCTTGTCGTTCGATCCATGGCCGCTCACCCAGCACGCGCGCCGGAGTGCGATTGACGCACAGGCGGGCCAGCGTTGCGGCAACCGTCTCCGAGTAGCCCAGCTTGCGGAACAAGGCGGCGACCCGCGCCGATGGAATGCTGGGGAAGAAGTCCTTCAGGTCCATCCGGATCACGACCCGTTGGCCGCCGTGCAGCGCCGCGTGCGTGACGCATGAGCGGCCACGCCGAAAACCATGCGCCGCCGCGTGCGCGGGTACGCGGTCCAGGATCTGGCGCAGCACCTGATGCTGCATCTGGCGCAAGCGCTGCTTGGGGATTTCGATCAGGCGCGCGCCACCGCTCTTCTTGGGCACCCAGCAGTAGTGGTAGTGCTGCAAGCGCGATTGGACGTCGGGCGCAACGCGGTATTTGTCGGCGAACCAGTCGATTTCGGTTGGCGATGCGCCAAGCCAGCTTGCCAGTTCGCCCACCGATGGCAGCGCAGGCAGCACGAGCCAGGCCAGCCAGTCTGGCGGATCGGGACGCAGTGGCAGGTCGAGGCAATAGCGTCGCACCGGCGGCAGCGTGACCCGGGCGATGACGTCGTAGGCGCCTTCGTCGTCTTCCTCGTCGACATCCTCATCGTCGTAGCTTGGGCCGTCACCGCGTCCCAAGGCGATCAGGATGATGTCGGCCAGTTCGGTGCGGGTGAAAGCATGAAAATGTTCGCCGGTGCGGGCGAGCACCGTGTCGCACATGGAGGGAACCCATGGCAAGGCTGCATCGAATACCCAGTTGACGGCCTCGATCAGGCCAGCCCGGGTGGCGCGGCGCGCCAGCATGGAGTCGGCCAGCGCCAGTGCAACCAGATAGTCGGAATTCATGCGCGTGTCAGGGGCGGAGAGCCTTCAACGAGTCTCGTGTTGCGTGAGGAAACGTACACAAAGTGTACTGCGGCTCACGCGGTGAAATGCGATGCATTGAATATCCCACGGGGTAACCCCGCAGAGGCAAACTACTGCCGGCTTGAAGGATCCGCCTTGGACACACAGTAGGGCAGATTTGAGACAACGTCAATGCTGAAACGTCAGCAACCGATCTGCACTAGCCCGAGAAAGAGGGCCGCGATCGCCCCCACGAACGCACCGAGCGCCAAGCCCAGGCACACCAGGAAAATCGTGCGTGCAATGGCAATCATGGGGCACGTTTCGCGATGCGCGCATTGATGGCGCCGGTTAGGTCGTCGGCTGCCTGCCCGCTATCCTTGACGGCAGCAAGAATGGCGGCGGCATCAAGGCCACCCCGACGAGATGCTTCCACCAGACCCCAGGTGCGCGCGGCACGCCGCCCACTGCGGCAATACATCAGGATCGGTTTGGGGCTGTCCGCAATCGCTTTGTTGAGGGCGTCGACAGCGCTGTTGGGAATGTCGCCGTGCGGGACCGGAATGTAGGCGAACTTGAGGCCAACCGCTTCGGCCACTTCCTTGACCGCCGCAGACGATGGTTGCCCTTCGACTTCACCGTCGGGGCGCAGGTCGATGATGGTGGCGTAGGAAGAACGGGCGATCACAGGGACTTGCTTCAAAGTGATTTGCTCGGTCACCCATAGCGCATCGGACAAGCGTTGTGGATTGAGTGGCTTGACGTAGTTTGCAGCAGCCAGGCCAAGCACCGCCACTAGACCAAGGCCGAACGCGGCCGCGAAGATGTGCCGATTGCTGAATCGTTTCATCGAAGTTTCCGAAGTGGATTGGGATGCGTTCAGTCTAACAGCGCTGAATGAGGACATGAGGGCACTACGATAGTTCCGCGCCAGGCTACCGGCCGTAGCTTGGCGCGGAACTTTGTAAAACTAGTCGACAGCTTTGACCATCGCTTCAATGACTTTCTTCGCGTCGCCAAACACCATCATGGTATTGGCCTGGTAGAACAGGTCATTGTCCAAACCCGCATAGCCGGACGCCATCGAACGCTTGTTGACGATGATGCTTTTGGCCTTGTACGCCTCCAGGATCGGCATGCCGGCGATCGGCGACTTCGGATCCTTGGCGGCCGGGTTGACCACGTCGTTCGCGCCCAACACCAGTACCACGTCAGTCTGGCCGAATTCGCCGTTGATGTCTTCCATCTCGAACACCTGGTCGTATGGCACTTCGGCTTCGGCCAGCAGCACGTTCATGTGGCCAGGCATGCGGCCGGCCACCGGATGGATCGCATACTTGACGATCACGCCCTTGTGGGTCAGCTTCTCGACCAGCTCTTTCAACGAATGCTGGGCGCGCGCCACCGCCAGGCCGTAGCCAGGAACGATGATCACGGTTTCGGCGTTGGCCATGATGAAGGCCGCGTCTTCGGCCGAACCGGCCTTGTGCGGACGCTGCTCCTGCGCGCCACCAGCCGCTTCGGCAGGTGCGCCGCCGAAGCCGCCCAGGATCACGTTGAAGAACGAACGGTTCATCGCCTTGCACATGATGTACGACAGGATCGCGCCGGAAGATCCGACCAGCGAACCGGCGATGATCAGCATCGCGTTATTCAGCGAAAAACCGATACCGGCCGCCGCCCAGCCCGAATAGCTATTGAGCATGGAAACCACCACCGGCATATCGGCGCCGCCGATCGGGATGATGATCAACACGCCCAGCACGAAGGCCAGCGCCGCCATGGCGATGAACGGGGTCCAGGCCGGCTCATTGCCGGGAGCGAAACAGAACACCAGGCCCAGTGCGACCAGCGCCACGGCGATGGCCAGATTGAGCATGTGCTGGCCAGCGAAGCTGACCGGCGCGCCCTGGAACAGGCGGAATTTGTATTTGCCCGACAGCTTGCCGAACGCGATCACCGAACCGGAGAACGTCACCGCGCCAACGAAGGTGCCGATGAACAGTTCGAAGCGGTTACCGAACGGCAGCGCTTCGCCAAATTTGGCGATGTTGAAGGCCCACGGCTCGGACACCGCCGCAATGGCGATGCACACTGCGGCCAGGCCGATCAGCGAGTGCATCGCTGCGACCAGTTCGGGCATCTTGGTCATCTCGACTTTTTTGGCCGCGAATGCGCCAATGCCGCCGCCGACAACCACGCCCAGAATAACCAGGCCAAAACCGAGGCCGCCGTCGGACGCAGGCGCCATGGATTTCAATTTGAGGATCAGCGCCACCGTGGTCACGGCGGCAATGGCCATGCCGCTCATGCCGAAGGCGTTGCCCTTGCGCGCCGTGGCCGGCGACGACAGGCCCTTGAGCGCCTGAATAAAGCACACCGAGGCGATCAGGTAAAACATCGTGACCATGTTCATGGTGATGAAATTCATGCGTGATCTCCCGACTTGGCTGCCTTCGGTTCCTTCTTCTTGAACATCTCCAACATGCGCTGGGTGACCAGGAAGCCACCGAACACGTTGACTGCCGCCAGCGCCACCGCGAGCGTGCCGGTGACCTGGCCGACGATGCCGGTGGTCAGGCCGGCAGCGAGCATGGCGCCGACGATGATGATGGCCGAAATGGCGTTGGTCACGGCCATCAGCGGCGTATGCAACGCCGGCGTGACGGTCCAGACCACGTGGTAGCCGACGTAAATGGCCAGCACGAAGATGATCAGGTTAATGATGGTGTGGCTAACTTCCATGATGCCTCCCTCTTGAGATTTTTGAAGACTACTTTTTCATTCCCGTGATTTTGTTATTGCCATCGACGAATACGACTTTCGGGGTGTATTCCTTCGCCTGTGCTTCGTCCATCGGCCCATAGGTGCAGATGATCAGCAGGTCACCCAGCTGCGCCTTGCGCGCCGCAGCGCCATTGAGCTGAATGCAGCCGCTGCCACGCAGGCCTTCGATCGCATAGGTTGCGAAGCGCTCGCCGTTGTTGACGTTGTACAGTTCGATTTTTTCGTTGACCCAGATATCGGCCGCTTCCAGCAGGTCCGCATCGATGCCGCACGAACCTTCGTAGTGCAGGTCGGCTTGGGTTACCGTGACGCGGTGGAGTTTGGAACGCAGCATTACTCGTTGCATGGACATCTTCTACTTCTTTCTTAATGTGGAAATTTGTTACTTGCGCAGCACGTCGCCGCTCGCGCAGACCAGGGATGCCTTGAGGATCTCGTCCTCGCGGTCGATCACCAGCTGGTCATCCTTGTCGATGATCAGCTTGAGAAAATCGAGTACGTTACGCGCATACAGGGCCGAGGCGTCTGCCGCCACCAGCGTGGCCAGGTCAGGTTCGCCGACGATGTATACGCCATGCTTGATGACGGTCTTGTTCAATTCCGACAGCGGGCAGTTGCCGCCTTGCGACACGGCCAGGTCGACGATCACCGAACCGGGCTTCATGGCCTTGACGGTTTCCTCGGAAATGAGGATAGGCGCCGGCCGGCCCGGAATCAGCGCGGTGGTGATGATGATGTCGGCCAGCTTGGCGCGTTCGTGCACCAGTTCTGCCTGACGGCGCATCCAGTCGGCCGGCATGGTCTTGGCGTAACCGCCCGAACCCTTGGCGATTTCTTTTTCTTCGTCGGTGAGGAACGGCACGTCGATGAACTTGGCGCCCAGCGACTCGACCTGCTCTTTAACTGGCGGGCGCACATCGGACGCCTCGATCACGGCGCCGAGGCGCTTGGCGGTGGCGATCGCCTGCAAGCCGGCCACGCCCACGCCCATGATCAGCACGCGCGCCGCTTTCACGGTGCCGGCGGCGGTCATCAGCATCGGCATGAAACGGCCGTAGGTATTGGCGGCCACCATGACGGCCTTGTAGCCGGCGATGTTCGCTTGCGAGGACAGCACGTCCATCGACTGCGCGCGCGTGATGCGCGGCACCGCTTCGAGCGCAAACGCCTGCAGGCCGGCAGCGGCCATGGCGGCGATGTTCTCGGCATCGAACGGATTGAGCATGCCGATCAGGACTGCATCACGCTTCATCAGCGCGCGCTCGTCCGCGTTCGGGGCGCGTACCTTGAGCACCACGTCGCAACCGAAAGCGTCAGCGGCGCTGCCGACCGTGGCGCCGGCGGCCACATAGGCCTCGTCGATCACGGAGGCGTTAACGCCGGCGCCGGCCTGCACGATCACCTGGTGCTTGGCAGCGAGTTTCTTGACTGTTTCGGGAGTTGCAGCAACGCGGGTTTCGCCCGGCCGCGTTTCGGCCGGTATGCCTATTCTCATGAACGACTCCTGTAATTGATAAGTTGGCTAGGATATTACACGGAAACCGGAAAATGGAACTACCGTTCGTTTTTTCTAGACCCAACGCTCGGATTTCAAACCGGTTATGCTACGCATCTGGCATTTATCGCGCATTTTCTGTATCAGATCGCCGACATTACCGTACTTAGGTACAGGGCGCACATTGGCCGCGGCAAGGTAGAATGTCGGCTCATTCAAAGGACGCTCATGCCGCATACCTGGAGACCTTCTGTTACCGTTGCCGCCGTTATCGAGCGCGATGGCCATTTCCTGCTGGTGGAGGAAGAAACCAGCGACGGCATCCGCCTGAACCAGCCGGCCGGCCATCTCGATCCACTGGAAACGCTGGAGCAGGCAGTAGTGCGCGAAGTGCTGGAAGAGACGGCGCATGACTTCACGCCAACGGCGCTGGTGGGCATGTACATGTCGCGCTACACGTCCAAGCGGCGCGGCACCGACGTGACGTATTTGCGCTTCACCTTTTGCGGCGAACCAGGCAAAGAACATGACCAGCCGCTCGACGACGGCATCCTGCGCACCTTGTGGATGACACGCGACGAAATCGCGGCCTGCCCGGAACGCCACCGCAGCCCGATCGTGCTGCGCTGCGTGGACGACTACCTGGCCGGCATGCGCGCGCCCCTGGAACTGCTGCACACCCACACCTCCGTATTCGAGGGTGGATTAACACTCAACACGGAAGTAATGGAATGACGAAGAAGAAGGTCGTGATCGGCATGTCGGGCGGAGTCGACTCCTCGGTTGCGGCGTGGATGCTCAAGGAACAAGGCTACGAAGTGATCGGCCTGTTCATGAAAAATTGGGAAGACGACGACGATTCCGAATTCTGCTCGTCGCGCCAGGACTGGATCGACGCGGCCAGCGTGGCCGACGTGGTCGGGGTCGACATCGAAGCGGTCAATTTCGCGGCCGAATACAAGGACCGCGTGTTCGCCGAATTCCTGCGCGAGTACCAGGCCGGACGCACGCCCAATCCGGACGTGCTGTGCAACGCCGAGATCAAGTTCAAGGCCTTCCTCGACCACGCGATGCACCTGGGCGCCGATCTGATCGCCACCGGCCACTACGCGCGGGTGCGCGAAAACGCTGGCAGCTTCGAGCTGCTGAAAGCGCTCGACCATACCAAGGACCAGAGCTACTTCCTGCACCGCCTGAACCAGGCGCAGTTGTCCAAGACCTTGTTCCCGTTGGGCGAAATTCCGAAAACCGAAGTGCGCAAGATCGCTGAAAAGCTGATGCTGCCCAACGCGGCCAAGAAGGATTCGACCGGCATTTGCTTCATTGGCGAGCGCCCGTTCCGCGATTTTCTGAACCGCTATCTGTCGTACAAGCCGGGCCAGATGAAGACCGACGATGGCACCGTGGTGGGCGAGCATGTGGGCCTGTCGTTCTACACGCTGGGCCAGCGCAAGGGCATCGGCGTGGGCGGCATGAAAAAATACCGCAACGACGACGGCAGCAGCGACGCCTGGTATGTGGCGCGCAAGGATATCGAGACCAACACGCTGTATATCGTGCAAGGGCATGACCATCCGTGGCTGTTATCAAGCGCCTTGAGCGCCGACCAGGCCAGCTGGATCGCGGGCCTAGCGCCCGAAGCGCGGGCGATGTCGGCCAAGACCCGTTATCGCCAGGCCGATGTGGCGTGCACGATCGCACCAGAAGGCCTGAGCCAGTTCGCGCTCGACTTCACCGATCCGCAATGGGCAGTGACGCCGGGGCAGTCGGCCGTGCTGTATGACGGGGATGTGTGTCTGGGCGGCGGCATCATCGCCGGCTCCACAAAATAGCTACATCGCACTTGCGCAGGCGAGTGCCTATAGCACCTCTGCTCATACGTGCTATGGGCACTCGCCTTCGCAAGTGCGACGTCAGGTTTGGGCTTGCTGTTTCTTGATCATCGCCAGCACGGCATTGCGCACTGAGTTGAGCACCGTGTCGCCCTTGAATGGCTTGACGATGAAGCCATTGACGCCGCGCGCCATCGCTTTCTGAATGGTGGGACCATCGAGCGCACCGGAAACCATGAAGATCAGCGTCTTTGGATAATTGGCGCGGATCTGCTCGACCATGTTCTGGCCGTCTTCGACCTGTTCGAGCGCGATGCAGAACACATGCGGCTGGAATTTCTGAACCAGCAAGTAGCCCTTGTCGGATGTGTGCACGCTGCCGACGACGTCGTAGCCGCCGTCAGTAAAGATGGTATTTAACAGCCCGCGCGATACCGCGCTTGCATCGACCAGCACCGCTTTCAGCATCGTCCCCCCAAGGTCAAAACGTCTCGTACGCCAGCATATTCCAAGTTACACCCAGTCGTACATCTGTTTTTAGCTGCACCAGCTGGCGCGATAAGTACAAGATCTCGCGTTCGGCGCGCAGCCGCTCGCCGATCGGCGTCATTAAAATGCCCGCTCCGGCCATCACCGCATCCAGGTCGCCATAGGCGTTGAGCAGCTTGGCGGCGGTTTTCATGCCGACCTTGGACACGCCCGGCACGCCGTCAGTGACGTCGCCCATCAGCGCCAGCAGGTCCACCAGCAGCTCGGGGGCGACGCCGAATTTGTTGCGTACCCAGGCGTCGTCATGCCATTCGCCCTTGAAATGGTCCCATACCAGCGCCCCGTTCGCGATCAAGCCGTGCAGGTCCTTGTCGGTACTGGCCACGATCGCTTCGCCTCGGCCCTCGGCCAGCCAGCGCAGCACGCCGGTGCCGATCACGTCGTCCGCTTCAACGTCGGGCAGCATCAATACATGCAGGCCTTCGCCGGCCAGCTTTTCATGAAAGCCAGGCAGCGCGTCGCGCAGGAAGGACGGCATCGGCGCGCGCTGTTCGCGGTAGCGCGGATAGAGCGCGTGGCGCCAGGTGGGCCCACCGAAATCAAAGGCGGCCAACACGTGGGTCGGCGAATGGGCCGCCAGCAGCTTGCGAAACGACGACAGCGCGTGGCGCAGTGCGATCTCGGCTTTTTCGGCCGAATCGGGTTCGGGACTGGCCTCGTACACCCGTCGCACGATATTGAGGCCGTCGATCGCCAGCAGTTTGCCCATGTTCCTACTTGATCAGTTCGTATTTGCCGCCGCGTTCGAGCGCCCGCTGGTAAGCCGCGCGCGCGTGGATGCGTTTGAGGAAACCGGCGATCTTCGGATACTTGTTGCCCATGCCGCCGCGCGCCGCTGCCGCTTCGAGCACAAAGCTGATCTGGATATCGGCTGCCGTGAACTCGTCGCCGGCGAACCAGTCGCGCGTGGCCAGCTCCGCTTCGAGGTACTTCAGGTGCTGCACAATCTGCGGCATGATGTAGCTCGACTTGACCTTCTGCGCGATGGCGCGCGCGATCGGCTTGGCGAAGAACGGCATTGGGCTCGTTTCGACGCGGTCGAACACGAGCTTCATCAGCAGCGGCGTCATGGCCGAGCCTTCCGCGTAGTGCAGGAAGTAGGTGTAGCGCAGCTTTTCTGGCGTACCTGCTGCGGGGACGAAACGGCCCTTGGCATAGCGTTCAATCAAATATTCGATAATCGCGCCGGACTCGGCTACCATAGTGTCGCCGTCAGTGATGACGGGCGATTTACCGAGCGGATGCACGGCGAGCAGTTCGGGCGGCGCCAGCATGGTCTTGGCGTCGCGTTCGTATTTTTTGATCTCGTATTCCAGCCCCAGCTCTTCAAGCAGCCACAGGATGCGCTGGGAGCGGGAGTTGTTCAAATGGTGGACGATGATCATCAGGTTCTTTCGCCGGTAAGGAATCGGCGCTAGCTTAGCACTTTGCCACGGAGTTCGCATGCGTCTGTTTGCCCCGCGCTACCTCGCCATGATCGTGCCTGCGATCGTGTTTCCGCTGTCCTTGATTCAGGCGCTGCGCTACGAGGGGCCCGGCTGGTGGCTGGTGGCAGTGAGCGGCGCCTTGAGCGTGGTCGGCCTGGTCGACCTGCTGCAGACCAGGCAGGCGCTGCGCCGCAACTACCCGGTGCTGGCCCACTTTCGCTACTTCTTCGAATCGATCCGCCCCGAGATCCGCCAATATTTTCTGGAAGACGACACGGTGGCGGCGCCGTTTTCGCGCAACCAGCGCTCGATTGTCTACCAGCGCGCCAAGCGCGAAACCGACAAGCGCCCGTTCGGCACCCAGCTTGACGTGTACGCCGCCGGCTATGAATGGATCAACCATTCGATCGCGCCGGCCGATATCGCCGACCATGATTTCCGCATCGAGATCGGCAACCATCCCGACTGCCCGCGCGCCCAGCCCTATCGCGCCAGCGTGTTCAATATCTCGGCGATGAGTTTCGGCTCGCTGTCGGCCAACGCGATCCTGGCGCTGAACGGCGGCGCGCGCATCGGCGGTTTCATGCACGACACCGGCGAAGGCAGCATCAGTCGCTATCACCGCGAACACGGCGGCGACCTGGTGTGGGAAATTGGCTCCGGCTACTTTGGCTGCCGCACTGCCGAAGGCGGCTTCTCGGAAGAGAATTTCGTCGCCAACGCCACGCTGGCGCAGGTCAAGATGATCGAACTGAAGCTGTCGCAAGGGGCCAAGCCGGGCCAGGGCGGCATTCTGCCGGCGGCCAAGGTCACCATCGAGATTGCGCGCGCACGCGGCGTCACCGCCGGCAAGGACTGCCTGTCGCCGGCCAAGCATTCGGCGTTTTCTACGCCAATCGAAATGATGCATTTCATCGAGCGACTGCGCACGCTTTCAGGCGGCAAGCCGACCGGCTTCAAGCTGGCCATCGGCCACCCATGGGAGTTTTTCGGCATCGTCAAGGCGATGCTGGTGACCGGCATCACGCCCGACTTCATCGTGGTCGATGGTGGCGAAGGCGGCACCGGCGCGGCGCCGGTCGAATTTTCCGATCACGTCGGCACGCCCCTGCAGGAGGCGCTGCTGCTGGTGCATAACACGCTGGTGGGCGCCAATTTGCGCGCCAAGGTCAAGATTGGTGCGTCAGGCAAGATCATCACCGCGTTCGATATCGCGCGCACCCTGGCGCTGGGCGCCGACTGGTGCAATTCAGCGCGCGGCTTCATGTTCGCGCTTGGCTGCGTGCAGTCGCAAAGCTGCCACACCGACCGCTGCCCGACCGGCGTTGCCACCCAGGACGAGCTGCGCCAGAAAGCGCTGGTGGTGCCGGACAAGACCCAGCGCGTGGCGCACTTCCACCAGAACACGGTCAAGGCGCTGGCGCAGCTGATTGCGGCGGCCGGCCTGACCCACCCGTCCGAACTGCGCCCGCACCACCTGGTGCGGCGCGTATCGCCCAACCAGGTCAAGCTGGCGTCCGCGCTGTTGCCCTATCTGGAACCAGGCGAGCTGCTCGACCCCAGCCAGCTTGCCCGCCTGCCGCCGGTGTTCGGCCTGTACTGGCCGGTGGCGCAAGCCGAATCATTTCATCCACTTTAATAACAACGGAGACATCAATGCACCACCCCTCGTATCGGCTGTCCGTCCTGCTGCTGGCCGCCCTGCACTTGCCGTGCATGGCGCAGACTTCGCCGATGGCGCCGGATATCCCGGCCACCAAATTCGAGACCATCATTCCGGGCGCCGACTACGTCAAGCGGGTGGAAATGATCCCGATGCGCGACGGCGTCAAGCTGTACACCGTGATCGTGGTGCCCAAGGGCGCCGCGCGCGCGCCCATCATGCTCACCCGTACGCCCTACAACGCCGCCAATCGCGCGCGCCGCAAGGCCAGCCCGCATATGGCGTCGATGCTGCCCGAAGGCGACGACGCCTTTGTCGCGAACGGCTATATCCGCGTATTCCAGGACATACGCGGCAAGCATGGTTCGGAAGGCGACTACGTGATGACGCGCCCCTTGCGCGGCCCGCTCAACGCCAGCGCCATCGACCATGCGACCGACGCCTGGGACACCATCGAGTGGCTGACCAAGAATATCCCGGAATCGAATGGCAAGGTCGGCATGGTCGGCTCGTCGTACGAAGGCTTTACGGTGCTGATGGCGTTGGCCGATCCGCACCCGGCCCTGAAGGCGGCAGTGCCAATGAGCGCGATGGTGGACGGCTGGCGCGGCGACGACTGGTTCCACAACGGCGCATTCCGCATGCCCAACCTCGGCTATTTCGCGGCCCAGACAGGGGCACGCGGCGAAGGCAGCGCACTGGCCAGCGGCGTCTACGACGACTACGAAGGCGCGCTGCGGGCCGGTTCGGCATCGGACTATGCGCGCCTGTTCGGCGTCGACCAGCTGAACTACACCAAGAAGATCTTCGAGCACCCGGCCTACGACAGCTACTGGCAGGACCAGGCGCTCGACCGCATCCTCGGCGCGCGCCCGCTCAAGGTGCCGACCATGCATGTGGTGGGGCGCTGGGACCAGGAAGACATCTACGGTCCGTATGCGTCGTACGCGGCGACCGAGAAGATGGACACCCAGAACAACATGAACCACCTGGTGGTGGGACCATGGCGCCACAGCGGCGTCAATTACAACGGCAGCAGCCTGGGCGCCCTGCACTTCAGCGGCGACACCGCCGCCGAATTCCGGCGCGACGTGATGCTGCCGTTCTTCAACCAGTACCTGCGCGACGGCGCGCCCAAGGCCGACACGCCGCCGGTGTGGTCGTACCAGACCGGCGAAAACAAATGGCGCCGCCTGCAACAGTGGCCGCTGGCCGCCGCGCTGCAGCCGATCTACCTGAAGGAAGGCTTCAAGCTGGGCTTCGACAAGGGAACCGCCGCTGGCGCCGCGTTCGAAGAATACGTGGCCGATCCGGCCAAGCCGGTGCCGTTCGTCGCGCGCCCGGTGCGCAGCCACGACGAGGCGGTGTGGAAACCGTGGCTGGTGAGCGACCAGCGCATTTTCTCGGACCGCACCGACGTGGTGAGCTACGTGACCGAACCGCTGTCGGCGCCGCTGCAGATCGCCGGCGAGACGATGGTCAACCTGTTCGCGTCAACCTCCGGCACCGACGCCGACTGGGTGGTCAAGCTGATCGACGTCTATCCCGATGAAATGGCGTCGCAGCCAGAGCTGGGCGGCTACCAGCTTGGCATTGCGATGGACATCTTCCGCGGCCGCTACCGCCAGGGACTGGACAAGGCAGTCGCGATCCCGGCCAACAAGGTCGAACGCTACCGCTTTGCGCTGCCCAATGCCGATCACGTGTTCCAGAAAGGGCACCGCATCATGGTGCAGATTCAGTCCAGCTGGTTCCCGCTGTACGACCGCAATCCGCAGACGTTCGTGCCGAATATTTTCCATGCCAAGCCGGGTGATTACCGTAAGGCGACCCAGCGCATCTACCACGCGCCAGGAATGGAAAGTGCGGTCGAACTGCCGGTCGTGAAGTAGCGATCAACTAAAGTTATAGTTGACAGTGTCGTCACGCTGCTCCATCATCTACTAAACAACTAGTTGATGGAGCAGACATGGAAATCACTTTCACCGACCGCGAAGCGGACGTGATGCAGATCTTGTGGGACAACGGGCCATCGGTGGTTTCCGAAGTGCGCGCCCACCTGCAGGATGAACTGGCCTACACCACCGTGCTGACGGTGCTGCGCACGCTCGAAACCAAGGGCTACGTCAGCCACGAAGAAGAAGGCCGCGGCCATCGCTACCACGCCGCCATCGAGCAGCATGCGGCCCGCAGAAGCGCATTGCGGCACCTGACCAGCAAACTTTTCGAAGGCTCGACCGAGCTGCTGTTCGCGCACCTGGTATCGGACAAAAGGCTGGGCGCCGACGAAATCGCGCGCATGCGCAAGCTGCTGGCCGGCAGCGACAAGGAGAACAAGTGATGCTGGCCTGGATCGGCTATGCCGTGATCGTCAGCGCGTTGCTGGGCGCAGCCGCATTCACCGCCGAACGGGCCGCGCGCATGCGCAAGATCGGCACCCGCTGGATTTGGGGCACGGCAATCGTCGCCTCGCTGCTGCTGCCGACCGTGATCTCGTCGATTTCCATCGAACTGCCGAATATCTTCGCCCCTGGCGTCCAGGGCAAGCCGATCGTGCTGCGCAACGCGGCCAGCGTCCACCTGCCCAGCGCCGCATGGATCGCCCGCAAGGCGGCGCCATTGGCCGCCGCCCTGCCCCGCAATGCCGACCAGCTGCTCAAGCGCGCCTGGCTGGCGGCCTCGATCACGATGCTGCTGGCGCTCGCCGCCAGCGCCGTGCTGCTCCACGTTCGCAAGCGCCGCTGGCCAACGCTGCGCATTGGCGCTGCGCAAGTCTACGTGGCGCCCAATGCCGGACCGGCCGTAGTCGGCCTGCTGCGCCCGCGCATCGTGCTGCCGCAGTGGCTGACCAAGGCACCGCCGGCGCAGCTGGAACTGGTGATGGCGCATGAAACGGCGCACCTCGAAGCGCGCGATCCGCAGTTGCTCAGCGTGGCCTTGCTGCTGCTGGTGCTGATGCCATGGAACCTGCCGCTATGGTGGCAATTGCGCCGCCTGCGCCATGCGATCGAAGTCGATTGCGATGCACGCGTGCTGCGCGCCGGCCATGACCTGCGCCACTATGGCGAGGCGCTGGTCGACGTCGGGCAGCACCAGTCGGGCTACCTGGGCGCGGCGGCGGCAATGGCCGAATCACGCTCGCTGCTCGAACAGCGCATTCGCATCATGCTCGCCGCCCCTGGCCGGGCTAGCCGCGCCGGGGCACTGTTCATGGCAGGCATGGCGCTGTGCATGGTGGCCGCCGCTGCGCAACTGGGCCCGCCCAATGCGCAGATGTTCGGCCCCGGCAGCGATCGTCACCAGATCTACCTGTCGCCTTCGCGCCTGCTGGACTACGAAGGCACGTTCCAGCTGGAGCAATTCCAGAGCATCACCTTTACCCGCGACGGTCGCCGTTTGTGGAGCCAGGTCACCGGGCACGAGAAACTGGAAATGTACCCGGAACGCCAGGACGCGTTTTTCTCGCGCGACATCAATGCCCAGGTGCGCTTCCAGCGCGACGACCACGGGCGCGTCATTGCGCTCGAGCTGGACCGCTTCGGCGTGACGCGTCCTGCGCCACGCGTCGAGGGCGAGGCCGCCAAAGAACTGGAAGCCAGGATTGCCGAATACTGCGCCCGTAGCGGGCCGGTGGCGGGCGGCGAAGAAATCGTGCGGCGCAACGCCGATGCGGTCAACACGGGCCGGATTCATGCGCAAGACCTGACGCCAGCCTTCGCCATCGAAGCGCAAGCGCGCCTGACCGAGATGGTCACCAGGTCTGGCGCCAACGTGGCCGGCAAGCTGGTCTCGATCACGTTCCAGGGCATCAATCGCGATACCGGCGAAGACGTCTACCGGGTCGAGTACGAAAAGCTCATACTGGACTGGGCCATCCTGCTCGACTCGGACGGAAAATTGGCCCAGGCGTGGCTGCAGAACGTGCCGAAGTAGTCCGTCAGAAGGAGTACAACAGCCCCAGTTGCAAGCCGCTGATATCGCCACCCGGCAGCGGCGAGCGGATCTGGGCTGCAGGCGTCACCACTGCCGAGCCGCCCAGGAAGAAACTGTTGCGCTGCCCCTCTTGCGACAAGTGCGACAGCGCGCTGTAGATGCTGGTGCGCTTGGACAGCACATGGCGCAGCATGGCACTGACCTCGCGCGCGTCGCCGTGTCCCGGCCCGGCCAGGCGGTCCTGCAAGCCTGCCCAGCCAAACGCCAGCGAGGTTGCCGGCAGCAGCTGGTAGCGCGCCGACAGCGACACCAGTCGGGTCGACTGGGTGCCGTCGGGGCGCTGCTCGACGCCGGCCGCGCCAAATGCGCTCCAACGCGAGCTGACGGCGTACGACGCGCCCATGCTGGAACGGCGCACGCTGGTCACTGCGCTGTTGGCCTTGACCACCTGATGATTGGCGCCCACGTACAGCGGCCCGCGCTCGTATTCGAGCGCGAAATGCAGGTTCTGATTATTGGCCGTTTCCAGCGCCGGCGCCGCGCCGCCGGTCGCCCCGCGCGCCAGCAAGGCCTGCACCCGCACGCCCGCCATCAGCGGCGAAATGAGCGCAATCGCGTTGTCGGTGCGCGGCGGCGCGCCAAACAAATTGTTCCAGCCAGAGGCCTGGGTGGCGCTGGTGAAGGCGTCGTATTTACCGTTCATGTAGAACTGCGGCGTGTTCTGCCGGCCCAGCCGGAGCTCGCCATAGCGCCCGGTCAGCCCGACCCAGGCCTGGCGATTGGCCAGCCGGTTGCCGTCCGGCGCGCCGCCGTCATCCTGGTTCAGGCCGATTTCGATGACGAAGTTGCTGCGCAGGCCGTCGCCGAGCTCATGCGCGCCGCGCACGCCAACCCGGCTCGCCAGCAAGCCGCTCGAATCGATGCGCGTGGTGGCCGGCAAACCGTCGGCTTTGAGGCGCGTGGCGAACACGTCGAGCACGCCATAGGTGGTGAGCCCGTCTTGCGCGCGCGCGCCCATGCACAACACAAGCAGTAATCCGGCGTACAGTCGCATCTGGTTCTCCCCGAAAACGTGGCCACCCGCCACAGCATAATCAACATCGGGCCAGGCTGCCACTGCTCAAATTGGTACTGATATTTACGCGCGCAATTAATTTTGGTTACTGATGGTGGAATCCGCTATGCTGGGCGGGTAACAGCAACCATTCGAGCGTCCACCGTCAGGCATGGAGCAATTCCCTATGCGGCTTGGAAATTCTTGCGCGAACTTCGTGCATGCCCTGCTGCTGGCCAGCCTGGCAGCGCTATTGCCGGGCGCTGCCCACGCGCAAGCGAGCGTGGCGCTTACGCAACTCGAGCAAGACTGGATCCGCGCCCATCCGGTGGTCACGCTGGCAGTGGACCAGGGCAATCCGCCGCTCAACTTCCGGCGCGCCGATACCGACACCGAATCGTTCGCCGGCGCCTCGATCGACTATGCCAACCTGATTGCTGCCAAGACCGGCCTGAAGCTGCGCTTTGCCGGCTCGACCTGGAACGAGGCGCTGAAAAAAGCGATGGCGCACGAGGTCGACGGCGTGATGGGTGCGCGCGAACGTCCCGAACGCAAGCTGCGCCTGAACTTCACCACGCCCTACCTGGAGTTTCCGATCGCCATGGCCACGCGCGCCGACTTTCCGCTGGCGCGCGAGCTGCGCGACTTTACCGGCAAGCGCGTGGCGGTGGTCAAGAACACCGTGCGCATCCCGGTGATCCAGGCGCGCTGTCCCGATTGCGTGGTGGTCGAAGTGGACGACCCCAAGGATGGCGTGCAGCGCTTGCTGCGCTACGAGGCCGACGGTTTTTTTGACGACTTGCCGGTAGTCCAGCGCCAGCTAAGCGAGCTCGACAAGCAGCTCAAGATTTCCCTGCTTTACTATTATTCCGACGCCGCCACCGTGCGCTTCGCGCTACGCAACGATGAGCCGCCCCTGCAAACCATCTTCAACAAAGGGCTGGCCTCGATCACCGCCGAAGAGCACGAACTGATCCGCGCGCGCTGGCTCAGCACCGCCACCGGCATCAGCGTGCAGCGCGACATCCCCTTGGCCGACGCCCAGCGCGCCTGGCTGCAGCAGCATCCTTTGATCCGGGTCGGCTACGATCCGGGGCGCGCCCCGCTCGAATGGATAGGCGAAGACGGCCAGCCGCGCGGCATCGCAATCGACTTCCTGCACCGGATCGAGGAAATGCTGGGCGTGCGCTTCAAGTTCGTCCCGGCCGACAGCATCGGCGGCATGCTGGCCATGGCCCAACGCCACGAAATCGACGTGATTTCCTCGGTCGCGCCGAACGCGGAACGGCAAGACTATTTATTGTTCAGCGACGCCTACATCAAGACCCCGGTGGTGATCTTCTCCGCGGTCAACGGGCCTTCGGCCGGCAGCCTGGCCGCGCTGACCGGCAAGCGCCTGGCCCTGAACGAAGGTTCCTCGCTGGGTCCCATGATGCGGCGCGAGTGGCCGGGAATCACGCTGGTGCCGGTGAATAACTTCCGCACCGCCAGCGAAGCGATTCGCAAAGGCAAGGTCGACGCCTACATGGGCGCACTGCTGACCGGCACCCATCAAATGGTCGAGCAAGGCGCGTCCGACATTCATATCTCGGGCGAGACCGACTATCAATTCGAATTGGCGTTCGCGGTGCGCAAGGACTGGCAGGAACTGGTGCCCATCCTCAATCAGGCGCTGGCGGCGATCCCGAAAAATGAACGCGACGGCTTCCGCCAGAAATGGGCGACCGTCCACTACGCGCACGACATCGATTACCGGCCGCTGGGCGCGTTGCTGCTGGCGGTGCTGGTGTCGGTCGCCTTTATCGTGCAGCTGCGCCACATGGTCAAGCGCCGCACCGCCGACCTGGAACGCGAGGTGGCCACGCGCACCGCCAGCGAGGCCGAGTTGCTGCATTACCGCAACCATCTGCAAGAGCTGGTGGTCGAGCGCACCAGCGAGCTGATCGGCGCCAAGGAAGAGGCGGTCGCGGCCAACCGCGCCAAGAGCGTGTTCCTGTCCAACATGAGCCATGAGCTGCGCACGCCACTCAACGCGATCCTGGGCTTTTCAGCGCTGCTGCGCCATGACGCCAACATGTCCAAGCAACAGCGCGCCACGCTGGACCTGATCAACCGCAGCGGTGAAAACCTGCTCAGCCTGATCAATGAAGTGCTGGACATGTCCAAGATCGAAGCCGAACGCTTGCAGATCGAAAAAGTATGTTTCAACCTGGCCACAGTATTGGCCGATGTGGCCAGCCTGATGCGCCAGCGCGCCGAGGTCAAGCACCTCGACCTCATTGTCGAGCAGGAACCGGACATGCCGCATTACATCTGGTGCGATGAACGCAAGCTGCGCCAGATGCTGATCAACCTGCTTGGCAACGCCATCAAATTCACCGACAAGGGCACGGTCACGCTGCGCGTAGCGAGCGCGCCGGCAACCCAGCCGGCGCCGCCCGACAGCCTGACGCTGGTCATCGACGTGACCGACAGCGGCATCGGCATTGCGCCCGACGACCAGACCCACGTGTTCGAATCGTTCTTCCAGGCGCGCACCCGCAACGACCAGCAAGGCACCGGCCTGGGACTGGCCATCACCAGCAAGCTGGCCTCGCTGATGGGCGGGCGGCTGACCCTGAGCAGTACGCTGGGCGTAGGTTCGTGCTTCCGCATCGAGCTGCCGGTGCAGTCGGCCGAGGAAGATGAAGCCGGCTGGGCCGACGTCAAGCGCGGGCGCGTGATCGGTCTGGCCGAGGGGCAGCCGGCCTACCGCATCATGGTGGTCGAAGACCAGCCAGAAAACTGGATGCTGCTGCAGCGCGTGCTGGAACAGGCCGGGCTGGACGTGCAGGTGGCGCACAATGGCCAGCTGGGCGTCGAGCTGTATCAAGCATGGCGCCCGCACCTGATCTGGATGGATGTGCGCATGCCGGTCCTGGACGGGCTTGAAGCGACGCGCCGCATCCGCGCGCTCGACGGCGGCGCGGAAGTGAAAATCGTGGCCGTGACGGCGTCGGCATTCCAGGAAGAGCGCTCCCAGATCATGGCGGTGGGAATGGATGATTTCATCTGCAAGCCGTACCGCGAGGATGAAATTTTCGATTGCCTGACGCACCACTTGCACATGGTATTCGTGCGCGAAGAGCTGGCCGCACCGGCTGCGCCACGCGCCGACGGCGAGGTCGGGCGATTGCAAGCGGCCGATTTTGCGCCGTTGCCCGAGCTGTTGCGCCACAAGCTGCGCGCGGCCCTGATGGCGCTCGAGCCGGCTCAGCTGGCCGCAGTGGTGGCAGAAATCGAACAGCAGTGGCCCGAGCTGGCCGCCAAGATCCTCAAGATGACGATGGCGTTCCAGTTCCGCGAAGTGTGCGCGATGATTGATTAGCCACGCTTGGTGCGTGGCCTAACTGAACGCAAACACGGCCGGGTGCACAGTAGGGCATGAGTCACATCCACATCGGCATTTCCGGCTGGCGCTACGTACCATGGCGCGGCGTGTTCTATCCGGACGACCTGAAGCAGGACGACGAACTGGCGTACGCGGCGCAGGCGCTCAGTTCGATCGAAATCAACGGCTCTTTCTACGCGCTGCAAAAGCCCGACAGCTACGCTGCCTGGTACCAGGCCACGCCGCCCGGCTTCGTGTTCAGCGTCAAAGGCAACCGCTTCATCACCCACGTCAAGCGGCTGCGCGATATCGACGGCCCGCTGGCAAATGTGCTGGCCTCGGGCGTATTCAATCTGCGCGAAAAACTGGGTCCATTCCTGTGGCAGTTCCCGCCCAATTTCGCATTCGAGCCGGACCGCATGGCGCATTTTCTCAGCCTGCTGCCGCACGATACCGACCAGGGCCTGGCACTGGCGCGCCAACATGAAGCGCGCATGAACGGCAAGGTGGCGCTGGAGGTGGAAAAGAAGCACAAGCTGCGCCATGCGATTGAAGTGCGCAACGAGAGCTTTATCGACGAAGCCTTCATCGCGCTGCTGCGCAAATACAAGGTGGCGCTGGTGGTGGCCGACACGGCGGGCAAGTGGCCCTATTTCGAAGACGTTACGGCCGATTTCATGTACCTGCGCCTGCATGGCGACAAAGCGCTGTACGCCAGTGGATACACCGAGCCGGCATTGGCGCGCTGGGCGCAGCGTATCAGGAAGTGGGCCGATGGCGAACAGCCAGCTGACGCGCACCTGATATCAGCGAAGGCGCCACCGAAGCGGGCCAGCCGCGACGTGTTCTGCTATTTCGACAATGACGTCAAGGTGCACGCGCCGTTCGATGCGCGCAAGCTGATTCAGAAGCTAAAACTACGTCGTCCTCGCGAACGCGGGGACCCATACTGACTATGCTGACCATGGGTCCCCGCTTTCGCCAGGACGACGATTCAGGCTGTATGGATCTTGATCACGCGCCGCGGCGTAGGCTCAACCACGGCCGGTGTGGCGCAGCCATTGCATGAATCGCGGCCAGTGCCGCAACCGGTTTTCGGCTTGGAGCGCAGGTAGCCGGACGGGTGCCTCAGTGCGCCCCCGCGCGTGCTGCGGGTGGGGTGCGAATGTGCGTTGATCCCGTGCGCGTCCACTTTGTCGCGCGCCTTCTGCCCGGCGTTCTTTGCCGTCAAGTGACGCGACAACTACCGTGGCACAGGGGGCCACCTCGGTGGACGTGACCGTCTTCCCAGCAAGGGCTGCCTCTGCGACCTTGCCACCAGCCGAGGCCGCGCCACCAACCACAGCGGATATGGCCACTGCCTGCCCGCAACAACATGGCCGCATCTGCCATTACGACACAAGCACAACCGTAGGATATAGAATGGCCAAGACTGCATCGAAATGTCAGACCGGGCCTTTATTCTTTTGAATGGCATTCACGCATTTCGCGATGTATTTCCGCTCCTTTTGAGTCCCGGTGGCTTTCTCGAAGCATTCAACCACATCGGAATTTACTCGCGTGCTCAACGTAATTTTTGTACCTGCATAACCGCATTGCATTAGGACTTCATTCTTACCTACTTCATGCTCAAAGCGCCAATAATTTGAACCTGCTTTGTCGCGCATTGGACGAAGTTCCGCATTCTCTTTCTTACCCTCGTTATTGATGAAGACATCGGCTATTGTCATCCCAGTTAGCGCACTTGTTTGCGACGATTCTTCCACCTGCCACCCATCGATACCATTTTCGAGTCGATCGACCGATTTGATAGAAGATGGGCAGATCTGCGCTAACGAAATCGGACCGCAGCCAATAAGAATTAATGTCAAAATTGATTTTTTCATCATTTTTTCTCCGCCTTGAACAGAATCACGGAATAGTCTTTCGCATTGTTGCTTGGGGTCGGCTGGGTCGGACTGACCTTAAGTACTGGGCGCTCGCCAATGTTGGGTCTTTTCTCGCTTTCCCATTGATCGACTATTTTTATACTACCTTTATCTGTCGTTGCCGTTGACAAGACCGCAGCATGCTGACCTGTGTTCTTTGTGTCAAACTTGCCCTCGGTATTGAAGTTGGCAACAGCCGTACCAACAGGAGTATTTGCATCGACGGGTGAGCCTTGTCGCCAGGTCGATGCTGGTTGGCCATTGCCAACAGTTTGCTTCACAAGTTCGACACATTGCCCCTCTCCTTTCTCATTCTTAAAGGTAGGTTGACCAACCAGCGATCTCGGATTTGCAAGGATGCGTGATTCGTAACCCTTTCCCCAATCGAAGACCTGCGTATTGTCACGGCCATCTGGATCGACGTATTTGTACGGATTGTTATTGGCGTAGGCGTAGCGGTTGAAGCTGCCGCCGGTGTTGGCGTCGGTCATGACGGGATCGATGGACAGGAACCTACCTGCCACTGGATCATAATACCGCTGCTGCATATACACCAGCCCGGTATCGGCATCGTTCACATGCCCCGTAAAACCTATCGTCGGCACAGTGCCTGCCGCCGTGTAGCCATATGGCTCGTAACGCGTCCGGCTCAACACAGCGCGCGCCGCGTCGGTGCGTGCCACTGGACTGCCAAGCGCATCGGTGTGGTCATACTGCGTGCCGTTGCTCCCCACCTCGGCCAGCACATGGTTGTTCAGATAAATGTACTTGGTCCCGGCGCCACCTGTCGCGCCTATGTACAGCATCTGCCCGGCCTGCGTGTACACCTGCACCCGGTTCACGCTGTCCGTGCCCACTACGCTGACCCGATGGCCAAGGCCATCGTAGCCATAGGTTGCACGTCCCGTGGCGCTCTTCATCCGGTTGCCCTGGTCGAATGCATAGGTCTGCGCACCGCGCTGGACGATGTTGCCCTGGCCGTCATAGGCATAACTGAAGCTGTATCCGGCCGTGCCGCTAGTGCTGGTCAAGCGATTGGTCAGCGCATCGAAGTTATGCACCATGCTGCGCGCGGTCGTTCCCGCTGTGATCGTGCTGGACGTCAGGTTGTCGATCGCATCGTAGCCATACGTGGCATTGCCCCACAGATTTGGCGCGCTGGTGCCGATCAGGCGGTCCAGACCATCGTACGTCATGGTCCGGTTGTTGGTGCCCAGCTGAAGGTCGGCGATGCCGGCGACGTTGGCATCCTGGTCGTAGGAATAAACATCATTGAGTACGCCCGCATCGTTCGATTGCAGAGGCAAGCCACGGGCGTTCTGCGTTAGCGTGTGCGTGATCCCATTACCATAGGTGAAACTGCCAACGGGCCGTTCGGGTGGTACGTCAGCGCGCTGGCATAGCTGCCGATTTGGCTGGCTTGACCAAGCGCGTTGGGGTTGTAGGCGACCGTTGCGCCGTCCGGGTACTTCAACTGCTGCAGTGCCGCGTTGGCGGTATAGCTGCGGTCAATGTTATACGTGTAACCGCCGTAGGCCAGGCTTTCGCGCTCGTTCAGGCGTCGCTTGTTGTAGGTGTTGGTCCACACGGCGCCATTCGCGCTGTTCGTGGCCGGCAATCCATCCGGCGTGTAAGTGCGCACGATGGCCGGGCTGGCGTCGCTGAACGTTGTGCTCAGCAAGCGGTTCAGCGTGTCGTAACCGAACGTGATCTTTTTTGCCGCCGGCACGCTCGCCGTGTCGCAGTTCACGGTCGATGGCAGCGCGTTGCCGCTGGCGCGCCAGGTGACATTATTGGCCGCGTCGTAATCGACGACAGTGGCGCCGGTCTCCGCGTCGATCGTCTTGCACAGGCGCTGGAAGGCGTCGTAGACATAACTGCCCGTCACGCTCTTGCCATTGCCGCTGCGGGTGATGGATTTGGTTTTGCCGTACACGTCGCGAACGATGTCCAGCATGACGCCTTCGGCGGCAGTGATGTGGCGCGGTGCGCCCTCGGTCGGTTCGTCAAACGCTTGAAAGCTCGTCGTCGTGACCACATTGCGCGGGTTGGTCACCGCCTTTTGGAAGCCGGAGTTGTAATCGACTCGGGTATTAAGTGCTCCCAACTCGCTCGCGGCACTGACCAGGGTGCTGCGCCCGAGCGCATCGTAGGTCGTGGTGATGCCATTCAGGCTCGCGTTGACGTCCGTGATGTTGAGCTGCGGGTAGGACGCGAATGTCGCGTTGCCGTTGAAGTCGAAGCGGCGCAGCACGGCATTGCCGCTACCGTTCGGGTTGGCTGCATCAAACGTGCGCTCCAGCACCGGGCGCCACAAAGCATCGAAGTAGCTGATCTTGCGGGCATTTCCTGTTGAAATGGTCTGGCGCCAGTGGCTGCCGACGATGCCCATTTCGTTGCCGGGGACCTGCTCCAGCAAGAGGCTGGTGGTATTCCATGCGACCGTGTCGGCGCCTGGGTAAGTGATGAGGTTCAAGCGACCCATCAGGTCGTAACCGTAGCTAGTGGTGTAGCCGTTCTGGTCGGTGGTGGAAGCGATCGTGCCAATGTTGTTGACTACTGCGCTTTCGCTGTATCCGGTTGGATACTGAATCAACTGGGGTACGCCGCGTTTGTAATTGGTATAGGTCGTGGTCTGATTCTTGCCGTCCTTGCGCGTGGCCAGCGTGCCATCGGCGTTGTAGGTAAAAGTTTCGTCCAGATGGCCGAAGTGGCTGACAGTCAGCAAGTTGGCACTGGTCGGGTCATACGCGTTCTGCACCATGACGTTGCTGCCGCCGATGGCCGGCCCGGTCACGTTGCCAATTTGGCCAAGCACCCATTTGCTGAGGTTGTCGGCATACACGGTTGTTTCGCTACGGCTATCGCCGAGCGAGCTGGCACGCGTCACGCTAAGGGGCCGTGCCTTCGTGTCAAAGCTATCGGCGGTCCAGGTGAAGTCGACGCCTTGCTGTGTCGTTGTGCGTGCGTCGACCGGCATCAACCGCGCGAGCGCTTCTCCGTCGCCTAAACCTTCGCCACCAGTGCCCTGAAATGAAGGATAGGGCCCGGCACCGGGCGCGCGATAGTGCGTGCTGGTACTCTTGAGCGCGCTACTGCCGTTCCAGCCGACATCAACGTGCTCGACCCGCCCTTCCGACACGCGGTACTGGTTGCCGAAGGTATAGCGCGTCACGTTGAAGTCGGGATCGGTAACATCCACCGTCTTGCTGGTGGGGCAGGTAGTACAGCTTGAATAGCTTGCGTTCGGCGGGCCATAAGCATAGGTCCAGGCCAATGGTGCCATGCCGGCGCCACTGATGGTTTTGTTGGTCAGGGAATAAGTGTAAAAGTAGAGTGGCCGCCGATCCAGCCCATTTGTGATTGGACAAGACTTCACCACCGAGGAGCGCCCGTGCTTGGTGGCTGTTGCGGTGAACGTACCGGTCGCGCCCGATGGATGCACCATCGATCCAGTCCAAGTTTCAGTCGGCGTAAACGACTCGCCGCACACAGTTGCCAAATTCCTGATTTCAAAATGCACATGGCCGGCGCTCAATTGCCATGCCGATCCGTCTGGGAGGGTTACCGTCAGCCCAACCCCGTTGACACCGTATGTGTAATTCCAGGTTCGTGTTCCGTCAGAGACCGAGGTGATCAGCTTGGGGTTGGTGTGGTTGTAACTGAGCGTTAAGGCGCGTCCATCGCTCGCCGTGATGGTCTTGACGTTTTCCGGGTTGAGCGTGTCATAGGTGTAGCGTACCCAATTGCCGTACCGGTCCGTGACCAGCGTCGGTAGCAGACGCACGTCCTTGCGAGACAGGAAATCGGTCATGCTCACCATCGGCGTGATGCTGCCGGCATCGTCTCGCGATGCGCTGCTCTCGCTCATGACTATTTCATCGTCGGCGCCACCGGCAGCGATTTGTGGCTCCGGCACAGTGGCAAGCGCCATCATTGCCCCTTCACGGGGCTTCGAGAGCGTGGTGGCCGCGTAGCTGATGATCTGATCAAAGCGGTAGCTTGTCCCGTCCGGGGATAGCGCAAGAAATCCTTCACCTTGGGTGCTGCTGTTAGCCAGCGTAGGCAGACAGCTGATCGACCAGAACCGGCTGGTCACCACCGGATAGTTGGCGGCCGGGCTGGGGACGTTGACATTGGACCAGTCGCGCGCCAGCAACTGCTGCTCGCCTTCGCCCGGAATGTACATGTAGTTACCTTGCCAGAATTCGCTAGATTCCCATAACCCTGTTTGCTCGTAAGTGGCGAACGGCGTTGAGAAGCCGGTGCAGCGCGCCAGCGGGTTACCGCTGTCCACGTTCCACCCATCCTGCTTCGCAAACCGTCCGTGCATGTAGGGAATGTCCAGTTCCCATCCGCCAAATGGCAGCGTAGATATCGGAATATCACTGACGACCAGGCGCCGCCCGACGGCGACGGGCAGGGCATTATTGCCTTTCAGGCTAACATCGGTCTGGTTGAACTGCAGGGCGCCGTTGTACAGGTTGATCTGGTCGCCGAACAGGTCGGCGCCGATCTTAGTTACCGCATTGGGCGACCTGATGGCTTGGGAAAGTTCGCCGACAGTCATCTGCGCGTGCGCTTTCACAGCCCATGTAACGACAATAGCGAGGCAAAGAGACTTCAAAATGCTGCCAGCACGGCGATGAGGCTTGAACATGTATGAGGGCAGCGCCCTTCCTTTCGACTTGAATCGTTGAGTTATCGAAGGAAAGTCTATTTACGCGCATTCAATATGTATGTGCTTACAACGTGAATATGTACGCAAGTTCTGAAAAATGCCTCTCAATTGCACAACTGTGACAATGTGAGTTTTTCCATGTTGAATGTTTTGATCTAAACACCGAATGCACGAGAGCAAAGTCAGCATGGATCCCCTCGTTCGCGAGGACGACGGATTAGGCTGTATGGATCTTGATCACGCGCCGCGGCGTGGATTCGGCGGCCGGCGTGGCGCAGCCATTGCAGGTATCGCAGCCAGTGGCGCAGCCGGTCTTTGGCTTGGGCCGCAGATAGCGCGCACCAATATGCCAGGCCGACGCACCCACGATCAGCACCACGATCAGGTTCTCGACCATGTCAGCCCCCCAGCATCGCCAGCGCGATGCGGTAGGTAATGAACGACGCGATGTAGGCCAACGCGAACATATAACCGGCCATGATCAGCGGATAACGCAGGCTGTTGGTCTCGCGCTTAACCACCGACAGCGTGGACAAACACTGCGGCGCAAACACGTACCAGGCCAGCAGCGACAGCGCGGTCGGCAAGCTCCACGACTGGGCGATGATGGGCGTCAGCGATGTGGCCAACGCGTCGCCGGTCTGCGACAGCGCATACACGGTGCCCAGTGCACCGACGGCCACTTCGCGCGCCGCCATGCCCGGCACCAGTGCGATGCAGATCTGCCAGCCAAAACCAATCGGCGCGAAGATGTATTCGAGCCCGCGTCCGAGCAGGCCGGCGATGCTGTAGTAGATAGGCGGATGGGTCGCGCCTTCCGGTGCGCCCGGGAAGCTCGACAAGAACCACACCAGCACCATCAGCGTCAGGATGATGGTGCCGACCCGGGTCAGGAAGATCCGTGCGCGTTCCCACAGGCCCAGCGCGAGGTTGCGCAGGTGCGGCCAGTGGTAGCTTGGCAGTTCCAGCATCAGCGGCTGGTTGCGGTTGGCGCCCATGCTGCGCTTGAGGAACCAGGCCACTGCCATCGCCGCGGCAATGCCGGCAAAATACAGGATGAACAGCACCAGCCCTTGCAGGCTGACGATGCCGCCCACGTCGCGGTTGGGAATGAAGGCGGCAATCACCAGTGCGTACACCGGCAGGCGCGCGGAACACGTCATCAACGGCGCGATCATGATCGTGACCAGCCGGTCGCGCGGATTCTGAATGGTGCGCGCGGCCATGATGCCGGGGATCGCGCAGGCAAACGACGACAGCAGTGGGATAAACGCGCGCCCGGACAGACCGACGCCGCCCATCATCCGGTCCAGCAGGAAGGCGGCGCGCGGCAGGTAGCCGCAGTCTTCCAGCACCAGGATAAAGAAGAACAAAATCAAAATCTGCGGCAGGAACACCAGCACGCTGCCGACGCCACCCAGGATGCCTTCGACCAGCAGGCTGCGCAGCATGCCGTCGGCCATATGGCTCGTTACCCACGCGCCCACCGCTTCCACGCCGGCGGTGATCATCTCCATCGGCGGCGTGGCCCAGCTGAATACTGCCTGGAACACCAGGAACATGATGGCCGCCAGCAGCAGCGGGCCCACCACCGGGTGCAGCACCACGTGGTCGATCTGTTCGGTCAGGTTGCCGGTGTCGTGTTCGTGGCTGGTGCAGGCGTCCAGGATGCGGCGCACCTGGCGCTGGGTCTCTTCGACCGGCACCGCATCGATGGCCGACAGCGGCAGCGCCTTGACCGGTTCGCTGGGCGGCATCTGGTCGAGCGCGGCCAGCAGCGTTTTTTCGCCGCCGCTTTGCACTGCCACCGTTTCCACGACCGGCATGCCCAGTTCACGCGACAGCTGCGCGACATCGATGGTGATGCCGCGCTTTTTGGCGACGTCGGTCATGTTCAGCGCCAGCACCATCGGCAGGCCGAGGCGCTTGATCTCGAGCACCAGGCGCAAGTTCAAACGCAAATTGGTGGCGCTGACCACGCACACGATGGCGTCAGGCGCCTGCTCTCCGGCGCGCAGTCCGGCCACCACGTCGCGCGTGATCGCCTCATCGGGGGTGGTGGCGGACAGGCTGTAGGCGCCCGGCAGGTCGAGCACGCGGTAGGCGCGTCCGGCCGGCGACGTAAAGCTGCCTTCCTTGCGTTCGATGGTCACGCCGGCGTAGTTGGCGACCTTCTGGCGCGCGCCGGTCAGGCGGTTGAACAGGGCCGTCTTGCCGCAATTGGGATTGCCGAGCAAGGCGATCAACGGGGTGTGGCCCGCAGCCTGGCCCAGCGTGTTGATACTCATGACGTTATTCCGGCCGGATGGAAATCAGGGCGGCCTCGAAACGGCGCAGCGCGAACGTGGAATGACCGACCTTGACCGCGATCGGGTCGCCGCCCGGCATGCCGCGCTTGAGCACCCGCACCGCTTCGCCCGGCACAAAACCCAGTTCCATCAGGCGGCGCGAAACATCGACGCCCGCATCGGCCGTGCTGCCCGGGGCGAGGTGGATCACGGTGCCGCTCTGGCCGGCCAGCAGCGCGTCCAAGGTGGTAAGCAAAGGGGCAAGTGTCATAAAGGTCGCTTCAATCACTAACTAAGGGGAATTCTTGTTTCACTTCGGATAGTAGCATCATAAACGCAAATGCGAACAATTTCTATTCAGCTTATGCTTAAAAAGCTTGCAATCGGTTTAGAGTTGAGACAAAATAGGAATCGAAGTGAGAATGATTCTCATTATAGATCAAACGGCAAGCCTCGGGCTGACCTGCCGCAACGAATCCACGAAGGTGCATCAATGATTGTCTGTGTCTGCAATAACATCTCCGACCGTGAAATCCGCCAGGCGGTCGACCTTGGCCTGTCCACCATGGGCGAGCTGCGGCGCGACTTGGGCGTGGCCACCTGCTGCGGCAAGTGCGCCAGCTGCGCCAAACAGGTGCTCAACGACCATCTGGAGAGCAAAATCGTCGTCACCGCGCTGTCATTCCGTTCCGCCCAGGCTGCCTGATCCCATGAGCGCCATGACCTTCTCCCTCGCTCCCGAGCTTGACGACGCTACAACGTCGCTGGAGAAGCTGCGCGCCAAGTTCGGCCCGCTGGCGATGGTCTTGTTCGCGCACGTGGTCCTGTTCTACGTTATCTATAGCGGCACGCTGACCCGCATGGTCGACGCGGTCACGCCGGACGCGGTCATGGTGTCGTTCGTCGAGCCGCCGGAAAAAACCGCGCCGCTGGTCAAGCCCAAGACAGTGCCGCTGGCCCAGTTGACGCCACCGGTGCTGCCGTCGGTGCCTGTGCCGGTGGTGCAACTGGCGCCGCCGCCCAACGTCGTCAGCGTCACCCAAGCCCCGCCGCCGGCTGAAAAAGCGCCCGCCACGCCAGCCGTGGTCAGCACCGCGCCGGCGCCAGCGTCAGGCACGCCCAAAACCATCACCGCCGGCATGGAATACATCCTGCCGCTGCAAACGGTCTATCCGCCGCTGTCCAAGCGCATGGGCGAACAGGGCAAGGTCATGCTGCGCATCCTGGTCGATGAAAATGGCAAACCGGGCCAGGTCCAGGTGCAAAGCTCGTCCGGCTTTAGCCGCCTTGACGAAGCGGGCCGCCAGGCCGGGTTGCGGGTGCAGTTCAAGCCGCACATGGAAGATGGCCGCGCGGTGCCGGTGTACGTGATCATTCCCGTCAATTTTCAACTGACGACCTAAGACTTCGATGACTCAGCGGCGCGCCGTGTTTCTCAAATGGCTGCGCAAGACGCACGGCTGGATCGGCCTGTGGGGCGCGGTCCTGGGCCTGCTGTTCGGCGGCACCGGCATCTTGCTCAATCACCGCTCGGTCCTCAAAATTCCCGCCGCACAAACCCAGGAATCGACCATCGAGCTGCCTTTGCCGCAGCCAGCGCCGGCCGATGCCAAGGCCATGGCCAGCTGGCTGGCCGCGGAACTGCACATCAAGCAGCCCGCGAGCCGGGTCAAGGCCGAGCCGGCCAAACCGGTTGGCTGGGGCGACCAGTCGCTGATCCAGCCGGCGCGCTGGAGCGGCGCCTACACGTCTCCCAACGGCGGCATTCAGTTCGACTACTGGGTCGGCAACAGCTTCGTGAGCGTCAAGCGCAATGACAACAATTTGTTCGGCACCTTGTCCAATCTGCACAAGGGCACCGGCATGGGCGTGGCCTGGATTTTGCTGGTCGATACGCTGGCCGGCTCGATCATCGTGCTGTCGCTGACCGGCGTGCTGCTGTGGGCGTTGATGACGCGCCGCCGCATGGTGGGCACGGCCATCGCCAGTGTGGCCATGATCACCACAGTCGGCCTCGCATTGCAGGCGATGTAAGCCGGATTTGTCGCGCTTTTTGTTATCATGATGGGATTCCCCCACCACTTTTGAAAGAATCCCATGAAGGGCGATAAGAATGTCATCAAGCTGCTCAATGCGCAGCTGACCAATGAGCTCTCGGCGATCAACCAGTACTTCCTGCATGCGCGCATGTACCGCCACTGGGGCCTGGCAAAGCTGGCCAAGAAAGAATACGACGAATCGATCGGCGAAATGAAGCACGCCGACAAGCTGATCGACCGCATCCTGATGCTCGACGGCCTGCCCAACCTGCAAGCCCTGCACAAGCTGCTGATCGGCGAATCGACCCAGGAAATGCTGGAATGCGACCTGAAGCTGGAACAGGGCGCGCAGATCACCGTCAAAGAAGGCATTGCCGCCGCCGAACTGGCCACCGACTACGTGTCGCGCGACTTGCTGCTGGAAATTTTGGAAGACACCGAAGAGCATATCGACTGGCTCGAAACCCAGCTCGACCTGATCGTCAAGGTCGGCATCCAGAACTACCTGCAATCCCAGATGGCGACTGCTGAATGATGAGGGTCAGGTCGGGCAATGCGCCAATGGCGCATTGCCCGACCTGACCCTTAGCCGGTGCGCCAGCGCGCCGCCCACTTGTCATAGAAACCCAGATCCCGCGGCACCGCGCCCGGGATCGCGCAGATGGCGGCGGCAAATTCATTGGCGCGCGCCAACGTCTGCTCCAGCTCCCAGCCCCGTATCCGTCCCAGCAGGAAGATCGCCGAAAAAGCATCGCCCGCGCCCACCGTGTCGATCACGTACGGCGGCACCGGATTGTCGCGATGGATAATGACGGCGCCATCGTCGCCAAAATACACCGAGCCGCGATGGCCCAGCGTGACGATCAGCCCTTGCAGCGAAAACATCTGCACCAGCGCCGCGCACGAAGCCCGCACCTCGTCGCCGCTCAGCGGCGGGCTCTCGGGCTGGATGTCAAAGTACCAGCGGAACAGTGACTGCAGCTCTTCCTCGTTGACTTTGACGATGTCGGCCGCGTGCATCGAGTGGAACACACAGCGCTCGTCGTAATGGCCGTCGCGCAAATTCAAATCAAGGTAGCGGGTGGCGTTGCTCGCTTCGAGCAGCGCATGCAGTGTGTCGCGGGAACGCGCGCAGCGCTGCGCCAGCGTGCCGAAGTACAGCGTGGCTGGTTCGACCTTCTCGAAGGCGGCCAGCGCCAGCTCGGGATTGATGAAATCGTAGGCCTGGCCCGGCAGGATCACGAAGCGGTGGCCCTTGGCGTTGCGCTCGACGACCACGCGCCCAGTTTCTTCCATCTTGTCGATCTGCAGGCCCGCTTCGGACATCGCGAAGCGTTCGAATTCGCCGTGCACCACGGCGCCGTTCTTGTCGTTGCCGATGCAGGTGATCATCAGCTGCGGCGACAGGAAAGCGGCCAGGTGGCGCGCCACATTGAAAGGGGCGCCGCCAACTACCTGTTCGGTGACAAAATCATCAACCAGCGCTTCCCCGAATATTACGGTTGTCATCGTTTGGATCCTTGCGCGCGAGCGCCGCTTGCGGGGTATTCACCTTCACGCGCAAGACAGCAACCGCCGCGCACAGCATGAGGGCTCCGGCCAGCATTATAACGTTCCCCGGCTGCCCACCGAGCCAGCTTCGGTAGTACAAGGGCAGCGTGAAAATCTGGATGATCATCGGGATCACGATGAACATGTTGAAGATCCCCATGTACACGCCGGTGCGTTCGGGCGGCACGCTCCCGGCCAGCATGATATAGGGGTTGCCCATGATGCTGGCCCAGGCCAGGCCGATCCCGATCATTGGTATGAACAGCAATGCCTGGCTGTGAATAGCCGGGATCGCCAGCATGCCAAGACCGGCCAGCGCCAGGCACACGCTGTGCATCACCTTGGGCCCGTAGCGGCGCGTGAAAGGCACCAATGCAAAGGCGGCTACGAAGGCGATGAAGTTGTAGAAAGCGCCAACCTGGCCGTTCACCAGTCCAGCGTCGCGAAATCCCTGGGTAGCCGGATCGGTGGTCCCGAAAATGGTGCTGGCGATCGACAGCGTAATGTATTGCCAGTAGCAGAACATGGCATACCACTGGAACAGCTTGACCAGCGCCAGCTGGCGCATGGTGGGCGGCATGTCGCGCATCGCGCTGCCAATATCGGCCAGCGTATGGCGCCAGCCGCGTGGACGCGCACGGATCGCCGCCAGCTCGCTTGGCGCCAGCGGGTGTTCGGGCGTGCTGCGGATGGTCCACAACACGGTCGTGAGCGAAAACACGGCGCCGATGATGAACGCGGCGATCACAATGTGGGGAATATGGCTGGCGTTGACGGCGTCCTTGTTCATCCCGAACAGCACCAGCAGCGACGGCGTCAGGTAGGCCAGCGTCTGCCCCAGGCCGGTGAACGCGCTCTGGGTCAAAAAGCCCAGCGAATGCTGCCTGGGATCGAGCTTGTCGCTGACGAATGCGCGGTACGGCTCCATGGTCACGTTGTTGGCCGCGTCGAGTATCCACAGCAGGCTGGCTGCCATCCACAGCGTGGAAGAAAACGGCATGAACAGCAAACCGATGCTGCACAGGATCGCACCGATCAGGAAGTATGGCGTGCGCCGTCCCCAGCGCGTGATGGTACGGTCGCTCATGGCGCCGATGATAGGCTGGACGATCAGCCCCGTCATCGGCCCTGCCAGCCACAGGTAAGGCAAGCTCGCTTCGTCGGCGCCCAGGTATTTGTAAATCGGGCTCATGCTGCTCTGCTGCAGCCCGAAGCTGAACTGGATGCCGAAAAAGCCAATGTTCATGTTGACGATCTGCCAGAACGTCAAGCGCGGTTTGAGGAAGGCCATAGTGTGCTTTCGACGGAGTCAGTCGGCGCGCCAGCGCGCCAGCCAGGGTTCATAGAATGCCAGCTCGGCCGGCACTGCGCCGGCGATGCCGCAGATGGCGCCGGCAAACTGGTTGGCGCGCGCCAGGATACGCTGCATGCTCCAGCCGCGCGCGCGCCCGAGCAGGTATACCGAGGAAAAAGCATCGCCGGCACCGACCGTGTCGACCATGCATGCCGGCGGCGCGCTGGCGTGATCGGCCACCACCACGCCGTCGGCCTGGAAGTAAACTGCGCCGCGCGGCCCCAGCGTCACCACCAGCGCTTCGAGCGCAAACACGCGGATCAAGGCGGCGCAGGCGGCGTGCAGCTCGGCGCTGTCAATGCGCGCAGTATCGGGGCGCACGTGGGTATACAAGCTGAACAGGTCGCGCAGTTCGTCTTCATTGACCTTGACGATGTCGGCCTGGTGCAGCGATTCGAACACGCAGCGTTCCGTGACTTGTCCTTCGCGCACGTTCAGGTCGAGGTAGCGGCGCGCGGGCGATGCTTCGAGCAGGCAGTGCAGCGCGTTGCGCGACCTGTCCTGGCGTTGCGCGAGGGTGCCGAAGTAGATGGTCGATGGCGCGACCGCGTTCATCGCTGCCAGCGCGGGCGCCGCGTCGATGTGGTCGTAGGCCTGGCCGGGCAGGATGATAAAGCGATGTTCGCCGGCGCTGCGCTCGACCACGACGCGGCCGGTGGCCTCGGCCGGGTCGCGCTGCAATCCCGTTTGCAGCAGGCCGAAGCGGTCGAACTCGGCGCAAATTTGTGCGCCCGCCTTGTCGTCGCCGACGCGGGTGATCATCAATGGCGCCAGGCCGAATGCCGCCAGGTGGCGCGCCACGTTGAATGGTGCACCACCCACCACCTGCTCGGTGATGAAGTCGTCCACCAACGCCTCGCCGAACACCGCGATAGTGCCAGCGCAATTGTGCATGTCAGGTTCTTTCGCCTTCAGGTTCACGGATGATACTCCCCGCCTGTGCGCTCGAGCCACACCATGGCCCATGGCGCCAGCAGCACCTGGTCCGGCTGCCCCGGCCAGGCGCCTGCGCCCAGTTGTTGGAGACTGACGCTAATTGGCTGTGCGCTGAAATTGGACAAATTCAGGAAGTGCTCGCCGCGCGCCAGCGCCAGCAAGGACGGATGGCCGCTTGCCAGCAGCGTGCGCGGCGCATCGGCGGCAAGGCTATCCTGGCGCCGGCGCCGCACGAGCAGCGCGTGCAGGCCCGCATACACTGGGCAAGCGTCACGCGCGTCAAAGCGCTGCTGATCGAACGCGGCGCGCTGGACCCAGCGCGTGTCGTGCGCGCGGCGCGGATCGGCCAGGTAGTCATGCTGGTTCTGCATGCCCAGTTCGTCGCCCATGTACAGCACCGGCAAGCCGCCGAACGACAGCGCAAGTCCATAGAGCAGCAGCAGACGGTCGATGCCGGCCTGGCGCTGAACCTCATTGGCAGCGCGCTCGATGCCGGCCAGCGCAGCACTGGTGCCATTGGTGCCGTGCACGGCGCGCGTGGCGCCGGTCTGGAATGCGACCCCGGCGGCGAAGCTGGCGCCATCGTTGTAAAAGTTGGCGATCGCGGCCAGGCGCGGCCCGCCCGCCTCGGTGCGCAGCACGTTCCAGCCGATGTCGTCGTGGCAGCGCACATAGGTGAGCCAGCTCGCTGCGCTCGGCAGCGCCGGCGTATCGGCGATCACTGCGCGCAGCAAAGAGGTGTCCTGTTCGGCCAGTGCCGCCCATCCGGCGGTCATCAGGGTGCTGTGGTACGCCAGGTGGCACTCGGGGGCGGCGCCGCCAAAGTAGGCCGGCAGCTCGCGCGTGGGGACGATCGCCTCGGCCTTGAGCAGGACGCCGGGTGCGGCGATGTCGACGATGGCGCGCACCACCTGCAGCAGCGCGTGCGCCTCCGGCTGGTTCATGCAACTGCTGCCCTCGCGCTTCCACAGGAAGGCGGTGGAGTCGAGCCGGAACGCTTCGACACCGCGATTGGCAAGGCGCAGCAAGGCCAGCAACATCTCGGCCAGCACTGCCGGATTGGCGTAGTTCAGGTCCCACTGGAATGGATAGAAGGTGGTCCATACCCAGCCCTGCATCGCCTCCACGTAGGTGAAATTGCCGGGCGCGGCCTCGGGAAAGACCTGGCCCAGCGTCTGCTCGTAGCGATCTGGCAGGCTGCGGTCGGGGAACACGTGGAAATAGTCGCGCAGCGCCGGGTCGCCGGCGGCTGCACCGCGCGCCCACGCGTGATCGTCGGCCACATGATTGAGCACCAGGTCGGCGCACAGGCTGATGCCCGCCTGGCGCAGTGCCGCGCAAAGCGCCTCCAGGTCGGCCTCGGTGCCGAGCGCCGGTTCGACGTCATCGAAGCTGGCGACTGCAAAGCCGCCGTCATTTTCGCCGGCGCGCGCACGCAGGAAGGGCAGCAAGTGCAGATAGGTCACGCCCAGCTCGCGCAAGTGCGCGATGCGTTCGCCAACGCCGCGCAGGGTGCCGCCGAACTGGGCAACGTAGGCGCTGTAGCCGAGCATGTTGGCGCCGCTGAACCAGTGCGGATCGGCCGCGCGCGCGGCGTCTTGCGCCAGCAACTCGGGCGAACGCACGGCAATCAGCTGCCCCACTTGCGCCATCAAGTCGGCGAACCAGGGGGCCTCGGGACCGGCCCCGTACAAACCCGTGAGGCGCTCGCGCAGCAGCGCTTCGTGTTGCGCGTAGCGCTGCGCGACAGTGTCTGCCAGCGCAGCGGGGAGCGCTGCGAGCAGGCGCTGTTGTGGTGAAAGTGGCGTCATGATGGAATAGGGTAAAGCGCGGCCGGGCATGCCGGCCGCGCGGTTCTTAGAACGCGTACTTCACGCTGGCCTTGATGGCGCGCCCGCTGATCGAACGCGCTGCGTGGCCATCGCCTTCGACTTCGGTGTAGCCGATCTTGTTGAACAGGTTGTTCGCGCTGAGCGACAGCTGCACCCGTTCGCTCACCTGGTAATTGAAGTAGCCGTTGACCACTGCGTAGGCTGGCATGTTGATGGTGTGGCCATCGTCGGCCCACGCCGCTCCGGTGCCGATCACCGACAAGCCGAAGTTGGCGGCGCCCATCACGTAGCTCGGCGCGAGCTGGTACACCACTTTGGCCTGGCGCCGCGGCGTGTTGCCGATCACCGCTTCGGCGCCCGGTGCGGTGGCGGTGATGCTGGCATCGGTCCAGGTCAAGCCGCCGGTCAGGCGAAATGCGCCGGCGTTGTAGGCCGCCTCGATTTCGACGCCCTTGGCGGTGTAGCTGTTGGCGGTACTTTTCTGGGTGGTGGCCTCGAAGTTGGTTTCGCGGGTCTTGGCCTGGAACAGCGTGACGAAACTGCTGATGCCGCCACTGCGCCATTTGACGCCACCTTCAAGCTGGCGCACGGTGTTGATGTTGATCGGCGCGCTGCCGTCGAGCGGCGTGCCAAACAGGATGCGGTCGGCATTGAACGAGACGCCATCGCTGACCCGGGCAAAGACGGCAAGATTGCGCGAGATTTTGTAGTTGCCGCCGACCGAGTACGAGGTATGGTTCAAGTCGTAATCGACCCACTGGGTGGTGGCCGGGTCGTAATGGGTGCCGCCAGTGGCGATGTTGGCGCTGCCGCTGGCGTGCTGCATGTCGCGCCGCACGCTGGCATCGATATTCACCGGTCCCTGTTCGTAGCCGATGTTCAGGTAAGGCGAGGTGAGCTTGTATTGCATGTCGATGGCGCGCGAACAGCAGCCACCCCATGCCGGGCCCACCAGGCCAGGCGTGCTGCTGCCCGTTTGCAGCAGCGCCGGGCGGTCGCCGCTGGCCTGCATCAGGTACTCATTGAAATTCCAGGTCAGCGCGAAGTCCTGCACCGAGTGGTACAGGCCGGCGGTGGCCGTCACTTTGGCGCCGCCAGCGAGCGTGAACGCCTTGGACAGCTTGGTGTCGTTGAACACGGCGCCGGCGTCGTCGATCGACGTATTGAATACGACGGCCGAGAAGGCGCGCCCGTTGTACGGCTGGCCAGCATGGGGGCCGGTGGCAAACGTGTAGCTGCCGATCGTGCCATTATTGGCAGGAAAAACACCGATGAAGCGGCCACTATTGTCAGCGTAGCGGAAATTCTCGCTCATGCTCCAGCCATCGGCGAACCGGAACTGCGCTTCCAGTCCCAGCGTGGTGCTCTTGACGGCCAGACCGTCGTTGACATTGCTAGCGACAGGCTGATTGCCCTTGTCCAGACTGACGTCGCGCACCCAATAGGGCGAATAAAAGGAGGCGGTGCGCGGATCGATGCCCGCGATCGCCGAAATCTGCCCGTTGCTGACGCTGACCGGCACTGGCAAGGCAGTCGGCGTCTTGTCATCGAGGTGTTTGAGCGACACGCGCACAAAGCCGTTGTCGAATTCGTGGGTCAGGTTGGCGCGGATCTGGCCACCCTGCTCGCTGGTGACGCCCGCATTGCGGATTCCTTCGCCGCGGCGGAAAAAACCGCCGACGAAGAACCGGGTGCGCGCCGACAGCGGTGCGCCGTAGTCGGCATCGACGCGGGTGGTGTCGTAGCCGAGGCCGCGCGTCAGGGCCACGCTGCCGCCCTTTTCGGTGCCCGTCTTGCTGATGAAGTTGATGATGCCGCCCGGCGAATTGGTCGCCAGCGTCGAGGCCGAGCCGCCGCGCACCACTTCCAGGCGGTCCAGGCTGCCGTCAATCTTGAGGTAGGCGTCCGGGGTAATGAACTGGAAATCGCCCGATTGCAGCACCGGCAAGCCGTCTTCCTGCATTTGCACGTAGCGCGCGCCGCCGGCCGAAATGGGCACGCCGCGCACGGTGATGTTGGCGTTGCCTTCGCCGCCGGACGATTCGGACCGAATGCCCGGGATCGAACGCAGCGCTTCGGCGGCGCTGGTCGGGGCGGCGTTCTGGATCGCTTCCAGGTCCATCGTGCTGATCGACACGCTGGACTTCATCTTGGACGTCCCGCCGGTGCTGCCGGTGACGACGATGCGCTCCATGTTCAAGCCGTCGGCGGCGTTGCTGTCCTGGGCCGATGCGCCCATGTGCATTACTGCAAGTGAAACGGCCGCGGCAATGCGCGTGATAGGGAATGTCATAGTCTCCTCCTGGTAGGTTGCCGCCGTACGTGGATGCCGGCGGTTGTATTTATTCAGTGGAGTGAGTATGCGATAAAGAAAAAATTAATGCAATCGATTACAGTCGACACGGCAATGCGTCGAAAACTGACGGCCACCATAGGAAGAATCGCCATAAACAGGTGCTGAACAAGGGAATGCATGCAGCGTTTACGCAACAAAAATGGCAATAAAATGCAATCGGTTGCATTTCAATGCGTAAAACGTGTTTTGGATGAAATGTTGACTCAGCCGCGGACGGTGGCGCGGCTGATCAGCTCGGTGGGCAACTGCTCGGAAGGGGGGGCTTTGCCGTCGACCAGCGCCAGCAGCGCGTTGACCAGGGCTTGCCCGGCCTCCCGGATCGGCTGGCGGATGGTGGTCAGAGGCGGATGGAAATAGGTCGCCAGTTCGATATCGTCGTAGCCGACCACGGCCACGTCGCGCGGCACCTGGCGCCCCAGTTCGCGCAAGGTATTGATGGCGGTCATGGCCAGCAAATCGCTGCACGCAAACACGGCATCGTAATCGACCGCGCGGCGCGCCATTTCTTGCACGGCCTGGCTGCCGCCGGTGGGCAGGAACGACACCGACACCCGCAGTTGCGGGTCGACCGGCAAGCCATGCTTGGCCAGCGCGTTGCAATAGCCGCGGTAGCGTTGCGCCACCTCGGGCAGGTTGATGTCGCCGAAAAACGCAATGCGCCGGCAGCCGCGCGCGATCAGGTGGTCGGTGGCGAGCATGCCGCCACTGACGTTGTCGCCGCCGACGGTGGTGTACAGCTGCTGCGGCAGTTGGGCGCCCCACACCACGATCGGCACCTGGCGCGCCGCCAGCTGGTTGAGCTGGTCGTGCTGGCGCCACTGGCCAATCAGGATGATGCCGATCACGCGGCCGGTATCGAAGGGCTGGGCAGCGGCGTCGATCTGCTCGGCATCGACGCGCGAGAGCAGCATGTCGTAACCCCGCTCGGTGAGCGCGTCGGCCAAACTGCCCAGCATGCTGAGGAAAAATGGATCGGACAGGTGCTGGCGCGTGTCGGAATCGAACGGCACCACCACGCCCACCGTGCGGTTTTGCTTGAGGCGCAGGTTCTGGGCGCCGATGTTGATGGTGTACTTGAGCGAACTGGCCAGCTCTAGGATGCGGTTGCGCGTTTCCTCGTTGACCAGCGTGCTGCGGTTGAGCGCGCGCGACACGGTGGCCTTCGAAACGCCAGCCAGGCGCGCAATGTCGGCCATCTGCACGCGCTTTTGGGCGGTGCTATCGTCGCGCGAAGTCTTGACCATGGCGGTAGCGCTTACTGGGGCAGCGTGTCTTTGAACGAAGGGCGTTCCGACAGCTTGTCGAACAACTTGGCCAGGTTCGCATAGTCGCTGCGCCAGTCAATTTGCGGAAAGCGGAAATCGAGCCAGCCCAGCGCGCAGCCGACGGCCACATCGGCCAGCGTGTAATGGTTGCCGTTGGCGAAAGGCGACTCGCCCAGGTTGGCCGACATGGTGACCAGACCGGCATGCACCTTGACCATCTGGCGGTCGATCCAGGCCGCGCTTTGCTGCGCTTCGGGACGCAGCGTGCGCTCCAGGCGCACCAGCACGGCGGCGTCAAGCACACCATCGGCCAGCGCTTCCCACACCTTGACGTTGGCGCGATCGCGCCCGTTTGGCGGCAACAATTTGCACACCGGCGTGAGCGTATCGAGGTATTCGGCGATGACGCGCGAGTCGTACATGCTGCTGCCGTCTTCCATGATCAGGCAAGGAACCTTGCCCAGTGGATTGGACAGATGGATCTTTGTCTCGGCGGTCCACACATCCTCAAGTTCATACACATAATCGAGCTTTTTTTCGGCCAGGACGACGCGAACTTTGCGGACATACGGGCTGGCCAGCGAACCGATGAGTTTCATAGAAGCTTAGATTTGGAGGTTGGACCACAGTATAGCATCGCGCTTGGCGCCCTTGCAGGCCACGCGGCAAGCTGCGGTGCGGACGGCTCAGCGGGCCGCTTTGCTGCCAGTGGTAAAATGTCGGTCTTTGCACGCATCCCACCCTTCTCGATAAGCGCCTCCTGCCATGACCTCTACTACTCCCTATTCGACGCTGTCGGCCCTGTCCCCGCTGGACGGCCGCTACGCTGCCAAGACCGACAAACTGCGTCCGATCCTGTCCGAAGCCGGTTTCATGCACCACCGCGTGAAAGTCGAGATTTCCTGGCTGCTGGCGCTGTCGCAAGCAGGTTTTGCCGAGATCAAGCCGTTCTCCGCCGAAGCGAGCGCGCTGCTCGAGCGCATGGCGTCCGATTTCTCGGAAGCCGACGCGGCGCGCATCAAGGCCATCGAAGCGGTCACCAACCATGACGTCAAGGCAGTCGAGTACTGGCTCAAGGAACAAGTCAAGGACGTGCCGGAACTGGTGGCCGCCACCGAGTTCATTCACTTTGCCTGCACCTCGGAAGACATCAACAACACCTCGCACGGCATGATGCTCAAGGCCGCGCGCGACGGCGTGATGCTGCCGGCGCTGCAAGGCCTGGTCGACAAGCTGACCACCATCGCCCACGACAACGCGGCCGTGCCGATGCTCTCGCGCACCCACGGCCAGACCGCTAGTCCTACCACGCTGGGCAAGGAAATGGCCAACGTCGTCGCGCGCCTGAAACGCGCCATCGAGCGCATCGCCGCCGTCGAAATCCTGGGCAAGATGAACGGCGCAGTGGGCAACTACAACGCCCACCTGTCGGCCTACCCTGGCTTTGACTGGGCCACGTTCTCCAAGAACGTGATCGAACAGCGTTTGGGCCTGACCTTCAACCCGTACACGATCCAGATCGAGCCGCACGACTACATGGCCGAACTGTTCGACGCGATCGCGCGCACCAACACCATCTTGCTGGACCTGAACCGCGACATCTGGGCTTATATTTCGCTGGGCTACTTCAAGCAGACCACCAAGGCCGGCGAAATCGGTTCCTCGACCATGCCGCACAAGGTCAACCCGATCGACTTTGAAAACTCGGAAGGCAACCTGGGCCTGGCCAACGCCGTGCTCAAGCACATGGCCGAGAAGCTGCCGGTGTCGCGCATGCAGCGCGACCTGACCGATTCGACCGTGCTGCGCAACATCGGCGTGGGCTTCGGCTACGCGCTGCTGGCCTACGACAGCTGCCTGCGCGGCCTGAACAAGCTGGAAGTGAACCGCGCGCGCCTGGAGCAAGACCTGGACGCCAACTGGGAAGTGCTGGCCGAGCCGGTGCAGACCGTGATGCGCCGTTATGGCATCGAGAACCCGTACGAGCAGCTCAAGGAACTGACGCGCGGCAAAGGCATTTCCAAGGATGCGCTGCGCGAATTCGTGCTGACGCTGGCCATTCCGCAAGACGCCAAGGACTTGCTGCTGGCCATGACGCCGGCCAACTACCTGGGCATTGCCGAGAAGCTCGCGCGCGAAATCTAAATCTGATCCACGCCAGCCTGTGAACCCAAACCGGGGTCAGCAAAAGTGGTCTGACCCCGGTTCTGCGTTTACCGCGTCAATTCTGCCACACCAGTTTCACGCCCAGCGAGCGCGCGGCCTCGGTGCGAAATGCCAGCGCGCTGTATTCGCCGTGGCTGCCATTGAGGTTGCGCCCGATCACCGACAATTCCACGCCGCGCCGCAAGCGCCAGCCAAAGCGCGCGTCGAGCGCAGTATAGGCCGGCACGTCCGGGCTGGTCAGGCCGCCCACCTTGCGCAGCGCTACATCGACGTCCTTGTCGTCGGCCAGGTTGAAGGTCGAGCGCAGCTGCGCCGTGTGCGACGGATCCTTGCCGGTGATGAGCGGCCCGGTGGCGTCGTTGCTGCCGGGCTTGAGCTTGAGCACTTCATGCAGCGTCATCAGGCCGGCGCTGAGGCGCCAGGCCGGCGTGGCCTGGTAGTTGCCCCACATTTCGACACCGCTCGCGTGACCTTGCATCAGGTTGCCGAAAGTGACGAAACCGCCGGCGACGTTGTATTCCTGGGAACGGATGTGGTCATAGTGATTGTAGAAGGCGGTCATCGAATACGACAGCTTGGGCAGCGGCTGGCCGCGGTAACCCAGTTCGACCACCTTGGCCACTTCCGAGCGCACTACCGGTCCGCCGCGCAGCAGGAACGGCGGATGCCCGGGAATGAAGGCGTCGGCATCGAGCCGCGACGGCGCGCGCACGGTGCGCGAGAGACTGGTCCACAGCGTATGCGCAGGCGCGGCGGTCCAGGCCAGGCGCAGCGTCGGCAGAAATTCGGTGCCGGTGTAGGGATTGCGCTCGGCACGCGCCCCCAGCACCAGCCGCAGGTCCGGGCGCAGCGTGATTTCATCTTGCGCAAACAGGCTGGCCCAAGTCTGGCTGACTTTGGCCGGCAGGAAGGCAATGATGTCGCTGTTGCGCACATCGTCCCAGGTATGGCGATAGCTGGCGCCCCACACAATCGCGTGTGGGCCGTGCGCGGGCAGCGAATGCTGGAGCAGCAGGTCGGCGATGTCGAGCGACTCGCCAAACGCTGGCGGCACGATGCGGCGCGTGTGGTCGAAATAGGCTTGCACGCTGACGTTGCCGCCGGCGGCCAGTGCACGCGTCCAGCGCCCGGTCAGGTTCACGCCCGAGGTAGCGACGTCGCCCAGTGCAAACGCCGCGCCAGTCTGCACCGCGCCCGGCTTGGGCTGCTGCGCCGTGCCGCGATAGGCGTTGCCATGCACGCTGAACTGATTGTCGCGGCGCTGCCAGTCTGCGCGAAAGCCAATCTGGGCCTGGTCGCGTGCATCGTCGATCGGCGTGCCGCTGGCGGTATCGGTATGGCGCTGGTCGAGATATTTGCCATACACGCGCCAGTCGCCGCCGTCCATCGCACCACCTTGGCGAAAGCCGACGTCATAGCCGTTCTCGCGCGCCGTCAGCACGGCCAGGCTGGCGCGGCTGTCGCGCGCGGCGCGGGTGGTGATGTTGATGACGCCGTTGACCGCGTTGACGCCCCATAACGTACCGCCCGGCCCGCTGATCACTTCGATCCGTTCGACATCTTCCAGCATCAGGTCCTGGGCGTCCCAGAACACGCCTGAAAACAGGGGCGAGTACACCGAGCGGCCATCGATCAGGATTTGCAGTTTGTTGGGGGCGCTGTTGAAGGTGCCGTTCAGCCCGCGCGCGCTGATGGCGTAGGCGCCGTTGCTGACTTGCCCTACTTGCAAATTGGGCGCCAGCCGCAATACTTCGGCCAGCGTGGGCGCGCCGGAGCGCCGGATGTCGTCGGCGGTGATCACATACACCGAGGCTGCAGCCCCTGCCAGCGGCTCGGCCTTGCGCGACACGGAGGTGATCTGGATGTTGGCCAGCTCTTCAATGGACAAGTCGGCGATGTCGTCCGGAATGCTGGTGCTGGCCATGGCAGGCAGCGCCAGCAGCAAGGGCAGCAGCGTGGCCGTGCGCAGGAAGGTCGGGTTCATCGGGGTCCCTGGAAATGAGCGCTATCGTCAAATGCAATCTTGGTAAATTTTACAGTAGCCGGCAGCACGAGTAGCGTTCGCTTGCGTGTTAATCTTGCCCCGGCAAGCGCGAATTGCGTTTCTTTGGTATATTAGTCCTAACACGTACTAATTCTCTGGGCCGACACATGCAACAGCGTTACACGACTACCGCCATGGTTTTTCACTGGCTGATCGCACTGATGATCATCGGTTCATTCACCATGGGACTGGTGATGACGGACATGGCACTGACGCCGACCAAGCTCAAATATTACTCATGGCACAAGTGGGCCGGGGTCACCATTCTGGCACTGGCCACGCTGCGCCTGCTGTGGCGATTGAGCCACAAACCGCCCGCGTATCCGGACAACATGCCCGTTTGGCAAAAGAGGTCAGCCCATGGGCTGCATCGCGCGTTGTATGTGTTGATGTTCGCGGTGCCGCTGTCGGGCTATTTCTACACCTTGTCCGCCGGCTTTCCGGTCGTGTACTTCGGCCTGTTCGAATTGCCCGTGCTGATAGCCAAGAACGAGGCGCTCAAGCCGGTGCTCAAGGAAGTGCATTTCTGGCTCAACATGCTGCTGGCCGGCACGGTCGCGCTGCACGTGGCGGCCGCGCTGAAGCACCATTTCATCGATCACGACGGCGTCATCAAGCGCATGCTGCCGACGCTCAACCGGGAGAACCCATGAACCGCAACCGTTTTACCTTGACCGCCGTGCTGCTCGGCGTGGCGCTGGCCGCAACGGCGGCGCCGCTCAAGACCGACCAGGCCAAGAGCCGCGTCTCGGCCGTGTTCAAGCAAATGAATGTGCCGGTCGAATCGGCCTTCAAGAAGTTTTCGGCAAGCATAGACTACGATGCCGCCAAGCCCGAACTGGCTAAGGCCAGCGTCGAGATCGACACGGCCAGCCTGGATGTGGGCGACCCGGACATGAACAAAGAAGTGGCCAAGAAGGACTGGTTCAATGCGGCCCAGTTCCCCAAGGCGACGTTTGTGTCGAGCGCGATCAAGCCGGCCGGCGCCGGCCAGCTGGCCGTCAGCGGCCGTCTGACAATCAAGGGCAAGAGCATGGAGGTGCATTTTCCGCTGACGGTCAAGCTTGAAGCGGGCAAGCAAGTGTTCGAAGGCGCGCTACCCATCAAGCGCCTGAGCTACAACATCGGCGAAGGCGAGTGGAAAGACACCAGCATGGTCGCCGACGACGTCATCATCAAATTCCGCGTGACAGCGGGACAGTAACCCACCAACCGACCAGGAAACCACATGAAATTGAAACAATTGATTATCGCCCTGCTGGCGTCCAGCCTGACCGCCACCGCGTTCGCCGCCGTCGACACCTATACCATCGACCCGGGCCACACCTACCCGAGCTTCGAGGCCGACCACATGGGCCTGTCCGTCTTGCGCGGCAAATACACCAAGACCAGCGGCAGCGTCACGCTCGACCGCGCGGCCAAGACCGGCACGCTCGATATCAAGATCGATGCCAACTCGCTCGACTTCGGCAATGAAAAACTGAACAACCATGCCAAGGGCCCGGACATGTTCGACGTGCAAAAGTTCGGCGACATCACCTACAAGTCGACCTCGATCACGTACCAGGGCGATGTCCCGGTCAGCGTCGAAGGCGTGCTGACGCTGCATGGCGTGAGCAAGCCGGTCACGCTGAGCATCAACAAGTTCAAGTGCATCGAACACCCGATGCTGAAGAAGGAAGTGTGCGGCGCCGATGCGTCGGCCACCTTCAACCGCGGCGACTTCGGCATCAGCTACGGCTTCCCGCGCTTTGCGCCGGAAGTGAAACTGGCCATCGAAGTCGAAGCGGTGCACAACTAAGACTGGCGCTCGCGCGCAACGGCCCCGCACCGGTAACGATGCGGGGCCGTTTTTTTGCGGCGCCGTTTAGCCCGCCAGCGTGCGCTCGACCCGGTCCCAGGCGGCGCGCACTGCCGACTTGGCCTGCTCCCAGCTCAGGCGCGACTTGCCCTTGACGTTGTCCCAGTCGTGCGCCAGGTCGTTCTCGACCGCTTCGTAGCGCTGCCCGGCATAGCGGCTGCGGCTGTTAAAGCCCAGGGCGTAAGCCGGCCCGTAATCGTCATAGGTATAGCCAGGCGTAAAGTACAGCGCGTTCTGGTACGCGGCGCGCCAGTAGGCGTCTTCCTCCTCCGGATTGACCAGCGCCGCGGTCGCCTTGCCGGCCATGCCGCCGGCCAGGCCGCCAATGGCAGCGCCAGCGGCCATGCCGGCCGGCCCGCCCGCCGCACCGGCAGCCGCTCCCAGCGCCGCGCCGCCGCCCGCCCCCACGCCGGTGGCGAAATGGTGGTGTTCCAGGTGGTCGCCCGCTTTGGGGTTGATCACTTCGCTGGCGCCCTTGCCGGCCAGCCCGCCTGCCACGCCGCCGATGGCTGCGCCGGCAACCGTGCCGGCCGGCCCGGCAGCCGAGCCGAGCGCAGCGCCCGCCACGGCGCCACTGGCAGCGCCCACGCCGGTGCCGATGATGTGTTCACCACCGCTGTCGGCCCAGCGACGTTCGATGTGGGCGGCGTCCTCGGCCGAGCGCGGCCTGACGCCCATCAGGATGCCACCATCCTTGATCCCGGCCTCGTAGTGCTTGACCCGTTGTTCGGGAATGCCGGCCCCGATCAGTGCGCCTACCAGGCCGCCCGTGACCCCGCCGGCGCCGGCCCCGGCCAATGCTGCCGCCAGCGGGCCTGCCACCACCAGGCCCATGCCCGGTACCACCAGCGTGGTGCCCAGCGCGGCAATGCCGCCCAGCACGGCGCCAATGGTGCCGCCTATGCCGGCGCCAATGCCGGCCCCTTCGGCAGCCTTGCTGCCCAGTTCCGTGGTCTTGTCATTGAAGTATTTTTTGCGGGTGTCGTCCGACATCATCAGCGTCACGTCGTCCTTGCTGTAGCCACGGTCGGCCACTGCGCTGTAGGCCTGCTCCGCGCTGTCGCGGTCGCGGAACATGCCGGTGAGCGTATGGGAATATTCAGTCGTGCTAGCGTCCTTTTTCATTGCAGCTCCTCTCAAAAAAGTGACATGCGTGCCAGTGTTGAAACGATAGATGCGCCGCCGCCGCGCTTCCGTACGCTGACGCACGCTGGCGCCGACATTCCCGGTCGCAAAAAACGCGGCCTGCCCCACTACGTTCGCTGTCGCACCGACCATGCGGTGACCCGGTCTTATGCTTTTCCGACGGCCCGACAGCAGGCGAGCGGCCTGGCGTATGTCTTTTTAACCATGAGGAGGATTCAACATGTTATTCATCATCTGGATTGTGGTCGGCGGCATCCTGGGCTGGCTGGCCAGCTTGGTCATGAAAACCGACGCCGAACAAGGCATGATACTGAACGTCATCGTCGGCATCGTCGGCGCCTTCCTGGGCGGCTGGCTGCTTTCGCCGCTGTTTGGCACCGGCACCATCAACTCGGACGATTTCAGCGTGACCTCGCTGCTGGTGTCATTCCTGGGTGCGGTCATCTTGCTGGCGATTGTCAATTTGCTACGCCGCGGCAAGACGCGCTGAACCGGGCGGCTCCGCCAACCAACGCCGCGTGCGTTGGTTTTTTTTGGCAAAAAAGTGGATATGCATATCCAAATCCGGTTGACTAAAATTGAGGCAATGACGATACTCTGGGACGCCCAAAAAGCGCCCCCAGATCCGAACATCCAAAAGAGACAACACTCGCATGAAAAAGACACTTTTTACGCTCGCCATCCTGAGCAGCGCCGCCGCCTACGCCGATGAAGGCATGTGGATGCCGCAGCAGCTGCCGCAAGTGGCCAAGCAGCTCAAGGCCGCCGGCCTCAAGCTCGACCCGGCATCGCTGACCAAACTGACCGAATTCCCGATGAACGCGATCGTCAGCCTGGGCGGCTGTTCGGCGTCGTTTGTCTCGCCGATGGGCCTCGTTGCCACCAACCACCATTGCGTCTACAACAGCGTGGCGGTCAACTCGACGGCCGATAACGACCTGCTGGCCAAGGGTTTCCTGGCCAAGACCTACGCCGACGAACTGCCAGCCGCGCCAGGCAGCCGCATCTATGTGACCAAGGACGTGAGCAACGTCAGCGCCAAGATTGTCAGCGCCGAGACCGACAAGCTGTCCGGCAAAGCGCGCGTCAACGCGATGGAAAAAGCCATGAAAGCCATGGTTGCCGAGTGCGAGGCCGATGCCGGCCACCGCTGCACCGTGGCCAGCTACTACGGCGGTCTCGAGTTCTACCTGATCAAGCAACTGGAAATTCGCGACGTGCGCCTGGTGCACGCGCCGCCGTCGGGCGTGGGCAAATTCGGCGGCGACACCGACAACTGGATGTGGCCGCGCCACACCGGCGACTACGGCTTCTACCGCGCTTACGTCAGCAAAGACGGCAAGGCCGCCGACTTCTCCAAGGACAACGTGCCGTACGAGCCGAAGTCGTTCCTGAAGATCGCCAAGGAAGGCGTCAAGGAAGGCGATTTCATCATGGCACTGGGCTATCCAGGGCGCACCAACCGTCACCGCCTGCCGTCGGAAGTGGCCACCACGTTTGACTGGAGCTATCCAGCCTTCATCGCCTCGTCGCAAGAGACGCTGGCCACCATCGCGCGCGAATCGAAGGGCGATGATGCCACCCGCCTCAAGTACGCAGGCCAGGTCGCCAACATCAACAACTACTACAAGAACCGCAAGGGCATGCTGACCAGCTACGAAGGCAGCGACTTCCTGGAGCGCAAGACGCGCGAACACGCTGAAATGAAAGCCTGGGTCAACAGCAACCCTGCGCGCCAGAAGCAGTTCGCCGCCGACATCGAGCAAATTGAAAAGCTGATCGCCCAGCGCGACGCCGAAAACAAGCGCGACTATTTCCTGGGCGGCTCGTCGCCGCGTCTGCTGAACACGGCCAAGCTGGCTTACCGCCTGGCCAATGAAAACACCAAGCCCAATGCCGAGCGCAAGGCTGGTTTCCAGGACCGCGACCTGACCCGCATCAAGAATGCCTTCGCCGCCATCGACAAGACCTACGAGGAAAAAGTCGACAAGGCGCTGGTACTGAACAAGCTGACCAAGTACGCCGCTCTGGCCAAAGACCAGCGCAACGCCAGCTTCGACAGCGCCATGGGCATCCGTGACGGCATGAATGCAGCCGATCTCAAAGCCTTGCTCGACACCATGTACGCCGGCTCCAAAATGGGCGTCGCCGCCGAGCGCGCCATGCTCTTGGGCCAGAAGCCGGAAGAAATCAAGGCCAGCACCGACAGCTTCGTCAAGGCCGCAGTGGCCATGTACGATGCCGACATGAAAGCCGAAGCCGAAGAAGAAGAACTCGGCGGCAAGATCCAGCAAGCCTATGCCAACTACATGAAGGCCAAGATTGCCTTCATGCAGAGCAAGGGCCGCGCGGTCTACCCTGACGCCAACGGCACGCTGCGCGTCACCTACGGCAACATCAAGGGCCGCGACCACGGCGCCGACGGCACCGGTTCCTGGTCCCCGTTCACCACCGTCAAAGGCGTGGTAGCTAAAGCCACCGGCGAAGGCGAATTCAACGCGCCTGAGTCACAGCTGGCCGCCATCAAGGCCAAGGACTTCGGCAAGTTTGTCGACGCCAAGCTCAAGACCGTGCCGGTGAACTACCTGGCCACGCTCGACATCACCGGCGGCAACTCCGGTTCGGCCGCGCTGAACGGCAAGGGCGAATTCATCGGCCTGGCGTTTGACGGCACGCTCGACTCGATCATCTCGGACTGGGACTTCAACAAGGCCAACACCCGCGATATCCAGGTCGATGTGCGCTACATGCTGTGGAACATGAAGCATGTCGACCACGCCGACAACCTGCTCAAGGAAATGCACGCCGAATAAGATCGGTGGCGGTACAAGGAAGCCACGCTGATGCGTGGCTTTTTTTTGCCGGTACGGGTTGACCTTGCGCTGTTTGTCCGCTATCTTTCGCCTGTTTTCAATTTCCGGAGTCCCTTGTGGGTACTTGTTCCAGTGATAGTCGTGGCCAGTTAAATCCTGGCCTCACCACGGCACGATAACGCAGACTCCCTGCCGTCATCCTGCCGTTACGGATGATGGCGTTCCCGCTGAACTTCAGTTCGCGCACTCCATCCAAATTTTCCTGCCGTGCCGCGCACCTTGTGCGTTGCGCGGTCCTGCTGGATATGTGCATGACCAATTTTTCCTCCTCTTCGCTGCGCAGCTGGCTGCGCAAACTCGGCCCCGGCCTGATCACCGGCGCCGCCGACGACGATCCGAGCGGCATCGCCACCTATTCCCAGGCCGGCGCCCAATTCGGCATGAACATGCTGTGGAGCGTCATGTTCACCTACCCGCTGATGGTGGCGGTGCAGATCGTCAGCGCCCGCATCGGGCGCGTCAGCGGCATGGGCCTGGCCGCCAATCTGCGCGCCCATTTTCCGCGCCCGCTGGTGTACCTGATCGTCGCGCTGCTGCTGGTGGCCAATACCATCAACATCGCCGCCGACGTCTCGGCCATGGGCGAAGCGATGAAGCTGGTGGCGGGCGGCTCGTCGCACTGGTACGCGGCGTTATTTGGCGTGGTATCGCTGCTGTTGCAAGTGTTTATCCCGTACAGCAGCTATGTGCGCGTGCTCAAGTGGCTGACGCTGGCGCTGCTGGCTTACGTGGCCACCGTGTTTACCATCTCGGTGCCGTGGCTGGAGGTGGTGCGCGCCACCGCCTGGCCGCACATTGTGTGGACGCCGGCCTACATCACCACCATGGTGGCCGTGTTCGGCACCACCATCAGCCCCTATCTGTTTTTCTGGCAGGCGTCGCAGGAAGTCGAAGAACTGCAGGCTTGCCATATTTCGGAACCGCTGCGCGACGCGCCCGACCAGGCGCGCGCCAACTTCCACCGGATCGAGGTCGACACCTTCATCGGCATGGGCTTTTCCAACCTGGTGGCGTTCTTCATCATCCTGACCACGGCGCTGACCTTGCATGTGCATGGCATCAGCGCGATCGAGACCTCGTCGCAGGCGGCTGCCGCGTTGCGCCCGCTGGCTGGCGAATTTGCGTTTGCGCTGTTTAGCGCCGGCATCATCGGCACGGGCATGCTGGCGCTGCCGGTGCTGGCCGGTTCGGCCGCGTATGCGATGGCCGGGGCCTTCAAGTGGAAAAAGGGACTGGAGCACAAGGTGCAGGATGCGCAGAAGTTCTACGCGATCATCGCGGTGTCCACGTTAGCTGGCATTGGCTTGTGTTTTACCGCGATCGACCCGATTCAGGCGCTGTACTGGAGCGCCGTGATCAACGGCGTGATCGCGGTGCCTATCATGGCGGTGATGATGGTCATGGCCGGCAGTGCCGCCGTCATGGGCCGCTTTGTGATCGGGCCGCGCCTGAAGCTGGGCGGCTGGATCACCACGACGGTGATGACCCTGGCCGTGCTCAGCATGTTCTGGACTAACTTGCGCTAAGTTCGTTCAGACGCGAATTGCGGATGCCGTAAGTGAAGTAGGTGGTGAACGCGAGCACCATGACGATGGCGAACACCTTGTAGGTAGTGACCGACAGGCCGTGCATGATGTACAGGCAGGCCATCACGCTCAAGGCCGGCACCAGGTAAGGCCCGAACGGCACCTTGAAGCCCTTGGTGGTCGCTTCGCCGTGCTTGCGGCGCATCACCGGCACCGCGATTGACACGACGATAAAGGCCGTCAGCGTGCCCATGCTGACCATGTCCCACAGGAAGGTCGAATCGACCAGCGCGGCCACCAGGCCCACCACCACGCTGACGATCAGCGTATTGCTGACCGGGGCCTGGGTGCGCGCGCTGACTTTCTGGAACGTCTTTGGAATCAGGCCGTCGCGGCTGATCGCATACAAGATGCGAGTCTGGCCGTAAATCGTCACCAGCGTCACGCTGAACACGGAAATGACGGCGCCGGCCGACAGCACCAGGGCTGGCCAGGCTTTGCCGGTCACGTTTTGCAAAATCACCGACAAACCCGCTTGCTGGCCTTCGAACAGGCGCGCCGGCTGGGCGCCCACGGCGGCGAACGCCACCAGCAGGTAGAACACGGTCACGATGCCCAGCGCCGCCAGGATGCCGATCGGCACGGTGCGGGTCGGATCCTTGACTTCCTCGCCGGCCGTGGCCACGGTGTCGAGACCGATAAACGAGAAGAACACCAGGCCGGCGCCAGCTGCCACGCCGGCCATGCCGCCCACACCATTGCCGGTTTCGGCAAAGAAGAACGGCGTGAAATTGGCAGCGTCGAAACCGGTGAAGGCGATCACGACGAAAAACAGCAAGATCGTCAGCTTGATCAGCACCATCACTGCATTGGTGGTGGCCGATTCCTTGGTGCCACGAATGAGCAGCAGCGCGCACATGATCACCAGCAGCACCGGCGGCAGGTTGAAGTGACCGACGTTGAAAATGACGCCATCCTTGCCGGACACGATCATCGGCGTCCTGAGCATTTCAGGGATTTGCCAGTGGAAGGCATTGACGAGGAAGTTGTTCAGGTAATCGGACCAGCCGATGGCTGTCGCGCTGGCAGCCAGCCCGTATTCGAGCAGCAGGCAGGCGGCCATGATGAAGGCCGCAAATTCGCCCAGCGTGGCGTAGGCGAACGAGTAGGACGAACCGGAAGCGGGGATGCGGAACGACAGTTCGGCGTAGCACAGCGCGGTCAGGCCGGCGGTCAGCGCCGCGATCAGGAACGACAGGATGACGGCCGGGCCGGCTTTGGGCACCGCTTCGACCATCGTGAAAAAAATACCGGTGCCGATGGTGGCGCCCACGCCGATCATGGTCAACGGAAAGACGCCCATGGTACGGGCCAGTCCTGCGTGTCCGCCTTCGTGTGTCTTGTTCGCCGTTTTGGTACGGAACAGCTTCTGGCCCAATGTCTGATTCACGGATCAATCCTTATTATCATGCTAGGTGAATTGCAGCAGCGATTATAGGGGACCGGCCAGAAGCGTTGCCGATTTTTTATCGAAGCTGTCCCCACCAGTTAATTAATGCGCACCACCATCAGCCCGGCGCGCAAGCCAACCCGTACGTCCGGATTGGGGAACACCACCAGTTCTTCGGGATGCTGGACGGTGTACACGGTGTCGCCATCGGTGGCGATCACCTCGCCCTGGCGCAGCGCGGTAAAGTTCTGGGTGTTGCGGTCGAATGCCATCTGGAAGCCATCCGACAGCTTCATGACCTGCTGCGCCACCTTGAACACATGCGGCGCCAGCTTGGCCGCCTTGGGAGCTGCCCCGCGCAGCAAATCGTCCAGCGCCTGCCCGACATCGGCAAACAGCGACAGGTCGTTCTGGCCCAGCGTGCCAACCCGGCCCAGTTCCACCGTGCTGGCTGCAGTGCCATGGAATTCGGCCGAATAGTAGCTGTAAGTTCCCGCCGATTGGGGATTCATGATGATGGCGCCGATGGCCGCCTGGCCCAGCCAGCCGATCAGCGCGTTTTTGCCGGCGTCGGCGATCAGGTCAGGCACGATCGCAAAGGTCGGATACACGGACGGGCGGATCGCAGTATGCAAGTCCAGGTGCCAGCGCACCGGTCCTGCAGCGCTGAAAAACGCGTCGGTGGCAGCGATCATGGTGTCGGCGCGCGCCGCTTCGGCCGCATCGGCCAGCGCACCGCGCACCGGGCGGAACATGCGGTTCAAGTCCGCGTCGATGAAACGCTTGCCGGCCGCGATGGCGTCGATATTGCCGACGCAAACCATCAGGTCCACTGCCAGCGCCGATGGCAGCAGCGACAGCGCCTCGAGGACATGGGCCACCACTTCAATCGGCCCGGTCTCGTCGCCATGCACGCCGACCGACACCAGCACGCTGGCGCGCGCCGGATCGGACAGCGACTTGATCGTCATGATGCCTTTGGCCGGCAAGCCGACCGCAAAACCGGCATCGGTGAAGCGCTGTGCGACGGCGCCGAAATCAGCTTCGGCGAGCGCGCGCACAGCTTCTGGAACGGTGTTCGGCATGCGCGTTACGCCACAGCCGACGCGGTCGTCGCTTCCGACAATGCCCACACGTCGAGCATCGCCTGTTCCAGGTCGGTGGCCGGCGCGTAGCCTGCCAGGCCCATGGTGTTGGTCACCAGTTCCACCGCTTCGAGCGTATCGCTGCCATCGCTGGAACGGGCCAGCACTTGCATCAACAGGCGTTGCTGGGTGCGGCGCAGTGCCTGCATTGCGTAGTTGCGCAGCTGTTCCTGCGACTTGCTCTGCGCGTGCAGTTTCAGGCCGCGTTCGAGCGTGTCGATGCCAGCCTGGCCGCGCAGCGCCATGCCGATTTGCAGGAACTGCGCCAGCGTCATGCCGGCCGGACGGTGCACCGACACGGCGGCGAACAGGAACGTCGCCACAGCTTCGATTGCGTCGACCGCTTTCCAGGCGCTGGTAAACGTTGGCGACAGCTCGCTGAAGGCGTCCGCTTCGGCGGTCGCAGGCATCAGCTGCTTGAGCATGTCAGGCTGGGCGAACAAGCCGGTCAGTTCAATCATGGCGCCGCTGCCACGCTGCGCATCGTGCGGAATCGACAGCACGCCTTCGATGACAGCCTTGAACAGCACGCGGGTGCGGGCATCGACCTTGATCGAGACTGCGCGCGGCACTTTCAGTGCATCGGCGTCAAGCGCGGCGAAGATCGGCGCCAGGTTCAGCGCGGCCCATGCCTGGCCCCAAGCCTTGACCACGTCCGACTCTTCGACCTGGTGTTCGACGGCCAGGTCGCGGATCATCAAAGGGCCGCAGCGGTTGACCGCTTCGTTGGCCAGCACGGTGGCCAGGATGGTGTTGGCCAGCGGATGGGCCAGCGCCTGGCGGGTGGCCACCAGCTGGGCCGGGAAGTACGGCTTGAGCACGGCTTCGGCCCAAGGCTGCTCGGTCAGCGGCAAGGTGGCCATGATGCGCTTGAAGCGGTTCTTGACGTTGGCGATGACGACTGCCAGTTCCGGGGCCGTCAGGCCGATGCCGTTGGCCTTGCGGCGCGCCAGCTCGGCGTCGGTCGGCAGCTGCTCCAGTTCGCGCGACAGCGCGCCTTCGGCTTCCAGGCTGCTGATCAGCGAGGCGTAGCCATCGACCACGACCGGATTCAGCTGGGCCTGGCCTTCGCGGGTCAGCAAATGGGTCTGCTGCTTGTTGTCGCGCAGGACCAGGTCTTCGATGTCCAGCGTCATCTCGTTGAGGATGCGGTTGCGGTCCGCTTCCGGCAGCTGGCCAGCATTGACTTCAGTGTCGAGCCAGATCTTGACGTTCACTTCATGGTCCGAGCAATCCACGCCGGCCGAATTGTCGATCGCATCGGTGAAGATGCGCCCGCCAACGAGGGCGAATTCGATACGGCCGTTCTGGGTCGCGCCCAGGTTGCCGCCTTCGGAGACGACCTTGCAACGCAGCTCATTGCCGTTGACGCGGATGTTGTCGTTGGCGCGGTCCTTGACCTGGGCGTGGGTTTCGGTCGAGGCCTTGATGTAGGTACCGATACCGCCGTTGTAGAACAGGTCGACCGGCGCCTTGACGATGCGGTGCATCAGTTCTTCCGGCGACAGGACAGTCTCTTCGATGTCCAGTGCGGCGCGGATCTGCGGCGACAGTTCGATGGTGCGGGCGCTGCGTGGGAACACGCCGCCGCCGGCCGAGATCAGTTCCTTGTTGTAGTCTTCCCACGACGAACGTGGCAGCGCAAACATGCGCTCGCGCTCGGCGAACGACACGGCGACATCCGGGGTCGGGTCGAGGAAGATGTGACGGTGATCGAACGCGGCCAGCACTTTCAGCTGGCGCGACAGCAACGCGCCGTTGCCGAACACGTCGCCCGACATGTCGCCCACGCCGACCATGGTGATCGGGGTGGTTTCCATGTTGTGGTCCATCTCGTAGAAGTGGCGCTTGACCGCTTCGAACGCGCCCTTGGCGGTGATGCCCATCTTCTTGTGGTCGTAGCCGTTCGAGCCGCCCGACGCGAACGCGTCGCCCAGCCAGAAGCCGCGCTTGACGGCGATGCTGTTGGCGATGTCGGAGAACGTTGCGGTGCCCTTGTCGGCAGCGACCACCAGGTAAGGATCGTCCTGGTCGTAGCGCACGGTATCCATCGGAGGCACGATTTCGCCGCGCACGCGGTTGTCGGTCACTTCCAGCAGGCTGGAGATGAACAGGCGGTAGACGGCTTCCCCTTCGGCCGCGATGGTTTCACGCACGGCGTCTTTCGGCATCTGTTTGCACACGAAGCCGCCTTTCGAGCCGGCCGGCACGATGACCGCGTTCTTGACCATCTGCGCCTTGACCAGGCCCAGTACTTCGGTGCGGTAGTCTTCCATCCGGTCCGACCAGCGCAAGCCGCCGCGCGCCACTGGGCCGCCGCGCAAGTGCACGCCTTCGAAGCGGCGCGAGAACACGAAGATTTCGCGGTACGGACGCGGTTCCGGCACCAGCGCCAGCTTGCTGGTGTCGAACTTGAAGATGATCTTGTCGCCTTGCTGATCGTTCTGGAAGTAGTTGGTGCGCACGGTGGCCAGCATCAGGTCCACCAGCGCAGCGAGCACTTCTTCGGTATCGGCGTGGTTCACGGCGGCCAGGCGGGTCTTGACGGCGGCGATCATGCCGGCGGCGGCATCGCGCTCGGACGGCTGCACAGTCGGGTCAAAGCGCATCGTGAAGCCCTGCACCAGTTCCTTGACCAGCGCTGGCTGGCGGCGCAGCGTGTCAGCCATGTAGCGCAGCGAGAACTTGCTGCCGGTCTGGCGCCAGTAGCTGATGTAAGCACGGATCAGCTGCACTTCGCGCATGCGCAAGCCGCCTTCGATGACCAGGCCGTTCATGCGCCCGTCTTCGGCTTCGTCGTTGAACAGCGAAGCAAACAGTTCCTGGGCCACTTCGACCACGTTCGGGCTGGCCAGCTTGGCCGCGCTTTCCGCGTCCACGGCCAGGCTGGTCACGAAGTGCTTGGTGCCGTCGGCCATTGGAATCGAATAGGTCTGCTCGCGGTCAATTGCCACGCCTGCGTTGTGCAGTGCCGGCAAGATGCGCGACAGCGACGGCACGGCGCCGACCGAGTACAAGCGGATCGAAGCGCCAGCGTCGCTGGTGTCGACGCGGACCGACACATGGCCTGCATGGCCGTTGCGCAGCAACGCGTTCAGGTCGTGGAACGCGACGTCGGGCGCGGTGGCGCTGACGTAGTTGACCGGCAGCGTGGCGCACAGCTTGCGCAGCGCGCCGCGGGTCGGCACGTCGAATACATTGTCGGTCAGGGCGGCGAACTTGTCGTGCCAGCCATCGAGCACCGACAACAGCGGTTGCTGGATATCGGTTTCCAGGTCGAGCGGATAACGGGCAGCGTGCGCGATCAGGTAGACGCGCGCCAGAGGGCCGTCGGCCACCAGGGTCTGTGAACGCACATCGGTCGCGCCCGAGCTATCTTTCAGCGCGGTGGCCAGGGCTTGGGCGACGCTGGCGCTGTAACGCTCGCGCGGCATGTAGACCAGCACGTTCAAGTGGCGCGCATAGACGTCGCGGCGCGCGAATACTTTGGCGCGCGGCTGCTTGTACAGCGACACGACCGAGCTGCACACCTGCGACAGCCATTCCGGATCAGCTTCCAGCGCTTCGGTGCGCGGCAGCGACTCGAGGATTTCGAGGAATTTCTCGGCGCGGAAGCCTTCCTGGCGCACGCCGGCGAGCGACAGCACCTTGGCCACGCGGCCACGCGCGAACGGCAAGCGTGCCAGCGGGGTGGCGGTAGCGGCGCGGGTGAACAGGCCGACGAAGCAGTGTTCGCCGAGGATGTTGCCCTGGGCATCGGTGTCGCGCACGCCGATGAAGTCGAGCGGCTGATCGCGGTGCAGCGTGCCTTCGACGTCGGCCTTGACGATCGACAGCGCGTCGCCGCGCTTGGACAGGGTTTCGAAGTCGCCCGGGATGTTGGCCAGGCAGGTGCCGTAGACCGGGTGCGCAGTATCTTGCAGCACGCCTATGCGGCTAGGGATGTCGCGTTCGAGTTCGCGCACGCCCGGCTTGACGACGTAGTAGGCGTAGCCGAATGGCTCGAAGCCTTCGTTCTTGGCCCACTCCAGGAATGCGGCCACTTCTTGTCCGGTGGTGCCGTGCGCGGCGGCAGCAGCGGCTACCGACGTCAGGCGGTCAGCCATGGCGACCGCATCGCGGCGCACCACGGCGGCGTCGCGCGCCACCATCTGCAGGCGTGCCACCAGTGCGGCCAGTTCGTCCGCTGCCAGGTCTTCCGCCAGCAGGCACAGGACGTACGATTCAAGCGGGGCGCCGACTTCGCCGACGGCGACCGCGTTGCCGCTCGCATCGCGGCGCACGGCCAGCACCGAATTCATGACGCCGCTGACGCCGACTTTCTGCTTGCGCATCGCCATCACGGTCGAATCGACCAGGTAAGGCATGTCCTGGTTCAGGATCAGCAAGGCAGTGGCCTGGCCACCGCGGCCATCGGAATAGCGCAGCTGGGCGATCTGGCAGCCGTCAACGGTGCGTTTGGCAGCTTGCGTGAAGCCGTCGCGCAGGACCGGGGCCAGGCTTTCCGGCGCGGTGCCGGCCAGGTCTTCGTCGTCCAGCGATCCGAGCCAGGCGTTGATCAGGGCCGCGACCGGGGTGCTGCCGGCGGCGTCGTTCGCATTAATCAGGTCGAGCGTCTGTGCACGCAAATCTTGTGGCATCTGTTTCATCTTGCATCTCCAATACATGGGTTGTATCTCATCGCGTGCGCACCTGCTTGTGGCTGTGCGTTCGCGATCTACAGGCGGCTGGGGTTGTCCCAACCAAGCATAAGTTTTTCGAGTGGGCGTATTCTACGTCAGGTCGTACAGTCCGGGCAGTCCCAGAATGCGCGTCAGTTCTTCCAGTGCGGCCGTGCATTCGATTGCCAGCTGCGGGTCGGCCAGGTCTTTTGGTTCGAGCTGGTCGCGGTAGTATTTGCCGACCCAGTCAACCAGGGTCGCGTACAGCGCCTCGGTCATGATCACGCCCTGGTGCATGGCGGCCGCCTCGGCGTAGTTAAGCGCCACGCGCAGGCGCAGGCATGCTGGCCCGCCGCCATTGCGCATGCTCTGGCGCAGGTCGAAATGAATCAGTTCGTCGACCGGGCCGCCGCTGGCGACCAGCTGTTCCAGGTAGCGCGCGACCGCGAGGTTTTCCTGGCATTCTTGTGGAATCACCAATGCCATCTTGCCGTCGGACTTGGTCAACAGCTGGCTGTTGAACAGGTAGCTCGCTACCGCGTCGGCCACCGACACCAGGCGCGTATCGACCCGCACCGGCGCCAGCGTGGCGCCAACGCCGTCCATCGCCACGCGCAGGCTGTTCAGCACGGCCGCTTCGTCGTGGAAGGCCTGCTCATGGTAGAACAGCACGTTGCCGTTGCCGACCGCGATCACGTCGTTGTGGAACACGCCCTGGTCGATCACATCCGGGTTCTGCGACGAGAACACGGTGCGGGCGGCGTCCAGGCCATGCAGGCGCGCGATGGCCTGCGACGCTTCGAACGTCTGGCGGGCCGGGTATTTTTTAGGGCTGGGTGCGGACGGGTCGAATTCAACGCGGCCATAGACAAAGAACTCGACGCCCTTGCCGCCGTGCGTGGCGCACAAGCGGGTATGGTTGGCCGCGCCCTCGTCGCCGAACGCGGGGGTCGACGGCAACGCATCGTGCACCGCGAAATGCTGCTCGTTGGCGAACAGCGCGCGCAAGGTGCGGGTCGATTGCGCGTGCTCGTCGGCGCGGTGCAGCTTGTTATTCAGGTTGGCGGCGGTGAAATGCGCGCGCCCGTCAAACGTGTCGGCGGATGGACTGACGGTGGCCGCGTTGGCAGTCCACATCGGCGAGGCCGAATAGGCGCAGGCCAGGATCACCGGCGACTCGCGGTAGGCACGCGCGAGCACGTCGGCGTCGGTACCGGTGAAGCCGATTGAGCGCAGCAGGCGGAAGTTGGGCCGCGCCTGCGGCGGCAGCAGCGCCTGGGCAAAGCCGCGCGCCGCCAGGGCCCGCATTTTCGCCAGGCCCTGCAAGGCCGCCTGCTTCGGATTCGAAGCGCTCTTCACATTGCTGAACGAGGCCACGTTACCGAACGACAGGCCGGCATAGTTGTGGCTCGGGCCAACCAGGCCGTCGAAGTTAAATTCGCGTGCTGCTTGCATGATAGGTCCTAGAAGGTAAGGCCTGGGGACAGCTTGGCCGGCATTTCAAGTGCGCTGGTTTCGATCGAGGCGACCGGGTAGGCGCAATAGTCCGCTGCATAGTATGCGCTCGGGCGATGGTTGCCCGACTTGCCGACGCCGCCAAACGGCGCGCTGCTAGCTGCTCCCGTGGTCGGACGATTCCAGTTGACGATGCCGGCGCGCGCCTGCACCGAGAACTGCTTCCACAGCGCTTCGTCGTTCGACAGCAGCGCGGCGGCCAGGCCGAATTCGGTGGCGTTGGCAACCTTGATGGCGGTGTCGAAATCGGCCACGCGCACGATCTGCAGCAAAGGACCGAACCACTCTTCGTCAGGGATGCCCTTGGCGTTGGTGACGTCGACGATGCCGGCGGTGACAAAACCGGCGTTCGGATCGAGCTGCTTCATCTGCAGCAGCGTCTTGCCGCCCTTGGCGACCATATCTGCCTGGGCTTGCAACAGGCGCGCGGCCACGGCGGCGGACACCACTGGGCCCATGAACGGCTGCGGCTCGGCGTTCGACGCGCCCACCGTCAGCTTGGCGGCCACTTCGACCAGGCGCTCGATGAAGGCATCGCCTTCGACCGTGTCGGCCACGATCAGGCGGCGCGCGCAAGTGCAGCGCTGGCCGGCCGAGATGAAGGCCGACATGATCGCGTGATGCACCGCGGCGTCGATGTCGCGCACGTCCCACACCACCAGCGGATTGTTACCGCCCATTTCCAGCGCCAGCATCTTGCCTGGCTGGCCGCCGAACTGCTTGTGCAGCGCGACGCCGGTCTGGCAGCTGCCGGTGAACAGCACGCCATCGAGACCCGCATTCTGGCCCTGCGCGATACCGGTATCGCGCCCGCCATTGACCAGGTTCAGCACGCCGGCCGGCAAGCCGGCCTGCTGCCACAGTTCGACCGTCTTGACGGCGGTGCGCGGCGCGTATTCGCTTGGCTTGAACACCAGCGTGTTCCCCGCGATCAGGGCCGGCACGATATGCCCGTTCGGCAGGTGGCCAGGGAAGTTGTACGGACCGAACACGCCGAACACGCCGTGCGGGCGGTGGCGCAGCACGGCATTGCCGTCGGCGACCTTGGCCGCCACTTCGCCGGTGCGCGCCGCATAAGCCTGGACCGAGATATCAATCTTGTTGGCCATGGTTGCCACTTCAACGCGCGCTTCCCACAAAGGCTTGCCGACTTCTTCGGCGATGGTCAAGGCCAGCGCTTCGGCGTTTTCCTTGAGCAGATCGCGAAAACGCGTGCAGATGGCGATGCGCTCGTCGAGCGCGGTCATCGACCAGGCATCGAACGCGGTGCGCGCGCCCGCGACTGCGGATTCGACGTCGGCGGCGGTGGACTCCAGGCTGGACCAGGTCTGGCGGCCGGTGGACGGATCGATGGTGACCAGTTCACGGCCGGTGCCAGGCAGCCATTGGCCGTTGATGTAGTTGCTGAGGTTAGACATGTACGTTCTTCCTTACGCTAAGTGGCAGCGTGCGAATCGAATCGCCGCTTTGGCAATGCAGTAGTTCCATCTCGGACGGCGACAAAGAGATCTTGCCGGCCACCGGGTTGCTGTTGGTGACGATCATGCGGAAATCCTTGAGCACCGTGTTCGACACCAGCAGCGGCTCGGTGTCAGCCGATGCGGCGCCAGTATCGGCAACGGCCAGCGAACTTTCGCGCGTGGCGCGCAGTTCCGACACGCGTCCTTGCAGCACCGGGCCGGCATCGAAAATATCGACGTAGCCTTCGAAGTGCATGCCTTCCTGCTCCAGCAGCTTGCGCGCCGGTGCGGTCGAGCGGTGCACCTTGCCGATCACCGACTGCGCATCTTCCGGCAGGTAAGCCACGTACAGCGGCTGGCGCGGCATCAGTTCGGCGATGAAGGACTTCTTGCCCAGCGCGGTCAGGTCGTCGACGTGGTTGAAATCCATCTTGAAGAAATGGCGGCCCAGGCCCTCGTAGAACGGCGAGCTGCCGTCTTCTGCCTGAAAGCCGCGCATCTCGGCGATCAGTTTTTCGGTGAACAGGTGCGGGAACTGGGCGATGAACAGGAAACGGCTCTTGGAGAGCCACTTGCCGTTGTTGCCGCTGCGGTAGTCCGGATGCAGGAACAGCGAGCACAGTTCGGTCGAGCCGGTCAGGTCATTGGACAGGTACAGCGTGTCCATGCGCGTGAACACATTAAGCTCGCGGCTCGAATGGACCAGCGTGCCGATGCGGTAGTTATAGAACGGCTCTTCCAGCCCGACCGCGCCCTTGATGGCGCAGATGCCGGCCATGCGGCCGTTGCCGGTGTCTTCCATCACGAACATGTAGTCGCGTTGTTCCGGTGGGATGGACTGGGCAAACGACTGGACGGCGACGTCAACCCGGTCGCCCAGCATCTTGCGGTCCGGCTTGAGCGTCGTCATGCCGCTGCCTACCTGGCTTGCCATGTCGATCAGGGCGTCCAGATCGGACGCTTTGATTGCGCGTACAACTAGCATAGGGTTCTCTTTCAGATTCTGACGCAAATGACGTTATCGCCAGGGACCACCATCAGCGCATCCTGCGCATCCTGCGGCAGGCACACCGTATCGGTGGCATCGGCGGACGGGCAAGCGACGGTGATGGCGCGGAAGTTCTGCTCGTTGCTGGCGGCGACCGCATAGGTCACCATCAGGTCGGACGACTGGCCCGGCTCGGCGTGTTCGACGCGGCGCATCATCGAGCCGGCGAACGAACGCAAGCTGTGCTTGTGCGCTTGCAGGATCGGACCGCCATCGAAAATATCGATGTAGTCGTCGGCTTCGAAGCCTTCTTCGGTGAGCAGCTCGAACGCCAGTTCGCCGTCCGGATGGATCTGGCCCATGGCTGCCTGGGCGTCGCCCGGCAGCAGCGGCACGTAGACTGGATAGTGCGGCATCAGCTCGACGATCAGGGTGCGGTTGCGCGCGCCGCCGATGACCTTTTCGGCATCGAGGAAGTCCATCTTGAAGAACTTGCGGCCCAGCGCTTCCCAGAACGGCGACTGGCCGTTGGCGTCGGAAACGCCGGCCAGCGGCACGAAGAAGCGGTCGCCGAAGCGGTGCGGCGCCAGTACCGCGAACAGCAGGCGCGCGCGCGACAGCAAGCCCGCTTCGAGGCCGGCTGTGGTGCGGTTGCTCAGGTAAAAGCCGGACAGCTGCGAGTACGCAGTCAGTTCCGAGCACAAGGTCAATGCATGCACGCTGTGGCTGATATTGAGGTCGCGCGAAACTTGCTGAATGACGTCGTTGCGAAACGAAAAATAGGTACCGTTCGAACCGGCCGAGGCGAAGATGGCGGCGGTGCCGACGATCTCGCGGGTGCCCTGCTGTTCGAGCACGAACAGATAGGATTCCTCGCTCGGGATGTCGACATGGGCAGCGAATGAAGCGATCGAGCGGTCGACCGAGGCGGCGATTTTCTCGCGCGTTTTTGGAAGCGTATGCACGCCCGGCATGGTCTGGGCGGCCAGCGTTTCGAGCGCGTCGATATCCGTGAGTTCAACCGGACGGACAACAAACATGAGAGCTCCCTAAAGGAATGCGTTAGCCGGCCGCGCGAATGCGGGGCCGGCTGGGGACCAGCTTATTTTGCGGTGGACGTGTCCAGCAGGCCGGCGACAGCGGCGCGCAGGATGCGGTCAGCTTCAGCGATCTGCTCGTCGCTGACGATCAGCGCAGGCGCGAAACGCACCACGTCAGGACCGGCGATCAGCAGCATCAGGCCGAGCGCTTCGGCAGCCTTGGTGATGTCCTTGGCGCGGCCCTTGAAGCTTGGTGCCAGCGGCAGGCCGATCAACAGGCCCGAACCGCGCACTTCGCCGAACACTTGCGGGAAGTCGGCGGCCAGCTTGCGCAGGTTGGCCATGATGATGCTTGACGCTTCTTTGACGCGTGCCAGGAATGCTGGCTGGTTGATCATCTCGATCACGTTCAGCGCAACGGTCGACGCCAGCGGATTGCCGCCGTAGGTGGTGCCGTGCGAACCGACGCCGAAGTGCGACGCGATCTCGTGGGTGGTCAGCATGGCGCCGATCGGGTAACCGTTACCCAGTGCCTTGGCGCTGGTCAGGATATCAGGCGTGACGCCCTTGTCCATGTACGCATACAGGGTACCGGTGCGGCCGACGCCGGACTGGACTTCGTCAAAAATGAGCAACGCGCCGACCTTGGTGCAGAACTCGCGCAGCGCTTGCAGGTATTCCGGATTGCCAGGAATGACGCCGCCCTCGCCCTGGATAGGCTCGACGATCACGGCGCAGACGTCGTCGCCGATGGCAGCGCGCGCGGCTTCGATATCGTTGTATGGAATGTGATGAATGTCTTGCGGCAGCGGCTCGAAGCCTTCGGTGTACTTCGGCTGGCCGCCGACCGAGACGGTAAACAGCGTGCGGCCGTGGAACGACGACAGGCACGAAATGATGCGCGACTTGTGCGGGCCGAACTTGGTGTGCGCATATTTGCGGGCCAGCTTGAGCGCGCCCTCATTGGCTTCGGCGCCCGAATTGCAGAAGAACGCGCGGTCGGCGAAAGTCGCTTCGGTCAGTGCCAGCGCCAGGCGCAGCACAGGCTCGTTGGTGTAGCCGTTGCCCAGGTGCCACAGGGTATTGACCTGGCGGGTGAGCGCATCGACCAGGACCGGGTTGCAATGACCGAGGCTGGAGACGGCGATACCGGACGTGAAGTCCAGGTAATGCTTGCCATTTTGATCCCACAGGTCGAGGCCGGCGGCGCGCACAGGCACCATTGCGGCAGGCGCGTAGGTCGGGACGAGGACGTCGTCGAAAGTTTGTCTGGTAACAGGGCGCGTTGTGACAGCCGACTCAAGCTTTGCGTTCATGGCATTCCTCATCCAATGTTAAGGGGGCGCAACCCGCCGAAACGCGGGAAGCATCGGGCCATTATAAGAATGGCCGGGCCAAACATCTTTTGAATAGGCGACAGCCATTTTCATTTTTCCCCACCCCAAAACCGGGGTCAGACCACTTTTGCCGCAGAGAAGGGGCAGGGTCTGCCCCTTCT
>JAZJXM010000076.1:0-61444 GCA_040390915.1 Pseudomonadota bacterium
GAATAGAACATTTAGAACGAGTCCGACACCTTACAATTTAAATGGTAGACCCTCTTGTTTGCACCTGATGCCACGCAGTTTGGTTGGCAGCGAGAGCTACTGCCTCTCCATGCGCCCTGACACCACAATTCCAGTTGTCCCGTTGACGAATAAGATGGCATTGCCCCTACCGACGACGGCGAACTTCCAGGATTCCACTCCAAATGGGACGTTGATCAAAGCTTCGCCCGTACAGTCTTGATTTATCACATATGTGCCTGAATGCGTGGGGGATTCAATTTGACCGTCTATGCTCACAGTAAGAGCCCGGACAATGGATCCATCGGCGTTAAACTGCATTGTCCCTGATCCGGCAATCAGGCGCGTTCCAGCCGTTGTTGAATGACCGGCACTGTTGCCTGGCATAAAATGGCCTTGCAGAACGACGCCGTAAGTTCCGACTATGGTCGACATCGAGCATTCTGTGGCTGATACAGGCGATGCTGCAATGAATGCGGCTATAACCGTCAACAAGAAGCGTCTTCCACAAACATGCGTTTTCATGATGATTTCCTCCCGTTGGGCTTATAAATGTTCGCGTCTACGGGCAGAAGTCCCTTACTACCTTGGCTCCGGTTCCCAATATTTAGACAGGGAATATTCATGCGTCGTCATGGCATTGTCGAAAAATGCTATTAATTCATGAGCCAAATCAAACCGAGCAGGGGTTGGATTCATTGAAGGGGTGCCGGTACAAAACCTGTGCGTCAGCCAGTATCGGCGGCATTTAGTCGTGGAAGTCGATGTCGATGTCGCTGATCAGGTCGATCGCATCACCGACCAGATTGTCGTTGTCAGGGCGGTTCTTGCGCAACAGGTACCAGCCCAGCAGGAAAAGCCCCGCGCCCAGCCAGCCCCAGCCATTGCCGATGACGCCGGTCCAGGCCAGCACCACCAGCGCGCCGCCCAGGATCAACAGGCAGTAGCCAAGCAGGCGTTCGCCGCTCATTGCGCGCTCAGCTTCATGAGGATGACCATGTACAGCGCCAGCACCGAGGCGGCAATGCACAGCAGCGCGCCGGCGCGCCACAGCGCCGACCAGCGACCCAGCTTGTACGTGCCGCGCAGCTGCGCATACATGTGTATTGGCGGCACGCCCAGTATTGCCCACATCGCCAGCATTTCCATCCCAAACCGCACCAGCACGAATAGCAGCGAACTCAACAGCGCCATGAAGGACAGCGAGTACAGGGTAAACACGGCGTGATCGTACATCGTCACGTCGCGCCGGCGCCAGAACAACAGCCACAGGAACGGCAGCGACAGTGGCACCAGCAGGAAGGAATATTTGGACCCGGCGCTCTTGAACTTGTACGCGGTCAGATCCGGATTGTCGGCCACGTGCTTGCTGGCGTCATCGAACTTTTTCCAGCCCGAAAATGATTTCCTGCGCGGCTGGCCCGCGCCCGGCCCATCCAATTCCTTGCGGCTGCTTTGCATCGATGCCAGCATCTCGAGCGCATCGTCCAGCTCCTCTTGCGCGCTGTCGGCCTCGCCGCCTTGCTGCCGGATCGCCGCCAGGGCGGTCCTGGCCCTGTCGACTCTGGCCTGACTCTGGAGGACGCTGGCGTCGAACTCGACCTTGAGTCGCGCCACGGCTTCCGGGCTTTGCTCGCGCCACTTGCTGTCGGTCACCGAGGCGACAAAAAACATCGTCACCACCATGAACAGGAACAGCGCCAGCGGCGACACGAAGCGGGTGCGCTGGCCATCGATATAGCGGCGCGTCAGCTGGCCCGGCTTGGCCACCAGCATGGGCAGCGTGCGCAAGCCCTTGGCATCGAAATGCAGCAAGCCGTGCAGGAACTCTTCACCCAGGTGCAGCAAGGATGTGTGCACGTGGGCGCGCTGGCCGCAGGCATGGCAAAAGCTGCCATTCAGGGGCGTGCCGCAATTGGCGCATGCGAAAGGGTGAGACGTTGCACTCATCGGGGTTTCCAAGTGGCTACTAAATTGCGTGCAATAGTATCAGTTTCACATGCTCCGGCCTAGGCGGCCTCGCTCTCCCTCACCCGCGTCTCGAGCAGGATCACTTTGATCTCGGGCACGCACGAGCCGCAATTGCCGCCCGCCTTCACGCACGCAGTCACCTCGGGCACGGTTTTCAGGCCGTGCGTGCGGATCGCGTCGCAAATCGTATTGCGGCCCACGCCGAAGCACGAGCACACGGTCGGCCCGGTATCGGCGCGCATTCCGACCGCCTGCCCGGCCAGCATGCCGGCCCGCTCAAGCTCACCCAGCTGCTCGTTGGCGAACAGGCTGGCCAGCCAGGCGCGCGCCGGCAGGTCGGGCCGGGCCGACACGAAGATGCACTGCTCGATGCGGTCGCCCACCACATGCACGGCGCGGTACACGCCTTCGCTGCGGTCTTCATAGTCGACCCAGTCGGCGTCGGGGTCGGTCACGCCCAGCAGCGCGCGTGCCCAGGCGCTGCGCTCGGTCTGCATCTTGCGTCCAGCGATTTCGTAGCGCGCAAAGCCGCGCCCCTGCACCCGCGTCCAGTGCGCCACGCTGTCGAGCGCCAGCTCGGTGCGGGTCAGTACAAAAGCGTGCCAGGCCACGCCGAAACGCTCGATGCTGACTGGCGTATGCTTGAATTCAGGCTCGCCAGAAATCGGATCGACCGCCGGGTTGACCAGCGTGCCCACGCGCGCGTCCGACGCATTCTGGCCACTCCAGTGGATCGGCACGAACACGTCGCCACGCGCGATGCCCCCGCCATGCTGGACCCGCGCCACCATCGCGCCCCACTGGCTCGTCACGCGCGCCAGCTCGCCTTCGCGCACGCCGAACTTGAGCGCATCTTGCGGGTGCATGTCGATGAACGGTTCGGCCGTGTGCTCGGCCAGCTTGGGTGCACGGCCGGTGCGCGTCATCGTGTGCCACTGGTCGCGCACGCGTCCGGTGTTGAGGATCAGCGGGTATTCGCTGTCGGTCGCATTGGCCGGCGCGCGCGTGGCGGTGGCGACAAAGCGCGCCTTGCCGTCCGGGTGCGCAAAGCGGCCGTCGCCGAACAGGCGCTTGCCACCCCACTGCTGTGGTTCCATCTGGTCGTACTTGTCCACGTCGAAGCCGGACAGGTTGAAGACGCGCTCGCCGTCATTGCGAAACACTGAAAGACGCGCATGTTCGTCGAACACCTCTGCCGCGCAGTCGAATTCAAAACCGTCAAAGCCCATCTTCCTGGCCACGTCGCACACGATGTGCCAGTCGGCGCGTGCCTCACCCGGCGCCGGCAAGAAGGCGCGCTGACGCGAGATGCGGCGCTCCGAATTGGTGACCGTGCCATCCTTTTCGCCCCAGCCCAGCGCCGGCAGCAGCACGTCGGCAAAAGCGTTGGTGTCGGTTTTTCCGATGATGTCGGAGACGATCACCAGCTCGCATTTTTCCAGCGCGCGCTGGACCTGGTTGGCGTCCGGCAGGCTGACCATCGGATTGGTGGCCATGATCCACACCGCCTTGACGGTGCCCTGTTCGATCGCCTGAAACAGGTCGACCGCTTTCAGGCCAGGCTTGCTGGCGATGTGCGGCGACTCCCAGAACGTTTGCACGGTGTCGCGCTGGACCGGGTTGGCCAGCTCCATGTGCGCGGCCAGCATATTGGCCAGACCGCCGACTTCGCGCCCGCCCATGGCGTTGGGCTGGCCGGTCAGCGAAAACGGGCCCATGCCCGGCTGGCCGATGCGCCCGGTCAGCAGATGGCAATTGATGATGCTGTTGACTTTATCGGTGCCGGCCGAAGACTGGTTCACGCCCTGCGAAAAACCGGTGACAACCTTGGTGGTGGCAGCAAACAGCTGGTAGAACTTGAGCAAGTCATTCGGATCGAGCCGGCACTTGGTGGCCACCTCAAGCAGTTCGATGTCGGCAGCTGCCAGCGCGTCGTCCAGTCCCAGCGTATGCGCGGCGATGTAGTCGTCGTTGCGCGCACCGTTGCGCGCCAGGTAGCTGAGCAGCCCGTTGAACAGCCACACATCGGTGCCTGGCTTGACCGGCAGGTGCAGGTCGGCCACTTCGCAGGTGGCGGTGCGGCGCGGGTCGATCACGACCACTTGCATGTCCGGGCGCGCTTCCTTGGCGCGCGCAATGCGCTGGAACAGGATCGGATGGCACCAGGCGCTGTTGGCGCCTACCAGCACGATCAGGTCGGCCTCGTCGAAGTCGTCGTAGCAGCCCGGCACCAGGTCGGCGCCGAAAGCGCGCTTGTGCCCTGCCACCGCCGACGACATGCACAGGCGCGAATTGGTGTCGATATTGGCGCTGCCGACGTAGCCTTTCATCAGCTTGTTGGCGACGTAGTAGTCCTCGGTCAGCAACTGGCCGGACACGTAGAACGCCACCGCGTCCGGCCCGTGCTCTTTGATGATGTTGCCAAGGCCGCTGGCCACGCGCTCAATGGCCTCGTCCCACGTTGCCTGCGCCAGCACGCCGTCTTTGCGGAGTGTCGGGTGCAGCAGTCTCCCCTCCAATGAAATCGTTTCGGCCAAGGCCGCGCCCTTGACGCACAAGCGCCCCTGATTGGCCGGATGCTGGGCGTCGCCGACGATCGCGATGGCGCCGTCGGGCAGCTTGGTAGCCGTGATGCCGCAGCCGACGCCGCAATATGGACAGGTACTCTTGACGTTCATGTTTGCTCCGTTTATGCAGCTTGGGCGCACAAGGCTTCGCCGAACAGCAGGCGATTGCGCATTGCCGAAATATCGGTGCGGTTCTGGATCAGGCCGAAATACCACGGCCCATCCTGCACATCTCCATACAGTACTGCGCCGGCGATCCGGTTCCCGGCCAGCACCAGGCGCTTGTAGACGCCGCGCCGCGGGTCACGCAGCACCAGGTCTTCGCTGCCTTCGCCGCCGATGAAGTCGCCCACCGAATACAGGTCGACCCCGGTCACCTTCAGTTTGGTCGGGGTGGCCGTCTGCACGTAGCGGCGGTGCCCTTTTTGCGCCAGGTGGGCGCCGCACACCTTGGCCTGGTCCCAGATCGGCGCTACCAACCCGAAAATGGCGCTGCGGTGTTGCACGCATTCGCCGACCGCGTACACGCGCGGATCGTACGTCTGCAAGGTGTCGTCCACCACGATGGCGCGCTCGCAGTGCAGGCCCGACTCCTGCGCCAGCGCGATGTTGGGGCGCACGCCGGCGGCCATCACCACCAGGTCGGCCTTCAATTCGGTGCCGTCCTTGAAACGCACGCCGGTCACGCGCTTGCTGCCAATGATTTCGGTCGTATGGGCGTCCAGCATGAAGTGCAGGCCCTTCGCTTCGAGCGCCATCTTCAACATCAGCGAGGCCGGCTTATCGAGCTGCATGTTCATCAGGCTGTCGGTCACGTGCACTACGGTGACGTGCATGCCGCGCCGCTGCAGGCCGTTGGCCGCTTCCAGGCCCAGCAAGCCGCCGCCGATGACGACCGCGTGCCCGCCGCTGTTGGCCGCCGCCAGCATGGTGTCGACGTCGTTGATGTCTCGAAAACCGATCACGCCAGCCAGTTTGTGGCCCGGCACCGGGATGATGAACGGATTCGATCCGGTCGCTATCAGCAGCCGGTCGTACCAGACTTCGCGGCCCGACTTGGCGCGCACCACGCGCCGGCGGCGGTCGATGTGTACCACAGGGTCACCCGCATGCAACGTGATACTGTTTTTGGCATACCACTCCCTGGCATGTATCATGATGTCGTCCATGCTCTTGTCACCGGCCAGTACCGGCGAGAGCAGGATGCGGTTGTAGTTTCCGTGCGGCTCGGCGCCGAACACGGTGATGTCGTACAAGTCCGGCGCCAGCTTGAGCAGCTCTTCGACCGTGCGCATGCCGGCCATGCCGTTGCCAATCACGACCAGCGACTGCCGCACGGCTTTCATGCGCCGACCCACACCTTGCCGCCTTCAATGCGGGCGCGATAGCTCGACACCGAATGTTCGGGCGCTTCCAGGCACTCGCCGGTCATCAGGTCGAAGTGATGCTTGTAGATGGGTGAGGCAACCACGATGCGCTCGCCCAGGCTGCCCACCAGCCCGCGCGCGAGCACGGCGGCGCCGCTGTTCGGATCAAAATTGGAAATAGCGAACACGCGCTGCTCGGCATCGTTGACGCGAAACACAGCTACCTGTTCACCGTCGACCAGCGCGCATACGCCGGTGTTGGGCACGATCTCGTCGAGCGCGCAGATAGCGGTCCATTTACCTGGGTGGATGTCATGGTGCATGCGGTTCTCCTGTTAAGCGGATTTGATGGCGATCGGGATGACGCGCTTGCGTTCTTCGATCGTGGCCGGACGAATCTGGCCGCGCTCGGGCATGAACACCACGTTCTCGTCGGCCTGGTCGCTGTTGACGAAGTGACGGAAGCGCTGGCGCGTAGCCGGATCGTTGACCGCTGCTTTCCATTCGCAGGCATAGGTATCGACCACGTGCTGCATGTCCGCTTCCAGGTCCGCTGCCACGCCCAGCTTGTCGCCCACGACCACGTCGCGCAGGTATTCAAGGCCGCCTTCGAGGTTGTCACGCCACACGCTGGTGCGCTGCAGGCGGTCGGCGGTGCGCACGTAGAACATCAGGAAGCGGTCGATGTAGCGGACCACGGTCGCTTCATCGAGGTCCGACGCGATCAGTTCCGCGTGGCGCGGCTTCATGCCGCCGTTGCCGCACACGTACAGGTTCCAGCCTTTTTCAGTGGCGATCAGGCCCACGTCCTTGCCTTGCGCTTCGGCGCATTCGCGGGTGCAGCCGGACACGCCGAACTTGATCTTGTGTGGCGTGCGCAAGCCCTTGTAGCGGTTCTCCAGCTGGATCGCAAAACCCACGCTGTCGGCCACGCCATAGCGGCACCAGGTCGAACCGACGCACGATTTGACCGTGCGCAGCGACTTGCCGTAGGCGTGACCGGATTCGAATCCGGCCGCGATCAGCTCTTCCCAGATCACCGGCAGTTGCTCGACGCGCGCGCCGAACAGGTCGACCCGCTGGCCGCCAGTGATCTTGGTGTACAGGCCGTATTTTTTGGCGACCGTGCCGACCGCGATCAGGCCATCGGCCGTCACCTCGCCGCCCGGCATGCGCGGCACCACTGAATAGGTGCCATCCTTCTGGATATTGCCGAGGAAGTAGTCGTTCGAATCCTGCAGGCTGGCGTGTTCCGGCTTGAGCACGAAATCGTTCCAGGTCGACGCCAGCACGTTGGCGGCGACCGGCTTGCAGATGTCGCAACCGAGGCCGGTGCCGTGTTCGGCCAGCAGGTCGGCAAAGCTCTTGATGTGGCCAACCTTCACCAGGTGGTAAATCTCCTGGCGCGAGTACGGGAAGTGTTCGCAGATATGGTTGTTGACCGCCATGCCCTGCTTTTTCATCTCGGCCTTCATCACCTGGGTGACCAGCGGTACGCAGCCGCCGCAGCTGGTGCCGGCATTGGTGCAGCTTTTCAGCGCGCCGATGGTGGTGGCGCCACCGCACACGGCCGCGCACAGCGCGCCCTTGGAGACGTCATTGCACGAGCAGATCTGGGCCGTGTCGGGCAGGGCGTCGACGCCCAGCGCCGGGCGCGCCTTGCCGTCGGACGATGGCAGGATCAAAAATTCAGGCGACTCGGGCAGCTCGATTTTATTGAGCATCATCTGCAGCAGCGTGCCGTATTCGCTGGCGTCACCCACCATCACGCCACCCAGCAGGAACTTGCCGCATTCGGACACGACGATCTTCTTGTAGACCTGCTTGCGCTCGTCGGTGAACTGGTACGAGCGGCTGCCGGCGGCAGCGCCGTGCGGGTCGCCGATACTGGCCACGTCCACGCCCATCAGTTTGAGCTTGGTGCTCATGTCGGCACCGGTGAACTGCGCGGCCTGTTCGCCGGCGATATGACGCGCTGCCACGCGCGCCATGTCGTAGCCTGGCGCGACCAGCCCGAACACCTGGCCGTTCCACAGCGCGCATTCGCCGATCGCGTAAATGTCCGGGTCCGACGTGGTGCAGCTGTTGTCGATCGAAATGCCGCCGCGCGCGCCCACCGCCAGGCCGCAGCCGCGCGCCAGCTGGTCGCGCGGGCGGATGCCGGCCGAGAATACGATCATGTCGGTGTCGAGGTGGCTGCCGTCGGCAAACACCATGCGGTGGGTGCCGGTCTCGCCGTCGATGATTTCCACCGTATTCTTGTGCGTGTGGACCGTCACGCCCAGGTCTTCGATCTTGGTGCGCAGCACGCGCGCGCCACCATCGTCAACCTGCACCGCCATCAGGCGCGGCGCAAATTCCACCACGTGGGTTTCCAGCTGCATGTCGACCAGCGCCTTGGCGCATTCGAGGCCCAGCAGGCCGCCGCCGATGACGACGCCGGTCTTGGAGCGCTTGCCGCATTCGAGCATTTTTTCCAGGTCTTCGATGGTGCGGTAGACGAAGCTGTCCTTGCGGTCCTTGCCGGCCAGCGGCGGCACGAACGGATAGGAACCAGTGGCGAACACCAGTTTGTCGTAGTCCAGCACTTCACCGCTGCGCACGGTGACGGTCTTGGCGGCGCGGTCGACCGAGACCGCGCGCGCGTTCAGTTTGAGCAGCATGCTGTCATTTTCGAAGAAGCCGGCCGGCACCAGCGACAATTCGTCCGCCGATTTCCCGGAGAAGAATTCGGACAGGTGGACCCGGTCATAGGCCGCGCGTGGCTCTTCGCTCAGCACCGTCACTTCCAGACCCGGCACATTGCTGGCGCTGAGCGATTCGAGGAACTTGTGGCCCACCATGCCGTGGCCGATGACGATGATCTTCATGCTGCTTCTCCTTAAGCGATTGCTGGTGCAGGTGCCGTATCGGCAGCCACGGTCAGACGTACGGCGATGGCGCAGATGGCCGACAGCAGCACCATGGCCGACAGAATGGCCAGCGTCTGCTGGATGTCGCCAGTGCCCTTCATCAGGAAGCCCGCCGCCACCGCGCCAACATTGCCGCCGGCGCCGATGATGCCGGCCACGCCGCCCAGCGCCTTGTTGTCGATGAACGGCACCAGCGCGTACGTTGCGCCGCACGCCATGTGGGTGAACAAGCCGAACACCAGCATCGCGACCACCGCGAATGCAACCGTGTCGGCTTTCGAGAACCACAGCAGGCCGGCGCCTTCGCCGATCATCATCACGAACAGCAGCGTGACGCGGCTGTTCAAGGTGCCGCGCTGGGCCATCTTGTCCGACACCCAGCCGCCCAGGGCGCGGGCAAACAGTGCCAGCAGGCCAAAGCTGCCCGCGGCCAGGCCGGCCGACTTGAGTGACAGGCCGAAATGGTCGACGTAATAGACAGCGGCGATGTTGTGGATGAAGATCTCGATGCCGAAACAGGCGCCGTAGGTGACAAACAGCAGCCACACGCGGTGGTTGGCGCTGGCCGCCTTGAAACTGTCCCAGCCTCCTTTCTTGCCACCTTCAATCGGAATGCCGGCTTTGCGCATCTCGTCGTAATTACCGGCCGGGCAATCCTGGGTGAATTTCCAGTACACGGCCGCCATGATGATCATCAGTACGCCCGGCACCAGCAGCGCGACGCGCCAGCCCAGCTTCTCGTTCACGCCCAGCATGACCACCGCGCCCACCAGCAACGGCATCAGCGCTTGCGCCGCGCCGCCGCCGGCATTGCCCCAGCCGGCAGCGGCCGCGTTGGCAGTACCGACCACCTTCGGGCCAAACATGACCGAGGTGTGGTACTGGGTGATCACGAAGCTGGCGCCGACCGCGCCGATCCCGAGGCGGAAGAACAAGAAGCTCTCGTAGCTTTGCGAGGCGGCCACGCCCAGCACCGGGATCGCCCCCAGCAGCAGCAGGCCGGTGTAGGCCTTGCGCGGGCCGAAGCGGTCGCACATCGGGCCGACGATCAGCCGGATCAGGATCGTGATGGCGACGGCGGCGATATTGATGTTGGCGACCTGCCCCAGCGTCAGACCAAATTCGCCTTTGATGATCGGCATCAGCGGCGCGCAGGCAAACCAGGCGAAGAAGCAGACGAAGAACGCCATCCAGGTCAGGTGGAAGGCGCGCATCTGCGGCGTGCTGAAACTAAAGAGTGCGATGTTGTTTGCTTTGTTGGCCATTTTATTATCCCGTTAAAAACAAAAAGGCGTCCGGCCAACCCCGGTGATAAAAACCGGGTTGGTCGGACGCCGTTGTCCTGCCGATCCGTCGTTGGATCAGCGCTTGTGTTCAGGGGATCGCCATTGATCCGTTACCTACTGTTTAGCAAATGGCGTGCCAGATGATTTGCGGGGGATTCGGGCAATTTGGAAGGGAACGACGCTACATTGCGGTGCACCATGCGCGAAAATGATGCGCTGCAGCGTGCATCGCCGTCCTCGCGCATGCGGGGACGACGTACAGAAATGCGCAGTTCCTCCATTGCTTCTTCTTGATTAGCTCAACAGGTCTTCGACATCGAGGATGCGCTGCGCGATCTCGGACAACTTCAAGTTCTTGTTCATCGCCATGCTGCGCAGCTTCTGGTAAGCCTGGTCTTCGGTGAGCCGCTGACTGGTCATCAAAACGCCCTTGGCGCGGTCGATGATTTTGCGCTCGGCCAGCTTGTGGCGCGTCTCATTCAGTTCGGCCAGCAGCTTCTGCTCCTGGCGAAAGCGCGCCAGCGCCACATTGAGCACCGGCTTGATGCGCTCGGACTGCAGCCCGGCCACGATATAGGCCGACACCCCGGCCGCCATCGCCGCATCCATGCTGCTGGTGGTGTCGTCTTCGGTAAACAGCACAATCGGGCGCCGTTCGTCGCGGCTGGCGATGACGATGTGCTCGAGCACGTCGCGCGCGTCCGATTCGGCGTCGATGATGATCAGGTCCGGTTGCAGCTGCGCGATCCGTTCGGGCAGGTACAGGTCGGCCGGCAGCGAAGCGACGATGTCGTAGCCCGATTCGAGCAGCCCGATACGCAGCGCGTTGCCGCGCCGGACCTGGGCCGCCAGCGCCGCATCGTATTCGTCGCCCTCGTTGACGACGGTATTGACCACAACGATGCGCAAAAGTCGCGGGGGCGTGGGTTGTTTAGGCATTGTTCTTCATCTGTCAGGTTAGGCGCAGGCCATCAGACCATAAGACAAGCAAGATTTGCGCCACTCATTGACCACAAAGCGCACCAGCGCAGTGCGGCAACGGGCATTAGGGGTGCATTTTCATGGTATACATGGCGCATATTCACTTTGAAAGCGCCCACGCCATGCTGCACTCCCGATTGTTCGCCTGTTTCGCGCTGGCCAGCGCCCTGTTGCTGCCGGTCGCCCATGCGCTGGCCGACCCGGCCATCATCTACGTGACCCGGCATGGCGAAAAGGGAAGCGAGAGCAAGGACCCGAACCTGACCGCGCAGGGCCAGGCGCGCGCGCGCGGGCTGGCCATGTTGCTGCGCAAAGTCGGGATCAAGCAGATATTCAGTACCACGACCAATCGCACCGTGCAAACGGCGCAGCCGCTGGCGAGCCAACTGGGGATCGACGTGCAGACCTACGATGCGGCCAAGCCAGCCATCGTGATCGACAAGATCAAGGCCCTGGGCGGCGCCACGCTGCTGGTGGGCCATTCGAACACCGTGCCCGATCTGGTCAGGCTATTGGGCGGAGCCCCCGGCGCGCCGATCGCCGATGACGAATTCGATCGCCTGTACCAGGTGATCATCGGCGCCGACGGCAGCGTCAGCACCGTGCTGATGACCAGCTATCCTATTCCGGCACCTTGAACGCCATGATGGTGCGTACCAGCGTCGGATTGCGCGACGAGTCCAGTTCCAAGGACGCGATGCGCTCCGACAGGTCGCGGCACCACTTCACTCTTTCGGCCAGCGGCGCGTTGCGCATCTTCTCGAGCAGCGTCTCGTTGTCGCGCTCGATACTGGCGGTCTGACGGTCGCGCATTTCGGGCACCGCCGCCAACGCAATTATCCTGGTCTTCTTTTCGTTGAGCGCGCCGTTCTTGCTGCGCCACGCGTCGCGCGCCACCACCACCTCATGCGCCGTGCCGGGCGCGAACGCCATGCAGAAACGCGCGCCCGATTCGACCGCCAGCTGCTTGCCATAGACAAGCAGCGAGGCGGCAAAGGGATCACGGTCGGTGTCGGTCACGCGCGACTGGTTGACTGGCGACTTGACGGCGTCGAACGCACCCGTGACGGGAGGCTGGTCGGTGAAACTGACCTTGCCATTCGGGCCGACTACCTTGTACAAGGGCGCAGCCAAGCCGCTCTGGGCGAGCAGCAATCCCGACAAGGCAAGCAAACGGATGACTATCATGGCGTTTCCTCTCAGTCCTTGAATTGCGGCGCTTGCTTGCTCATGTTGGCCACCATCGCCTGCTGCAAGTCTTCCGACATCAGCATCGCCGCGTTCCAGGTGGCCACGTAGTTCAGGCCATCGGCCACCGTATGGTCGCGCGCGTAATTCATCATCTCCTTGGTGCCGCGGATCGACAGCGGCGACTTGGCCGCGATGGCGGCGGCGATCTCCAGCACCCCTTCACGCAGTGCTTCGCGGGTATCGAACACCCGGTTGACCAGGCCAATCGCGCGCGCCTCCTGGGCATCGACGCGGCGCCCGGTGTAGGCCAGTTCGCGCGCCATGCCGTCGCCGATCAGTTTCGGCAGCCGCTGCAGCGTGCCGACATCGGCCACCATGCCGATGTCGATCTCCTTGATCGAAAAATAGGCGTCGCCGGCGCAATAGCGCATGTCGGCGCAGGAGATCAGGTCAATCCCGCCGCCGATGCAGGCGCCATGGATGGCGGCCAGCACCGGCTTGCGGCAGCGCTCAAGGCTGGTCAAGCTGTCCTGCAAATCGAGGATTACGCGGCGCAGCGATTCGCGCGTGCGGCCATCGCAATCGTTCTGGATTTGCGCCCCCAGGCCCATCATCATCGTCAGGTCAATCCCGGACGTGAAGGTCTTGCCCTCGCCTTCCAGAATCGCCACGCGCGCTTCGGGCGTGTCGTCGATCCAGCGAAAAGCGCTGCGAATGTCGTGCCACATCGCCAGGTTCATCGCGTTGGCCTTGTCGGGACGATTCAGGCGCACCGTGGCGATGTTGTTTTCCAGCGTGACGGTCAGGGTGTCGAATTGCATAAGCTGCTTTCAGAGTGCGCGGGTGCGCAAATTCTATCACCCGCGCCACGCTGCTTGCTAAGAGCCCGTAATGCCGATCAGGTGAAAGCCGGTGTCGATGTCGCTGCACATCATCAGCGGCACGCCCGGGAACTTGTACACGCCCCAGCAACCTTCCATTTCCGGCCCGCTGACCGGGTTGGTGTCGACCCGCATCACCACCCGCGGCGCCGATGGATTGCTCAGGTCCACCACCGCCGCCCCTTCCGTGTAATGGCTCAGGTAGGCCATGCGCCCTTCCATGATCACATTGTGCGGCGTGCCGGTGCCCACCTTGAAGCTCGACATTTGGGTCGGCGCATTGCTGCCATTGAGGTGCCACACGCGTGCCGGCAAGCCGTGCGGAATCTCTTCGGTGGTCACGACGAAGGTGCCGTCGCCGCTAGGCCAGATATTGTGGGCAAAATGGCCGTCCTCGACGCTCCAGCGCACCACCTGCACCGGCGCTGCCGGGTTGCTCACGTTCCACACCGAATAACTGCTCGACTCGCCTTCGGCCACATAGCAATAGTCGCCGATGGCCGTCATGTCATGCACCGAACGGTTCTGGTGGAAGGTGGTCACGTAACGCGGGTTTTCGGGATCGGTCTTGATGTCCCAGATTTCGATCGAACCGAAGGCGGCGGTCTGCGCATTGTGCTCGTCGCCCACGTCGGTGTAGGAGCGGCCGAAGCCGGACGGCTTGTCGAACAGCCGTGGCGGCGCTGGCGTGGCCCCCGGCGCCGGCAGGTTGGTACGGCGCATCAGGTACAACAGCCCGCGCGCGGTATCGATATCGACCGTGTGCGCAGCCAGCTGGCCATCGCGCGGCGTCACGCTCTTGACGAAGCGCACCGACCCAGGCAAGCTCGACAGGTCCAGGATCATGATGCCGCCGCGCACATTGGTTTGCTCGGAAACGATGTAGGCGTGCGAGCCATAGACCCGCATTTCGCGCCAGTAGATACCCGGATAGGGGGTATTGGTGGGGCCGTCGATTTCATCGACCACGCGCACGTTGCTGGTGTCGCGCAAATCGAGCACGAGGATGCCCTTGGCCGTGCCCATCAGCGCATAGCGCGAGCCGTCGGGCGCCGTATAGCCCCAGGTGCCGGCCACGCCGCTGCGCGCCACATGGGCCAGTTCAGTGCCACCGAAATTGGGATTGGGCGGCGGCGGCGTGCTTGGGCCGCCCGAGCCGCCGCCACCGCAGCCCGACAAGGCAACGGCGAGCACGGCGAGCCAGCTAGTCATCTTGGAAAACATCATGGCATTCCTGTATTTATGCGGAAGGCAATTATGCGACATTCAAAGATGGGCATATGTAATTTTATGTAATATGTTCCCCACCCAACCCAATCAGGAACGCCATGGACCAGACCACCCTCCTCCCGGAAAGCGCCCAGCGCGTCGCCGCCCTGCTGCGCGAACTGGGGCACGACAAGCCGGTGGTGATGCTGCCCTCGACCGGCAAGACATCGGCCGAAGCGGCGGCCAGCTTGGGCTGCGATGTCGCCGAAATTGCCAAATCGATCGTGTTTCGCCGCCTGTCCGACGACGTGGCGGTGATGGTCATCGCCAGCGGCGCCGACCGCATCGACGAAGCCAAGGTAGCCGCGCTGGCAGGCCCGATCGGCAAGGCCGATGCGCGCTTCGTCAAGGACAGCATCGGCTACGCGATCGGCGGCGTGTGTCCGATCGGCCACGCGCGCGCATCGCTGATACTGATCGATGAAAAAGTGTTCGGCTTTCGCAGCGTGTGGGCGGCCGCCGGCCATCCGCACGCCGTGTTCAATCTGACGCCGGCCCAGCTGCAGGCGATGACGGGTGCGCCGACGGTGGCGGTAAGCGTTTAGGCAGGTAGAACGCGAACCAGTCGAGCGCATGCTGGGCGACGATCGGCAGCCGGCCCGGTTCTTCAAACAGGTGGCTGGCGCCGGGGATGATGTCCAGCCGCGAGCTGCACTGCAGTTGCGCCTGCGCCCAGCGGTTCAGGGAGATGACGTCGGTATCGAGCGCGCCCACCAGCAGCAGTGTCGGCGCACTCACCGCCGCCAGCGCACCTGCTCCCGCCAAGTCCGGCCGTCCGCCACGGGACACCACTGCCTCTACCGGACGCGTGGCCGCCAACACCAACGCGGCGGCAGCTCCGGTACTGGCGCCGAACACGCCCAGCGGCAAGGCACGGGTGGCCGCGTACTCGGCCAGCCAGTCTGCCGCTGCGGTGAGGCGTTCGCTCAGCAGGTCAATGTCAAAACGGTTGGCGCGATCGAGGTCCTCGGCCGGGCTGAGCAAATCGAGCAGCAGCGTGCCCAGTGCGGCCTTGTGCAATTCCGCGGCGACAAAGTTATTGCGCGGACTGTGGCGGCTGCTGCCGCTGCCGTGTGCGAACAGCACCATGCCAAGCGCGTTGGCAGGCAACACCAGCATGCCCTCCATGGGAATGCCGCCGGTGCCGATGCTGACCAATTCACGCCGCTCCGCCGCAATCATGCTGCCCTCGCTCAACCTATGCCATTGAGGTCAGACATAAAGCAGTTGCTATAGTTCCGGCTGTACGCGCTATTTTTTGCGTTGTTGCATGTAGCGTTTGACATCAGCGAAGTTGACCTTGCCACGCCCGGCGCTGTCGATCTGGTCGAAGCGGGCAACGACAAAGCCCAGCCCGGCGCGTTCGGCCTCGTCGCGCGTGAGGCTGCCGCTGGCATCGAGATCGGCTTGCTCAAAACGCTGCTTGAGCTTTTGCATCGCTTCATTGCGCAAGGCCAGACCCGACGCCGGCGGTTGCGGCGACGGATTGCGCAGCGCCGGCGGCAGTGCCGGCCCGGGTGGGACGGTGCCGGTTTGGGCTGTGGCGTCGAGCGCCACCAGCGCCGCCAGCATCAGGCCAAGTCTGAGCAGGTTCATGGAATCACCGACTGGCTGTTATACAAGAGGTTCATGTCATCCCTTTGCCTCAGGCGAACAGCATTATCCAGGTAGGACATGTGGCCGCTGCCATAGTTCCTGATCGTGATGTTGGGACTCGGGCCCAACCGCGCGAGATCGATCTCGGTCTGGCGAAACGGCGTGGCCAGGTCGTAATAGCCGCTCATGGCCACCACCTTGAGCGCCGGATTGATGGTGATCGCCGCCGCCAGGTCGGGGATGGTATCGGGGATCTGCCTGCCGTCATGCCCGAAATTCCAGTTGTTGATGATGTCGCTGGAGGCCACATAGGTCGAACGCGCCGTGTAGCGCAATTCGTTCGCGATATAGCTGCGGATGGTGCTGACGAAAGCGTTGCCGATGACCGTCAGCGACGGGTCGCCCTCGGCGCTCAGCGCGCTGCCGTTGGGCGCGTTCACGCGCGCATCGTAGCGGCCAATCATGGTGCTTGTGAGCAGATTCATCCGGTACAGGTCCGGACCCATCGCCAGGTTGCTGCTCCACAGGCCTGATGACAGGCCGGTGTAGGCGACCAGCTGGGTGACGACCGCCGGCGCAGGCGGCACATTGCTTTGCAAGAAGGCGCTCACGGCCGGCGCATACTGGGATGCCGCGAAGTCCCTGGCCTGCTGCAGGTAGCTGTTCAGGTCGACCGGCAGCGGATTGCTGCGCAAATAGTAGGCGCTGACAGCCGCGTAGCTGGGAATATAGCCTTCGCAGCTGAGCGTGCCCGGATTGAGCACGCCGCAGTTGGCGTTGTAGTTCATGATGGCCGACTGCAGCACCACCCCGCTCAGTGGTACGCCCGCCACTTCCAGCAGATTGGCCAGCACGCCGGTGCGCGGCGCGCCATACGATTCGCCATACAGGTATTTGGGCGACGCCTGGCGGCCATTGACCGTCACGTAGCGGCGCACGAAGTCACGGAACGCGGCCGCGTCGCTGTCCACGCCCCAGAAGCTCTGGTTGGTGCGCGGGGCGATGGCTTGCGAAAAGCCGGTGCCGATGGCGTCAACAAAAACCAGGTCGGAATGATCGAGCAGCGTGTCCTGGTTCTCCACCAGTTGCAATGGATTGGGCAGGTTGGTGGCGGGAATATTGGTGACGATACGCTTGGGCCCGAAGGAGCCCAGGTGCAGCCACAGCGATGCCGAGCCCGGCCCGCCATTGTAGAAAAAAGTCACTGGCCGCTGCGCGGGTGCCAGTGTGCCGGCGGTGTAGGCAACGTAGAAGAACGAGGCAAGCGGCTGGCCGCTCACGGCGTCGGTCGCGGTCAGGTGGCCGGTGGTGGCGGTGTAGTCGAGGTTTTTTCCGGCCAGCGTCATGTGCATGGGCACCACCGCTGCGCCCTCGGCGCCAGTAGGCAGCGATGCCGTTGCGCCACCCGAATAGGTGACGGTGTCGGCAAAGGAACCGGGCAGCGGCGTTGGCGCCGGCGGCGCCACCACAGGCGGCGCAGAAGAACCGCCGCCCCCGCCGCACGCGGACAGCAACAGCGCGGCGCCCAGCATCAGGCGCGTACGCGTGAAAGTCGTCTTGTTGAACACCCTGGCTCCCCGGTGTGCACCCATCGCAATGATGGGAATTATGCACCCGGATTGCTGCTGTGTCTTAGAAAGTGTGGCGGATACCGGCGTTGAACGCGCTATCACCACTACCGACGTCGGTGTTGTTACCCACCGTGTAGCCGGCGCCATGACGGTTGCTGATCTTGGCGTACGTCGTGTACACGCTGGTGCGCTTGGACAGCGAGTGCGTCAAGCCCAGCGCCCACTGGCTGGCATCCTGGTTGAACGCGGTACGGTCGTCCTTGCGAATGTACGACGCGAGGATGGCGTTCGAGCCCCAAGGAATGGACGCACCGACCAGCAGGTCGCGGCTGTCGGTCGACGCGGTCGGACGCACGCCACCAAACGGATTGGTGGTGTTTGGCAACGGCGAACTGTTGAGACCCTTGTTGGCGCCGTAGGCACCATAAGCCTTGACCGCGCCGAAGTCGTAGTTTGCCGCCAGCAGCGTGTTGCTGCCGGTGTCGCGATCAGCTGCAGGCACAGGCGGCGTTTGCAGCGCGCCGGCTGCTGCGGTCAGGTCGTTGTTGCGGTGGTTGTGCGCCAGACGCACATTGAGCTTGTCCTTGCTATAGGCGAGCGAGGCGCCGAACTGGCTTCCAGCCGAGCTGCTGCCCGATTGTTCGCCGAACGAATAGGCCAGTTCGGCCACGATGCCAGCCACTTTCGGCGAGACATAATTGAGTGTGTTGCTGGTGCGCGTGTTCACGCCAGCGGCAGGAAACAGGTTCTTGGCCGAACCGGCGTAACCGGCGCCGAACGGGTCGGCCACGGTGCTCAGCGTCAGGTACAGCGGGGTGTACTGGCGGCCGACGGTCAGCGCGCCGTATTCTGCGCTCTTGAGGCCGACATAGGCCTGGCGATTGAAGAGGCTGCCGGCGACGTCGGACGCGCCGGTATCGATGCGGGCGCCGGATTCGAGCACGAACACGGCGCTCCAGCCGTTACCCAGTTCTTCGGTGCCGCGGAAACCGATGCGCGATGCCGAACCGATGCCAGTGCCCACGTTGGTAACGCTGCCGGCCACGCCGCCGCTTTCGCGCACCAGGCCGGCATCGACGAGGCCGTAGATGGTGACCGTCGATTGGGCAGATGCCAGCGAAGTGAACGCGCTCAGTACAGCCAATGCAGCAAGTGATTTTTTCATGTTGTCTTCCTTGTGAGTAATTACCAAATCATATGTCCTAAGCCACCATATGATCAATGAACATATTGACATATGGATATAAGGGAAATCACCTACTTTCGGACTAGTCCATCGCAAACTGCGCCAATACAGTGCGTGCTTTCGCCCCCTGAAGAACTTGCTGACCAAGGCCCGCCGGCGCGCTCGGGCGGCCAGCTGGCCGGCCTGGCCGCGCATTTGTCGACAGCCACGTCGGCCGCATACGCGCCGATCGCGCACCTGGCGGTGGGCGACTTTCGCAACTGGCTGCTCAGTGACGCCGCCGACAGCGCCGCCCCCGGCATCACGCCCGAAATGGGTGCGGCCGTGTCCAAAATCATGCGCATTCAGGACCTGGTGCTGGTGCCGCGCAAGCGCCGCAAAGTGTCCACTTTTCGCAACACTTCGGGACTGGAACGGCGGCTCGCCACCCATGGGGTGTATCTAGAACGTGCGGCCAGCCGGCCTGGGGCATGCCGAGGCGGCGCACAAGCTGCACTACCTGCTGCAGCGCACACGCTCGGGCGGTCCGGCGTAGCGCTAAAATACATCGCTGCGCAATCGGCGCGTGAACCCGTTGCTATTCCTTCAGTTCGCGGGCCGCCTGGACGAAGGCTTTTTCCGATTGTTTCAGGTAGGCCGGCGTTTTGCGGATGCGTCCGACGGCGCTCCATAAGGCCTCCATCTGCTCGGTATTGGCTTCGTAATATTGGCGGTTCAAGCCCAGGTAGTACGGTTCTTCGGTAAAGGCCATCGGCAGCATCTCGATCTTGCCTTGAAACTGGGGCGTGGCCAGCAGCACCAGGCCGCTCATTTCCGAGCCAATCGCCACGTCGCCGCGCCCGGCCAGCAGTTTCACCAGGTTCGCTTCCAGCGTTTTGCCCTTGTCGTCTGTGGGGACCTCCATGGCCCTGAGCCGGTCCACCAGCAGCACCGCGCCAAACGGAATGAGCACCGGTTTGGCAACATGGCTGAACTGGGTTCCATCCCAATTGGCAGGGCTGTCCTTGCGCCGAAATACCGCCGCGCGTGCCGTCATGACCGCGCGCTCCGCGTCGGGTTTCCCATTTTTCATCGGGAACGCCATGAACGGCTCCAGCGCAGGCGTGTAGGGCGCGGTGGGGAAACCGTCGGCCACACCGACCCGTATCTCTTCCCGGCAGCGCGTGGTGGGGGCGGCATGGAATTCGACCTGGACGCCCGCTTCTTTCGCGGCCATCTGGATCAGCAGGCCCGCCAGGCCACCGCCTTGCGGCGTCAGGTAGGGCAAGTGGGATTTTTCGTCGGTGCACAGACGCAGCTCCGACCCGTGCGCAACGAGCGGCAACATCAGCAGCGCCAGCAAGCTTGCACAAGAGCGTCGCATGGATCATCCCGACAATTGAATGCCTCGATTCTACCGCGCGCGGGCACTGCTGCTCCGTTCGGGCCGAATTGCCACAGTCGACCTGATGAAGATTGGCAATTGACATTCCCGGTGCTACATTCAACACACCACCGACCCACCGGGGAATGCCATGCGATGCTGCGTTGCCGCCGTGCTGTTCATGTTCGCGGCAGCTGTGCAGGCGCAAACGGTCGTCTATGGGCAGCTCGCTGCGGCTGTGCGCAGCAGTACCCACGTCGATCCCCTCGGCGCCAGCCGGCTGGAGCTGGGCGGGACCAATATCGGCACGGGCATGCTCGGGCTTCGCGGTACCGAAACGCTCGGCGGCGGCCTGGCCGTACGCTACCGGCTCGAGGCCGGGTTTTTCACCGACACCGGCGCGCTGCGCCACAACGCCCTGTTCGGACGCGAAGCATCGATCGGCATCGATGGCCCGTTTGGCCGCTTCGACGCAGGACGATTGCAGATCATCGGCAATGCCTCCGAAGTGCTGGTGCGGGCCGATCCCTTGCGCGGCGCCGGCCAGCTCGAGACCGTGTGGCCGGGGATCTGGACCGGGGCGCGCTATGACAACGCGATCCGCTATCGCACCAGGGAAGCACCGCTGTTTGCCAGTGTCATGTACTCCGCTGGCGAAGCGGGTGGCACGGCGCACGCCGGACGCACCGTGGCAGTCAATAGCGGCTACCTCGATAGCGCTGGCATGCTGATGGCGTCGTACCAGGTCTCGCGCGACGCCGAAGCGAAGCAATCGCGCGTGTTCACGGTCGGCGCCACATGGGTGCGCCAGCCACTGACCTGGCATGCGGCCTATCTGAAGGCGCGCCGCGACAAGGGTTTTCTGATTGGTGCGGCGCCAGGCACGGCCCTGTTCAATACCGACCAGGGCTTTGCCAATATCCGCGCCCCGGCCGACCTGGATGTGGACTTTTGTCTGCTTGGGCTGAGCGCGCAACTGGCGCCGCGCTGGCGCCTGCGCAGCGCGCTATTCCACAGCGACAGTGCCAGGGCGACCTTGTTCGATGCCAGCCATGGCGGCGCCCAACGCTCCCTGTACGCGATGCTGTCGTATGATTTTTCGACCCGCACTTCGCTGTTGCTGGAAACGGACTACAACCGCTGGAGCGGCGGCTGGGCCGGCTTCTGGAGCGCCAGCGCAGCGTCGCAACTGGCTTACCGGCTCGACGGACGCGATACGCGCCGCACGACCAGCCTGGGCCTGAACCACATTTTCTGACCTTAAAACATTCTCCGTCATCTTCGCGAAAGCGGGGATCCATGCTGAGCATAGTCAGCATGGGTCCCCGCGTTCGCGAGGACGACGGTGGGTCAGAACATCGCGTACACGTAAGGCGACAGTTCCACCTTGGCCGGCACATCGGCCTGCGCCTGCCTGGCCACGCGCGCAATGCTGGCGAAGCGCGCCGCCTGCGCCACCAGCCCATGCCTACCCAGCCCGAGCCAGTGCGCTGCGAGGCGCTGCTCGAACTCGTCGACGTCGCTGCACGAGGCGCTGCTGAAGTCCGCCGCGATCATCACGCTACGCTTGCGGCGCACGTAATAGCTCAACCAGCTCACGTCCGGCGCGCGCGGAAATACGTCCACGCCCGCCTCGCGCATTTTCTGCGCCATTGGCATGAGCACCTCGTCAAACAGCGCGCCCAGCATCGCATCCACATCATCAATCGAGTTCATAGCTGCTCCTCCAGTCTTCCTGATCTTCCACCGGCGCCTGTTCGTGGCGCCACACCAGCACATCTTCGAGCACCAGCAAATCCATCTCGGTGCGCATGAAGCAGCGATACGCATCCTCGGGCGAACAGACAATCGGTTCGCCGCGCACATTGAACGAGGTATTGACCAGCATCGGACAGCCGGTCAGTTGCTCGAACGCGCTAATCAGGGCGTGGTATTCGGGATTGGTTTCAGCGTCCACGGTCTGCACCCTGGCCGAATAATCGACGTGGGTAATGGCTGGCACGTCGCTGCGCGGCTGGTTGATCACCGCGCGCATGTCGTCGTCGCCGCTGCGGAACTGCGCCATGTCCATCGGCAGGCGGCGTTCGGCATTGACCGGCGCCACCAGCAGCATGTACGGGCTGTCGCAATCGAGCTCGAAGTAGTCGGCGCAGCGCTCGCGCAAGATGCTGGGCGCGAACGGGCGGAACGACTCGCGGTACTTGATCTTCAGGTTCATGGTCGCCTGCGTGGTCGGGCTGCGCGGGTCGCCCAGGATCGAACGCGCGCCCAGCGAACGTGGTCCGAATTCCATGCGGCCCGAGAACCAGCCGACGATCTTGCCGTCGGCCAGCGTCTGCGCCACCGCGGCCAGGCGCTGTTCGCGGTCCTGCACCTGATGGTGGGGATAGCTGTGGCGCGCCAGGAAGGCGCACACCTCGGCGCTCGAATAGCTGGGGCCCAGGTAGGTGCCCTGCTGCGCATCGCGTCCGCGCGCCGGCACTATGCGCGGCACATCGAACAGCATGTGGCTCGCCAGCAGCGCCGCGCCCAGCGCGCCGCCGGCGTCGCCCGCTGCCGGCTGGATCCAGACCTGGTCGAAAATCCCTTCGGCCACCAGCTTGCCGTTGGCGACGCAATTGAGCGCCACGCCGCCGGCCATCACCAGATTGCGTTCGCACGTCATCGAGCGCAAATGGGCCGCAGTCTTGAGCACGATTTCCTCGGTCAGTTTCTGGACGCTGGCAGCCATGTCCATCTCGCGGCGCGTGATGGGCGACTCGGGCTGGCGCGGCGCGCCGCCGAACAGGCTGGCGAAGCGTTCATTGGTCATCACCATCGCGTCCAGGTAGCCAAAGTAGCTGGTGTCGAGCCGGTACGAGCCGTCACTGCGCACGTCGATCAGGTGGCGCCGCATGGTGTCGTAAAAGCGCGGCGCGCCGTAGGGCGCCAGGCCCATCAGCTTGTATTCGCCGGAGTTGACCTTGAAGCCGCAAAAATAGGTGATCGCGCTGTACAGCAGCCCCAGCGAGTGCGGGTAATTGATCTCCGAGAACAGCTTGACCTCGCTGCCATGCCCGCTGCCAAGGCTGGTCGTGGCCCATTCGCCGACACCGTCGATGGTCAAGATGGCCGCGCTGTCGAACGGCGACGGATAGAAGGCGCTGGCCGCATGCGCCATATGGTGTTCGGAAAACAGCACCCGTCCGGCCTTGCCGACGCTGCCGATGGCGTCCTTCACGTGCCGTTCGAGCCACAGCTTGTCGCCCAGCATCTGGCGCCCGGCCTCGATGAACTGGGCGCGCCCCGCTTCGTCGCCGGCCAGTGCGTTTTCCACCACCCGGTCAAACGTGGCCAGCGGATTGTCGTAAAAGACCACTGCATCCAGTTCCGACGCGTCCACGAAGCCCTGCTCCAGGCAGTAGTTGATGGCGTTGACGGGAAAGCGCGGATCGTGCTTCTTGCGGCTGAAGCGCTCTTCCTGCGCCGCCGCGACGATCTCACCATCGCGCACCAGGGCCGCCGCCGCATCATGGTAAAAGGCTGAAATGCCCAGTATGAGCTTGCTCATGCGATTCTCCTCAGGCCAACAGGCGCACCAGGGCCGGCGCCATCGATTGGGCCATCGCCAGGTGCCCGGCCGGCGTAAAGTGGATGTCGGTCTCCCAGCGAAAGCCACGCCGTTCTTCCTTGCGGTAGGCCAGCAAGTCGGGCAACGGGTCGTGCAGCGTGCATCCCAGGTCGCCCGCCAGTTCGGCGAAACGGGCCTGATAATTGCTCGCGTCGCACACCTGGTCGAGGTGCTGCGGCAGCGGGATCGGCATCAGCAGCACCGGTTTGCCGATGGCCGCGATCCATTGCGCCAGGATGGCGCGCATCAGCAGCCAGTCCGGGTGGCGCGGCGTGTCGTACGCGGGCAGCGGCTGGTAGCGCGTCAAGCGCTGCACCGCGTCCTTGGCGCCCAGCGCGCTGACCAGGCCGCGCAGGCGGGCGAAGCGCCCGCCGGTGTCGACCGCGGCTTGCTGCTCGGGCGAGAGCTGATCCATCTCGACACCTTCGGCCGATGGCGGCACCTGGTGCAGCTGCAGTTTGCCTGCGTCGAGCGTGTAATAGGGCTTGGCATACAGGCGCTCGCGCCCGTGGACGTCGCGGTGCGGACGAAAGCGGGCTACCACGCGGCGCACGTTTTCGACAAACACGGCGATGACGACCGCGTCGTGCTCGATCTCTTGCGCGAACTCGCGCCAGGCCAGGTATTGCTGGTCGGTGCCGGTCGAGGACAGGCCGAAATTGTAGACTTCGGTGGCCGGCAAGATGGTTTCGAGCAGGTCCGAATAGCGCTGCTGATTGGCCACCGCGTCGCCGGCGGTGAACGAATCGCCAAACAGTAGCACGCGCCGGGTGCCGGGCGTGGCAGCGGCATGAAACTGGCGATTCGAGCGGAACCCGGCGGCGTTAGCTTCGAGCAAGTAGCCGCCTCCCTCATGGGGAATGCGCGCCTTGAGGTTGGGAATGAAACGGTAACCGACTACGGGGTGATATTCATAGAGCTGTCGCATCTTTCCTCCGGACTGGACCAAGCATGGTGGGTTGCTCAGCCAGTGGATGGGATGATGGACGGCTGCGCACTACAATTGTGGTCAGAAAGACCATGATCGCAGTTGTGCGCGCACAATCGTTATTACTTCAAAATACCGTGCGGGCAATTAATTGATGACCGGCTCCGGCATCGGCGGCGGCGCTGGTGCTGGCGCCGGTTCCGGGTCCGGCTCGACTTCTTCTTCCGGCGGCGGCGCTGGCGGTGGCACGCCATCCTGCTGCATGTCGCCCCCTTCTTCGATCACCTCGATTTCCGGCTCCTGTTCGGATGGGTGGCCCGCTTGCACGCGCGGCGCACCCGGGAAGGTGGCTGCCGCGTCGAGCTTGCCGCTGTCGAGCGCGGCCTTGAAGAAGTCACCCACCACCAGGATCGCGTTGTGCCCGCCCTGGCCCCAGTAGTTGCTGCGCATGGTCACGCGGTTATCGTTGAAGCCGACCCAGGCGCCGGCCACCAGCTGCGGATGCATCATGATGAACCAGCCGTCGGTGTTGTTCTGGGTAGTGCCGGTCTTGCCGGCGACGTCGCCGCCGATGCCGAAGCGGTAGCGCACGGCGGTGCCGGTGCCGCGGTTGATGACGCCGCGCAGCATGTCGATCAGCGTCACCGCCGACTCGCTTGTCATGGCGCGCTGCGGCGTGTCCTTGCCAAATTCGGCCAGCACGTTGCCGGCCCGGTCGGTGATGCGCGACACGAACACCGGCTTGCGATACTCGCCCTGCGCCGCAATGGTGCTGTAGGCGCTGACCATCTGCAACAAGGTGACCGGGCTGGTGCCCAGCGCCAGCGATGGCACGGCGTCGAGCTTGCTGTCGCGGATGCCCAGGTCGCGCGCCAGCTTGATGATGCTGGGCAAGCCGACATCTTGCATCACTTGCGCGGTAATGGTGTTCTTGGACATCACCAGCCCTTCGCGCATGGTGGTTTCTTCGCCAGTGGCGCCGCTCATGTCGGTCGGGCGCCACATGGTGCCGTCGCCGGCCTTGATGTTCATGACCGCGTCGCGGTACACGCGCTCGGGCGAAAACCCCTTTTCCAGCGCGGCGCCGTAGACGATCGGCTTGAAGGTCGAGCCGGGCTGGCGCTCGGCCTGCGATACGTGGTCGAACTGGTCTTTCTGGAAGTCGCGGCTGCCGACCCAGGCCCGTACCTGGCCGTTGCTTGGATCGAGCGCGACGAAGCCCGTTTCCAGGCGCGTCTTGGCGCTGCGCAGCTGGGCCATGTAGGCGCGGTCGGCGCGCAGGCGCTTGATCGCGGCCGGGCCGTCTTCGCCGCCTTCCACCGCGCTCTTGTACTGACTGGACTCGCGGATAAACGCATTGACCAGCGCGCCCTTGGTGCGCCAGAAGTAGTCGAACGGGGTAATCGATTGATGCATGCCGGCGTAGGCGCTGGTCGACGAACCCTGCCCGCTGTCAGCTTGCGCCCATTCGACGTCGGCCACCATTTGCAGCGCGTTGGCCTGGCGCTCCACGGCGCGCAGCGCGGCCGTCTGCAGTTCGTAGTCGAGCGTGGTGTGCACCACCAGGCCGTCCAGCTGCAGGTTGTAATCGTTCTCGTCAGCCCACTGGATCAGCCACTTGCGCACATAGGCGGTAAAGTGGGTGTCGGTGGTGACGCGCTCGGCCTGGCGCGCAAAATGCAGCTTGACCGGCCGCTTGCGCAGCACCTCGTAGCGCTTGGCGTCGATGATGCCGTGCTTGAGCATCTGGCCCAGCACCACGTTGCGTCGTTCGACCGAGCGTTCGGGATTGTTGACCGGGTTGTAGTAACTGGTTCCCTTGAGCATGCCGACCAGGGTCGCGCTTTCGAGGATGTCGAGCTTGGCGGCCGGCTTGTCGAAATAGGTGCGCGCCGCCATTTCGATGCCGAAGGTGTTGTACAGGAACGGCACCGTATTCAAATAGGTCTCGAGGATCTCGGTCTTGCTGTAGGTCGCTTCCAGCTTGAGCGCGGTGATCATTTCCTTGAGCTTGCGGTTGACGTTGCGCGAGCGTCCTATCTCTTCCGGGAACATATTGCGCGCCAGCTGCTGGGTAATGGTCGAGCCACCCTGGGCGTCGCCCTTGAGGGTATAGAACACCGACGCCAGCGTGCGCTTGAAGTCGATCCCGATGTGGTCGTAAAAGCGGTGGTCTTCGGTGGCGATCAGGGCGGCGATCACGTGCGGTGACACCTGGTCCAGCTTGACGCGCTCGTGCAAGCCTTCCTCGAAACTGGCCAGCTGCTTGCCGTCGGCCGACAGCAGGGTCGACGCCTTGGCCGCGCGCGCCTGCTTGAGGTCCTTGATGCCGGGCGTGAGCGGGATCAGCATCAGCACGTACAGCACCATCAGCAGCAACACCGCGGCCGCGCTGCCCAGCACCACCAGCGCCACCCGCTTGGCAGGCGAGCGCGCCATCAGGTAGACGCGCGCCTGCGCCACGCGCTCGTGCAGCACGCGACGGGCGATGCCATACCACTGGCTGGCTATCTGACGTGCGCGCTGTGCGGCCTTGCGTAGTTGATCCACTGATTGCCCTGTTCTTTGCGATTAATCCCGACCGGCAAGTATATCTGAGCGCAGGCACATTAAGCGTCTGGCAACAGCGTGAAACGCACTTGTCTTTACAACCATTAAAAGTGAAATATTTATTGTTAAAAGTGAACTTATCTAGAATTCGGATAAGGAGTTGTCGACGAAACTTACAACAGGTTTGGGCAAAATCAATGTGAGGATGATAAGTTGATGATTTTCTTGATAATTATTTTGCTGGCACGAACTATGCATAACAAATGGTCACAACAATCCAACTAGGGGTATCGCAATGAACATCCTAAAGTTTGTTTCCAAGACGATGATCGCCAGTGCGCTACTTGCCACCGGCATCGCCGGCGCCACTGAACTGACCTTGCCAGGCGCCAACGAAATGTCAGTTGGCGTGTACAACAGTTTCAACGTCTATTCGCTCGACCTGCTCAATAGCTGCAAGCTCGACCCGCGTTGCCAGCCGCAAGACGGCCTGCCCGTGAGTTCGTCGCCGGGCAATATCGATGACCAGGCCCTGGTGCTCCAATCGGCGGACGGGCATACCAACATTCCGCCGTTCCTCATCACCGATGCTGTCGATGCCCCTTACCTGTCGCCCACTGGCAATCAAAGTCATACGTTCGACATGAATACCATCGCGGATCCGAACAATTTCACGGGCGACCAGAACCACCGCTGGGAAATCAGCCTGAGCCTGTTGCAAAACTACCTGGACGGCCATGACTTGGTTTTCCTGTTCGACAACAACCAGAAAAACAACTCAAGCGACTTCATTTTCATGTGGGGCCAAGCGCGCATTGTCAATGCGGCAGGCGCTACCATCAACAACCTGTGCTTTGAAGTCAGCATGGGTACTCTTGGTTGCCAGGACAGTGGCGCCAATCCGACCCCTGCCAACGCCGCCTATTTGCCAGTCGTGAGCGACTTCTGCGTCGATAAAGTCACCGGCGTCGCCTACAACATGTTCTTCGCACAAAATGCCGGCGACTGCCCGATTGACGCCTTGAATGGACACCCATCGGGCGGCTACCGTGTCAACAACAACGTCAGCACCTCGCGTGCCGAATTTGCCGCCTTCAACCAGGCACTGCACAACGCCGCCACCGACGCCGCCAACGGGCAATACTTCCTGCAACTGAATATCAAGTATTACTCGAACTATGCCGGCGCCGAACAGCTGTGGATTTGCAGCGATTGCGATATCAACCCTGAGCATTTCGTGCCAGAGCCAGCATCGCTGCCACTGGTCTTGCTGGGCTTGACGTTTGCCGGCCTCTCGCTGGTGCGTTCACGCCGCCGCAAGTAATCTGACACTTCCACCGCCTGGTGGAATGGCCGTCCGGCGCACAACCGGACGGCTTTTTTTCGTCTATGCCGGTGGCGCCATGGAAGTGAGCAGCGCCGCTGACGCCAGCGCTGCCAACAGCGCCACCGACTCGACCCGCAGCACCAGCGATGCAGCACGGCCTTGCCCGCATGCGGCAGCCGGAAAGCCGGCAAAACGGTTGTACGCGCCAAGCAGCGCCGCCAGCGCAATGAACGCCAGCTTGACGCTCAACACGAGACCGTAGGGGGTGCCGAACAGCTGCCCGGGCGCGTCCAGCCGTTGCCATGCATTGAACACGCCGCTGGCGACGATGCCAGCCAGCGCCCAAGTGGCCACCTGCGACAGCCATCCCAGGTGGCGGCCAGTTGGCAGCGCCACCCAGCCAGCCAGCGTCACGCCGCCCAGCCAGACGCCAATCAGCATCAAATGCAGCCATTCGACGCCGACCGCGACGCTGAACCACCCGTGCTCACTGGCGTGGCTGGCCGACGCCCTGGCCAGCGCAAACAGGGCCAGCAGCAACGCTTGCACGATCACCCCCCGCCACGGCAGCAGCGTCAGTGCCGCGCACGCCGTCGCGGCCAGGCCCGCCTGCCCATAGCTGGTTTGCACCAGCATCTGCGGCAGCATGAGCAAAGCCTCCAGCGGCGCCAGATCGCCCATGCGCGCCGTCGCAGCCCACATGGCGAGCAGCGTACCGGACAGGCAGACCGCGCTGGCAATGACTTCGCCGCGCCGCAGCGCGCCGGGGTCGTGCCACCTGCGCGCCAGCAGGGAGCCGGTCAGCCAGGCAAAGCCCGCGTTGAGGAGCAGTACCGCACCAATGTGCAGCAGGTTCACCGCGTGACGCTAAAACCGATATGGCCGCTCTGGCGATGCCCGTCCTGGCCGACCGCTGTCCACGTGACGACGTAAGCGCCGGCCGGCAGCGCCGGCAAAGGCAGGTGCAGGACCGCCGGGTTGGCCGCATCGCGCGTGGCCTTGGCAGTATCGATGGCAACGCCGGCAGCCGTTTTGAGGACGGCGCTGGTGAACATCTTTTCGACCTTCTCGTTGAAGGTGATCGTCACTTCCTTGGGCGCGGCTGTCAGCCTGGCGCCTTCGGCAGGCACCGATTGCTTGACCACCGCGTGCGCCATGGCGCCCGTACTGAAGGCGGCTGCCGCCACCAGCATCAAGATGCGCAGCGCGTTCATGGCGCCTCCTTGACCAAGGCCGTCACGGTCAGCGCGCCGCCGATCTTGTCGGCCGCAAAGCGTACCTTGTCGCCCGCGGCGACCTGCGCCAGCATGGCCTTGTCCTGCACCTTGAATACCATCGTCATGGGCGGCATGCCGAGATTGGTCAATTCGGCATGCTTGATGGTCAGCTTGGCGGCGTCCTTGTCCACCTTGCGGATTTCGCCGTCGATCATGGTTGGCGTGGCAAATGCGCCAGTGCAGGCCGACAGCAGGATGGCAAACGAGATCATGTTCAATTTGTTCATATTTACTCTCAAAATGAAATTTTCTATCACTCTAATGCTTCCCATCAGGGCAAGGTCAATCGCTTTTTCAGCGGCCCCGGGGCTTCTTGTCGTGCTTCTTCCTGGCCGCCGCATTTTGCGCGTGCAGGATTGCATCGACCCGGTCCGAGGCCGCGCGCGCCAGCTGCTGCGCCAGCACCACGCTGGGGAAAAACTCCGGCAACCGGTACGACAGCCAGGCATAGGCCGAATACAGGCGGCAGCTATCCTCCACGTCCTGCAAATTGGCCCACGACAGCTTGCCCTGCTCCGGATTGAGCTTGGAGATTTTCTTCTTGGCCAGCGCATGCGCCCATTGTTCCCAGGCGCGCTGCAGCGACGGCACCTTGGTCGACACCGGCACCAGCGAGAGCATGAATTTTTCAGCGACCGATAATGTCAGCGTATCGAGCCACAGCGCGCGTTCGGACTGTTCTTCCGTGATGCGCGGATAGAAAAAGCCGTCCGGCACATCGATGTTGTGCACGAAGCGCTTGAGCAGCTTGGCCAGCGAACTTTCGCCCGTCACCGCGGCGATCCGGTGCAGGTGCTCGATCGACGGCGCCACGGCAAACGCGGTGGCGCTGAGCGGTGCGATTTTTTCCTTGAGCAGCGCGCGCATCACCTCGTGGGTGTCGTCGTCGAAGCCGGCCACCAGGCCCTCCTCGTGCACGCCATAGCGCCCGGCGCGCCCGGCGATCTGGCGCGCCAGCGATGCCGAGATCTCTTCTTCCTCGAAGCCGTTGTACTTGACGCTGGTGGTCATGACGATGCGCTTGATCGGCATGTTCAAGCCCATCGCCAGCGCGTCGGTGGCCACCACCACGTCGGCCGAACCGTCGCGAAAGCGCTCGGCCTGGGCGCGCCGCACTTCGGGCGCCAGGTTGCCGTACACGGTGGCCACCGACAGGCCCATCTCGGTGACGATGTCGCGCCACATCAGCACTTCGCGGCGCGAGAACGCAATCACGGCATCGCCGCGCTGCAGGTTCTGGCGCTTGCGCACGGCCCCCGCCTCCATCGACAACGGTCCCATGCGCTTGAGCAGGTGCACTTCGAGCTGGCAGCCGAGGCGCTCGGCCAGCGCTTCGATGGCGCGCCGCGCTTCGGGCGCGCCGACCAGGTACACCACCGACGCCGGCGCGCCGCACACGGCAGCAGTCCAGGCCGAGCCGCGGTCGCGGTCGGCCAGCATCTGGATCTCGTCGATCACCGCCACTTCGACCCGGGTGCGGGTGTCGAGCATCTCCACGGTGCTGGCAACGTGGGTGCCGCCATCGGCCATGCGCCGCTCTTCACCGGTGACCAGGCTCACGGCCAGCGGTTTTCCGTGCGGTCGCGCAGCCTGCAAGCGTTCGTAATTTTCGAGTGCCAGCAAGCGCAGCGGCGCCAGGTAGACGCCGCTGGCGGCAGCGGCCAGCGCCTCCATCGCGCGGTGCGTCTTGCCCGAGTTGGTGGGGCCGAGCAACGCAATGAAGCGGCGCGGCATGCGGCAAGCTTGGTCGAACGATTCGGGGTACTCGGCCAGGTTGATGCTTTCCTTGGTGCGCGCAGCATGCCGCTCCTCTTGCGCGCGCTCGATCGCGTGCAGTACGCGCTGCTCGATGCGATCGAACACGTAGGAAGCCGGCTCAGACGTTTCCAGCTCCGCCAGCTGGGTCAGGAACAGCGCCGCATCCAGGTTGGCGTCTTCGCACTGGGCCGAGATGGCGTCGACGAAGACTTCGACGCTGCTGTTCAGGGCTGCGACAGCCGCCGGCGTGACCCGTTCGAGCAGCAGCTTGCGGCGCGCGTCAACGTCGTATTTGCGCCATTTGCTTGGCTTGGCCAGCACACCCTGGGCTGGCACCAGGTCGTAGGGCACGCGCAAGCCGCCCGCCTCCACCCAGCCAAAAAAGCGGACGAATACACGCCCTTCCAGCTTGACCAGCTGGACCCCGTGATCAGCCAGTTTCAGTTCGCGCGCGAGCGCGTCGTCGTCGATGTCGTCGTTCATGGGCGCCACTATATCGCACTAGCGATTTGGCGCCGCCTTTTGGATGTACTGTGAAAAGCGGTCATGGGCGAAGGCTTCTTGCGCGGCGCGCGCATAGCGCTCGGCCAGGCCAGGCGGCGCCGATGGCGCGAACGCGCCATACAGCTGGGGCCCGCGGATCGGCATATTGATGATCCTGATCCGCATTCCCGCCTGGGCCGCAAAAAACAGCGGCGTGTAAGGGTTGGAAAAATAGGCTGCACCGATCCTGCCCAGCTTGAGCTTTTTCAGGTTGACAGAGGTCCAGTCGATATTGCCGACCTGATCGAGCTTGATCCGCTTGTCCATCATGAATTCCGGCAGCGCACCGGACTGCACCCAGCCGATGCTGATGTTTTCCAGGTCGGCCGGCGAATTGACGGCTTTCAGCGGGCTGTCCGGCAGCACCGCCAGGCAGGGTTCGAGGCGAATATACACGGCGCCGGCAAACAGAATGTTGGATTTCGCGCGCGAGGGTGTCTTGGCCAGGATCGGCGTGAACAGGATGCGCCCGGTCGCCAGGCTGGTTTCAAGCCGCGCCATCGTCGTCGGCCGCTCCCACTCGAAGCGCACCCCCATGCGCGGGGCGATCTCATTGTCGAAAAATTCGACCAGCGCGCCGCCAGGGCCGTTCGGCCCGTCGACGACAAACGGCGCCATCGCAAATACGCCGACGCGGACGAGCTCAGGCGAAGCAGCTACAGCCGCCGACATGCAAACTGCCGACGCTATTGCGACAGCGCCCTGAATAAGACGAATGGACATGATGAGCATGATGTTAGCATGCTAGCCCTCCTTGCCATCCACCCGCGCCCTCATCAAATACGGCGTGTAGACAAACAGGTACAGCGCGAACGCCGCACTCCAGCACAGGCCCGACACCACCAGCGCCGCAGCGCGCCATTGCGACGGCACGAACGCGGCCAGCACGCGCGACACCGCGCCCAGCTGGATCAGCACATACATCGCCGCCTCGAAACGCCCTGCCTTGAGCACGCGCCCCGTGTGGCCAAGCGTGGTGCGGGTCATCATGCCGATGATCAGGCCAGCCATCGAGCCAACCGCCAGCGCATGGAATGCGGTGCTGGGCAAGCCGTATCCCAGTGCCGCCAGTGCCAGCAGCACAAAGCCGACCGGTATCCAGGCATAACTCAGGTGCAGTATCCACAGCAGCGGCACGCGCAAGGTGCGGTGCGACTTCCAGCCGGCCAGCCGCAGCGCCACCGCGCAGGCGGCCAGCAGCGACAAGGCGGCGCTGAGCGGACCGGGGGCGCCAAACACCCACGCCAGGCCGGCCGACGCCACCACCGCCAGCGCGATCTGGTCATGCCGCGGGCGCACCACCGGCTTGACGCCGGGCGCGCCGTTCGAGGTGAACATCGGAATGACGCGCCCGCCGATGACTGACTCGATGATGACGATCACCAGGATCGCCGCATGGATAGGCGTGATCGGCGACAGTGCGATCCAGCGCATGCTGGCCGCGTGGAATAGCGCGTTGGCCAACGTGAGCATACCGAGCAAGCCAATCAGGAACATATTGCGCTTGTTGCCCGAGTCGCGCAGCACGCGGTACAAGGGCCAGGCCGCCAGCGGCAGGAACAGCAGGTCGACCAGCGCGGCAAGCAGCGGCGGCGCCAGCAGCATGGCCACCCTGCCCGCCACCCACACCAGCGCCAGCGCGGCCAGGTGGCGGCCCGTTGGCGTTGGCAGCCCGGTCCAATTGCGCCCGGCCGTGAACAGGAAGCCGACGACGACGGCAATGGCCATGCCGAACACCATCTCGTGCATGTGCCAGGCCAGGCCGACGTTGGCCACGATGCCGGTCCAGCCCAGGTACTGCATCAGCCACAGTGGCACCACCAGCACCGCCAGCGCCGCGGCCAGCAGATAAAACGGGCGGAACCCCAGCGCCCATACGGGATGGCTGGCGCTCCACAGGGGCTGGCGGGTCGCAACCGCCGGTTCTTCGATAATTAACAAGCTCATGATGTCGCTTCTTTTAAAAGATACATGTAAAATACCACTTTATACTCCGATTGGGTAAAGCGTGATGAAAAATTTGATGCAGATTATCGTTTTCGGAAAAACCCCGCGCCGCCTTCGGCTTTGTCTGGACCGGCAAAGCGCGCTCGGCTACGCTACTTTCAATTGATAACAGGAGCCACCATGCAAACCGCCACCTTGACCATCCCCGCCATGACCACCGAAGCGATTGCCATCGCCGTCGCCCAGGCGCTTGAAACCGTGGAAGGCGTCGACCGCGTCCACATCACGCTCGCCCACACGCTGGCGCGGGTCGGCTACAACGAAAACATCGCGTCCCAGGTCCAGCTGCGCACGGCCGTCACCAACGCCGGCTTCCTGGTGGCCGAAGCGGCCAAGAGCGGTTGCTGCGGCGGCTGCGGCGGTTAATGCCGTTCGGCGACGGCGCCCGTCAGGCGGTGTTCGACTGCGTACACCGCCGCTTGCACGCGGCTCGACAGCTTGAGCTTCTTGAGCACATTTTGCACGTGGATCTTGACGGTGCTTTCGGCCAGGTCCAGTTTGCGGGCGATGAATTTATTGCTCTCGCCTAGCGCAAGGCAGGCCAGGATATCTTTTTCGCGCGGGGTCAGCTTGTCCAGGTCCGACACCGGGCGCTCGGCCTGGCCGGCCTGCAGCTGCGCCACCAGCTTGCCGGTCAGCGCTTCGGCCACCACGGTGTCGCCGGCGGCGGCGCGCCGGATCGCGCGCAGCAGGTAATCGGTCTCGATATTCTTGATCAGATAGCCCTGGGCGCCAGCCCGCATGGCGCGCCCCAGGTCTTCCGACTCTTCCGATACGGTCAGCATGATGATGGCCGTGTCCGGGCAATCCTGGTGCATCAGCTGCAGCGTTTCGACCCCGCTCATGCCGGGCATGTGCAGGTCAAGCAGCACCACGTCGGGCTTGAGCTGCTTGGCGCGCTTGATGCCCTCGACGCCGTCGGCCGCCTCGCCCACGACGGCGAAATCGGCATGCCGCTGCAGCAGTGAACGTATGCCGCTGCGAAACAGCGAATGGTCGTCCACCAGCAATACACGGATCGGTTGTGCTTCAGTTTCCATTGACAGTCCTTGGGTTGAATCAGGCCGCGCGCCGTAGCGCCTGCGGCAAAGTGAGTGTGATGCTGGTGCCGCCGCCAGGCTGCGATTGCACCGCCAACGCGGCGTCGATGCGCTGGGCGCGCTCGCGCATGATGTGGATGCCGACGTGGGCGTCGCCGGTGTCGTCAAGCTGTGCGAGGTCAAAGCCGCTGCCGTTGTCTTCGATCGTCAACGTAAAGTCGTGGCGGTCCTGCAGGCGCACGAACACGCTGGTGGCGTCGGCATGCTTGCGCACGTTCGACAGCGCTTCCTGCACGATGAACAGCAATTGCAGCTGCTGTTCGCGCGGGAACGGCGCGCCGTCGACATCGGCCACCAGTTCGGCCTCGATCCCGGTCTGGCGCCGAAACTTGTCGACCGTGGTTTCCAGCGCGCCGATCAGATTGCCCTCGACCAGCCGGCTGCGGAAGTTGTGCAGCAGTTCGCGCACGTCCTCATAGCTTTCCTGGACCCCGGCGCGCAGCAGCGGCACGATCTCGGCAACGTCGTCGAGCTTGCGGTCGCTGACCGACTGGTCCAGCATCTGCACCTGCAGGTTGAGGAAGTTCAGGCCCTGCGCGATGCTGTCGTGCAGGCCCTGGGCCACCAGGTTGCGTTCTTCCGATACCGCCATTTCGCGTTCGCGCGCGGCCAGGCGCAGATTTTCGACGGCGGTCCCAAGCAACTGCCCCAGTGTTTCGAGCAAGCTCTGTTCACGCGCATCGAACGTTTTCGCCTGGCGAAAATGCAGGTTGAAGAACCCCAGGTGCTGCTGGTGCGCGTAAATATGAAATACCGACACCGTGGCATAGCCTTCGCGGTGGCATTCGAGTTCGTGTGCCTTGTCCATCTTGCGCAGGTCGTGAATGACGGTGACCTTGCGCTTGACGGCGTCGCCGCACAGGCATTCGCCGACCTTGATGCAGTGTTCGCGCTCGACCAGTTGCGGCGAAATCCCCTGGTGTACCACCATGTGCAAGTTGTTGCGGGACGCGTCGAGCACCCGCACCGAGCCGCCGTCGGCATGAAAATAGTCGCAGATGCGCTGCAACAGGCCCTGGCACAAGGGTTCGAGCGGCTGCGGGCGCTGCAGGAAAGCCGAGGCGTCGTACAGCAGCGCCAGTTCGGCGTTCTGGTTTTCCAGCTTGGCCGTCTTGACCGTGACCAGGCCTTCCAGGTTGTCGTACACCGACTGCACGCGGTCGGCCATCTGATTGAAGCCTTGCGCCAGCTGGCCGAATTCATCGCTGCTGTCGACGTCCAGCCGTACCGCGAAATCCTCTTCCTTCATGCGCCGCATGCCATCGTCCAGACGCGTGACCGGCTCGATGATCAAGCTGAACATCAGGTAGATCAGGCTGACCGTGCCCACCAGGGCCAGGCCAAGCAGCGCCAGTTGCGAGCCGCGCAGCCAGAAGGTACGCGTTTCACTATCGCGTTCGATCATCTGCACCAGCGTGTCGACGCGCCCGACAAAGCCTTCCGAATGGATCTGGAACTTGCGCAGCGCCTGCTTTTGCGCCTCGCCATCGAGGCGCAGCAGCGCTTGGGCGTCCGGGCGCAGTTCGTCCTGCCATTGCGCGGCGATGCGCGCGAATTCGTCATGAATGGCCTGGGTGGGCGGCAGCAGCAGCGGGCGTTGCGGGTCGCCGTGCTTGAGCTGGACCAGCGTGGCATCGATCAGCGTGACCTGGCGCGCGGCGGCCAGCGCGGCGCCTTCGCCGCTGACGGTGCGCGAGAGCAGGATAGCCAGGCGATAGCTGTTCATGCGCAGGCTGCCAGTGTCGTTGATGGCGGCGGCGCTGCCTTCGAGCTGCCAGGACAGGAACAGCGTCAAGGAAATGGCGACCAGCGCAAGCGACAAAAATCCGACCAGCGCTCCAACAATCTTGGAGGACAGCTTGTGGCGAGATGGCAAAAGCGAATGAAGGGTCATGTCGGTTCCTGGCGGGCGTTCCTGCTCATGATACTCGGGTGCAGCATTTTTGCGGGTCGGGATGTCAGCCTCCGGTTTTCGACATGAATCGGACGATTTTTCCGGGCTGGGCGAGGAAATCATGTTTTTCCGGTTTGAGTTCGACCGCATGGCGAATTGCCGCCTCCAGTTCGCCATCGCTGGCGCCACCGCGCAGCAAGGGCCGGAATTCAAATTTATCTTCCTGGCCCAGGCACAGGTACAGCGTGCCGTCAACGGCCAGCCGCACGCGGTTGCAGTCGCCGCAAAAGTGCTGCGACATCGGGGTGATGAAGCCGATGCTGGTGTGACCGTCCGGCGTGACCAGATAGCGCGCCGGGCCGCCGCCAAGGCGGGCGATCTGCGGCAGCAGGCCAAACTGAGTGCGCAGGCGCTTTTCGATCGGTCCCAGGTCGAGCCAGGCGGCATTGCGCCCGGTTTCGCCCATCGGCATCGCTTCGATCAGGCGCAGCACGAAGCGGTGTTCGATGCAGAACGCGACCATCTGGTCGATCTGGTGTTCGTTCACGCCGCGCAGCGCCACCATGTTGATCTTGATAGGATCGAAGCCGGCCTCTTTGCCGGCCATGATGCCATCCATGATCTTGCCCAGGCTGTCGTGGCCGGTGATCTGCTCCATGCAGCCGCGGTCAAGCGAATCGAGGCTGACGTTGATGCGCGCCACGCCCGCCGCCCGCAAGTCGGCGGCGTAGCGGTCCAGGCGCGTGGCGTTGGTCGACAGCGACAAGTCTTCAATGCCGGGCAGGCTGGCAAGACGGCCGGCCAGCTCGGTGAGGTTACGGCGCAGCAGCGGCTCGCCGCCGGTCAGGCGTACCCGTTTGGTACCCAACCGGGCAAAAGCGCCCACCAGGCGCGCCATTTCATCGAACGTGAGCCAGGACGCCGGCTCCTCGAAACCCTTGAAGCCCTTGGGCATGCAATAGGTGCAGCGCAGGTCGCAACGGTCGGTGACCGACAGGCGGAGATATTCGATCGATCGGCCGTAGCGGTCGCGCAGCATGCCCTTCTCCAGCGTGATTTGTGTATGGCTAGATTGTAACGAGCGGGGCGCCGTTTGGCTGTGGGCAGGACGACGGGTGGGAACTAGTCACAAATGACTAGGCGGATGTGGCAAAATTGCGCGCTTCCGTTTTTGAAAAGTACAGGCCGCACAATGACCATCGAAATCTCCAGCGACGCGAGCAAGCAAGCCATCGCGTCAATCCAGCGCTATTTTGCAGAAAACATGGACGAGGCCATCGGCAGCCTGGAGGCGGGCTCGCTGCTGTCGTTCTTCCTGAAGGAGCTGGGTCCGGTCATTTACAACAAGGCCGTCACCGATGCCCAGGACCGGATGCAAGAACGCATCGCGGAACTGGACGTCGAAGTGTATGAAGCGGAATTCCCATATTGGTCGACGCAAGAACGCAAGGGACCACGCCGCTGATTGGTAGCCATAACGATATATCTTTTGCATCGATTTCGTGTTAACGTCTTTTTTTCACGGGAGGTTCCATGAGAAATTATCGTGTGACATTAGTGTCAATCTTGATGTTTTTATGCCTGATGGCCGGCGCAAAGGCGGCCGAACCGCCGGCCCGGGTCACCATCATCTACGACGCGTTCGGAAAAGCGTCCAGCCTGGAGCGCGGATGGGGCTACGCGGCGCTGGTCGAATACGGCGGCAAGCGCATTTTGTTCGACACCGGCGGCCAGCATAAAGCGTTCGTCAATAACGCGCGCGCCCTGAAAATCGACTTGAAGAACATCGATTTTGTCGTGATCTCGCATCGGCACGGCGACCATACCGCGGGACTGGCCTACGTGCTGCAGCAAAACCCCCGGGTGAAGATTTATGCGCCGCTCGAAACCGGGTCTTTTGCCACGCCGGTCACGGCCAAAAGCGCGGTCGGCAAAGCGTTTGTGCGGACCGTGGATGGCATTCCGGACGACCTGCACTATTTCGGCGGCAAATACGCGGACACCTACGAGATCGATTCGCCCTGGCCGGACGCCAGCTTCACGCTGATCGACACGCCGCTGGAAGCCGCACCCGGCATTTTCCTGTTCAAGAATGTGTCCGAGAACAAGGGGACGTTGGAATTGAATGAACTGTCGATGGCGATCAAGACGCCCAAGGGCCTGGTCGTCGTGGTTGGCTGCTCGCATCCGGGGATTGAAAAAATCCTGGCCGCCGCGGCGCAAATCGATCCGAAAATCCATGCGCTGTTCGGCGGCCTGCACCTGATCGCCGACAGCGACGAGCAAGTCCGGCAGACGGTCGAGAACTTCAAGCTCAAATGGAAACTCGAGCGTGTCGCGGCCGGGCATTGCACGGGCGAATACGCGCAGACCGAGCTACAGCGCGTTTTCGGCAACCACCATGACCATACCGGGCTCGGTGAAGTGATCGCCTTGCCGCACTAGGCGCGGTCCTTACAGAACGTAGCGCAGGATCGCCACGTAATGCGTGGCGCTGCCGGCGATGACGAACAGGTGCCAGATGCCGTGCGCGTGCTTCAGGCGGGCGTCGAGCGCGTAAAAGATGATGCCGACCGTGTAGAACACGCCGCCGGCGGCGAGCCATGCGAAACCCGCCGTTCCCAGCGCGCGCACCAGCGGCACCACTGCCGCCAGCGCTACCCAGCCCATCACGATATAGATCACCACCGACAGCACCCGCGCTTTGCTCTTTTGGCGCAGCTCCTGGATGCTGCCCACCAGCGCCAGTCCCCATACGGTGGCCAGCAGCGACCAGCCCCACGGGCCGCGCAGCGACACCAGGCAAAACGGGGTGTAGCTGCCCGCGATCAGCAGGTAGATGCCTTGATGGTCGAATTTGCGCAAGATGTCCTTGGCGCGTCCTTGCATGCTGTGATACAGCGTCGAGAAACTGTACAGCAGCACCAGCGTGGTGCCGTAGACCGACACACTGACGATTTTCCACGGGTCGCCGCCGATGGAAGTGAGCACCACCAGCACCACCGAACCGGCCAGCGCCAGCAGCGCGCCGCCGAGGTGGGTCCATGCATTGAATTTTTCGCCGTGATACATCTGCTAGACCGCCACGGCGCAAAAGCGTTTCATTTTTTTCATCATGGACGGATGGTACGCTAGATCGCCGCACACGCTTGCTTTATATCCTGTTATATTGCCATTGTGAAACATTACCACGCCTCTTGCTTGCTGCTCGCTTGCCTCGCATTGAACGCGGCAACGGCCGCCGACATCATCGCCTATGCCGATGATGCGCCGCCCTATCACTACCTGGAAAATGGCGAAGCGACGGGACTGGCCACCGAGTTGCTGCTGGCCGGATGCCGCCAGGCCAAGCTGACCTGCCAGGTCAAGATCCGCCCATGGGCCAGGGCTTACGCGACCGTCGCCAACACCCCCGACACCATCCTGATCTCGATCGCTCGCCGGCCGGATCGGGAAAGCGATTTTCATTGGCTAAGTCCGATCATGACCGAAACCGTGTGGGCATTCGGGCGCCTGGACTCTCCGAAGGTGTACGCGGTCGCCGATTTGAAGAATAAACGCACTGGCGTCATTCATGGCGGTTCGGCTGAAAAATTCCTGCGCGATGCGGGCATTCCCGATACGGCCATGGACAAGGCCAGTTCGATTGAATTGAACCTGCTCAAACTGGGAGCGCGGCGGGTCGACTTCGTGATCGATACCGAAGCGCGACTGGCCGAAGAAAAAGCCAAGTTCCATATCCCGTTCCACACGGTCAAGGCCTTGCGCATGCACGACATTACGACCTGGTTCGTCATCAATCACGCGTCGCAGCCCAAGCTGGTGCGGGCCTTGCAGAACTCGCTCAACGCCAACAACGCCAACGGCGTGCGCGACAAGATCATTCAGAAATACCTGGGGCCGGGTCAAAATCCTAAGGATGGCTGATCTGGTAGCGCCGGTAATCATCCGAATTGCGGTAGCTGCGCAGCGCCTGCCAGTAGCGCTCCACCAGCTTCTGGTTCTGGCTGTAGAACTGGCGTGACACCATCAGGTAGATCGGGGTCTGTTCGAACACGGTGCCGGTGCGCTCCATCTGGCCCGGATAGTGTTTGGCGATCAGGCTGTCGGCTTCTTCCATCATGCCGACCACGCCTTCGACCCGCCCGGCGGCCAGCTTGGCCAGCGTCGGCTCGAGCGCCTTGGCGCCGTCGTCATAGGGCACGCCAATTTGCGTGAAGCGGTCGGTGATGTAGACAAAGCCGGCCTGTACGCCGAGTCGCCCTGCGCCCAGCTGCTTGAAGCGCGCGCCGTCCCAATCGAGCGCGCTGCCGGTGCGGCGGTACACATGGTAGGTCATCACGCCGAGCGCTTTGCTGGCGTCAATGACGCCGCCGACCATCGGGAATGCCGCCGTTTCGGCGCGCTGTGGGGAATACGCCGACGCCATTGCGTCGCTGACGCCCGTCTTGATCTCTTCCAGGCAGCGCCGGCGTGGCGCGACGTGCCGCTCAAGGTCGACGCGCATGTTTTTAGCCGCTTGCTGTACCAGGTACTGCAAGTGGCCGGTGCCATCGACTTTGCCAAACGGCGGGAAATCGACATCCATCGCACAGATTCTGATGCGCGCCGGAGCCTCCGACGCCTGTGCGCACGCTGCCACCGGCAAGCATGCCAGCGCCGCACACCATTTCCACCCAACCAACATTACCACACTCCGAAACGCACGCCAAAAGCGTAGCGTAACATGCCCTTACTGCACCAACGGACTATCCGCACCCTCCAGTACCATGCCTTCGATGTGCGCCTGCCCCACCAGGATATGCAGGTACTGGTGAATCGCGCGCTGGCTCGACTGGCGATCCAGGAAGGCCGCGATTTCGCTCTTGACGGCCTCGTAGGGCAGCAGCATGCCGGGCACGCGGCGCAGCACCTGCACGATATGCAGGCCAAAGCGCGTTTCCAGCAAACGCCCTGCCAGTTCGCCTTCGGCCAGCCGAAACGCCAGCTCTTCGAACTCCGGCACCGACTGCCCGCGCGACAGCTGGCCCAGGCTGCCGCCCACTTTGCCGGAGCTGCAATTGGAATATTCGCCCGCCAATTCGGCAAAACGCTCCGGATGCAGCTTGAGTTCTTCCAGCACTGCTTCGCCAGTGGCGCGCAGCAGTTCCAGCGACGCTTCCGGCGTTACCTGAAACAAGATGTGGCGCGCTTCGACCAGTTCGCCGTTGGTGTAACGGGCGGCGTTGTTGCGGTACCAGGTCTGGCAGGCCGCGTCGTCCGCCTTGGGTACCTGGACCTGCAGCGAGAGCAGCGTTTCGATGCGCTGTTCGCCGTCATCGCCCAGAATACCTAGCGTGTCGGCCTGCTGTAGCAGCACGGTGCGCAGCACCAGTTCGTGCACGGCGCGCTTGAGCGGGTTGTCGGCATCCTGGTGATGCGGCATTTCGCGTTCGATTGCGGCGTCGTCGATTTCGACGCCATTGACGGATATGGCCATGTTATTGCTCCTTTAGCGGCTACGCACCAGTTGATACGCGCGGCCCAGATACGTCAGCGCGCCGAATCCGCTCCATACGTGCACCAGGCGGGTGAACGGGAAGATCACAAACAGCGACATCCCCATGAACAAGTGCAGTTTGAACAGCAGCGGCGCGCCTTCGATGAAGCTGGCCGCGTCGCCGCGCAAGGTCACCACATGCTGGGCCCAGGTCATCAGCGTCACCATCGTGTGGCCATCCATGTGCGAAGCCGACACCCAGATCGACGACAGGCCAAGCAGCAGCGTCGCCAGTATCCACAGCAGCACGATCTTGTCCTTGAAGGTCGTCGCGTGCAGCAGGCGTTCATTGGAAAAGCGGCGCACCAGCAGGATGGTGATGCCGGCCAGGCACAGGCCGCCCATCACGCCGCCCGCCACCATGGCGACGAGCTGCTTGGCGCCGTGCGTAACACCCAGCGTATCCCACACCACCACGGGCGTGAGCAAGCCGGCCATGTGACCGAAGAACAGGCCGATGATCCCGACGTGAAACAGGATGCTGCCCAGGCGCAGCTGGCCGCGGTGCAGTACCTGGGTCGATTCGGACTTCCACGTGTACTGCTCGCGGTCGAAGCGAATCAGGCTGCCCAGCAAGAAGATGGCCAGCGCGATGTAGGGATAGATCCCGAATAGGAATTGGTGAAGCGTGTCCATGATGGGCTCCTTAAGCGGCCGCGCCGGCAACGCGCGACTTGGGGTAAAAATTGATCGGGTGCGTGCCCGGCACGCCGGACGTCTTGAGCAGCGGCTCGACGCCGTCGGCGCCGGGACCGAACGTTTCGAGCGCCTCGTCCATGTCGCGCACCGGCGGCTCGGTCAGTTCTTCGGCCGCGACCGGGCTCAGCTGCTCCAGTACCGCGAACACGCCCGCATACGGGCTGCCGTTGGCGGCCAGCTTGCGCCCGATGTGGGCAAGCACGTGCACCGCGTCCGACAGCAGGCGCGCTGCCTCGTCTTCGGTCTGGAGCGACAGGAATTCGAGAAACAGCGGCACGAAGTCCGGCAGGTCGTCACCGGTCATCATCAGGCCGTGCTTCTTGTATTCTTCCATCAGGTCGACCATGGCCTGGCCGCGGTCGCGCGATTCGCCGTGAATGTGCTCGAACAGGTGCAGCGAATGCGATGGGTTGCGGTCAAACGTCATCACGTAGTTCTGCTGCAGGTCGATCAAACGCGTTGCAGACAGGTAGGCGAACAGCGGCAGCAGTGGCGCGTGCAGCGATGGCCGGCGCGCCATCATGCCAGCCAGCGCCGCCAGGTTGGCGACCAGTTCAGGCTCCGGATACATCAGCAACGCGGACAGTACCTGGTAGTGGCGAGTAGCTTGCATGGTCATGCCTCCTGTTTCTTGCGCGATTTCGGCATCGAGATGAAGTTGGTCGAGCCCTGCTTTTTCTTGCCGAACAAGCTGGTGTCGGTGATGCCGTCTGAGCAGCCGTTGCCGAAGCTGAAGCCGCACGAGCCCTTCTCGTTGAAGCTGTCCTCCGCCATTTCCTTGTGGCTGCTCGGGATCACGAAGCGGTCTTCGTAGTTGGCAATGGCCATGATGTGGTACATGTCCTCGACCATGTTCTTGCTCAAGCCGACCTGCTTGAGCACTTCCAGGTTCTCGACCTTGTCCACGCTCTTGCTGCGCATGTAGGCGCGCATCGCCAGCATGCGGTCCAGCGCATGGATGATCGGCGGCTGGTCGCCTGCGGTCAGCAGGTTGGCCAGGTACTGCACCGGGATGCGCAGGCTGTTGGTGTCGGGCAGGATCCCGTTCATGCCCATTTTTCCGGATTCGGCCGCGGCCTGGATCGGCGACAGCGGCGGGATGTACCAGACCATCGGCAAGGTGCGGTATTCCGGATGCAGCGGGAACGCCACCTTCCATTCGACCGCCATCTTGTACACCGGCGAACGCTTGGCCGACTCCAGCCACGAATCGGGGATGCCCTGGCGACGCGCCTCTTCGATGATGGCCGGGTCATGCGGATCGAGGAACAGGCCGAGCTGCGACTTGTACAGGTCGCGCTCGTCCGGCACCGACGCCGCCGCTTCGATCTTGTCGGCGTCATACAGCAGTACGCCCAGGTAGCGGATGCGCCCGACGCAGGTTTCCGAGCACACCGTCGGCTGGCCCGCTTCGATGCGCGGGTAGCAGAAGGTGCATTTTTCAGCTTTGCCGGAAGACCAGTTGTAATAGATCTTCTTGTACGGGCAGCCGGAGATGCACATGCGCCAGCCGCGGCACTTGTCCTGGTCGATCAGCACGATGCCGTCGTCTTCGCGCTTGTACACCGAGCCCGATGGGCACGATGCGACGCAAGTCGGATTCAGGCAGTGCTCGCACAGGCGCGGCAAATACATCATGAACGTATTCTCGAAGGTGCCGTACATCTCCTTCTGCATGTTGTCGAACAGCTTGTCCTTGCTGCGCGCGGCAAATTCCCCACCCAGGTCATCTTCCCAGTTCGGGCCCCATTCGATCTTGTCCATTTTCTTGCCGGTCAAAACCGACACCGGGCGCGCCGTGGGCGGCGTTTCCGACAGCGGCGCGTTCTGCAATCGCTCGTAGTCGTAGGTGAACGGCTCGTAGTACTCGTCGATGGCGGGCAGGTTCGGGTTGGCGAAGATGTTGGCCAGGATTTTCAAGCGGCTACCCTGGCGCGGTTCGATCTTGCCGGACGCGGTGCGCTTCCAGCCGCCGTTCCACTTGTCCTGGTTTTCCCATTCCTTCGGGTAGCCGATGCCGGGTTTGGTTTCGACGTTGTTGAACCAGGCGTATTCGACGCCATCGCGGCTGGTCCACACGTTCTTGCACGTGACCGAGCAGGTGTGGCAGCCGATGCACTTGTCCAGGTTCAGCACCATGCCAATTTGGGCTCTGATTTTCATACGTTTGCTCCTGCTTGCGCTTCCACCAATGGCCCTTCAAGCCACTCCACGTTCTTCATCTTGCGTACCAATACAAATTCATCGCGGTTCGATCCGACCGTGCCGTAGTAGTTAAAGCCCCACGACAGTTGCGCATAGCCGCCGATCATGTGGGTCGGCTTGGTCACCGTGCGCGTCACCGAGTTGTGAATGCCGCCGCGCTTGCCCGACTGCTCCGCCCCCGGCGTGTTGATGATCTTTTCCTGGGCGTGGTACATCAAGGTCATCCCTTGCGGCACGCGCTGGCTAACTACCGCCCGCGCCGTCAACGTGCCGTTCACGTTGAACACTTCGATCCAGTCGTTGTCCACGATGCCGGCCACTTTGGCGTCGTCTTCCGACAGCCACACGTGGGGCCCGCCGCGCGACAGCGTGAGCATGCGCAAGTTGTCCGAGTAGGTCGAGTGGATACCCCACTTCTGGTGCGGCGTGATGAAGTTGAGCGCGATCTCCTTGTTACCGTTCGGCTTCGCGCCCAGCATCTGGGCCGTGGTCTTGGTGTTGATGGCCGGCTTGTACACGCACAGGCCTTCGCCAAAATCACGCATCCACAGGTGATCCTGGTAGAACTGCTGGCGCCCGGTCAGGGTGCGCCATGGGATCATTTCGTGCACGTTGGTATAGCCGGCGTTGTAGCTGACCTCTTCCGATTCCAGCCCCGACCAGGTCGGCGACGAGATGATCTTGCGCGGCTGCGCCTGCACATCGCGGAAGCGGATCGTGTCGTGCTCGCGCGGCAGCGCCAGGTGAGTGTGATCGCGTCCCGTCATCTTCGACAGCGCGGCCCAGGCCTTGACCGCCACGTGGCCATTGGTCTCGGGCGCCAGCGACAAGATCATCTCGGCGGCGTCGATCGCCGTGTCGAGCCGCGGCTGGCCTTTCGACACGCCCTCCTCGATCACCGTGCGGTTGATCCCGCGCAGCACGTCCACTTCATGTTCGGTCTTCCAGCCGATGCCCTTGCCGCCGTTGCCCAGTTTTTCGAGCAGTGGCCCGATCGAGGTGAACTTCTTGTACACCTGCTTGTAGTCGCGTTCGACCACGGTCAGATTCGGCATGGTCTTGCCCGGAATCGGCTCGCACTCGCCGGCGCGCCAATCCTTGGGATCGAACGGCTGGCCCAGTTCGCCCGGGGTGTCGTGCATCAGCGGCGTCAGTACCAGGTCAGTCTGGGTGCCCAGGTACTCGCCGCCGATTTCCGAGAACTTCTCGGCGATGCCCTTGTAGATTTCCCAGTCCGACTTCGATTGCCACAGCGGCTGCACCGCTTCCGACAGCGGATGGATGAAGGGGTGCATGTCGGACGTGTTCAGGTCGTCCTTCTCGTACCAGGTGGCGGTTGGCAGCACGATGTCGCCATACAGGCAGGTAGTCGACATGCGGAAGTCCAGCACCACCAGCAGGTCAAGCTTGCCTTCGGCGGCCGGGCGCACCTTGACGTCGCGCGGCTTGATGCAGTGATCCTCGTCGCTCATCAAGGCGTTCTGGGTGCCCAGCAAATACTTCAGGAAGTATTCGTGGCCCTTGCCCGAGCTGCCCATGATGTTGGAGCGCCAGACGAACATATTGCGCGGGAAGTTGGCCGGATTATCCGGATCGTCGCACGAAAAATTGAGCTTGCCGGCACGGATCTGGTCGACCGCATAGGTGGCCGGATCGACCCCGGCGGCCTTGGCGGCGCGCGTGACTTCCAGCGGATTGGTTTCCAGTTGCGGCGCCGACGGCAGCCAGCCCATGCGCTCGGCCTTGGCGTTGTAGTCGAGCAGCGACATCGCGTGCTCGGGCACGTCGGCCGACGGCGAAGCGATTTCCTCGATGTGCAGCTTTTCGTGACGCCACTGGCTGGTGTGCGCATAGAAGAACGAGGTGCCGTTCATCTGGCGCATCGGACGGTTCCAGTCCTGCGCAAAAGCGAGCGGGGTCCAGCCGGTTTGCGGACGCAGCTTTTCCTGGCCCACGTAGTGTGCCCAGCCGCCGCCCGACTGGCCCACGCAGCCGCACATCATCAGCAGGTTGATGATGCCGCGGTACGTCATGTCCATGTGATACCAGTGATTCAGCGCCGCACCCACGATCACCATGCTCTTGCCATGGGTCTTGTCGGCGTTCTCGGCGAACTGGCGCGCCACCGTGATCACGTCGGCGGCCTTGACGCCGGTGTGCTTGACCTGCCAGGCCGGCGTGTATGGCACGTCGTCGTCATAGCTGGTTGCCACGTTGGCGCCGCCCAGGCCGCGGTCGATGCCGTAGTTGGCCATGGTCAGGTCGAACACGGTCGCCACTGTGGCGGTGGTGCCATCGGCCAGCAGGATTTTCTTGACCGGCACGCGGCGGACAAGCATGTCTTCGGCATCCTTGCCGCCGAAGTAGGCAAAGCCCACGTCCACTACCGCATCGCTGCACTTGATCAGGGACAGCAGCGGATCGATGGCGCGACCGCTGGTGCCTTCTTTCTGCTCCAGGTTCCAGCGGCCGGACTCGCCCCAGCGGAAACCGATCGAGCCGCCCGGCGCGCAGATGGCGCCATTGGCTTCGTCGAACACCAGGGTTTTCCATTCGGGGTTGTTGGTTTCATCCAGGTTGTTGGCCAGGTGCGAAGCGCGCAGGAAGTAGTCCGGCACCAGTGCGCCGTTCTTTTCGATCAGCGTGACGAGCATCGGAAAATCGGTGTATTGCTTGACGTAGCCGCGGAAGTAGTCCGAGCCGCCGTCGAGGTGGAATTCCTTGAGCACCACGTGGCCCATGGCCAGCGCCAGTGCGGCATCGGTGCCCTGCTTGGGCGCGAGCCAGATGTCGCCGAACTTGGCCATCTCGCCGAAGTCGGACGACACGGCCACCGTCTTGGTACCCTTGTAGCGTACTTCCGTGTAGAAGTGAGCGTCGGGAGTGCGCGTCATCGGCACGTTCGAGCCCCACACCATCAGGAAGGTGGAGTTGTACCAGTCGGCCGATTCGGGCACGTCGGTTTGCTCACCCCACACTTGCGGGCTGGCCGGCGGCAGGTCGCAGTACCAGTCGTAGAACGACAGCGCCACGCCGCCGATCAGCGACAGGTAACGGGTGCCGGCTGCGTAGCTGACCATCGACATGGCGGGAATCGGCGAGAAGCCGACGATGCGGTCAGGTCCGTACTTCTTGATCGTGAAGGCATTGGCGGCGGCGATGATCTCGTTGACGTCGTCCCACTTGGCGCGCACGAAGCCGCCCAGGCCGCGGATCGATTTGTACGACTTGGCGCGCACCGGGTCCTGGCTGATGTAGTCCCAGGCGGTCACCGGGTCCATGGTCAGGCGCGCTTCGCGCCACATTTCCATCAGCCGGCCGCGCACCATCGGATACTTGACGCGCTGGGCCGAATACACGTACCACGAATAGCTGGCGCCGCGCGGGCAGCCGCGCGGCTCGTGATTAGGCAGGTCCGGGCGGGTGCGCGGATAGTCGGTTTGCTGGGTTTCCCAGGTAATGAGCCCATTCTTGACATACACCTTCCAGCTGCACGAACCGGTGCAATTGACGCCGTGGGTCGAGCGCACGATTTTGTCGTGCTGCCAACGTTGGCGATAGGCGTTTTCCCATGTGCGGTCCTCGTGCACCACGGCGCCATGGCCATCGGAGAAGGTCTCCTTGGGATTATTGAAGAACTTCAGGCGATCCAGAAAATGACTCATGCTGCCTCCACGTAGTGCTTGGAAATGGAAACGTCGTAACTTAAACGTCGATGGTTCCAGTCTACGCAGCGGGGGCAATCATGAATATTGGCAAGAAGGCGAATTGGTTCTTCGATAAGGACTAGCCGGTCTACCCCTTTCGGACTAGGGGGCAAGAGCGGCTCTTTGCGCTGGCCGACATCGATCCTGTCGAAAAACCTTACAACTTCTGCCTGACTGCAAAGGTTGTCACACTTAAAGTATTGATTCTAAACAAATCTTTTCAAGTGGCATAAATATTGCTAATTATTCAATTTGGCAAATAACTTCAACTTTCTGGATAGACATGAACAAACGTATTTTGGCAGCGGCAATTCTTGGCATGGCATCGATGGCATCGGCCGTTGCAGGCGAAATCCTGGTGTCCGACTTCAGCGGCGCGCAAGTCGTCGTCAACATGAACGCAGTAGGCGCGCCTGCGGGCGATTTTACCTACGCCGGCATCGATTTCAGCAACACCAGCAGCGGTAGCGGTAGCCCAGGCTGGCGCAACTTGACCCAGTACAACCTGGGTTACACCGACAATGCGGGCATCAGCGATATCACGCTGAACCTGAACAACGTCTACACGAAAGTCGGCCTGGACCTGTATATCGACGCAAGCTATGCGGTGTCGTTTTTCAATGGCAATGCTCTGGTGGGCTCGCTCATCAAGCAAGTGACCGGTTCGGCGTTTGCCGGCTGGGAATATGCAGGCGGCATCTCGCGCATCGAGATCAAGGAATTGAGCGGCGATAACTACATGGTCGGCGGTTTCAACGATGTGCGCATGGAAGCGACCTCCACCGTACCTGAGCCTGCCAGCCTGGCGCTGCTGGGCCTTGGCTTGGCCGGTTTCGCGCTGTCGCGCCGCCGCAAGGCATAAGGAATAGTCCTGCGGGGCTGAGGATTGCGGGCCGCTGGCCTGATGGTGCCAGCAGTTCGTGACAACTAGCGCTGCAGGCGCGCGCGCATCGCGTCCGTCATCAGGAAGCGCTTGCTGGCGTCGACCAGCAGCACTTCCTTCATCCCCATCTGCCGTGCCATCGATTCCCAGTGTTCGGGACCGGTGATGAACAGCGGCTTGGAATTGCCGTCCGAGCGCAGGCCGGCGTCAAGGCCGCCTGACGTGATGATCGTCACCGAGGCCACCAGGTCAACCGTGTTGCCGCTGCGCGGATCGATGATGTGGGGATGGCGCTTGCCATCCTTGACGAAGTAGCGCTGGTAGTCGCCGCTGGTGCCCATCGCTTCGTTGTCATGCAGCGCGATGCTGGCCAGCGTGCCGTCGCCGCGCGGGTTCTGGATGCCGACCATCCATGGCCGCGAGCCCGGCTGGCCGATGGCCAGCACATTGCCGCCCACGTTGACCAGCGCCGCCTTGACCCTGGCCGCGCGCAGGATCAGCGCAGCGCGATCCAGCGCATAGCCCTTGGCATAGCCTCCCAGGTCGATCATGACCGCACGGTTGGTGCTGCTGATGGTGTTGCCCGCGTAGCGCAGGTCGGACAGGCGCGGATTGGCAGCGACCCAGCGCGCGATCTCGGCCGCCGGCGGATCGTGCTGCTCGAAGGTGCTGCTCTGGAAGCCCCACAGCCGGATCAAGTGGCCGATGGCCGGGTTGAACAGGTTGCCTGAGCGGTTCGCCAGTTGCGTGGCCGACTGCAGCAGGCCGACCATTTCGGCATCCGCTTCGAACGGCTCGCCGCGCGCGATGGCGTCGTTCAACGCCGTCAGCATGCTGGGTTGCCAGGCATGAAATTTGTGATGCAGGCGGTCGAATTCACTCAGGACAGCACGACTCGCGTCGCCCGCCTGTTCGGGCGTGCCGCCGTAGATGCTCACTTCAACCACCGTGCCGAAAACGCGCCCGCTGGTGTGGTGCATGGTTTCGGGACGCTGGCAGGCACTGGCAAGCACCAGTACCATCAGCAGAATGATCCGCCGCATTGCCTTAGAGCGCCTTGCTGACCATGAAGTCAACCGCCGCTTTCAGTTCCTCATCCTTCAAGGCCGGATTGCCGCCGCGCGCAGGCATCAGCTTCAGTCCATCCGATGCACTGGTGTAAAGGGCCGCTGCGCCTTTGGACATGCGTGGCGCCCATGCGGTCTTGTCGCCGATCTTTGGTGCGCCCATGACCGCGGCTGCGTGGCAGGCGGCGCAGGTGGCGGTATAGACTTTTTCGCCGACCGCGAGCACTTCGGCACTGGCGGCTTTCATGGCCGGAGCGGCGGCTGGCGCCGGAACCACGACGACAGGCACTGGGGCTTCGGCTTTTTTGCCGCACGCGGTCAGCGCAACGACGATCAATAGGGATAGCAAAGTAGCGTTTTTCATGATGGTCTTCCAATCGTTAAAAATGATTAATCAGTGGTGCGTATCGTCCATCGCACCGCGTGTATCCAGCATCGCTGCCGTAATCTGCTTGTAGGGCAGCACCTTACCGCCCTCTTTCTGCGCAAAGGCCGCCGCGTCCTGGGCATTCGAGAACGCGCCGAAGGTCGGTCCCATCGAGCCCTGCTTTTTACTGCCGACCACATACAGCGCTTCCTTGGCCGCGATCCAGTGGCCGACCGGGTTGGTCCAGTCGGCCTTTCCCATATCCTGCACGTAGACGCCAACGACCTGGCGCTTGTTTTCCGGCGCCAGCAGCACCGCGAACAGTTCCATCAGGTCGCAATAAAAGTCCGGCTTGCCCTCGGCGTATTGGACCTGCGCCTTCGAGCCAGGAAAATCCTGGAGCACCATGCCGTCGACCGCGCAGGCAGTTTCCTTGGTCGGCTCCTGGGCCGCCACGCTCTTGGCAACCTCGCTGCAGGCGGCCAGCATGCCGATCAGACCCATGGCCAGCGCAGCGCGCCTCAGTTTCGTTTGCATGTGAAGCTCCAATTGGCAATTAAAAAGGGAACCACGATCCAGGCCAGCATGATCGCCAGCAGCACTGCGGGGTCGGTCAACCGCTCGGGCATCACCGTGGCCAGGCCGTACATGCTTTGAACCTGTTCCGAGCTGAAGATGTTCAGCAGTCGGAACACGTCGGCCGGATTGAGCATCAGGATGGCGGCGAACATGCCGCTGCCGAGCCGGCCCTGGCTCAAGACCAGAGCGCCCATCAGCAGCAGGTCGAAAATAAGCACGAAGAAGAACCACAGCGCGATGGCCACGCCGCTGGCGCGCACCCGGTCCAGCGCCACCACTGATACCAGCATCGAGATGCTCAGGAAAGCAAGCCCCATCAGGATCGCACTGCCGACAAAACCCGCGTAGTGAAAACCGTCGTTCACGCTCAGCGTGGAGGCCAGCGGCAGCAGCGCGGCGCCAAATCCCAGCACCGTGGAACTGGTCAGCGCGCAAGCCAACCCGAGGTATTTGCCAAACAGGATCTCGAAGCGGGTGATCGGCATCGACAGCATCAACTCGAGCGAGCCGCGCTCCGTTTCGCCAACGATTGCGTCGTAGCCGAGGATGAGCGCGATCAGCGGCACCAGGTAGATAACCAGGCTGACCAGGCTGGCGACCGTCACGTCCACACTGCGCAAGCCCACTTCTCCCTGCTGCGATGCGCCGAAATAGGCGATCGCCAGCGCGAACAGCGCGAAGATGACCGCCACGGCCAGCACCCAGCGATTGCGGATGCGGTCGCGGAACTCCTTGGCGGCAATCACCCGCACCTGGCTCCAGTCAATGCGCGCGAACATGCATGCCTCCGTATCCGAGAAACAGGTCTTCCAGCGAAGGCTCGCGGATCGTCACGTCCAGCATCCATGGCGACAGCGCGGCCAGCACCTGCGCTTTCTGCGCGGCCTGGCATGCGATGCTGGCGTGTTCGCCGTCGACCCGCACGGTCAGGCCAGCCAGGTCTGGCACTGCGTAGCCGGGTTTCAGGCGCAGCTCGATCAGCGATGGCAGTTCATGCCCGTTGCGCAGTTCGGCCAGCGTGCCCAGTGCCGCCACCTGCCCCGCATGGAGGATCACCAGGCGGTCGACCCGGTCCTGGATTTCGGCCAGGATGTGCGAGGTGATCACGATGGTGGCGCCACGCGCCTGGGCCGCCTTGAGCACCACATAGAATTCGGCGATGCCTTCCGGGTCCAACCCGTTGGTCGGTTCGTCCAGAAAGATCAGCTCCGGATCGCCCAGCAGGACCTGGGCAAATCCAAGGCGCTGGCGCATGCCCTTGGAATAGGTGTGCAGGCGGCGCGTGCCGGCGTCCGCCAGCCCGACCCGTTCCAGCACATCGGCGCAGGCCGCGCGCGGGACCTTTTTCAGGTCGGCGAACAGGCGCAGCACTTCCAGGCCACTCAAGTTGTCGTAGCTGACGAAAGTCTCGGGCAGGTAGCCAATGCGGCGCCGCACCTGGCGAAACGCAGCGCTGGCGGTATCGACGCCACCAACCCGCACCACACCGGCGCTGGCCGTCAACAGGCCAAGCATCAGCTTGAACAAGGTGCTCTTGCCGGCGCCGTTGTGGCCTATCAGGCCAAACATCTCGCCTTGGCCTATGGTCAGGCTGACATTACGAATAGCCTGGACCGGGCCGAACGACTTGCTCACGGCGTCCAGTTCAATGGGGAAGTTTGTCATTCCAGCGTTTCCATTCGGGGTTATTGGGCCGCATGCGCGGATGCTGGTCGACCACGCTGGGCGCGCGCAGCACGGGAAACTGGTGCGCCACGAAGCGCAGCGTCTTGACCGAGGGGCTCGAGAGCAGCAGCTTGACCAGCGGGTACTGCCAGTTGAGGCGGTCGACCAGATCGCTCGCTTCGTAGGCCACATCGCCGGCGCCATCGCCGCCCTGGTCCCAGCCGCTGTAATTGCTCCAGAAGTTCCCACGCGTGCGGCCCCACTGCACATCGCGCGAGGCGACGAACTTGACCGCTTCCTCGTTGCCGATGAAGTCATTAGCGTCGACCAGATTGTTGGACGAGCCAGCCGTCAGGTGCACGCCGACCCGGTTGTTGATCACCACGTTATTGCGCAGCACATTGAATTCGGCGTCGTAGACAAAAAAGCCGCGCCCGTTTCCGGCCACGACATTGTTCTCAATGACCGAGTCCTGGATTGTGCGCAGCATGATGCCGTGGTCCTCATTGCCCCACGCGACGTTGTTGCGCACCACCAGGTTGCGCACTTCCATCAGCGCCAGGCCGCCCTTGTTCAGATAGGACTCGTTGTTTTCCCAGGTGCTGTAGTTGGTGTTCATGTAGTGCGTGCCATAACGCAGATGGTGGATCTTGTTGCCGCGAAAAAGCGCGCGGATAGAAACGTCGACATAAATGCCGTCGCGCGCATAGCTGATGTTATTGCCGGTCACTTCCACATCGGCGCTGTTGAACACCTGGATGCCGTTGCCGCGCGCGGCCGACAACAGGTCGCGCTTGCCGATAATGATGTTGTCGATCACCTTGGACTGGTTCGACTTTTGCAGCGCCACGCCGAACAGCGTGTACGGCAGCGCGCAACCGCGCAGCGTGAAGCGGTCGGCGCCGGGCGCCACGTACACGCCGGCGTTGAGCGCGCCGGCATCGATGCCGCTGTCGCGGATCACCAGGCCGGCGATGGTCACATCGCTGGCGGTGACGCGGATCACGTCGCCCAGATTGCCGCCGCTGATGGTAGGACGGCCGATGCCGCGCAGCGTGAGCGGCTTGTCGATCAGCAGATGTTCGTCGTAGCGCCCGCGTTCGACCAGCACGCTGTCGCCGGGCGCGGCCGCGCGGATCGCCGCGGCAATCGATTGACCTGCTTGCACGCGCACTTCGGCGCCGCTGGCGCCAATGGCCAGTAGTGCCAGCACCAGAAAGGCGTGCGCGCGCTTGCCCATCACGGCTCCGTGGCGGTGCGCGCGGCCAGCGCACCCTTGACCGCGTCGAGCGAAATGAAATAGCCGCCGGCGTTGATCGGCGTCAGCGCCAGGCCCTGCTTTTCGCGGCTCTTGCGTTCCTTGACCAGCGGCGGGCAGGCATGGTCGTCGTAATACAGGATCATGCAATCGAGGCAGGACATGCATTCCATCTGGTCGATCTTGCCTTCGCTGTCGATGGCGTGCGAGCCGCAGCCGGCCGCGCAGGCGTGGCAAGTGGTGCATTCTGCCTTGCGTTTGAGTCCGAACAGGCGGAACTTGCCGGGAATGGCCAGTCCTGCTCCGAGAGGGCAAATGTACTTGCAGTACGGGCGCTCGCTAAAGAACGACCAGCCAAGGATGGCGCCGATGAACACCCAGAACGGCCAGCTGCGGTTCCACACGCCGACAATGAAGGTGGTCTTGAACGGTTCGATCTCGGCCAGCCGCTCGGCAGCTTCCATCGAAAAGAAGGACACCCCCAGCAACGCGAAGAACACGCCGTATTTAACGTAGCGCAGCTTGTCGTGCAATGGCTTGGGCAGCAGCTTCTGAAAGCGTTCCAGGCCGACCGCCTTGCCGATCGAGAGCGCCAGCTGCTGCAGCGCGCCGAACGGGCATAGCCAGCCGCAGAATACGCCGCGGCCCCATATCAGCACGGTGATGATCATGAACCACCAGAACAGGAAGATAAACGGGTCCGACAAGAACAGCTCCCACTTCCACTGATGCAGCAGCGAATGGAACCAGGTCAGCACCTGGGTGATGCTCGGCTGCGCCTTCAGGTAGAAGCCCAGGAACAGCACGCATACCACCCACAGCACGTGGCGCGGGCCCTTGATCCACGGCTTGTGCTTGCGCGACGAGATGCGCACCAGCGTGTCGCGCTTGGCGTACATCGCAGCGGCGAAGGCCAGCACCAGCAGGAACAGGCCGATCTCAACCTTCTTGCCCTTCCAGATGGTCTGCCACGCGGCCTCTTCGCGCGCCATCAGCGGGCGACCGCCGACCAGGTAGCGCGAAGGCAGCCAGTATTGCTGGTCGAAGTGGACGAAAGTCTTGACTCCGCTCGCGTCGACCTTGTTGGTCAACAGCGCCAGTTGCCACGGCCAGGCCGGATTGAAGTCCTTGGAACGCACGATGAACACGGCCGACTCCGTGAACGGCGGCGCGCCAGCGGCCTGCACGCCGTACAGGTTCTGGTAGTCGGTGTCGCGGAAGGTGAAGGTTTGCGGGTCCTGGCGCACCTGGATGCGGTCGTAGATCCCGCCGCGCACGAAGCCCGAGCCCTTGAACGAGGCCTGGCCGCTGCCGATGATGAAAATAGCTTGTTCGTCGGGTTTGAGTTCACCCATCAGGCGCCGGTACACCGGCTCGCCCAGCACGCTGATGCCCACCGATGGCACGTTCAAATGGCCGAAATACAGGTCGAAATTCGATCCGTCGGCCTGCATGCGCACCACGCTGCCTTCGGCCAGCAGCTGGTCCCACGTCAAGCGCTCGTCCAGCCCCGTGTAGCGCGCGGGTGGGCGCGTTTCGCTCTTGAAGATGCCGACCTGGCGCCCGATTTCGTAGGCGCTGCGCGAGATGACCTGGTTTTCGGCGATCACCGTCACGGTGGCGCCGCTGATCGCGTCCAGCCCGTGCGAGCCGATTTCCAGCTTGGCGTCGCCACGCTTGCCGGTGTACTGGGCGATAAATTTGAGCAGCGTCGATTCCGGTATCCCGGCCAGCAGGATTGGTTCGGAGTGCTTGAGCACGCGCACGCCGGCAATCACGCCGGCCGTGTCCATGCCGATCAGGGTCACGATCGGCTTGCCCGAATAGGCGGGTATGTCGACTACGTCAGTCGACAGGAACACATAACCGACCACCTTGCCGTCGCCGGCAAACGCCTCAACATAGCTGGGACGCCCTTTGCGCAGCGAAAAGCGCTGCGCTTGCGGCATCACGTCGCGGCACGGCGCCTGGGCGCACAAGTCCGGGCCGTGCAGCAGCTGCTGCGACAGCTCGGCATCGTACACGGTGGCGCGCGCCGGCCCTGCGCCGAACAGCAGCAACAGGAATGTCAGCCACAAACTGGAAGCGAGCGCGCCCATGCCGCTACTTAGGCCTCCACCAACAAGCGACTGCGCATTTCCAAGTGCAACGCGTGGCAGAAGTGGGTGCAGTAAATCCAGTAGGCGCCCGGATGATCGGCCTTGAAGGTGACCGACTTGGTTTCCTGCGGATTGACGATGAAATTGATGTTGTAGGTCGGGATCGCGCAACCGTGGGTCAGGTCTTCCACCTTGTCGTAGTTGGTCAGCGTCAGCGTCACTTCGTCGCCGACCTTGATTTTTATGATCGGCATACTGAACGCTGGTGCCTGCGACATCAGGCGCACGTTCACCTTGTTGCCCTTGCGCTCGACGCCCGCGTTTTCCGGCGTTACCGCGTTCGGGAAGTCGCTCATGGTGTAGATCTGGCGCGTTTTCACGCGGTCGCGCCGTACGATGATGCCGTCGTGCGGTTCCGGATAGGCCGTGTGATCGGACACCAGCACCATTTTATCGCCCGACAGGTTGATCAGCTGCTCGGTCTCGCAGTGCAGCGGGCCCACTGGCAGGAAGCGGTCCTTGGAAAACTTGTTACCCGAGTTGAAGTACTTGCCGTCCGCTTCCTTGGTTTCGCCCATCGACGAGTAGCCATGGCCGGGCTGGTAATGGACGTCGATCTTGTCGAGCACCGGCTTGACCGTCTTGTCTCCCTTGAACTGGGCGATCGCCATATCGATGTTCCACTTGACGACCTGGCTGTCGAGGAACAGCGAGGTGTAGGCATTGCCTTTGCCGTCGAACGCCGTGTGCAGCGGGCCCAGGCCGATCTCCGGCTCGGCCACGACCGCGTCGCGCGCTTCCTTGATGCCGCCTTCGTACCATTGCAGCACCTTGGCCAGGTCGATCACGGTGGCGGTCGGCGAGAGCTTGCCGGCGCACACGAAGTATTTTCCGTCCGGGGTCGCATTGACGCCGTGCGGGTTTTTACCGACCGGGACGTAGCAGGTAATGGCGCTCTTCGGATCGGCGTTGGCAGCCTTGCGCCCGTCAACCACCGGCACTTTCGAGCCGCCGATGGTGGTGAACTTGCCGGCCTTGACCAGCGCCTCGATGCGCGCCACGTTGAAGAATACGCAAGCATCGCGCTCGGCGGCCATCATGCCGGCCAGGTCGGCCGCGTTTTCGGTGTTGTACTGGTTCGACGCGGCAAGTTTGCCGTCGTACGAAGTAGCCACCAAGTCCATGTTGCCATCGACGCGGCACTGCCACATCAGCTCCATGGTCTCGGCGTTCACGCACGAGAACAGCGCGCCCCATTTGCTCGGATCGTCCAGGTCGCGCCCGTCGTTGGGCAGCGGAATATGGAATTCGGCGCCGCAGAACACGCGCGTGGTGTAGTTGATCGCCGCGTCGAGCGGGTCGCGCTTGTCCGGGAAAATGCCGTGAAAGCCCATCACGTTCGGTAATTGGATGATCTTGTCGCACTCCATCGTATCCATGCGGATGCGCGCCAGGCGCGAATGGATCTTGTCGTTGACGAACAGCCAGCGGCTGTCGTAGGTGCCTTCCTTGTAGCTGCCGTGCACGTGGTGGGTGTCGCCGGTGGTGTAGCGCAAGCTGCCATCGGCCTTGGTGCCCATGATGGCCTTCGATTCGTTGGTGATGCCCCAGCCGACCATCGGGTCGATGTTAAATACCGGGATGCGGCGCAGGGTGCGGCCCGACGGCACGCCCATGATGCGCGCTTCGCCCGAATGGCCGCCGCTGGAAAAATGGTAGTACTCGTCCAGTTGGCCGGGCGCAATCTCGTGGCCGCCGCCCGCTGCGGGCGCGGCCTTGGCAACCCCTTTGGCCGCCTCTTCCTTGCATCCGGCAAGTCCAAGCACGACGCCGGCGCCGGCCAGGCCGACCATGGCGCTCTTGCCGAGGAAGCCGCGGCGGGTGTTAGGTACTACTTCGTTGCTGTCGTTCGAATCTTGCTTGCTGTCCATCCGTATTCTCCTCAGTGTCCGTGGGCCATCATTGAGAAGAGTGTAGGCATCGGCACTTGCCTTGCCTATTGGCATGATGGATCGTGCCGAGCCCGCTTGTGACTAGGCGAACTAGGCCGTAGTGCCTATTTAGCCTGCCAAATGGATGCGCTATACATGTCACTATCTAATTTGAAAGCGCGCCATGAACATCCACAATTACGCCGACCTGCTTGCCGTCGCCCGATCCCAAGCCCAGCCCCAGCGCTTGCTGTTTGCCTTTGCCCGCGCCGAACTGCCAGACGATGCTCCCGCCGCCGAACGCGCGCGCTTCGCCGAGCGGCGCGGCGGCGCGCTGGCGCCGGTCATGTGCGTCGACAAGACGCTGGACCAACTGGGCAGCTTCGACGACCTTGTGGCCGAATCGCGCCATACCGGCGCCGACTGGGACATCGTGTTCGTCAGCGCGCTGTCCGGGCGCGACGGCAAGGCGCCAGCGTCCACCGAGGCCGAAGCGCCACTCAACATGATGGTTACCTACATCCACACCGGCCAGGTCGAGCGCTTCCTCGCGTTCAGCAAGGACGGCGAGCTGCTGCAGATGAAAAATTGAGGCGCAATGCGGCCGATTCGCCTACACTAAGTATCTTTACACCGACCACGAATCGCATGACGCTCCAAGCCAAGCTGACCCTCACCCTGCTGCTGTCGATCGCGACAGCGAGCCTGCAAGCCGCAGTCCCCGACGATATCCGCGCCCTGGCCGCCAACGCCAAGCTGGCGCCGCAGGCTGACCAGCGCCCGTACGACGAGCGCGACTGGCTGGAGCGCTTCTATGGTCCGCGCCTTTACGCGCCAGTCTGGCAAGGCAAGGCGGCGACCGCCATCGCGGTGCTGCAAGGGGCCACAGAAAATGGCCTGCTGCCGTCCGAATACCAGGCCGACGAGCTGCAACAGCGGCTGCTCAGCGGTGCTGCGCTGGACGCTGCAACCGACGTGGCCCTCACGCGCGCCGTGCTGCACTACCTGGCCGACTTGCGGGTGGGCCGGGTGCGCTCCGCGTATCACACCGCCCTGCCCGATCCGCGCCTGAAAGCGTTCGACCCGGTCGAACAGCTGCGCAGCGGCGTGGAAGGCAACCGGCTCGCTGCGGTGGCCGCCAGTGCCGAGCCGCGCGTGACGATCTACAGGCGCGTCAAGTCGGCGCTGGCGCACTACCGCGTCATGGCAACGGCGCCACGCATTACCCTGCCGGCGTTGGCCAAGGGCGAGAAAGTGGAAGTCGATGCGCCCTACGCGGCCGCGCCGGAACTGCGCGCGCTGCTCACTACGCTGGGCGACCTGGCGCCTGGCGCAGCGGTCGACGTGGACGATCACTACACGGCGGAACTGGCCGACGCGGTCAAGCACTTCCAAGCCCGTCACGGCCTGCTCGATGACGGCATCCTGGGACGCGATACGGTGGCCACCATGAACATGCCGCTGAAGGCGCGCGTGCGCCAGCTGGAGCTGTCGCTCGAGCGCCTGCGCTGGTTGCCGGACATGGCGTCCGGCCCGGTCATCGCGGTCAACCTGCCGGCGTTTCGCCTGTGGGCCTGGGATACCGGCAAGCCAGACCAGCCGCTGGAAATGCGCGTGATCGTCGGCAGCGCCGTCAAGACCGAAACGCCACTGTTCGTGGGCAGCATGCGCTACATCGAATTCAATCCGTATTGGAATGTGCCGCGCAGCATAGAGAAGGCCGAGCTGATTCCGAAGCTGCAAAAGGATGCCAACTACCTCGTCAAGAACGACATGGAAATGGTGCCGCTCAAGGGCGGCGCGCCGACCCAGGTGGCCGACGTCGAAGGCCTTAGCGCCGGCAACTACCGGGTGCGCCAGCGTCCGGGTCCGCAAAACGCGCTCGGCGCGGTCAAGTTCGCGATGCCCAATCCGGACAACATCTACCTGCATTCGACGTCGGCGCGCGAACTGTTCAAGCGCACCCGGCGCGACTTGAGCCACGGTTGCATCCGGGTTGAAAAGCCGCTCGAACTGGCCCAGTTTGTGCTGGCCGGGCGGCCTGACTGGGAGCCGGAAAAAATCGCTGCTGCGATGGAGCCCGGCGAATCGAAAACGGTCAGTTTGAAGACGCCGGTGCCGGTGGTGCTGTTCTACACCACGGCGATTGCCGATGCCGAAGGCCACGCGATCTTTTCACCGGACGTGTACAAGCGCGATCCAATGCTCGAGAAATTGCTGGGCAAGCATGATGAAGCCAAGCCGGTGGTGCGCAAGCCGTAACCGAATCGAAGGGTCAGGTCGGGCAATGCG
>JAZJXM010000077.1:0-566 GCA_040390915.1 Pseudomonadota bacterium
CTCGGCTCTCGGCTTTCAAGAGCATGATATTTTTGTTGAGGCGTTTTCAAATGGCGAATACATCCGCGCAGACTACAATATTGTTCTCGAGACCGGATCTACGCCGCATGCATTTTCCTATTTGTCAAACGGTGTGCTGAACCCGCCGTTGAGGACAGGGAGCTCTTTGGATGAATTTGATTCGCCACTTCCCTTATTTCATGATTTGCAGCAGATTGTCGTTCTCGGTTTGCCGACTTTATCACAGCATTTACCGGGCGGCGCGCCTGTGTTCTGGCCCAATATCATTCACTTCTAGCCCTATTTGGCAGCGGAGAACGGCAACTCGCTTGTATTTGTTGTTGAAGGCGGTTGGCGGCATGTGCTACCTCAAACGGCCCATGGTGGGGTAAAAGGTATTTGCCCTTCGATCACTGCTTGGCCGCCGACGGGGAGCACGACCGCCGCACGGAATGGCTTGGTGGACACATTGGTTAGGCTGAAGCTGACGTGAGCTGGCACGACCAACGCGCTGCCTGCCGTGACGGTGTGGCGCGTTTCGCCGACGGTGGCGATGGCCTCGCCCT
>JAZJXM010000077.1:576-3173 GCA_040390915.1 Pseudomonadota bacterium
GCACCAGCACGGTTGCGCGTTCGGCATCACTCAGGCCCTGCAGCCACTGGCTGACAGGCTGGCGGCGCTTTTGCGCAGCCAGCCGATTCTGCATGCCGATGAAACGTAAGCGTCGTCCCAGCGCCGTCTTGAGTCGGCTGCCGAATTACCCGATGATAGCGTCACACCGCTGGGAAGCGGCGTGTCTTTAGGCAGGTGCCAGCTGCCCGGCGCAATGCCATGGCAGGAACTCGTCAACACGGTTGACGGGATGATCGGCGATGTGGGCTAGCACATGGCGCAACCAGGCTTCGGGGTCGACACCGTTGAGCTTGGCCGTCCCGATCAGCGAGTAGATGGCGGCAGCGCGTTCGCCGCCCGTGTCGGCGCCGGCAAACAGGTAATTGCGGCGGCCGATGGCAACGCCACGCAGAGCGCGTTCTGCTGCGGAGTTGTCAATCTCGATCTGGCCGTCATCGCAGTAGCGGCTCAGCGCGGGCCACAGGTTGAGGGCGTACATGATCGCCGCCGACGTGTCGGATTTGCGTGAGAGCTTCTCAAGCATGCCGCGCAGCCAGCGCTCCAGGTCGTCGATCAACGTTTTTGCCTCGGTTTGTCTTGCCTGCCGTCGTTCATCTGGTGGCTTGCCTCGGATTTTTGCTTCAATTGCATACAGTTCGCCGATGCGGTGCAGCGCTTCGGTTGTCAACGCGGAGGGCCTGGCTTCATGCAAATCGTAGAATTTGCGCCGCGCGTGCGCCCAGCATGCAGCTTCCTGAACCGTGCCGTCCTCGTAAAGTGCGTTAAAGCCCGCGTAAGCATCTGCCTGCAGTACGCCCTTGAAGTTGGCGAGGTGGGATTGCGGATGGATGCCCTTGCGATCAGGCGTATAGGCAAACCACACTGCCGGTGGCATTGTGTCGCCGCTCGGCCTGTCATCACGGACGTAAGTCCATAGGCGTGCCGTTTTGGTCTTTCCATTGCCCGGTGCCAGCACGGGAATCGGTGTGTCGTCCGCGTGCAGCTTGGCGCTGGCAAGCACATGCCGCCGGATCGCATCGACCAATGGGCGCAACAGTGCGCTGGCGGCACCGACCCAGCTGGCCAGTAGCGCGCGATCCAGATCAACGCCGTCGCGTGCATAAATGACGGCCTGCCGATACAGCGGCAAGTGATCGGCGAATTTAGCCACCAGTACGTGTGCCAGCAATCCAGGTCCGGCAATGCCACGCTCGATGGGGCGGCTCGGCGCAGGTGCTTGCACGATGGCGTCGCAGCAGCCGCATGCCAGCTTTGGACGCACATGCCGGATCACACGGAAGCTCGCCGGCACATACTCCAATTGTTCCGCCACGTCTTCGCCCAAGTGGTGCAGTCCACCACCGCAGGACGGGCAGGCGTCGGTGCCAGGCGCGTAGACCTTTTCGTCGCGCGGCAGGTGCTCCGGCAGTGGCCTGCGCACCGACTTCTTGCGCGGCGCCCGATCCGCTTCGGGCATTTCCCGTTCTGCCTCGGCTTCGTCGGCCTGCAGGTCTTCCAGTTGCAGTTCAAGCTGCTCGATCTGGTGGTCGAGTTTTTCGGACTTGCGGCCGAACTGCATGCGGCGCAGCTTGGCAATCATCAGTTTCAGGTGTTCAATCTCGGCCGCGCGCGTGTTCAGCTGCGCTTCAAGGCCCAGGATCTGTTCATCGCGCGCCAGCAACAAGGCCTTCAGGGCATTGATGTCGTTGGGGAGATCGGCGGCGTGGAGCATGCGCCAAGTTTACGCGAGCCTAACGACGTTTACAAGGCCGACGTGGGTTGCCAGGTGCGCTCCGGCCGCCGCCAGTCAATTCCCTCCAGCAGCATCGATAGCTGCGCCTGGCTCAGTGCCACGCTGCCGCTGCTTGCCTGCGGCCAGATGAAGCGGCCCTTCTCGAGCCGCTTGGCCAGCAGGCACAGGCCGTCGCCGGTCCACCACAGCACTTTAATCATGTCGCCGCGCCGGCCACGGAACACGAACACGTGACCGCTAAAAGGATTCTCGGTCAGCGCGCTTTCCACCCTTGCCGCGAGACCATTCATGCCAGCACGCATGTCCGTGATGCCAGCTGCCAGCCAGATCCGCGTACCCGCCGGCAGTCCGATCATGGCAGAAGCCGCGCCAACACTTGCGCCAGCGTTGCCGGATCGACGCCGCCTTCGAGTCGCAGTTGCGCCCGACCGACCGTCAGCAATATGACGCCCGATGCCGATGCCGATGCCGATGTCGGCGCGGACTGTTCGGCGGCCATGTCCGACGATTCGAGCAAGGTGACCGGTAGCAGCTGACAGCCATCTTTGGCCACCGCGCCCTGCACGTCGGCGAACTGCTTACGCCAAGTGAAGACCTGGTTGGCATTGATATTGAACTCGCGGGCAAGGCGCGACACCGAAGTCCCCTCAACGAGGGACTTGGCCACAATGGCGCGCTTGAATTCGATGCTGTGCTGCCTGTACGGGCCACGTTTGGTGGGCGCAATGACTGGTTGAATTTTTGTGTCCATAATCGAAGTTGTGGGCACAAATCATTTGGCACCCGCACTCAATCATGCCGCCGGCAGCTCAGGCGGTACAGACGTTACTGGGACGACGCTTAC
>JAZJXM010000078.1:0-8776 GCA_040390915.1 Pseudomonadota bacterium
TCAAGACCCTGCGTGAAATGGGCTTGCTTTCAAGTTGTGTATAACGAGGTGCTTTTGGGGTGGCCTGACGAGCATGGATTCGAACGATGAACTGGGCAAGTTCGTGTACTGCTGCATTAACCTATTGATGATCGCCGTTGGCGCCGCGCTGGTACGACGTGTTTTTGCTGTTTTTGGGGGACTGGGGGTGGCATTCTACCTTGGTCATCTGTCGCACACGGTATTTAGGGACAGCATGCTGTTCCCGCTTGCGCTTACGGTGATCGGGTTGCTGGTCATTGGCACAGGCATCGTCTGGCAGCGTCACGAGACGGCAGTAGGGAACTGGCTGCGTTCCTTTCTGCCGGCACCGTTGCGCGAGCTGGTCGAGCGCCGTTCCTGAGGGCTTAGCCGCGCCGCTGGTTGGCCGCCATCTCCCCGATCCCGCGCGCCATTGACACAAATTCGCTTGGCATCATGATGATGGTGGTGGTGTTCTGCTCCGCGCCGACCTCGGTAATCATCTGCATGCGCCGCAATTCCAGCCCGGCCGGGTGCTCCATGATCAGGCACGCCGCTTCCTTGAGCTTGGCCGCCGCTTCCAGTTCGGCTTCGGCCTTGATGATGCGCGCCCGCTTTTCGCGCAGCGCCTCGGCCTCCTGCGCCATTGCGCGCTGCATCGACTCCGGGATCTCCACGTTGCGCATCTCGACCCGCGTCACCTTCACGCCCCATGGCTCGGTGGCGCCATCGATCGCCTGGCGCATCGCCACGGCCAGGTGTTCCTGTTCCTTGAGAATTTCATCCAGGCTGTGGCGCCCCATGATATTGCGCAGCGTCGTCAACGCCACCTGGATCACGGCGCTGTTCACGTCGCGCACGTCAACTACCGAACGCACCGGGTCGACCGTGCTGTACCAAACCACGGCCGTGATTTTGACCGGCACATTGTCGCGCGTGATGGTCTCCTGCTGCTGCACCGAGGCGGTGATGGTGCGCAGGTCCACCATGGTTTGCCATTCAATCAGCGGGATCAGCCAGTACAGGCCGGGCCCGCGTGTGCCGCGCAGGCGGCCTAGCCTGAAGACGACGGCGCGCTCGAACTGGTTGGCCACGCGCAGGCCGGCCAGGATGAATACCACCACGATGCCGAGAAAAATAAACATGATCATTCCTTCTGTGTGATTGTTGAATTACACCTTCATCGGCAGGATGACCACTTGCAGGCCATCGAAATGGAGCCGTCGTTGCAAGGCCAATGCGGCCTGATTGTGCAAGATACTGGTGAGCCAGTTATCCCGCTCGAATACCAATTTGCTGGTAAAGAAAATCGCGTTCGGATACTCCTTGCTGACCGCCTGGCACATCGACGTCAGTTCGTCGAGCGGATCGGTGCCAAAGCCAAGGTAGGCCGCCGCCGGTATCGCATGGCTGTTGCAAAAATTGACGAAGTAGCCCAGCGTATCATTGGCCTGGCCGCGCAAGCGCGCGATCTGGTCGGCGCCGCCGTAGGCTTGGGCGTCGACCGCGCGCGCGCTGACGAACACGAAGTTGCGGAAGTGGCCCGGGAACATGCGCTGCACCCACAGCAGCGCGTGCAGCCCGCCACCACGCGATGAACCGACGATAAACACTGCTGTCGGGCCATCCGGATCGGGTTCCAGCGCGCAGGTGGCAGGACCGAACGGTTGGTCGGCAAAAATCTTGTCGACCACGCCGATGCGCGCCCGTGTCGTGCGGTAGTGCGCGCGCACGCACAGGCACAGTGCGATCACGGTTGCGGTGATGGAGACGGTCACCCAGCCGCCGTCGAAGAATTTTTCAACCACGGTCACGCACAGGATGCTGGCGGTGACCAGCAGGCCGGTGCCAGATAGCGCCAGCCGCGCGCCAGAACCTGGCTCGCGCCAGTGCTTGACCCAGTAGCGGCACAAGCCGGCCAGCGACAAGCTGAAGGTCAGGAACACGTTGATGCTGTACAGGACCACCAGCAGTTCGACTTTGCCGCCGGTCCAGAGCAGGGCGCCGACCGCCGCCACGCCCATCAGCAAGACGCCGTTTTGCGTCACCAGCCGCGCCGACAGGTAGCGGAACTGGTGCGGCACCCACGAATCGGCGGCCATATTGGCCAGCACCGACGGGCCGCCCAGAAAGCCCGTGTTGGCCGCCACCACCAGCAAGCCAGCTTCGCACAGCAGGATCACCGCCAGTGCGCCAGCGAGCGCCATGCCGCTCAGGCCCATCTTGACCAGGATCGCCTGAAACACCACCGCGTTGAGGGTCTGGCCCGCGGCGGCGTGCGTATCCCACAGCAGATACAGCAAAATGATGCCGGCGGCCGTAAACGCCAGGCTGAACGCCATGTAGATCATCGTCAGGCGCCCGGTGCGCACGCGCGGCTCGGCCAGTGCGTTCACGTTGTTCGACACCGCCTCGATGCCGGTGTAAGTGCCACCGCCCAGCGAGTACGCCTTGAGCATCAACGCGATCGTAAGCAGCCATGACGTATCGGCTGCCATGGCGCGCGTTTCGGCAACGGTATCTGGCAGCAGGGCCGTGATGGCGCTGGCGTGCACCAGGATGCCGTACACGATCAGCACCGCGTGGGTGACGACGAAGCCGAGGAAGATCGGCAGCAGCACCTTGATCGATTCCTTGGCGGCGCGCAGGTTCATCCACAGCAGTGCGCCCACCATCGCCAGCTCGGTGCCCAGCTCGGTGCCCAGCTTGAATTGCTGGAACCCCAGCGGCAAGACGCTGAACAGCGCGTCGACGCCGCCCGCCACGGAAATCGCGATCGTGATCACATAGTCGACCACCAGTGCGGCGCCCGACACCAGGCCGGCATGGGAGCCAAGCAGTTCGGTGGCCACGCGGTAGCCGCCGCCGCCGCTGGGGAACAGTTCGATCACCTGGTTGTAGGCCAGCGAAATGATGAACACCGTCAGCGCGGTGGCGATGGCCAGGAACAGGCCCAGATGGACGTGCGCGCCAAGCGCCTTGAACGCTTCTTCCGGGCCGTAGGCGGACGACGAGAGGCCGTCGGCGCCCAGCCCGACCCAGGCCAGGAACGCCACCAGCGCCAGCGAATGGCGCGTTTGCGCTTTCATTGGGTCGAGCGCCTTGCCTAGCAAGAGCGCGCGAATTTTTACAGTGTTCATGCCGCTTCCGAATGATTTTTGCTCAGTATTGAGGCTACAGAGCGGCGGCTAAAAGCGGCGTAAAGAGTTGGGCAGGCGCTGTAAACAAAGCGTAAAAATGGCCGTCCGGGCCCGAACCGGGGCAATGGATGTGGCACAATCGCCGCATGAATCAATCAGAGCAATCTTCCCGGTCCGGCGCCTGCCTGGCCTGTGTCGGGCCGGGCGGCGCCGCATTGCGCGTGGTCGAACGCAGTGCCCAGCTGGCGCGCGAAGCGGGCGTGCCGTGGCATGCCGTGTATGTGGAAACACCGCAGCTGCAACGGCTGGCGTCGGCCGAACGCCAGCGCATCCTCGAAACGCTGCAGGTGGCGCAAAACCTGGGTGCGATCACGGCGGTACTGGCCGGCAGCGACATCGCCGGCATGCTGGCCGAGCACGCGCGCGCGATCGGCGCCACGCGCCTCATACTGGGGCGCCCGCGCAACCGCCGCTTGCCGCTGGCGGCCACGCTGGCCGCGCGCATCGCGGCGCTGGCGCCGCAGCTTGAAGCGACCCATATCGCGCCGGGCGACGATCTGCCGCCGGCCGGCAGCGCCGGGGACCAGCCGCGTCCGACTTCGCGCCGCAAGCGTTACTTGCTCGGCGCCCTGGCCAGCTTGTTCACCGCCGTGATCACCGCGCCGTTGTTGCCGTATTTCGACTTCGCCAATATCGCCATGTTGTTCCTGTTGACGGTGGTGCTGGTGGCCGTGCGTTTCGGGCGCGAGGCGTCGGTGGTGGCTACCGTGGTCGGCGTGGCCGCACTGATGCTGGCCGCGCGCCGCTTCTCGTTCGTTGTGGGCGACCTGCAGTACGCGGTGACGTTCCTGGTCATGCTGTCGGTCGGGCTGATCACCGGCGGCCTCACCGCCGGGCTGCGTTACCAGGCGCGGGTGGCGCGTCACCGCGAACGGCGCTCGCGCGCGCTGTACGAATTTGCGCGCGGCTTGTCGGGAACCCTGGTCACGCAGCAGGTGTTCGACGTCACGCGCGATTTCATTCAGCGCACCTTCGACGCCCATGCCACCTTGCTGCTGCCCGATGACGGGCATCGCCTGCACTATCCGCCAAGGGCCGGGCGCGATGGCGTACCGGTCATGAGCGTGATCGACATGGGCCTGGCGCAGTGGGCGTTCGACCACGCCGAGGCGGCCGGCAAGGGCACCGCCACCATGTCGTCCAACGCGTTTTTCTACCTGCCGCTTGTGGCGCCCATGTGCACCCGCGGCGTGCTGGTGATCTGGCCCGAAGACGCGCGCTCTATCCTGATTCCCGAACAGCGCAAGCAGCTCGACACTTTCGGCGCACTGGCCGCGATCGCGCTCGAACGGGTGCACTACGTCGAAGTGGCGCAACAGGTCGAAGTGAAGATGGAATCGGAACGGCTGCGCAACTCGCTGCTGGCGGCCTTGTCGCACGACCTGCGCACGCCGCTGACGTCGCTGGTGGGCCTGTCCGAATCGCTGGCGCTGTCGCGCCCGGCGCTGGCGGCGCCGCAGCTGGAACTGGCCGGGGCGCTGCGCGACGAAGCGCTGCGCATGAGCACCCTGGTGTCGAACTTGCTGGAAATGGCGCGCATGCAGGGCGGCGACGTCAAGCTGAACCTGCAATGGCACACCATGGAAGAGGCGGTCGGCAGCGCGCTGCGCGCCTGCCGCTGGCTGCTGGCCGGGCGGGTGGTGGAAACGCGCCTTGCGCCCGGCCTGCCGTTGGCGCACTACGACGCGGTGCTGATCGAACGGGTGCTGTGCAACCTGCTCGAGAACGCGGCCAAATACACCCCGGCCACGGCGCACATCGTGATCGTGGCCGACACTGCCGGCGGCCAGCTGGCGGTGTCGGTGCAGGACGATGGTCCCGGCCTGCCGCCCGGACGCGAAGAGGCTATCTTCGATAAATTCACGCGCGGTGAGCGCGAGTCGCCCATTCCCGGCGTCGGCCTTGGCCTGGCGATCTGCCGCGCCATCATGCAGGCGCACGGCGGCACTATCGACGCATGCGGCGCGCCCCAGGGTGGCGCCCAATTCACATTTCGGCTGGCATTGGGCACGCCGCCCGCATTGCCGCCCCCAGACTGAGGACACACCATGAGCGACACAACTCCGCTGGCTTTACTGGTCGAGGACGAACCGCAGATCCGCCGTTTCGTGCGCATGGCGCTCGAAGGCGAAGGCTGGCGCGTGGCCGAAGCCGAATCGATGAAACGCGGCCTGATCGACGCCGGCACGCGCAAGCCGAACCTGATCATCCTCGACCTTGGCCTGCCCGACGGCGACGGCAAGGACTTCATCGCCGACGTGCGCAGCTGGTCGAGCGTGCCGATCATCGTGCTGTCGGCGCGCAGCGGCGAGGCCGACAAGATTGCCGCGCTCGACGCTGGCGCCGACGATTACCTGACCAAGCCATTCAGCGTGGGCGAACTGCAAGCGCGCGTGCGCGCCAGCTTGCGCCGCCAGCGCTCGCCCGAAGCCGATGCCGGCGGCCTGTTGCGCTTTGGCGACGTGTGCGTGGACCTGGGCAAGCGTGAAGTGAGCAAGGCCGGCGCGCCGGTTCACCTGACGCGCACCGAGTACCGGCTGCTGGCGGCGCTGGCCGTCAACGCGGGGCGCGTGGTCACCAACCCGCAACTGCTCAAGGACGTGTGGGGACCGTCGAACGCCGAGAATGGCCACTACCTGCGCATCTACATGGGCCATCTGCGCCAAAAACTGGAAGACGATCCGGCCCAGCCGAAGTACCTGCTCACTGAAACGGCGGTCGGTTACCGGCTGGTGCCGGGCGAGCGCACCTGAATTATCGTAGCTGCGCCAGCGCCAGGTAGGAATGCAGCTGCGCCACCGCCGCCGCGCCTTCGCCCACCGCCGCGGCAACGCGCTTGGTCGAGCCGGCGCGCACGTCGCCGATCGCAAACACGCCCGGCACCGTGGTCTCCAGATGGCCGTGCAGCGAGCCGTCGGGGTTGAGCATCTGGCCGGTGATGCGGCAGCGCGCCATCATCACGTCGGTGCCGGTCATCACGAAGCCGTGCTGGTCGAGCTGCACGCCGCAGTCGGCCAGCCAGAGCGAATTCGGATCGGCGCCCACGAACAGGAATACGCTGCGTACCGCGGTGCTCACTTCGGCCTCGCCCTTGCGCTGCCAGCGCACGCCCGCCAGGCATTCGCCATCGCCTTCGAGCGCAGTCAGGGCGGTATCGGTATGGAGCGTGATGTTGTTGGTGCCGGCGATGCGTTCGATCAGGTAGCTCGACATGCTGGCCGCCAGGCCCGGGCCGCGTATGAGCATGTGCACGCGCTTGGCGTGCGCGGACAAAAATACCGCCGCCTGGCCGGCTGAATTACCGCCGCCGATCAGCACCACTTCTTCGCCGGCGCAGCGCCTGGCCTCGAGCGGCGAGGCCCAGTAGTACACGCCGCATCCTTCATAGGTGGCCAGGTTGGGCAGGTCCGGCTTGCGGTAGCGCGCGCCGCAGGCCAGCACCACCGCGCGCGCCTGCACGCAACTGCCGTCGGTCATGGCCAGGCGCAGCGGATACTGGTCGCACAGCAGCCGTTCGGCGCAGGCCGGTATGGCTGCCTGGGCGCCGAATTTTTGCGATTGCACGAAGGCGCGTCCGGACAGGGCGCGCCCCGAGATCCCGGTCGGGAAACCGAGGTAGTTTTCGATGCGCGCGCTGGCGCCGGCCTGGCCGCCAAAGGCGCGGTTTTCGATCACCAGCACCGACAGGCCTTCGGAGGCCGCGTACACCGCCGTGGCCAGGCCGGAAGGGCCGGCGCCGACCACCAGCACGTCGTACACCTTGTCCGGGTCCAGGTCGGGCAGCATGCCAAGGCAGCGGCCCATCTCGGCCAGGCCGGGATTTTTCTTGACCACGCCGTCCGGGCATACCACCAGCGGGAATTGATCGTGGCCGGGCGCGTAGAGGCGCACCAGCGCGGCCGCGTTGGCGCTGGTGGCCGGGTCGAGCACCATGTGCGGCTGGCCGTTGGCCGACAAGAAGCTTTGCAGCGCAAACAGGTTGGGGTGGTTGGGCGGCGCCACCAGCACCGGGGCGCTGGTGCCCGCTTCGATCAGGCTCACGCGGCGCAGGATCAGCGCGCGCATCACCCGTTCGCCCAGTTCGGCTTCGGCGATCACCAGCGCGCGCATCGCCTCGGTGGGAATGACCAGCGCCTCGACCGCGCCGATTGCGTGCGCATTGGCCAGCGATGGCGCGCCCGACAGCTGGCCCACTTCGGCGGTGAACTGGCCGGGACCGTGGTCGACGATCTTGTTGCTGTTGCCCATGCCGTCGCACTGGCTGATGCGCACCTGGCCCGACATGATGACCAGCATGCCGGGATTGGCGCCGCCGGCCATGAAGATGGCCTCGCCGTCGTTCCAGTGGCGCAGCGTGCCAAAGCGCTGCAAGCGCGCGCGCTCGTGCGGCGTCAGTTCCGGGAAAATCTGCGCGCTGCGCGCTGAGAACTTGTTCAGCGATTGCTGCATGCGCTCGGTGACGCTATTGTCAGGGGCGAAATCGGGTGCGGAGATGGTATCCATGGCGAAACGCTTCCTGTGGCGGCGTGTGGTCTGGCAAGTCTACCAGCTCACTGCGCACTCTCATACGCCGACTCACTTGCTGGATTAGAATACACCTTGTTCTTACCGCCAAAGAGTTCCCATGCCCTACATGACCATTGAAGACACGATCGGCAACACCCCGCTGGTGCGCTTGCAGCGCCTGCCGGGCGCCGACGCCGTTGCCCGCAACAACATTATTCTCGGCAAAATGGAAGGCGACAACCCGGCCGGCTCGGTCAAGGACCGCGCGGCCATGTCCATGCTCAAGCGGGCCGAGGAGCGCGGCCAGATCAAGCCGGGCGACACCCTGATCGAAGCGACCAGCGGCAACACCGGCATCGCGCTGGCCATGGCGGCGGCCATACGCGGCTACAAGATGTTGCTGCTGATGCCGGAATATTTGTCGGTGGAACGGCGCCAGAGCATGGCCGCCTACGGCGCGCAAATTTTGCTCACGCCCAAGACCGGCGGCATGGAATATGCGCGCGACATGGCCGAGCAGATGCAGAAGGACGGCAAGGGCATCATCCTCGACCAGTTCGGCAACCCGGACAATCCGCGCGCGCACTATGAATCGACGGGGCCGGAAATCTGGCGCGACACCGAGGGGCGGGTCACCCATTTTGTCAGCGCCATGGGCACCACCGGCACCATCATGGGCGTGTCGCAATACCTGAAGGAACAGAACGACGCGATCCAGATTGTCGGCGCGCAGCCGGAAGAGGGTTCGCAAATCCCAGGCATTCGCAAATGGCCCGAAGCGTATTTGCCGAAAATTTACGACAAGGCGCGCGTGGACCGCATCGAGAGCGTGAGCCAGGCGGCGTCGGAACAGATGGCGGCCGAAGAGGGGATTTTCTGTGGCATCTCGGCCGCCGGCGCCTGCGAAATTGCACTGCGCGTGTCGCAGACGGTGGAAAACGCGACTATCGTGTTTGTCGTGTGCGACCGTGGCGACCGTTACCTGTCGACCGGCGTGTTCCCGGCATAAACCGGCGGAAAAACAAAACCGGGGTCAGACCTCTCCCGCTTGCGTGAACGCAAGCGGGAGA